>JAJTGR010000011.1 GCA_021299375.1 Gemmatimonadota bacterium
ATGTACGCGCCGCATGGTGGGCGTCTCGAGGCAGGCCGTGATGCTGCGCTTGCGACGGTCCAACCCTCGCTTGGGGTGCAGCGGCTCCCCCTTGGTGTTGCGCTTGGCCCCGAGGCGCGAGAGATAGCGCACCGCATAGTCGACCAGCGTCACCCCGCGCGGGCTTTCGACGATAACCGGCAGCCCGTTCTGGTGCCGGTCGAGCGCCCGTTCGAGCTGGGCCCAGCGCTCGTTAAAGACGCCCTGGGCGACCACCGGGTTGTCGGTCGCGACGGTCTGGCCCTTGGGGATGAGGGGCTCGCGCTTGCCGCCGACGGCGGCGAAGCGCTCGAAGTTCCCCCAGAATCTCCTTCCGTTCAGGTATGGTTTGGCTTGGCGCACAGTGCCCTCGTGGGTTGAGAGTGATGTGCGCGAGCCTACTGGCGTAATTTTCGTGGCCTGTCCGACGCCCCAGGCGGGGGGCGTGGAACGGGGCCGATGGGGCAGGGGTACGCTGCCGTATGGCAGCGTATGCGCATACGCCCGGCGGGTGTTGCGCATACGCCTGATTGTAAGGTGTTGATTTCTCAGCGGTTACCGCGTCGAAGAAATCCCCTCATAATCGTGAGGTCGAGAGTTCGAGTCTCTCCCCAGCTACTTTGTAAACCGAACCCCCGTCGTCACTTACGTGAGGGCGGGGGTTTCGCGTGGTGCGGCGGTTGTGGATAGGTTGTAGATGTCGTACTGGATGGGCGCCGACACGAAGAAGGCGCCTGCGCGCTGCTCGCTGCGACCGTAGCTTCCTACCACGCCCCACGTGAACTGGCGCACCACGCGCGGTGCGAGCACGCCGTAATGACGCCGCCCGACATGAAGCTGCAAGGCTTCGGCGTCGGTGACGATCGGAAGCTCCGGCCCGCCATCGCTGTTGCCGCCGCTCCGTCGGGTGAAGCGCCCCTGGACGTCGGCCAGCTACGCCCGTCGGGCATCCGAGAGGCGCAGCACGCCCACGCCGCCGAGGTTGGCCGCCGAGCACTCCGCCGCCCACTCCCCGGCACGGAAGGGGAGACGGTTGGCGGCCCGCGCCGTCACCGGCGGCGCGGTCACGAACAACAGGGCGGCAGCGGCGCCGAAGCGCGTGCGGCATGCGGCGAGCAGCATCCGAAGGCGTGGTGGCAATGTCACGCATGACGAACCACCCCGATCTGCTGGCGGCGGTCCTCGTGCTTGGCTTTGCCGGCGCGCTGACTGGCGGGCTGACGACCGAAGCGACGAAGTGGTGGGCGCGGTGGCGGAAGTGACCGCCCCCACGCCGCACCACCTCAGGGCACGACCTCGCGGCCGCGCGTCAACGCACGGCCAAAGCGGACGGCCTTACCGCACCGCCCAATCCGCCTGCAACTGCACAGTGCCCCAGGCCATGGTCAGTACGCCGGTCTGCGCGCCGGGCGCGGTGCTTGGTACCAGCCAGATGCTGAAGCTCTCCACCGGCACCGACAGGGTGCTGAGGCGCAGCGGAATGCGCGCGAAATCCTTGCCGGCCTCGTACTGCCCGAGCATCACCTGCGCGGCGCCGCTCGTCTCGCGCTGCAGGATGAGCGTCCAGCTGTTGCGGGTGGGCAGCACCTGCATGATGTAGCGCCCGGCCGGCACGTTCGTGCCGCCGATGGTGAGTTCGGCCTCGGTGGTGAGCAGCGTCGCCGCATTGGCCCCGAGGCGCCACACCTGATCGTATGGCACCAGGTTTTCGCTGTTGATGGTGCGGCCGCGCAAATGCGGCTGGCCGTAATCGATGCGGACGAGCGCCGGCTTGCCGGCGGCCCGCTGGGCCGCCGTGTCGGCGAAGGTGAGTTCGACCGTGGTGGTGGCCCGCGTGCTGGGGGCCGCGCGGCGGGCGCCGGGCTGGGCCGCGGCGACCGCCGTGCACAGGGTCGTCAGCGACAGGGCAAAGGCAAAGGATTTCATGATCAGGGGAGGGAGGTCGTGGTGGTGCCGCGCGATGTAGCGGAGTCTCCAACAGCGCAGGCCTTGGGGCAAGGTATCCCGGCCACGGGACCACCTTCCGGCGCGCTTCCCCGCGCCGTAACGTGAATCACACTCCCCGCGCCCCAACCGATTTCCCGTGTCGTCCGACGTGTTCAGCGGTACCGCCGCGCCCGCCACCGATCCGCTCCTCAACCGCCTTCGTCTGGCCACGGCGGGGAGCTACGACGTGGCCGGGGAACTCGGACGCGGTGGAATGGCCGTCGTCTTTCTCGGCAAAGACCTGAAGCTCGATCGGCTTGTGGCCATCAAGGTCATGGACCCGCGGCTCAGCCTCACGCCGGGCATGGCGGAACGCTTCCTGCAGGAGGCGCGCATCGCCGCCCGTCTGCAGCATCCGCACATCATCGTGGTGCACGACATCCGCGAGGACCACGAGCTCATCTTCTTCGTGATGAGTTTCGTGGAAGGTGCTGCCCTCGACGACCTGTGCCGTCGGCCCGAGCCAATGCCCATCGACCAGGCCCGTTGGATTCTGCTGCAGGCGGCGCGTGCGCTGGCCCATGCCCATGCCGAGGGGGTCGTCCACCGTGATGTGAAGCCGGCGAACATCATGGTGAATCCCAAGGGCGATGTCGTGCTCACCGATTTCGGCATCGCCAAGGCAATCGGCGGGACGGCACTCACGAAGTCGGGGACGCAGATCGGCACGCCGGTCTACATGAGCCCCGAGCAGTTTTCGGACAAGGCCGTGGGACCGGCCTCCGACCAGTATGCGCTGGGCGTGACGGCGTATCAGCTGCTTACCGGGCAGCCGCCCTTCACCGGCGAGCTGTACCGGCTCATCGCCGCGCACGGCAACGAGGCGCCGGTGCCCCTGCGGGAGCGACGTCCGGATTGTCCGGCGTTCCTTGCCAACGCCGTCATGCGCATGCTGGCCAAGCAGCCCGAGGAGCGCTGGCCGTCGCTTGACGATGTGGCCGAGGTGTTCGGGGCGAACCTGCCAATGGACGGTGGCCCCGCGCGCCGGCAGTTGGCGTTGGCCGCGGCCGAAATCCAGCGCGAACGGGCACAGGTGGTGCCGGCCTTGAGCGCACGCACGCCGGTCAGCCCGGTGCCGGTAGGCCCTGCCCGCACACCGACCCCCACGCCGCGCGTCATGGCGCCGGTGGTGACACTGTCGCCGCCGGGGGCGACGATCTTCGCCGGGGGCGCGATTGAGCTGGGCGTACGCGTCATGTCGGCGCAGGGTGAGCCGGTCACGGGCGTCAGCTTGCTGTGGAGCAGCAGCAATCCGGCCGTCGCCACCGTCGGTGGCGACGGGATCGTGCGTGGAGTCGGCGCTGGCACGGCGCAGGTGCAGGTCACCGCCAACGGCACGACCGCGGCTGCCACGATCACGGTCGCCCTCGCGCCGCTGACGCGGCTTGTCCTCGACCCGGTCCCCGAGCCGCTGCGCATCGGCGATCGCGAGACGCTGGTGGCCACCGTGTTCGACGCGACGGGGCAGGTGCGCCACGAGGTGCCCGTGCAGTGGCGCGTGATCGAAGGCGCCGACATCGTGCGCGTGGACGAGGCGGGCGTTCTCGAGGCGCTGGCGCGCGGTGACGCACTGGTGAATGCGCAGGCGGGGCCCCTGCAGGTCGACGTGGCGCTGCGGGTGGAGGCGCGGCCGGTGGTGGTGCTGCGACTCGTGCCGCTCACGGGGCCGCTCGAACTCGGGGCCGCGGTGCCCCTGCAGGCCGTCTGCCTCGATGACCGCGGCACGGCCGCCGTGCATCCGGTTCGCTGGCGCTCACGCAGCGCAGGCATCGTGCACGTCGACGCCAACGGGGTGGCCCTCGCAATCGCACCCGGGCAGGCCGTCATCGAGGCCGAGGCGGCGGGATGCACCGCCACGCTGGTGGTGGACAGCGTCGAAGCCCCGATCGCGGCGCTCGCCTTCGGGACACCGACGCTGTCGGTGGACGTGGGCGAGATCCTCCCGCTCCCGTTGCGTGTGACCGATGCGAGCGGGGCGCCGCGCTCCGCGCACGGCGTGACCTTCCTGTGCGACAAGCCACAGTGCCTCGCCATCGACGGCGAGCGGCTGCAGGCGACTGGGCTGGCGTCGGGCGTGGTTCGGGTGATCGCTGCCGTGGAGGGCTCGCTCACCCCCGAATCGTCGGCGGCGCCGCGCGCGACCTGCACCGTCACGGTGCGGCCGGTGCTGGCCGTGGCGCTCGACGTGGAGCCAGCAGTCATCGACGTGCGGGGGCAGGCGCGGGTGCGGGTCGCGGTGACGCCGCGCGACACCCGTGGCCGCGACGTGGCGGCGCTGGCCATTCGGGCCGAGACGCGGGCGCCGGACGTGGCCACCGTCCGCACGATCGGCCCTCGGGCCTTCGAAGTCTCCGGTGTGGCCGACGGGCAGACGTTGCTCCGCGTGCAGGCGACCAACGTGGACGGGAGTGTACTGGCGGTCGAGATACCGCTCCGTGTTTCGGGCGCCCCCGTCACGAGTTCGCCGGTCACGGACGGGCCGGAAATGCGTGCGCCGAGTACGACGGCGCGTCCGCTCACGGTGACCGGGGGGGTGGCGCGCTCGCTCGAGTCGACGTGGTCCTCGGACCCGCGGTCATCCGTGGCCGCAGCGCCGGTGGCGGCGTCGGCGTCCTCCGTGGCGCCCGCAGCGCCGTGGCGTCGGGTGGGGCCGTTCGTGGGCGTCGGAGCGGTACTCGCGGTGACGGTGGTTTGGCTGCTGCGCCCCTCGGCGCCCCCGGACGTGACGAACACGATGGCGGAGACAGCGCCCGTCGTGATCGCCAACCCTGCCAGGCCGCTGCCGTCAAGCAGCGCCGCCGCGGTCTCGGCCCGTGAACCCGTCACCGCGAGAAGGGAGCCGGCGCCGCCGGCTGCGGGTGCGGAGGGGCGGGCAATCCCACCATCACCGCGAACGGCCTCGCCTCCACGTGCGGGAACCGCGGTGCCGAGAACGACGGCTGGAGCGCCGGCGGCACCGGCCGGCAGTGCGGTCGGACCGTCGAGTGCGGCGCCGTCCCGACCGGCCACGGCCACCGCGCCGGAGACGGTCGGCACCTCCACCGCACGGCCGCCGGAGCGCGCCACCGAGTCCAGGTCCACCGAGGCCGCCCCCGCGGCGCCGACCATGAACGACGTGCGGCACGTGGCAGACAGTCTCGTGCGGGACATCCGGCGTGGCGGGTCCACCAGCCGCGACCTCGTGGCATTCTTCAAGGACGGCGATGGGCATGCGGTCAAGGTCCCGCAGCCACCATACCTGCAGGACGAGAGCGCGGGCGTCGTGCGGGCCCAGATCGACCTGCAACTCGAGAAGTTCGACGGTGGCGGGCGTCCCTGGTCGCGCTTCGCGCAACTCGTATTCACGATCTCGCGCCGCGAAGGGGCGATCGTGGTCCAGAACGTCCAGCTGGGGCCGCTGCAGCGCATCCGATGACTCGTTCCTCCTCTCCTCCTTACCGAGCCCCCCGTTGACTACGTCGAATGTCGGCGCGACGTCTCGCGCGCCCAGCACACGCCATCGCCCTCTGGTCCGGGTGACGGCCTTGCGCTCACTCGCACTGCCGCTCGCGCTGCTCGCGGCTGCGCCACGCGTATCGGCCCAGGCCGCGCAGAAGTTTCGTTCCACGTCTCCGCTCTCGGTACATCGTTCGAGGGCAGCAGTGGGTCTGCGATCGGCGGTGTGGGGATCGAGCCGCAGCTGCGCTTCAATCGCCTGTACTCGAGCGAATCATTCGGGACGCTGACGGTTGGCGTTGGCGGGCAATTCACGCGACACGCGTCCGGCGGTCAGAACATCAGCATCAGCGGAGCGTTTCTCGAGCCGCGGTGGCTTCCCAATACCAGTTCTGAGAAGCTGTTCCCGTACGTCGCAGGCCGTCTCGCGGTATTGAACCAGTCCAACAATTTCGGATCCTCGTCAGGCGGCACGGCCTTTGGGGCGGGTGCAGGCGTGGCCTTTCTGTGGAGCAAGCGCGTGAATCTCGATGCTGGCGTGGTGCTGGTGCGACAGAAGTTCGGCGACTTCCAGTTCTCCAACGGTCAAGCCGGGGCCTTCAACGCCTTCAACACCTACGCCGCGAAGATTGGGGCCAGCTTTGGGTTTCCGGCGAGGGCGAGGCAGGCTCCGTGAACGTCTGGACGCGCGGGCACGGCGCACGGCGCCTGCTCTTGGGGGCGGGCATGGCGTTTGGCACCGCTTGTGGTGGCGGTGATCCTATCGTTCCGGTACCCCCCGCTCCCCCGCCCCCCACGCCGGCCGTCTCCGCCGTGACGGTGTCCCCCGGTAGCGCCAGGGTCCGCGTCGGCCAGCCCGTCACGCTTACCGCGTCCGTGACCGCCTCCGGCGGCGCGTCCACCGACGTCTCGTGGAGCACCAGCGACGCGTCCGTCGCCACCGTCCCCGAGTCGGGCGGCAACACCGTGTCCGTTACCACGCTGGCGCCCGGTACGGTCACCATCACCGCGCGCTCGCGCCTGTCGAGCAGTGTGTCCGGCTCTACGGTCATCACGGTAGAGCCACGCCCCGACGCGATCGCCGCCGTCACGCTGTCGCCACCGCAGCCGTTCTCGCTCGCGGAGCAGGCCACCGCCGATCTCACGGCCACAGCCACGGGCATCGAGCAGGGTGCCACTGTCTCGTACGTGTTCAGCTCGAGCAACCCGGCCATCGCCACGGTCTCGCCGGTCGGTGCCACCGGCGCTGCCCGGGTCACCGCGGTCGCTCCCGGTGGCCCCGTGCAAATCACGGCGACCGCCACAGGCAGCGGCCCGCTGCTCACTACGGTGTCGCGCGCGACCTCCGTGGCGGTCACCGTCACGGCCCTGCCGTCGGCGTGCACCGGGTTCACCCTCGAACCGCGAACCATCGCCCTCGCCCCAGGCGGCATCCAGGCCATCGTGGGCACGGCCACGGGGCGCGCCGCCGGCTCGGCGGCGCGCTTCACGTTCGTGTCGTCCAACGTGGCGGTGGCCACGGTCGACTCGCTCGGGCGAGTCACGGCGGTCGCTCCTGGCACTGCCAGCATCGCCTGGACGGGCACCTGCACCGGGCCCGGGCTTCGCCCATTCAGCTCCAGCGAGACCGTGCCCGTCACTGTCTCGGCTCCGCCCGCCCTGCTTGGGGTGTCACTCACGCCGGCTACGGCCACCGTCCGGGTGGGCCAACAGGTCACCCTCACGCCATCGTTCGATCGGGCTTCACCGTCGGTCTCCGTCGCCTGCACCTTCGCCAGCGACAGCACCGCCATTGCCGTCGTGTCGAACAGTGGCCTGGTCAGCGGCGTCGCCCCGGGGCGCGCGCCCATCACCGTGTCCTGCACGGGTACCGGCACCGGCCTCTCAGCCACGACACGCACCGCGTCGGCGCTGGTGACTGTCACCGCCGCCACGAACGCGTGCACGGCCGTCGCCCTTTCGCCCAATCCGGCCTCGGTCACCGTCGGTTCGACCAGTTCGCTTGCCGCCGTGACGGGCACCGCTGGCGCTGGCGTGGTAGTCTCGGGCACGTGGTCGAGTTCGGCCACGAGCGTTGCTACGGTGGCAGGTGGCTCCAACGTCGTGAACGGCGGGCAGAACTCGACCAGCGGCACGGTCACCGGCATCGCGCCGGGCACGGCGGTCATCACCTATACGGCCTCGTGCAGCGGGGGCGGCTTTACGACCAACCAGGTGCAGGCCGCAACCAGTGTGCTCGTGACGGGCATCACCGTACCGCCCATCGCGTCCTGGGACGCGTACCTCGTGGGTGGGCCGGTGCGCGCCGACGTCCTCACTCGCGGCTGGGCCGCGTCGGCCACGACGTGGTTCGTGGCCGGCTCCGACGACGTGAGCACCGCCGGTGGGGGACTTTGGCGCACCACGGACGGCGGCGTCAACTGGAGCAAGGTGGCGGAAGTGTCCTCGCGCATCACCGCTGTGACCGGTACGAGCGCGACGGACGTCTGGTTCGGCACCGCCGATGGGCGGATCCTCCAGTTCACCGGCAGCGGCACGGTATCCCGCCGGAGCGCGGGGGGCGACGGCATCTTCGGCCTCTATGTGTCCGGGACCACGGCCTTCGCCATTACCGGCACGAAGCGCATCGAGTTGGCAGTGTCCGGCGGTCCCTTTGCGCTCATGACCAACGCGGCACTCGGCGGGCTCAATCTGTACCACATCAACGGGTCCGGGCCGACTGACGTATTCGCGGCCGGTGACTCCGGTGTGGTGCTGCGCTGGAATGGTACGGCGTGGGCGCGGAGCTTCACCATCGCCGATCAGCCGCTCATCAGCGACATCTACGTGGCCGGGCCAGGCGCCGTGTGGGTCGGTGGGACCACCTGTGCCGCCGGGTGCGTTGGTCGCCTGGCGCGGCTGTCCGGGTCGGTCTGGGTGAACGAGACCGCACTGAGCATCCCGTACGTCGATGCGATTGCCGGCAGTGGGACGAGCGATGTCTACGTCCTCAATTTCCCTGGCGATCTGCGCCGCTTCAACGGCTCTGCGTGGACCACGGTCAACACGGGTGCGCTTCGCTGGAATGATGGGCGTCGGCTCATGGTGCCGCGGGCCGGCGGACCAGTCATCGTGGGCTCGTACCGGGCCAGCATACAGGAATTCACGGGAACCAGCTGGACGACGCGGTCGGTCGTGCCTGACTTCTACGACGCCGCGACTTCGACGGGCGGTACATCCTACTTCGTGGGCGACACGCGCACCATCATTGGCGCCAGCGGCGGCGTCGCGTTCTCGGCGGCGTTCACGTCCCAGGACGTCCTCTACGCCGTCCACCCCGTGAGCGAGACCGAACTCTACGCCGGCGGCGTCAACGCGATCGTGCGCGTGGTGGACGGACAGGAGGTGGGCACGTCCTCAGTCGGGTACACGGTGCTCGACGTGCACGGCGCGGGAGGCACCATCTTCGCCGTCGGCACGGCCGGGGGCATGTCGCGCCTCGCGGGGACCACGTGGACTGCCGTGAACAGCGGTGTCAGCAACACACTGCGCGCCATCTGGATGGCCTCCCCCCGCTTCGGCGTGGCCGGCGGTGAGAACGGCACACTGCTGCGCTACGACGGATCGACCTGGCAACGCCTCTCCAGCCCCACTACGGCGCGCATCGTCTCGGTGTGGGGTGCCGACTCGGCCAACGTCTGGATTGCCACCGAACTTGGCAACGTGCTGCGCTGGAACGGCACGGCCTGGTCGTCCTACCTGCCGGCCGACGGGCTGCGCGCGCTCGCCGGTGGCGCGAACTCGGCGCAGGATCTCTACCTCGCCACGACGGTGGGGCTCCGCCGCATCAGCAACAACGCGGTGACGACTGTTCCCAATCCGTCGTTGGCGGGGGTCACCCTCCCGTGGAGCATGTCCGTGCTGACCAGTGCGGGGCTCGGAGCAGCGGTGGGACCGAACGGCGTGCTATGGACGGGGCGACCATCGTCGGCGCTGCGCGCCATTCGCGCCGCGGGCGTTACCGCCCCACGGGACGCGATTCTGCAGGAGGCCGGGCGCGGCACCCCCATGCCACGCCCCACGCGGTCTGGCGCGGGAAGCAACAGCACCTGCCGCGCCTCCCGCTGCTGAAGGACCTCGTGCTCGCGCGGCATCTGCTGATCGGGATGCCGCGCCGTGATGCCGGGGGCAGACTGGTGGCCGAGGTGTACGCCGCCGGCACCCGGCGCCACCATCAGTCACGCTAAGGTCGCATGGCTTCCCGCTGCAGGGCCAGCTTCACGGCGGCATGGGCATCCACCACGCCGCCGGTGCGCGAGAGCGCGCTGAAAGGTACCCGCTGACCGCTGCCGCCGGGTTGCGGCACCTGCAGCGCGGGAAAGGTACGCACCGACTGGAGCAGCACGTCGCGCACGTCGGCGGGCGTGAGCGTGGGGAAGTATGCCAGCAGCAGCGCCGCCACGCCGGAGACCACCGGCGCCGCCATGCTGGTGCCGCTCTCGCGCTTGAAGCGCCCGCCGGGCGCCGTGGAGAGAATGTCTTCGCCCGGTGCGAACAGGTCGACGCGCGCGCGGCCGTAGTTGGAGAAGCTCGTGGCCAGGGCGCGTTCGCCCTTCCACGAACTCGCGCCCACCTCCAGCCAGTTGCCCACGCGTGCGCCGTCAGCCAGGACGCTGGTGGGATAGCTCGGCACGACATCATTGTTCTCGCCGTCGTTGCCTGCCGCGTGCACCAGCAGCACGCCCCTGCTGTCCGCGTAGCGCACGGCGCTGTCCACGGCCGGCTTGTCGGGCGAGTAGCCCTTGCCGAAGCTCATGTTGATGACCTGCGCGCCATTGTCCACCGCATAGCGGATGGCGCGCGCCACATCGGTGTCGCGCTCGTCACCATCGGGCACCGCGCGCAGCGCCATGATGCGCACCGACGGGGCGATTCCCTGCATGGGCTGGGCCCCGCCGCGCACGGCGGCGATGATGCCTGCCACGTGCGTGCCGTGCAGCGCATCGGGGCCCGTGACGTCGCGCGAGCCGGCGGGACCGGTGGTGCTCCGAGGATGGAACGTCGTATCGAGGCCGTATCGGGCCTGCGACTCGTACGCCTTCTTGGCTTCCTCGATCGCGTCGGCGCCGAGTCCGTTGGCGTCCAGCTGGAGCCACACACGCTTCGCCCGTTCCTGCATCTCGGAGGCAGGCGTGAATCCCTCCACGCGGGCGCGGGTGAGCGGGCCCGCGCCCAGCGCCTGCTGCAGCGCGGCCGTGACCTGCGTCAGCGTGCGCTCGATGCTGCGCACCTGGGCCAGCGTACCGAGTATCTCCTGCGACTTCTCGTCGTAGGCGGTGCGCAGGGAATCACAGGTGCGCGCGGCCGGCTTCGGCGTGTCTCGGCCAGCCGGCTGGTTGCGACAGGCCGCGTAGAGGCGCGTCAGTTCGAACGTGTCGTGATGGACGGCATCGCCGGAGGGCGTGGTCATGAAGTTCCAGCCGTACACGTCGTCGATGTAGCCGTTGCCGTCGTCGTCCTTGCCGTTGCCGGCCACTTCGCGCGTGTTGCGCCAGAGCACGGGGGCGAGGGCGGCATGGGCCGTGTCGATGCCACCGTCGATGACCGCCACGATCACTGCACGACGCGGCTGGCGGCTGGCGAGCAGCTCCCGCAGGGCGCGCTCCGATCCCACGCCCGGTACCCGATCGGTATCGAAGTCGAGTCGCTGCCAGTCGGCCCGCGCCGTATCGGCCACCGGCACAGCCGCCGCTGGCGCAGGCGCGGCCGGCGGGGAGACGGTGATCGGCGCATTCTGCACCGGGGCCGCGGCCGGGCGGGGCGTGGGGTCGGTGCTGCTGCCGGCGCGGGCGCAGGCGGACAGCAGCGCCACGATGGCGACTGCCGGGAACGCAGAAGTCAAACGCACGGAAATCCTGAGCAAGCGGGAAACGGAAGGGCGAGGCGCCGTCACGATGCGGGTGGCGCTGCCGGTTCGAACAGGGCACACGCCGCACCTGCCGGATCGGTGATGACGGCGAACCGCCCCGACGGTCCTGCGGCATTGGGAGCGCGCAGCACTCGGCCGCCAAGGGCGACCACCTGGGCCACGCGGGCGTCGAGATCGGTCACGGTGATGTACACCAGCCACTGCGCCGGGAGCCCGGCATTCCGGCCACGGGCGTGGCAGACCCCCGCCTGCGGCGATCCGTCGGGAGCGGCCATCACGTAATCGGCGTAGTCACCCATCGAGAGCGGCTGCGCTGTCCAGCCAGCCACGGCCTCGTAGAAATCGCGCAGGCGCGGCGCGTCGTCGACGGTCAGGTCGACCCAGCTGATGCGGCCGGGAACCAGGGGGTCGGGCATGTGGGGGCACGTGTGAGGGGACGACCGCGCGGGAGGCGCACTGGGAAACTTCGCCCGCCGCCCCCACCGACGGAACGCCCCGCCCGGGGCGCTCTTGCGACCCGTCACGTCTCGGCCCATGGATTAGTGGGGGCAGGAATTCCCCGGGAAACAGACGTGGGCCGAAATGGACGGGGGTCCGCATGCCCATCAAGCGTGTCGTGCTATCTGCCTTCGAGTCGTCGCGGCGCTGGTCGTGGACGGCACTCTGGCAGCAGGGGTTAGGCGTCGGCTTCGCCGTCATCGTGATCGCGGGCTTCCTGGTCGGCGGCTATCTCGAGCAGCGAAACCGCCCGGGACAGACCAACGATGACGTCACGTTTCTCGCGCCGCTGCAGCATTATGTGCCTCCGCCGGCCCACGAGCGCCTGCAGTACGTCGGCATCGGCGGCGCCCTGCCGCTCAGCGAGGGGCTGGACGCGACGCCGACCGAGGACGGTACCAGCCCGGTGGCTGTTCGAACGCAGGGCGGTCTGCTGGCCGATCCGAGCGCCGTGCCGTCGCAGGAGTCGGACGCGCCGCGAGCCATGAGCGAGATCGAAGTCGACTCGGCGGCCGCGCTCGATCCGACGGCCGAGGGGCCGCAGTACCCGGCCGACCTGCTGCAGGCGGGCGTGCAGGGCGTCGTGTATGCCCGCTTCATCGTGGACAGCACCGGCTATGCCGACACGCTCACGCTCCAGGTGCTCGATCAGGCGGAACCGGGATTCGTGAGCGCTGTGCGGGCTGCCCTGCCGCGCATGAAGTACCGGCCGGCGGTCTTCGCCGGCAAGCGGGTGTCGCAGCTGGTGGAACAGGCATTCGCCTTCCGGATACAACCGCCGGCTAGTCGCTGACGGCTCGACGCTCGGCTCTCGGCTCTCGGCTCTCGGGTTCGAGAGGCCAGACGGCAGTGGGAGAGCCGAGACGACGATAGAGGATTGAGACGCTGAGCTACACACGAGGTTGAGAGCACCGACCGCTGGCGTCTGCACTTTCGTGCCGCCCCCCGGCGCGCGTTGGCGCGCGGGTGACCCGTCCTGTTGGCGCCACTCCCCCGCGGATGAAGGGCTCGGTGCTCTCCCGTCTTGAGTGGCCCAGTGTCTCATTCCTCTATCGTCGTCTCGTATCTCCCCCCTGAGCTCTGCCTTCTCGCCACTCTGCGACCTTTGAGAGATATTGAGGGCGTTGCGGCCGCGCCCCATGCGCCGCCGTCTCTCTTCCCCGGTACGGAGTGCGTGCGTGGATAGCCCCCTCGAATATCTGGAGCAGGCCGAGGCCGAATTGGCGGCCCTCGATTACGACGAAGCGTCCACCGGCGTCGATCGCCGGCAGTTCATGTTCCGGTCGCTCGTCGCGGCGGCGGCCAGCGCCTTCGGAGCCCGGGCCGTCGGCGCGCAGACCACTGCGGAGTACCTGGACGCGACGGCCGGCGTTTGGCAGCGGCTCCAGCCGCCCGTGCAGCAGGCGCCCCCGGTGCCACTTGGCAACGGCGAGGCGCCGGCACTCCAGTTCATGCCGTATCCGGCCGGCACCGGAGCGCTCATGGAACGGCTCGTGCGCGAGCGTGGCGCGGCGGCGTTCGCGCGGACACCGCATGCCATTGAACGGTGGAACGGTGTCGTGCCCACCAGCGCGGAGGATCTGGCGTTCCTGCCCGCGCACCGCATCGCGGCGCTCATTCGCGAGCGCAAGCTCACGTCGCGGCGCATCACCGACATCTACCTCGAGCGCCTCGAGCGCCTGAATCCCACGCTCAACTGCGTGGTGACGCTCATGAAGGAGTCCGCGCGCGCCGAGGCCGATGCCATGGACGCCGAACTCAAGGCCGGCAGGATTCGTGGCCCGCTGCACGGCGTCCCCTATGGCATCAAGGACCTCTTTGCCACGAAAGGTGTGCCCACGTCGTGGGGGGCGGCGGACTTCAAGGACCAGGTGTTCGACTACGACGCCGAGATCGTGGTGCGGTTGCGCAGCGCCGGTGCCGTGCTGCTCGCGAAGCTGTCCACCGGGTTGTTCGCGCAGAACGACTGGTGGTACGGCGGGCGCACCAACAACCCGTGGAACCTCAACATCGGCTCGAGCGGCTCCTCGGCCGGACCCGGGTCGGCCACGGCGGCAGGCTGCGTGGCGTTCGCCATCGGCACCGAGACGCAGGGCTCCATCGTGTCGCCGGCGATTCGCAACGGTATCAGCGCCCTGCGTCCCACCTACGGACGGGTGAGCCGGCATGGCGGCATGGTGCTGTCATGGTCGCAGGATCGCGTGGGACCCATGTGCCGCACCGTGGAGGACTGCGCGCTCGTGTTCAGCGTGCTGCACGGCGTGGATGAGAAGGACGCCTCCACCGTGACGACGCCGTTCCGATTCGATCGCGCGGTGCGGCTCGCGTCGCTGCGCATCGGCGTCGATGCGAATGCGCCGAAGGAGCTGGTGGCGCAACTCACCGCGCTCGGCATGCAACCGAAGCCGATCGGTGCACGTCCCACGGTTGCCGGCATGGCGGGCGGTGGCCTGAACGCGGAGTATGCGGCAGCGTTCGACAGCTACGTGCAGCGCAAGGCCAAGGAGTACGGCCTCGACCTCAATGCGCTGCCCGAGCGCGCCAACACCCAGGCGTCGTTCGGCAATACACCACCGGCGCTCCCGGCGGGCGTGGCGCAGGGCGCGCCCAACCCGATGGCCCCCGCCGACTGGAATCCGCGCTTCGTGGGTGGCCGCAGTACGCGCGCCTTCGAGTTCATCAACAATCAGCGCCGTCGCCTGATGCTGGTGCAGGCGTGGGGCACATTCATGAAGGACCTCGATGGCTTCATCGGGGCGCCCAACGCCGACGTCGGCCCCAATGCCCAAACGGGCCACCCGTGCGTGGTGCTGCCCTACACGTTCGACGTGCCGCAGTTCGGGGGCGGCGGGGCCCGCGCGAATGACAGCACCCCGGCGCCCACCTACAAGCCGCAGCCGATCTGTGCGGTGATCACCGGGAGTCTCTACAACGACGACCTCATCCTGTCGATCGCGCATCAGGTCCAGCAGGCGACCGACTTCCACACCCGTCGGCCGTCGCTCTCGTGAGCGGGCCGCCGTATGCCCCGGTGGCCGTTACCAACGCCCACCGGGAGCGGGTCGTCGATCTGTTGTCGGTGGCGTTTGCCAACCACCGTCTGACCATCGAGCAACTCGACCAGCGGCTGGCTGCCGTGTATGCGGCACCGTCGCTGGCCGACCTTGAACTCCTGCTCGCCGATCCGGCCGAGCCGCAGCGGTCGCTGGCCGAAGCGCCCACCCTCACCGCCAACGCCGCCGTGGTGCCCGAGCGCGGGCTGGCTCTGGCCATCATGGGCGGCTTCGGCAGCAAGGGCGGCTGGCTGGTGCCGCGCCACCTCAAGGTCACCGGCATCATGGGGGGCGGTGAACTCGACCTGCGCGAGGCGCGCTTCGCGCCGGGCGTGACCGAAATCGAAGTCTACGCCTTCATGGGGGGCGTCGACCTGATCGTGCCTGACGGGGTGCGCATCGAGCTGTCCGGTGTGGGCTTTCTGGGCGGCTTCGAGCAGCGCGGTGGCGACATCGTGGATGATCCGGCGGCACCGGTGCTGCGCATCACCGGCGCCGCGGTCCTGGGCGCCGTGGAGATCTCCCGGAAGCCGCGTGCAAAGAAGAGTGACCGGCGATACGTGGACGCCCTCGAACGCGCCGAACGATTGCGTCCGCGAGGCTGGTAGCGCATCGTCGGGCAGTCGCCACCGCGTCGTCTCCCCTTCCGCGCGCCTGTCATGGACAAATCGTCGCTGCCCAGCCGTCATGCCACTTCCGGTCCGGAGCGCGCGCCGCACCGCGCGTTCTACTACGCCATGGGCCTCTCGGCGGACGACATTGCGCGGCCCATAGTCGGCGTGGTGTCCAGCTGGAACGAGGCGGCGCCCTGCAACATCGCGCTCAAGCGGCAGGCGGAAGCGGCGAAGCGCGGCGTGACGGCGGCGGGCGGCACCCCGCGCGAGTTCACCACCATCACGGTCACCGATGGCATCGCCATGGGACACGTGGGCATGAAGGCCTCACTGGTGAGTCGCGAGACGATCGCCGACTCGGTCGAACTCACCGTGCGTGGCCACTGCTACGACGCCTTGGTGGGCCTTGCCGGCTGCGACAAGACATTGCCGGGGCTCATGATGGCGATGCTCCGCCTCGACATCCCGTCGGTGTTTCTCTATGGCGGCTCCATCCTGCCCGGGCGCTTTCACGGACGTGATGTCACGGTGCTCGATGTCTTCGAGGCAGTGGGGGCCCACGCCGCCGGCAAGATCTCCCTCGACGAACTCACGGCGCTCGAGAAAGTGGCGTGCCCGGGGGCTGGCTCATGCGGCGGTCAGTATACCGCCAACAGCATGGCCTACGTGTCCGAGGCCATCGGGCTCGCGCTCCCCGGCTCGGCGAGTCCGCCGGCGGCATACGACACGCGCGACGCCTTCGCCGAACGGTCGGGCGAGGCGGTCATGCGCCTCGTGCGCGAAGGCCCGCGCCCGCGACAGATCGTCACGCGTCGGGCGCTGGAGAATGCCGCCGCTGTGGTGGCCGCGACGGGCGGATCCACGAATGCGACGCTGCACCTGCCGGCCATGGCGCACGAAGCGGGGATCGCCTTCGATCTGTTCGATGTGGCGGAGGTGTTCCGGCGTACGCCGCTCATTGCCGATCTCAAGCCCGGTGGGCGGTACCTCGCCAAGGATGTGCACGATATCGGCGGCGTCACCGTGATTCTCAAAGTGCTGCTCGACGGCGGCTTCCTGCACGGCGACTGCCTCACGGTCACGGGGCGCACGCTGGCGGAGAACCTCGCCGACGTGGTCCTCCCGACCGAGCAGCAGGTGGTGATGCCGGTGTCGCGCGCCATCTCGCCTACGGGCGGTCTGGTCGGGCTGCGCGGCAACCTGGCACCCGATGGCGCGATCGTGAAGGTCGCCGGACTCGCACACCTCGCCCATTCCGGGCCTGCCCGCGTGTTCGACAGCGAGGAAGCATGCTTCGAGGCGGTCATGCGGGAACAATATGCCGCTGGCGACGTGCTCATCATCCGCTACGAAGGGCCCAAGGGGGGGCCCGGCATGCGCGAGATGCTCAGCACCACGAGCGCCATCTACGGCCAGGGGATGGGCGATCAGGTGGCGCTCGTCACGGACGGGCGCTTCTCCGGCGCGACGCGCGGGCTGTGCATCGGTCACGTGGGCCCCGAGGCGGCCGACGGCGGGCCGATCGGGCTGCTGCGCGACGGCGATGTCATCGACATTGACGCCGCCGCTGGCACGCTGTCGGTACGACTCACCGACGACGAACTCGCCGCGCGTCGCGCCGCCTGGGCGCCGCGGGCCACCGATTATCAGAGCGGCGCGATCTGGCGCTACGCGCAGACCGTGGGGCCAGCCCGCTATGGGGCGGTGGTGCATCCCGGGGCGAGGGCCGAAACGCACGTCTACGCCGATCGGTAGGCCGAGGTCGCCGGCCAACAATCTCACCGCGCGGGTTGCGAAAACGTACGGGTCGGCCCTTGAATCCGCGTTGTCGTCCCGCGTGACGTCGGCCGATATCGTCGCATCGTCAAAACGCCGCCCCCGTCACCGCACTCCGGCCCGCTCGCTCTCTCCCCTGATGCTCCCGACGTCCTTTCGACTCCTTGGCCTGATTCCCGCCATCGTAACGCTGCTCGTTACGGTGGTTGTCGTACGTGGTACCCGGGAGCAAGGCCGCACCGTCGCGATGTACTGACGCGAACACGCCGCCTCTCCCGATCTGCGGGAGGGGCGAGCCTGACGAACTGCCACGAAGGCCCCCTCCGCCGCCGCGGAGAGGGGCTTCTGACTTTTCATCAGGCCTTCGATGATCGACGGACCTCTGCCACCGACCTCCAGTGGCCTGCCTGCCGCACCAGACCGCACCGGGGCGCAGGTGATGCGCGAAGCGCTCATCCACGAGGGTGTCCGCGTGCGGTTCGGCGTTCCGGGTGGGTGCATCATGCTGTTCGACCAGGCGCTTTGGGACTATCGCGACCAGCTGCGCCACGTGCTGGCGCGCCACGAACAGGGGGGCGGCCATGCCGCCGAAGGGTACACGTGCGCCACGGGGCAGGTGGGGGTGTGCATCGGCACCAGCGGCCCCGACATCACCGTGCCGATCACCACGCACAACTCCCTAGTGACATCGGCCGCCGACCTGCCGCGCGTCTTGCGCGAGGCCTTTCACCTCGCGCGCACCGGTCGGCCGGGGCCCGTGCTCATCGACATCACCAAGGACGCCCAACGGGCGCGGGTCGTGCCGGGGTGGGACGTCGCGATGCAGCTGCCCGGCTATCGTCCCGCCCGGAGCGGAGCGCACCACGACACGCCGAGGTGCCGACGCGGTGTTGGCAACGCTCGCCTGACACCGCGTCGGTACGGCGACCCAGTTAGCCGATCGGCTTCTTGGGCGCGAACACGTTGGGTACACCAAGCCGCGAGAGCAGCGCATTGAACGCGCTCAGCTCCTTGTCTTCCAGCCCCTGCAACGTGCGCAGCTGCACGTCGAGCTTGCCGCCGAGGTCGTTCGTGATCTCGCCATGCTGCCTCGTGGGCGGATTCGTGCCCTCCAGCACCTGCGCATTGAGCGAGATGAACATCTGGTAGAGCTTGATCGGATAGTTGAGGGTGGCCTGATCGGCCTTGGTGTACACCTCGTAGATCTCCGCCCGTACCGCCTCCAGCTGCTTGCGCAGCGTGGTAGCGGCGTCGCGCACGTCCTTGGCGTACGCCTGTGCATCTGCCTGTCGCGCCCGGTCGTCGAGCTGGCGCTGCAGGTCTTCGATTCGGGCCACACTCTCGGTGATGCTGGTGATACGCGCGCCCACCGCGTTCGCGGCATCGAACTGGGCCCGGTACTCGGCCGCCGTGAGGGAGACGCGCGGATCGGGGGCCACCGTGAAGGGCCGCTCCAGCGTATCCGTGCCGGCAATGAGCCGCACGCGGTACGTGCCCGGCACGGCCACCGGCCCATCGGTGGTACCGTCGTCGACGATGGCGCCCGGAATGGTCTTCGGTCCGGGATAGTTGAGGTCCCACACGAAGCGGTTGCTGCCGGCGCGGGCGTGCACGACCGAGTCCGCCGCTTCATAGGCCAGTGCCTCGGTGTTCAGCTTCGCGCGTACGGCTGCCGCCGCCGAGTCGGCGCGCGCACCAAGGCTGTCCGGTCGCGGGGCCCGTGCGCTGGTGAAGCTGCGGACGATCCGCCCGTCGGCCTCAAGGAACTCGAGGGTGATGGGGGCACCGGGAGCGGTCTTGAGCCAGTAATCCACGTGCACACCGTAGCGCGGGTTGGCACCGGCAAGGGCGCTTCCGCGACTGCCGCCCATGCTGGTCCAGCGTATCGCCGGCTCGGGCGCAAACAGGTGCACCGGCTTGGCGGTGATGCTGTCGGCGAGCGTACGCAGCGGGGCAATGTTGTCGAGCGACCAGAAGCTTCGGCCGTGCGTGGCCACGATCAGGTCGTTGTCATGCACGCGCAGGTCGCGGACCACGACCCGCGGCAGGTTGAGCTGCAGCGGCTCCCAGCGCGCGCCGTCGTTGAGGGAGACGTACACGCCGGTCTCGGTACCGGCGAAGAGCAGGCCGCGCCGCTTCGTATCGCTGCGGATGGCGCGGGTGAACGCGCCCATGGGGATACCGGCGTCGATGCGCGTCCACGTGGCGCCGAAGTCGGTGGTCTTGAACAGGTACGGCGCAAAGTCGTCCTGCTGGTACCGATTGGCCGCCACGTAGGCCGTGCCCGGGTCGAACGGCGACGCCTCGATGATGGACACGCGCGTGAACGCGCCGAAGGCCTTGGGCGTGACGTTGGTCCAGGTGGCGCCGTTGTCGCGCGACAGGTGAATGAGCCCATCGTCACTGCCGGTCCACAGCACGCCCTTGCTCAGCGACGACTCGGCGAAGGCAAAGATGGTGGCGTACCACTCGGTGCCGGTCATGTCGCCCGACACGGGGCCGCCGCTGCGCCCCATGGTGGCCGGGTCATGCCGTGTCAGGTCACCAGAGATCTTCTCCCAGCTGCTGCCCTGATTCCGCGAGCGCCACACGTACTGCGACGCGGTGTACAGCACGTCGGGGTCGTGTGGCGAGAAGTGAATGGGGAAGGTCCACTGGAAGCGCTGCGGTACGTCGGCCACGGCCATGCCGTCGTAGTTGCCGAGCCACACGGACACATCGCGGCGCATGTTGGTGCGCGCGTCGTGCCGGGTGAGCTGGCCCATGTAGCAGCCGCCGAACGTCACGTTGGGATCGCGGGGGTCGATGGCGATGTAGGCGTTCTCGCACCCCGCGACCGGGTACCAGTCACGCTCGGTGAGGCTGCCGCGGTCGCTGCGATGCGCGATGTTCACCGTGGTGTTGTCCTGCTGGGCGCCCAGAATGCGATAGGGCTGCGACTGGTCGGTGGTCACATGGTAGAACTGCGACGTGGGCTGGTTGTTCTGCGAGCTCCAGGTGCGGCCGCCGTCCAGCGATACGGTAGCGCCGCCGTCGTTGCCGTTGATGAGCCGCTGCGGGTCCTTGGGGTCGACCCACATGATGTGCGTATCGCCATGCGGCACCCGCACGGTGCTGAAGGTGCGCCCGCCGTCGATGGAGCGGCTCACCTGCAGGTTCATCACGTACACCGTGTTCTCGTTGACCGGGTCGGCGGTGACGCTCATGTAGTAGAATGGCCGCACCACGAACTTCTGGTCGCGATTGGTGCGCGTCCACGTGTCGCCGCCATCGTCGCTGCGGAACACCCCACCCAGCGAATCCTGCGCCTCGATGTTGGCATACACGCGGCGCGGATTGGCGGGCGATACCGCCACGCCGATCTTGCCGATGAGCCCCTTGGGCATGCCGGGGTTGAAGGTGAGTTCGGTCCACGTGTCGCCACCATCGGTGCTCTTCCAGAGGCCGCTGCGACCGGCGCCGGCATTCATGCCCCACGGTGTGCGCTGGAACTTCCACAGGCTCGCGTACACGATGCGCGGATTGGTGACATCGATGGAGAGATCGGCCGCGCCGGTGCTGTCGTCGATGAACAGCACCTTCTTCCACGTCGCGCCGCCATCGGTGGTGCGGAATACACCGCGGTCCGGGCTCGGCCCGAACGCGTGACCGAGGGCCGTGACGTAGGCCACGTCGGGGTTGCTCGGGTGCACACGCAGGCTGGTGATCTGGTGCGTGTTGGCGAGGCCGCGCGGCACCCAGGTGTCGCCGCCATCGGTGCTGCGGTACACGCCGGTGCCGTAGGTCAGGTCTTCGCGGGGCTTGCCCTCGCCAGACCCGACCCAGATCACGTTGGGGTCGCTCGGCGCCACGGCAATGGCGCCCACCGACGAGAGGTCGGTCTTGCCGTCGGTGATGTTCTCCCACGTCTGGCCGGCGTTGGTGGTCTTCCAGACGCCACCGTTCACCGCCCCGAAGTAGAACACCAGCGGTTTGGTGGGGTCGCCGGTCACGGCGGTGGCACGGCCGCCGCGGAAGGGCCCGACCAGCCGCCAGCGCAGTGACTTGAAGGCGCGGTTGGTGCGGGTGCCGTCGGAGTAGAGCGTCGGGTCGTAGGCCGGACGGTCGGTGGCGGCGGGGCGATTGCCGGCCGGCGCGGCGCGCTGGGCTGCCAGCGGGGCATGCGCGAGGAGGAGGCCGCCTGAGAGCAGGGCAGCGATGCGACGGGCGGCACACGGGCCGCCCGGAATCCGAAGGAGGGAGGGCATGCCGGGATGTTGCCCCGACGTCAGGGCTTCGGCAAGATGCGCACCATGCGGGCCCGGTATCGTGCGCGGGGGCATCATCGTGCAGGGGCAAATGCGACAGAGTCCCGACCACCTCCATTTACCGACAAGTCATGGGATTGCCTTGGAATCTGTGCCCACGACGTCGAGCGGCCACCGCGTTCGTCGCCGTGTTGTCCTGCACCACGTTCGCAGGCCCGTCCCCCCTCCTCGCACAAACCGGCACCATTCGCGGCACCGTGCGGAGCACGGCGTCGGGGCGTCCGGTGGGGGGCGCGTCGGTCACCGTACCCGCTGCCGCCCGGCAGACGCGCACCGACTCGCTGGGACGATTCGTGCTGAACGCCCTGCGAGATGGCGACCAGAAGCTGGTGGTACAGGCGGTCGGCTTCGCGCCCGCGCGTGCCGTTGTCACCCCCACGGCCGGCGATCCGCTCGAGGTTGACGTCGACCTCGCCCCCCTGCCGCAGGAGCTCCAGCGCGTCGTGGCCGTGGCGCCCCGTGACGCCCCGCGCAATATCGCCTACGCGGAATTCGAGCAGCGGCGCGCGATGGAGCTGGTCCGCCTTCTCACCCGCGAAGAGCTGGTTCACGTGGAAGCACGCTCACTCGATGGGCTGCTGCGCGCGAGAGTCTCGGCACTTCGCACCTGGGAACTGGGGAGCGCGCGCATCGCGGGATCCGCGCGCGGCAACATCTCGCTGTCGCCCCGCGCCAATGCGGGGCAGGCCCGGTGCTACGTGCAGGTCATCGTCGACAACGTGATCCGATACGAGACCGGTGGCACCCTCCCGCCGTTCGATCTGCGCAGCCTCGACCCGGCCATGATCGCCGGCGTCGAGTTCTACACACCGTCGTCGACCCCTGCCGAGTTCAACCGCGGCAGCACCGCCGCCTGGGGGACGCTGCTGATCTGGCTGCCGCACTGAGTCGCGGACCCGGGCACGGGGCCCTCCCCGCGCCCGGCGCCGGCCGCTGCGTTGCCCGGGCCCCGTTCGCGGTGCAACGTACCCGGGCTCAGTCCCCCCTTCCCCCGCAGGAGACTCTCATCTATGTCGGTTCGGATGCCACTCGCGGTCGGCGCGCCGCTGGCCCTGGTCTGGTTGGCGGCCTCGACGCTCTCGGCCCAAGGCGCGCCCGCCGCCAAGCGCCCCATGACCTGGCTCGATGCCCAGTATCTGCGCTCGGCGGGCGCCACTGCCGTCTCCCCCGACGGCAAGCAGGTGCTGTATACGCTCACCACGCCGGACTGGAGGGAGGCGACCACCCAGACCGATCTCTACCTGGTGCAGACCGACCGCGGCCTGCCCAGCACGAAGCAGCTCACCTTCACCACCAACAAGAACGAGGGGGCCCCGCGATGGGCCCCGTCGGGCGCCTGGCTCGTGTTCGCCTCCAATCGGGAGGCGCCGGCCGCCCAGAGTGGGCAGCAGCAGCTGTTCGTCATGCGCCCCGACGGCGGCGAGGCGCGCCGCGTCACCAACGCGCGGGAGGGGGTGAGCACCTTCGAGTTCACCAAGGACGGTATGTGGTTGATCTACCGTAGCGGCAAGAGCGGTGAAGAACAGCTCTACGCGCTGGCCGTCTCGGCGCTGGAGAAGGGTACACGTGTCGACTCGCTCACCCCCGCCACGCTGACCAGGCACCCCACGGGCGTCTCCACGTGGCGCGTGAGCCCGGACAGCAAGCGCATCTACTTCGTCACCGCCGACACGAACGACGCCGACGAAACGCTGCGCCGCGAGAAGAAGTTCACCGTGGACATCCGCAATGCTGCGACCCCCACGGCCTCGCTGTGGATGCTCGATCTCACCGGGCCGAGCTACCCCACGACGCGCCTGACGCGTGACACGTCGATGGCGGTGGGCAACTTCACGCTGTCCCTCGATGGTCGGTGGATCGGGTTTCAGGCCACGCCCAACGATCGCTACAAGCGCAACATCACCGAAGAAGGGATCTACTCCGATGTCTTCCTGCTCGACACGCGCGACAACAGCGTCGAGCGGCTGACGAAGAACGACGAGATCTCGGAGAGCCCGCTCAGCTTCTCCCCCGATTCGCGCACGATCGCGTTTTCGGCGTCGGACGACATGACGCGCTACACCATGAAGAACCGCCGCGTGTATGTGCGCGATGTGGCGGCCAAGGGCACCCCCTTCCGCAAGATCGGCGACTATGACGGCGACGTCAGCGCCGACTTCTGGTCGGCCGACGGCAAGACCATCTACTACAACGAGGGCGCCAAGGCCACCAATCAGCTGTTCGCGCTGGATGTGGCGAGCGGCAAGGTCAAGGCGGTCACCAACGTGCAGGGCGTGGTGAACGTCTCGCAGGACGAGGCCAGCAAGCGGCTGATGGTGTCGTATCAGGACCCGGCCACGCCGCCGGCGCTGTACACGGTGGCCTCGCTGGCCGCCCTCCCCAATCGCAGCGCGTGGGTGCAGCTCACCGACCCCAATCCCTGGGTGCGTGAGCAGATCGCCCTTGGCGAGGAGAGCGAATTCACCTGGACGTCCAAGGACGGCAAGCCGGTCGGTGGCGTGCTGCTCAAGCCGGTGGGCTATCAGCCCGGGCGACGGTACCCGCTCATCGTCGCCATTCACGGCGGACCGGCGGCGGCCGACCTGCTGAGCTTCAATGGCGGCTACGGCTCACAGGTGTACGCGGGGCAGGGGTGGATGGTGCTCATGCCCAACTACCGCGGCTCCACCAACTACGGTGAGGCCCACAAGAACGGCATTGTGGGCAACTACTTCGATCCGGGCTATCAGGACATCATGACCGGTGTGGACGCGCTCATCGCGCAGGGCATGGTGGACAGCACCAGGATGGGCGTGCTGGGGTGGAGTGCCGGCGGGCATTGGAGCAATTGGATTCTCACGCACACCGACCGTTTCAAGGCCATCAGCAGCGGCGCCGGGACCTCCAACTGGATTTCGATGTACGCCCAGTCGGACGTGCAGCGGAATCGCCAGCACTACCTGGGCGACAAGTTGCCGTACGACGACTTCGATGCGTATTGGCGCCAGTCACCCATCCAGTTCATTCGCAATGCGAAGACGCCCACCATGATCCACGTGGTCGAGGGCGACCCGCGCGTGCCCAGCCCGCAGAGCGTCGAGTTGCACATGGGGCTCAAGCGGGTGGGCGTGCCCACCGAGCTGTTCATGTACCCGGGGGCGTCACACGGCATTCCTGATGCCCGCAACCGCCTGGTGAAGAGCGCGGCCGAGCAGGCGTGGATGGATTACTACGTGCTCGGGAAGGGGAACAAGTTCTCGTGGCGGCAGGTGCTGGAGACGCTCGAGGACCCGAAGGCGGAGAAGAAGGTGGAAGTGAAGGGGCCGTGAACTGGGGTTGGTGACTCGGCGGGTCATGCCTTTCAGCGCGCGACGACCTGCGGGTTCACCCCGCCATCAATCCCTGAAAGGATGCGTTCGCCGCCAGCGCGTCCCGGGCCGCCGCGATCACCGAGGCCGGCAGCGGTGCCGAGCCGGCCCGCTGGGCGGCCTCGACCACGAGCGTCAGCGCCCGGGCCTGCGCGGCGTATGCCGCGATGAGGGCACCACCGGCCCCAGGCGTCGCCATGATGTCGTGGGCCAGGTGGTCCAGCTGCTGGACCAGCGCCGTCGCCGACGCCGGGAATGGCCCACCCATTGGCTCGCTTCGTCCGACGGGAGTCGCGTGCAGGGGGGGAAAGCCTTGCGGGTCAAGGGCTTCCTGAATGCAGTGCTTCGTTGCGGCCATGGCGGCCAGACGGCGGCGCGCCACCAGTGACGACTCGAATCCCACGCGGAACTCCTCGGAAGAGGCACCTGTGCCGACAGGCAAAACCGTTGGTTCGCCCTTGACAGATGCCGACCTGTTACATAAATGCGACAGTGATGGTGGTGCGGTGCGCTGCTCAGGCGTGCATGGTCTGGGGCCGCACCGGTGTTGCTACCGTCTGGGTGGTGCTGGACTCCCTGCAGGACCCCGTTCGAGCTCTCCCCTGATGGAGGCTGGATGCCCGTCCTCTTCCCGGCTGTTGACCGTGACCGC
Organism: Gemmatimonadota bacterium; assembly: GCA_021299375.1. GTDB lineage: Bacteria > Gemmatimonadota > Gemmatimonadetes > Gemmatimonadales > Gemmatimonadaceae > Gemmatimonas. The sequence goes on from JAJTGR010000011.1 coordinate 25,595, forward strand.
GCCGCGCAGGCCTTGGCTGACCTTGCCAGGACCACGCTCGACGACCACTGGGCCGTCGCCGCGATCCCGGTCGAGCGCCGTGCGCTCCTGCTCGAACGGGCGGAAGGGGCCTCCCTGCTGCCCGGCGATGGACTGGGCGAGCCGATCGCCGATGGACTGGCCCTGCTCGGCACCGCCTACGAGTTGGCGGCGCTCGGCCAGTTGGAGGCTGCCCTGCAGCCCGTCCCCTCGGCGGGACGTGATCTTGCCCAGGCGGTTCTCGCGCTCGGGGCGGCCCGGGCCTTCCGCTGCGCGGCTGCCTTGCGCCCGCCGCTCGATGATGGCGAATCGGCGATCAAGTGGGCGCTCCGTCTGGGAGCACTCGCTCTGGTGTCCCGCCAGACCGACAGCTACGTGCGGTGGTGGGAAGCCCGCTCCCACGTCACCGATGTCGTGACCGCGACCGCCCAACGCCTCGAGCACGAGGCGTGGGAGCCCTATGCGCGCGGCACGCTCTGGTTGGCATGGCTCGGCCTGATGGGCGCGCCGGTTGCCGCGCTCCCCGAGCACGCGGCCGATGACCTGCCGACGCTCACGGCCACCCGCTCGCGCCTGGCGGCCTTCCGCGAGCGGCGGGCCGATCATGACGTGCCGGGGGATGGCCCGCTGCGCAATGCGGCAGCCCTGCGAGTCCGCATGACGGAGTTCGCGATTCGTCACCTCGCCGACGCCACGGAGTTGCTCACGGTCGCCGTGCTCCGGCGGACGCTGCCCGACGTGTCCGGGGAGTTCAAGCTGCACCTCAGTGCCGCCCGCTCGGCCATGGCCGGTGATCATGGACAGGACGTCCTGCTCGCGTGGCTGCAAGCGGCGGGCGTCACGCTGGCAGGCGGCGTGACCGCGCAGCTCGAACTCCCAGGATTCTAGTCCGCCCAGCGCCTGGGGTGCCCTTCGCGGCCCGCCAGACGCGATACACGCGCCGGCCGCTGCTGCCCACGGGGAACGCCACCCGCCCGCCCCCAAGGGGAATGATGTCGGCCAGCAGCATCCCCCACAGCCGACGCGCGTCGTCGTTCGCATCGGCTGCCGTCGGCGCCGCCGCGTCGACGGCAGCGATGGCGTACCAGCTCGCGCCCTCGGTCCCCTCGAAACGCAGCACGTACCGATCGTCAGCGGTCCAGAACGCCGACAGCTGACCCCCGCGCACTTCTGTGTGGAGAGCAAGACTTGTGACAGGTGCGGGATCGAGCTGGCCGTGAGGCGCGTCAATGGGTACGACGTGCATGGCGCAATTCCGTGAGAAGACAGGAACGTGATGACGACCCATGGGGCATGAATCGATCAGATCATGGGCGGGGATGTTATGACGATCGGCGTGTCCACGCAATACGAATGGATTGATCTAAGTTATTGACAGACATGTCGATACATGTTGAGAACCCTGTGGAAAACCGGCTAACGTCCATTCCCCGATCACGCTGGGGTCCGCCGAGGTGTGGAAAGATGGCTTCGTGATGCTCCTGTCTTTTGGGGTCGGTCGGGCTGTCTTGTCCACATTCAGTGCTATCACAAAAATGCTGGATTCTTGTTTGCGCACACGTGACCGAAAGGCGAATCGGTCGGCCTCGGACGGTTGCGCCGGCCGGCAAAGGGTTCCCGCTCAGGTCTCCCCATGGCGGAGAGCGCGTCGGGGCGACATTCTCCGGAGATCACGCGCATCCCATCAGGAGTCCAGACGTGTCAATTGAACCTCGGATCGGTCTGCTGGTCGGGCGGGAATGGTCGTTTCCGCCCGCGTTTCTCGACGCGGTCTCACGGCGCCAGTCCGGCGTGACGGCCGACTACATCAAGCTCGATGCGACGCGGATGGGGCAGGCGGTGCCCTACACGCTGATCATCGACCGCATCTCCCACGAAGTCGGGTTCTACCGCACCTTCCTGAAGCACGCAACGCGGATGGGCGTGACGGTCGTGAACAATCCGTTCATGTGGTCGGCGGACGACAAGTTCTACGACGCGACGCTGGCCATCCAGCATGGTGTCGCGCACCCGAAGACCATGGTCCTTCCCAACAAGGACTACATCCCGGGCATCTCGCACACCGAGTCGCTGCGCAACCTCGCCTATCCGCTCGATTGGCGTGGGGTCGCGGAGCACATCGGGTTCCCCTGCGTCCTCAAGGACGCCCACGGCGGCGGCTGGCGCGACGTCTACATTTGCCAGTCGATGGAGGAGCTCATCCACCACTACAACAACAGCAGCCTGTTGACGATGGTGGTGCAGGAGTTCATCAAGTGGGACGCGTACGTGCGCTGTATGGTGCTGGGGCGGGAGCACGTCCTGCCCATGCCGTACGATCCGCGGGAGCGCCGGTACATCCCCGACCCGGGCTACCTGAGCCAGGAGCTCGAGGCCCGCTGCGTGCGCGATGCGCTGACGCTCTGTCGGGCGCTGGGCTACGACATGAACACGGTCGAATTCGCGGTGAAGGACGGCATCCCCTATGCCATCGACTTCATGAACCCGGCGCCGGACATGGACATCAACTCCCTCACCCCCAGCTACTTCGAATGGGTGGTGGAGCATATGGCCGATCTCGCGATCGCGTTGGCTTCGGCGCCCCGCCCCGCGGTGCCGGCCGGCCCCATCATCACCGCACCGCCGGTGGTCGCGCCGATTGGCGCCGGTCCGCGGTGATCACAATTCCGTGACAGTGAACATGTCCACAGCGGCCATTGCGCAGTACCATGACGTGCTCGCGACGGGGGGCTGCGCCGAGGCGTCGGCGGCCGTGTTGGCGCAGCAGCTTCGGCAGCAGGGGCTGTTCTTCGGCGACCGGGCGCTCTGCAGTGTGCTGCGGCCGCGCTTTCTGAGCCTCGCGGAGTACCGCCATATCGCCCGGGAAAGCGGGCTGGTGGGGCAGGCCTTCGAGAAGATACGGCAGGCGGCCATGGCCGATGCGGCGCTGCGTCAGCGCTTCGGGCTCACGGCGTGGGAGGAGCAGCTCATCCATGCCGATCCGGGGTTCGCCGCCACGAGTCCGACCTCGCGCCTCGACGCCTTTTATGCGCCGGGGCAGGGCGGGCTGCAGTTCACGGAGTACAACGCTGAGACCCCCGCGGGGGCGGCGTACAACGATGCGTTGTCGCAGGCGTTTCTGGCGATGCCGGCCATGCAGGCGTTCGGGCGGACCCATGTGGCGCTGCCGATACCGGCCGCGGCCAGCGTAGTGGACGCGTTGCTGCGGGCCTACGAGGAGTGGCGTGGATATCGCGAAGCGCCCACCATCGTGATCCTCGATTGGAAGGAGGTCCCCACCTACAGCGAGTTCGTGCTCTTCGAGCGTGAGTTCCGGGCGCGTGGCCTCGAGGCGTTCATCGGCGATCCGCGCGATGCGGAGTACGCGAACGGCCGGCTCACGATCGCCGGCCGGCATGTGACGCTCATCTACAAGCGGGTGCTCATCGATGAACTGGTGACCCGCGAGGGGCTCGACTCGCCAGTGGTGCGGGCCGTGAAGGACGGTGCGGTGTGTATGGTCAACCCGTTCCGCTGCAAGCTCTTGCACAAGAAGTCCTCACTTGCCGTGTTAAGTGACGAGCGGCATGCGTCGCTGCTGTCGGTGGACGAACAGCAGGCGGTCCGCGCGCATGTGCCGTGGACGCGTGTCGTGGAAGAGCGCTGGACGCAACATGCGTCGGGGGAGGTGGATCTGGTGCCGTTCATCGCCGCCAACCGCTCCACCATGGTGCTCAAGCCGAACGACGAGTACGGCGGCAAGGGGATCGTGCTGGGGTGGACCGTTGACGACGACACGTGGCGGTCGGCCATCCAGGCGGCCCTGGTAGAGCCGTTCATCGTGCAAGAGCGCGTCACGTTGCCGAGTGAGCCGTGGCCGGCCTGGGCTGATGGCGGCCTGCACATTGGAGATCGCATGCTCGACACGGCGCCGTTCCTGGCCAACGGGTCGACCGTGTCCGGTTGCCTCACCCGCATTGCGACCGATCCACTGCTCAACGTCACCGCCGGTGGCGGGTCGAACGTTCCCACCTTCCTCGTCGAGGCGCGTTGATGTCGTCCCTGTATCGCCCGACCATCGGGCTCACGACCCAGACCCTGCATTCCATCGACGGCATCCCGCCGGCCCTGCCGTCGTCGTGGGTGATGAATCAGCGCTACTTCGTGGCGGCCACCAGCGTGGGCGCCGTCCCGTGGATGATCCCGCTGCTCGATGACGACCTGTTCACGCTGCGGGAGATCTATGAGCGGCTCGACGGACTGCTCATTCCCGGTGGCGTGGACATCAATCCGGCTGAATACGGTGAAGCGGTCCGCCCCGAGTGCGGCAATCTCGATCCGGCGCGCGACCGGGTGGAGCTGCAGCTGGTCCGGTGGGCCATCGAAGACGGCAAGCCGGTCCTCGGCCTGTGCCGCGGCCTGCAGATAATCAACGTGGCCCAGGGCGGAACCATGTGGCAGGATCTTGCCTCACAAAATTCAGCTTTCCACAAACACGACTACTTCCCGAATGCCGGCTTTGAGCGTGACCATCTGGCGCACGAGGTGCGTATCGAACCAGCCACGCGCCTGTCACGATTACTCGAATCCACACGGTGCCCCGTCAACAGCATGCATCATCAGGGCATCAAGGCGTTGGGACGTGATCTGGTCGCCTCGGCGACGGCCGACGACGGGCTGATCGAGGCGATCGAAGGCACCGCGGATGCGTTCCTGGTCGGGGTGCAGTGGCACCCCGAAGTCTTCGAGATGGCCGACCCGCATACCCGACACCTGTTCGGCGGGTTCATTCGGGCGGCTGTCGAATGGTCCACGGCCAACAATGCGCCCCGCGTGGGCGTGGGGGACTAGATGCGGGGCCCAAGCCTGACCGTCGGAATCGAGGAAGAGTACCAGATCATCGATCCGGTCACACGTGATCTCACGCCGGGGTTCGACGCCCTGGTCCAGTCGGATTTTGCGCAGCTGGCCGACGTGAAGGCCGAATTGCATCAGTGCCAGGTCGAGATCGGCACGAAACCGTGCGCCAACATCGCGGAGTTGCGCGACGACCTCGTAAAGCTGCGCGGCCTGGTGATCAAGGCGGCCGGTCAGCACGGGCTTACCATCGCCTCGGCGGGCACCCATCCGTTCTCCAATTGGATGAACCAGGAGATGACGCCCAAGGAACGCTATCTTGGCGTCCAGGCGGAGCTCCAGGACCTCGCCCATCGTCTGCTGATCTTCGGTACGCATGTACATGTGGGCATTGAAGATCCGGAGTTCCGCATCGATTGCCTCAACGCGGCCCGGTACATTCTGCCTCACATCCTGTGTCTGTCCACGTCGTCCCCCTTCTGGTTCGGACGCAACACCGGGCTGCACTCGTATCGCAGCATCGTCTTCAAGAACTTCCCGCGGACCGGGGTGCCTCGCATCCTGAACGGCTGGAGCGATTACGAAGACCTGGTGGACACGTTGGTGAAGACGCGCAGCATCCCCAATGGCTCCAAGATCTGGTGGGACGTGCGCCCGCATCACGCGTATCCCACGCTCGAGTTCCGCGTCTGTGACGTGAACACCCGGGTGGATGAGGCGGTGTGCATTGCCGCCATGCTGCAGGCGGTGGTCGCCAAGATGTGGAAGCTGCGCCGCGACAACATGACGTTCCGCGTGTACGCCAGCGACCTGATCGAGGAGAACAAGTGGCGCGCCGTGCGCTACGGGCTGGGCGGCAAGCTGATCGACTTCGGCAAGAAGGAAGAGCTGCCGGCGGCGGTGCTGATCCGTGAACTCATCGAGTGGTTCCTCGACGACGTGCTCGACGAGCTGGGAACGCGCAAGGAAGTCGAGTACGCGTTCAGGATCCTCGAGGAAGGCTCAAGCGCCCAGCGCCAGCTGGCCACCTACGCCCGCACCGGTGACCTGCGCGCGGTGGTCGACCAGCTCATCCGCGAGACGGCCGAAGGGGTGTGCGAACCGACGCTTGGCCCGTCGCTTGAATCGCATGCGTCCCCGATCGGCGCAACCCCGATGCATTCGGCGGCACGCGGACAGTCGACCGCGTGAGCGGGGAAGACGGCTGAAGGGCGGAACGGCGGAACGGCGCGAGCTCGCGGGCGCGAGCGACGTACGGCGAGCCATCACTCGCGCCGTCTCGCCCTCAACCCGCAATCACGGGTCCATGCCGACCCGCAGATAGTATGCCGCCACCCGGGCGGCCATGCCTGCCCGGGTGTACACGTCCGGCCGCCGGTCGGCGATGACCTGCGCGATCACCGCGGCCACGTCGTCCGCGCTCTGGGCATCCGGCAAGGTGCGTGAGTCCACGCCGCCGTGGCGGGCGTTGACGCCGAAATCCGTGTGCACCACGCCCGGGGAAACCAGGGAAAACTGGATGTCGGGGTGCTCCGCCTGGACCTCGTCCCGGACGTTGGCCGTGAGGCTGTCGAGGAAGTGCTTGGAGGCGCTGTACGCCGATCGGTGGACGACCGACGGGATCCGGCCGAGCATGGATGACACGTTGATGACGTGGCCGCGTCCGACGAGTCGGAAGTGCGGCAGCACGGCCTGCATTCCGTAGAGTGCGCTCTTCACGTTCACGCGCAACATCTCGTCGAGATCCTCGTCGGTGAGCGCCGACGGGGCGCGGGTGATGCCGCGCCCGACATTGTTGACCCAGACATCGAGACGGCCGAAGTGGGACAGCGTTGTCTCCACCACATCGTCCACCTGGCTGCGGACGGTGACGTCGGCGGCGACGGGTATCACGGCGGAGGTGTCGATCGAGGCGGCAACCGCCGCCAGCGCGTCCGCCCGGCGGGCCACCAGCACGAGGGCATGGGTGGGCGCGAGGCGGGCCGCCAGCGCGGCTCCGATGCCACCGCTGGCTCCGGTGATGACCACTACGGGACGGGACGGGGGAGGGTCGGGACGAAGCATGTGGGAAACGTACCGTGGGCGACGGGACTCCGAATGTTTCCGAGGTGATGCCCCGAAATAGTACGAATGCCATGCGCCGAGCCGAGTTGGTAGTCTCTCCGCCATGCATTTCTTCATGGCTCTTCCGGGTTCGGCGTGGGTTGGTCTGGCGACATCGCGGTCCCCTGGATCTCCGGCCCGGCGGGCGCCGCGCTGTGGGCGCCGCGATGCGGGCGCCGCCTTCGGCGTCGCGATCCACAACGGGAGAACAGCAGGATCGCCCTGCGCAGCAGGCCACCCACGCGCGCTCCGCGGGTGGCGCCCCCGGGGTGATCCGATGGGGCCTGCCGTCGTGGATCGCTCCCGCAGGGGGGCCAGGACGCCATCGCGCCGGGCCCGCACGGCCGGGCGCGATTCGCACGGCGCGTGATGCCGAGGTGGCGCCTGACGCCCCCGACCGCCGGAGGGCGCTCGATTGCGGCCGCTGCCCAACCGAACGCCACACAACTCGAAACCTCGAAGAGCCTTCTTCATGTTGCCAGTCCGAATGCGGCCCCGGTCGCGCGTCGTGCCTGTTCTCGTTGTCGCGGCCCTCGGACCACTCGCCGCCTGCGAGTCCGAAGCTGATCCCACTGGCCCCGGGGGCGGTGTGCGCGAGCCCGCCCTCAACGAGATCGTGACCACGCCGCCGCTCAACGCGAGCAGCAATGACACGCTCGTCTACTTCAGTTTCTCGAACGGAACGCTCGTGCCGCGAACGGGCGCGTGGGACCTGGCGCTGCGCCGGTTCGAGGTACGGCTCGCCTCGCCCGCCACCGGTGCCAGCCAGACGGTCCTCGGATATGCGGTGGCCAACCATGCCACGGCCTCGAACGCCGAGGTGCTGGCGTTCACGTCGGCCTCCACCCGCGCGGCGTTCGATGCCCTTCGCGACCCGCAGGTTCCGGCCGATAGCCTGTTCGCCACCGATCGCCTGGCGGCGAACCCTCAGGGGCACATCGTGCTCGGCGGGGTGCCCGTGGCCAATGCCGGGCAATTCTGGAAGGTGCGGCTGGCCAACGGTCAGTTCGGTGTGTTCCGCACCGCGCGCATCCGCTTTACCGGGTTCGTGACCGATACGATCTACCTCGAGACGCGGCTGCAGACCGGCACTGCACTGGGCGCCGTGCAGACCCTCGCCGTGGTGCCCGGCGGGCAGGCGCGCGCAATCAGCCTGACCACCCACAACGTCGTCATGCCCAATGGCTGCAACTGGGACCTGCAGTTCAATCCCGATCCGCGACAGCTCGCGATCACCGTCAATACGGCGTGCAATGTGGGCACCAGCCCCGGCAGTGCGTCGCCGACGTTCGCCGGTGTCACGGTCGCGAACGATGCCCCACAGTACGTCCCGTTCCTGTCCGAGCTTGTCGGGCCGATACCCAACTCGATTCTCGACCCCCGCGCGTCATTCCGCTACGACCTCACGGGGCAACAGCGCCTGCATCCGACGTTCAACACGTTCTTCGCGAAGGTGGGAACGCGGGTATGGAAGTTTCAGGTGATCGACTACTACAGCAACACGGGTGCCCCAGGCTTCCCGACCTTGCGGTACGCACGCATTCGTTGAACGCGTCCCAATGACCACGCGCCTCGCGCCTGCGGCACGGCGGCTCCTGAGCCTCGCGGCTGGCCTTCTGCCGGTCACGGGGCTTGTGGCGCAGGAGGGCCAATCGACGGTGGTGCATGGGCGCGTGATGAGCCTCGCTGATGGCGCACCGGTGGCCGGGGCTCACGTTCGTGCTGGCCGGAGTGCGGCGGTGGCGGTGCGGACACGCACCGACGAGACCGGTCATTTCCACGTGTCCGTGCGCCGCGGCGATACCCTGTTCATACGCGCCCTCGGCTTCCGGGAGAGCGAGGCGGTGGTTCCGGGCGCGTTCACCAGCTCACGCGATTCGCTGCGGGTCCGCCTCGAACCGTTGGCGACGGTGCTCCCGGTGTTCACCACCACCGCGGGACTGCGAGTCATCCGGGCGAGTGACTCTCCACGCAGCGTTTCGGTGATCGATCGAAGGGAAATCGATGCCGTCGCGGCCGTGTCCGCCAATCAACTCCTGCGTCAGCTACCGGGACTGCAGGAGTTGCCGGCGCCGCCCAGCAAGACGAGCATCGCCATTCGCGGGTTCGACGATTCGCGCGTCCTCGTGCTGGTGGATGGCGAGCCGGTATCCGGGTCGCTCATCGAGAGCCGCGACATCGGACGCCTCAGCACGGTCGCCACCGAGCGCATCGAGGTCACCAAAGGCCCGGGCAGCGTGGAGTTTGGCAGCGACGCACTGGGGGGCGTGATCAACATCGTGCAGGCGGCGCCGACGTCGGCGCTCACGGTCGAGGGGGTGGCGCGTCAGGGCGGCCTCGGTCGAGAGGAGGCGACGCTGGGGGTCAGTCAAACGGTCGGGCGGGTGGGCTATCGCGTGAACGGCGGCTGGCGGCAGTCGGACCGTGTCACCGGCTACCATGCGGCGGGTGCGACCTTCAATCGCATCTACGATCTCAAGAGTGACGTGCGGGTGCCGCTTGGCGCGTGGACGGCGCGGCTCGATGTGCAAGGCGCCCAGGAGCGTCAGCGTTTCCCGCTCGATGCGAACTTCAATGGGTTCATCGACAATCGGGGTGGCCAGGGGTTCGGTGAACTGCAGGGCCCCGCGCTTGGTGGTCGCGTACGCATGCGCGCCTTCGGCCAGCGCTTCCAGTATCAATACCGCCAGGCGCGCGGGCTGCTGCCCATTCGCGGTTCGGCCGACTCGGTGGAGCAGCGCGAACGGGTGAACCGTTACCTGCTGGCATACACCACGGTGGCGGGGGACCACGCCATCGACGCCGGCGTGCAGCATGCGCGGCGCACCCTGATTGCGCCCACCAAGGTGGATGGCGACAGCGCACAGGAACTGGTGACCGAGCTGTTTGCGCGCGACGCGTGGACACTCGGTGACGTGCTGGTCACCGCCGGCGCGCGGCATACCCGGAGTTCGTTGTGGGGGAGCACCACCAACCCGTCGCTGGGCATGGCCTGGCAGGCCACACCCGCGGTGCGTCTGCGCGCCAATGTGGCCCGCGGGTTCCGCGCTCCGGGCTTCAAGGAGATCCGCTACACGTTCTTCAACCCGGCCGGCGGCTACGAGATCGTTGGCAACCCGGCGCTGCGCCCGGAGAGTTCGTGGAGCACCGGCGCCGGCGGCACGTGGGCGCCGTCGCCCCGCTTCTCGCTCGACGTGGAGGCGTACCGCAATGACGTCGACGATCTGGTGGACTGGAGCTTCCGCGGCAACAACGCGGCAGGGTTTCAGCAGTATGCCAACGTGAACGTGGCGCGCGCACGGACGCAGGGCGTGGAGAGTAGCGTGCGCGCGGAACTGTTCGGCACGGACATCCTGGCGGGCTATGATTGGCTCCATGCCTTCAACCTGAACACCGGGCTGCCGTTGTCACGCCGAGCGTCGCACACGGCGCGGCTGCGCCTCTCCCGACAGTTCGCCGTGCGGCAGGGGCTCGCGACCGACGTGAGCGCGCGCTACACGGGTGGCGCCGCGCTGATCGGCATACCCAGTGGGGCGCCGATCACGGGGGCCATCGCGACGGAACAGGGCATCATCGGGCGCCAAGGGGCGCTGCTCAGCCTGGATGTGCAGCTACGGCTCTCCATCACGCGCGATGCCGAGCTGTCGTTGGGCGGCAACAATCTGCTGGGACAGCGCCCAGCGTTGTGGACGCCGGCGTTCGACCGGCAAGTCTACGCCGGGGTACGCGTCCTTTTCGTCCGTACGCCGTAGTTCGCCGTCACCCGCCGTCACCCGCCGTCACCCGCCGTCGCGGGGCCTGGTGTTCGTTCCGCTCGCGTCGACGACCGCGCCGATGTCGCCCAGCAACGCGTCGTCCTCGTGGGCCCGCATCTGCAGCAGGAGCCGTGCGACCTGCTCCGGGAACTCGTGCGGGCTCACCGCCACCCATGTGGCCGAGTCGTCGGCCGGATCGCCGAGTTCGACGATGAGGCCAGGCCCGGAGCCCGTGACCTGGCCACGGAACGACGCCATCGCACCGGTGCGGCGGTGTCGCAGGTGCGCGGTAAACCCATCCCCGTGCTCCGCGACCTCGACGTCGAAGATCGCAAGGCGTGCCTTCGGGAGCCCCGCTGCGGCCAGCGCCATCGCGGCTGCAGCCACGCAGAGCGTATTGTCGCGATGTGGGATGGCCTCACGCACGAACAGCTCGCCGGCGCTGCCGGCGCCTGGCGCGCCCGTGGTGGCGTGGCCTAGCCAGCCGACAAGTTCCGGGGTCAGCCGCGCCGCCTGGCCACTCAACTCCAACGCCCGCGCAGCGTAGCGCAGCACCTGCCGCACCTCGATGCGGTCGACGTCGTCGAAGAACCAGGCGCAGGAGGTGAAGGTCCGGAGCGCGGCCCGCTGCAGCTCGAGCAGTTCGCGGGCGCGTTCAACGTGACGATCGTTCGACGGATCGACGAGGTGCCGGCGCACGCCCTGTTCGAGTGGCTCTCCCTCCTGGCCGACCACGTCGCCGTAAGCATCGCGCACGGTCCAGGGATCCCCGCGGAACAGCAACCGGCCCTCGGTCTCGAACGTGTCGTGCACGACCGCTGCGAGGCGCTCGAGCGCCGTGCGCAGGGGCCCGCGCCACTGCTGGGCCGGCGGTTTGCTTCCGTCGAGACGACAGCCGCAGTTGCTGCGCCACCGTTCGACGCCATGCGCACAGCTCCAGGCCGACGGGGACACGAGGGTCACATCGGAGATGGGCGGATGCTGCGCGATCAGCGCCGCCGCATTGGTGAGGCGTGTCCGTGTGCGCTGCATCACCAGCGCGAGGGCTTCAGTGAGGGTGGACTCACCGCCCTTGTGATGGTGGCCAAAGGTCTCGCCGTCGGTGGCGAGCGTGGTGCACATCGGCCGCTCGAGGGGCGCATGATGATACGGCGTGAAGCGCCGTGCGAGTGCCAGCGAATCACCGAGCAACCCGCCGAACGCCACGTCGCCGGCCAGCCCCCCGTCGTATGGCACGATGGAGAGGGTGCGCCCCGATGCGCCGCGCCAGCGCACCGGCATGCCACTGCCGTCGTGGCCGTGCAGCTGATACGGCGCCAGAATCGTGAACGTGATCCCTTCGGCCGCGACCGCATCGAGCGTGTCCTCGTCGGCGGCGCACTCGGGCAGCCAGATCCCCTCCGGGGCGCGGCCGAAACGACGCTGGAAGTCGCGTATCCCCCAGCGGATCTCGGTGCGCCGATCGCGCGGCGTCGCGAGCGGCAGGATGACGTGATGATACGGCGCCGCGATGGCGTTGCCGTGCCCCCAGCGCCGCACGCTGGCGGCATCGCCGGCCTGCATGGCGGCCAAGGTCTCCGGCGCCTCGTGATCGAGCCACTCGCACAGCGTGGCCCCCACGTCGAACGAGCACCACGCGTACAGATTCACGACGCGGGCGATGCCGGCACGCGCGTCGGGGTCCCGCGTGGCTGCACGCGCATCGCGCAGGTGCGCCTCGGCCGCCGCCAGTCTCGCGTAGCACTCGCGATTGATACGCGTGTTCCAGTCGTGGTCCGGCGCTGCCGACGGCTCCGCCCGCACCACCTCCAGCCATGGATCCTCGCGCGGCGGCTGATACAGGTGCTGGTGAATGATCAGAGAATGCACGGATGGCGACGGGTCAACCACGCGGGCGTGCGATGTCGATGGCGCGCCGATACACGGCCGCGTAGCGCTCGGCCGAACGCTCCCAACCGAAGTCCCGGCGCATCGCCGCCTTCATGCGGGGCAGCCACGCGGCGGGGTCATGAAAGCGGGCAAGCGCGCGGGAAATGCCGCGGTCGAGTGCCGCCGAGTGGAATTCGTCAAAAAGAAAGCCGGTCGCATCGTCCTCGATGGTGTCGGCAATACCACCGACCCGTCGACCGATGGGCAGCGCGCCATAGCGCTGCGCACGCAGCTGGGTGAGGCCGCAGGGTTCGTACTGCGACGGCATGAGAAACAGGTCGGCGCCGGCCATGAGCCGATGTTCGAGCCGGTCGGTGAAGTCGAGCTGCACTCCCACATGCCGCGGACGCGCCCGCGCGAGTGCCAGCAGCGCCTGCTCGTAACGCGCCTCCCCGGCACCAAGAAAGACGAACTGTGCGTCGAGGGTCCAGACGAGATGCGAGTTGAGAAGGAGGTCCAGTCCCTTCTGCGTCACCATGCGCCCGGTGAAGCCGAAGAGCGGAGTGCGCTTGCGTTGCGGCAAGCCGAACGACCGCTGCAGCGCCGCCTTGCATCGCCCCTTGTTGGACGGATCGTCGACCGTGTAGTTGGCGGTGATCTGGTCGTCGACAGCCGGATCCCACACCGTCTGGTCGATGCCGTTGGTGATGCCCGTGAACCGGTTGCCCAGCCACGTGAATACCTCCTGCAGCCCGAAGCCACCCCCCGGGGTGCGCAACTCCTGCGCATGCGTGGGACTCACCGTGACGACCATGTCGGCGAAGGTGAGACCGCCCTTGAGAAAGTTGATGCGGTCGTACCACTCGAGGTGTCGGAACGTGTAGACCTCGGGAGGGATGCCGCACTCGTTGAGCATCGCGGCGGGAAAGTGCCCCTGATAGCCGGCGTTGTGCACCGAGAGCACCGTGGGGGTGCCCGCGAACCGCTCGCGCAGTCCGGCGTAGCTCCGCATGAACATCAGCGCCAGCGACGTGTGCCAGTCGTGGGCGTGCACCAGCACCGGGCCGGCAATCAGGCGCGGAATGCCATCGAGCACGGCCCGCGAGAAGAGCGCGAAGCGACGTGCATTGTCCGCGAAGTCGCGCCCCCCCTCACCGTACAGGCCACCGCGCGCAAAGGCACTGGGGATGTCGACGAACACCACTTTGGGCCCCTTGCGGGGGTGTACTTCCCGAAAGAAGCGCACCTCCTCGCCCCGGAAGCCCAGGTCCACCGTGATTGCGCGACCGAGTGGTGCGAGGTCCGGCGCGAAGTCGCGCACGGTGCGGTACAGCGGCAGGAACACCACGACGTTGGCGCCCCCCTTCACCTGATACTCCGCCAGTCCCATGACCGCCTCCGCCAGACCACCGGTTCGGGCGTACGGACTGTACTCGGCCGTGAGGTGCACGATCGTTGGTGCCCCGTGCTCGGACGCCCGGACGAGGGGCGACCCGAAGCTCGGTGTCGGCAGGGAGGGGCTGGTCATGCGTCTATTGTACCACGGCGACGCCGCCGGTTGTCAGGCGATCGGCGGATCATCCGGCAGGGAATCCCCGAGAATGGAGGGGGCGTAGTAGGCGCGGGCATACTGCTCGACCATGCGCCGCGCCGTGAACTGCTGGCCGGCCACCCGGATGGCATGCTTCATGGTCAGCAGCCAGCGGCGGGGCAATTCGTTCTTGTCGCGGTCGTAGAAGCGTGGCACCACCTCCTGCTCGAGCAACTGGTACAGACGGTTGGCCGTGTTGACCCCCGCGTCGTCGTCCACTTCGGGTTCGATCGCCCAGCCGTTGTTCCCCTCGTAGCCCTCTTCCCACCAGCCATCGATGGTGGAGAGCTGTGGCACCCCGTTGAGGGCGGCTTTCATGCCGCTGGTCCCGGAGGCCTCGAGCGGCACACGTGGCAGGTTCATCCACAGGTCCACGCCCTGCACCAGCAGGTGCGCGAGGTGCATGCCATAGTCCTCCACGAACGCCACGCGCCCCTCGAAGCGTGGGTCGCGCGTGAAGTGGTAGACGCTCTGCAGCACCTGCTTGCCCGGGTTGTCGGCCGGGTGCGCCTTGCCGGCGAACACGATCTGCACGGGGCGCGCGGCGTTGGTCACCAGCTGCTGCAGGCGATCGACGTCTCGGAAGATCAGATTCGCGCGCTTATAGGTGGCGAAGCGCCGCGCGAACCCGATCGTGAGCACGTTGGGGTCGAGCAGGGTGCCGGCGCCCACGAGCTGCGTCGACTCCATGACACCGTTGGCGAATGCCCGCCGCGCCTCCTCGCGCACCAGCCGCATGAGCGTGTGCTTGAGGCGTTGGTGGATGAACCAGAGCTGTTCGTCGTCGAGTGTCAGGACTTGCTCCCAGAGCGCCGGGTCATTGCTGTGCCCCCATGCCGGCCCAAGGTGTTCGTCGAGCAGCTGCATGACCGGATTGGCCATCCAGGTGGCGAGGTGCACCCCGTTGGTCACGTGGCCCACCGGCACCTGTTCGGCGGGACGACCCCGCCAGAGCGACCGGCTCATCTCGCGGGTCACGATGCCGTGGCGGCGCGAGACGGCGTTGATCCGCCGCGACAGGCGCACGGAGGCCGCCGTCATATGGTAGATCCCGGCCCCCGACTCCGGGTGGTAGCCGATGCGCAGGAACGTCTCGGCGTCAATCCCCATGTCGTTCCAGACGCCTTCGGCACACTGCTGCACTTCCTGCACGGCGAAGTGGTCGTGGCCTGCCGGGACCGGGGTATGGGTGGTGAAGACGCTGCCGTTGCGGACGCGTTTGACGGCCTCGGTATAGGGCACCCCCTCGACACAGAGTTCGCGCACCCGCTCCACCATCATAAAGGCGGCGTGCCCCTCGTTGGCATGCCAGGCCGCCGGCTCGATGCCGAGGGCGCGCAGGGCGCGTACGCCGCCCACGCCCAGCAGCCACTCCTGCCGCAGGCGCATGGCCGGCCCGCCGGAATACAGCTTGGATAGCAACGGCCGGTCGTCGGGGTGGTTTTCCTCGAGGTCGGAGTCGAGCAGGTAGACCGGAACGCGGCCCACCTGCATCTTCCAGACCCGGATATGGATGTCGCGCCCGAAGGTCGTGACCGTCACCAGATGCCGGGCGCCGTCTCGGCCCGGCAGGGGCGTGATGGGCACCGACGAGAAGTCGAGGCGCGCGTCCGAGTCTTCCTGCCAGCCGTCGACCCGGATATGCTGGTCGAAGTAGCCGTTGCGATACAGGATGCCGACCGCGACGAGCGGGACCCCCAAGTCGGACGCGGTCTTGAGGTGGTCGCCCGCCAGCACGCCCAGGCCACCGGAATAGATCGGGACCGAGTTGTGAATCCCGAACTCCGCGCAGAAGTAGGCAACGGTTCGACCACGCAGTTCGGGGAAGGTGCGCGCATACCACGTGTGCTCGTCGGAGCGTTCTGCCGATAGCCACTGCATGGCCCGGTCGTAGCGGGCGCAGAACACGGGATCGCCAGCCAGCGCCTCGAGGCGCGTCGGCTCCACGACCTGCAGGAGGTGAATCGGGTTGTGGCGCAGGCGCGCCCAGAGCGTCTCGTCGATCGCCCTGAAGAGGGACCGCGCATCGCGGTTCCAGCTCCACGCGAGGTTCTGGGCCAACAAGGCGAGGCCGGCGAGTCGCCCCGGCAGAGGGGCCGATTCAGTGACGAAAGGGGCCTCGGGAGCGTCGACAGGTGCAGTCATGGACTTTTTCTGATGTTTCAGAAAACCGCCCGGATGGCGGTCTTCGGACAACCGTGGGAAAACTATGCCCGTGTACCGGGGTGTGGACAGGGAAAGCGGCCCGAACTAGTGTCGGACAGGGTTCGGACCGTCTCCTGATACTGATTTGCTGATGCCATCGCGCTCCCGCTCCTCCAAGTCCCGCGTCGCCGCCGGCGGCGCGGTCGAGGTTTACAAGTTCGGGGGGGCCTCGCTGGCAGACGCCGCCGCCGTCCGGCAGGCCATCGACATCATTTTGTCACCGCGCCCCACGCGTACCGTGACCGTGGTGTCGGCGCTGGCGGGGGTAACGGACGCCTTGTTGGCGATGGCCGAGCTGGCCCGCACCGGGAAAGGGCGGGCGGTCGACGCCGCGGTAGATCGGCTCCACGCCCGGCATCGCATGGTGGCCGAGGGAATCGGTGGGACGCGTGGGTTGCGCACGGCGCTCCTGCGCGACCTCGAGGTGGCGTTCGACGAGCTGCGAACACTCGCCCACGGGGTGGCGAGCCTGCGGGAGCTGACGCCACGCACGCGCGACTTTCTGGTGGTACGCGGCGAACAGCTTTCGGCGCGCATTGTCGTGGCGGGGCTCGCGGCGCGGGGCGCGAAGGCCCAGTACCTCGAGGCCGCCGAGCTGATCGTGACCGACGGCGTGTTCGGGAACGCCTTTCCCGAGCTCCTGGCCACCGATCGCCGTGTGCGCGAGCGCGTGCGGCCGTTGCTGCGCCGGCGGATCATTCCGGTCATTCCCGGCTTCGTGGGTGGCGGGGCCGACGGCGCCTTCGTGACGCTCGGTCGCGGCGGCAGCGACCTCACGGCCACCGTCGTGGGGCGGTCGCTCAGGGCACAGCGCATCACGCTGTGGAAGGACGTGCCCGGGCTCATGACCACCGATCCGCGGCTCGTGCCCAGCGCGCGCATCGTGCCGCAGCTCAACGTGCGCGAGGCCGCCGAGCTGGCGTACTACGGCGCCAAGGTGCTGCACCCGCGGGCGCTCATTCCGCTGGCGCGCGTGAAGGTGCCGGTGTTCGTGCGTCCCTTTGCCGATCCCGAGGCACCGGGCACGGAGATCTCCACGCGGCACACGCTGCAGCGCTATCCGGTCAAGGCGCTCAGCATCGTGCGGGGGCAGGCGCTGGTCACGGTTACCGGCAACGGCATGCTGGGCGTGCCCGGCATTGCGGCGCGTACCTTCTCGGCGCTGCATCAGGCGGGCATCTCCGTGACGCTCATTTCGCAGGCGTCGTCCGAGCACTCCATCTGCCTCTGCGTGCCGGCCGAGCGCGGGGCGGATGCCCAAGCTGCGCTCAATCAGGCGTTCGAGCGGGAACTGGCGCGCCGCGAACTCGAAGGCATGGATGTGCGGCCCGGCATGGCCACCTTGGCGGTGGTGGGGCTGGGCATGGCGGGGTCGCCGGGTATCGCCTCACGCATGTTCACCGCGCTGTCGCAGTCGCGGGTGAACATCGTGGCCATTGCCCAGGGCTCTTCGGAGCTGAACATCTCGGTGGTCATCGGTGAACGCGACGCCGAAGTGGCGGCGCGCGCCGTGCATGAGGAGTTCCAGCTCGACAAGATCGGCGGCGGCGGGCTGCGCAGCGAGGATCGGCTGGACGTGGTGCTGCTGGGGGTCGGGCAGATCGGTCGCGAGCTGCTGCGCATGCTGCCGCGTACGCGCCGGCGCGTGAAGCCCACCATCGTGGGGCTCATCGATCGCAGCGGCTTCGTGTTCGAGCCGGACGGCCTCTCGCCGCGGCAACTGGCCAAGGCGGTGGACCACAAGGCCGCCGGGCAGGCGCTGGTGTCGTTACCGAGCGCCCACAAGGCAACAGCCGCCGACGCGGTGACGTACATTGGGCGGCATGCGCTGGCCCGGCCGGTCCTCGTGGACGTTACCGCCGACGAAACCCTCCCCGCCCTCCGCAAGGCGATCACCGCCGACATGGACATCGTGCTCGCCAACAAGAAGCCGCTGTCGGCGCCGCGCCCCGAGGTGCAGGCGTTGCACGCCCTCGCGACGCAGCACGGTGTGCGCATCCTGCACGAGACGACGGTGGGCGCCGGGCTGCCCGTCATGGATAGCTACGCCAAGCTCGTGGAAACGGGCGACAAGGTGCTGTGCATCGAAGGGTGCACGAGCGGTACGCTGGGCTTCCTGCTTACCGAAATCGGCCGCGGGCGGCCGTTCAGCGAGGCGCTGCTCGACGCACGTGGGCGGGGCTACACGGAACCTGACCCGCGCGACGACCTGTCCGGCATGGACGTGGCGCGCAAGGCGCTCATTCTGGCGCGGCTCATCGGCTTTGCCGGCGACCTCACCGACGTGATGGTGGAGTCGCTTGTCCCTGAAGCCTTCCGTACCATGCCAACAGCGAAGTTTCTGGCCACGCTCGCGCACCAGGATGGCATGTGGGCGGCTCGGCAGGCGGCGGCCGAGAAGCAGGGGCGTGTGCTGCGTTACGTGCTGCGGGCCACGCCCAGGAAGGTGCAGGTGGGACTCCAGGCCGTGCCGCCGTCGCACCCGCTGGCTGGGCTGCGTGGCACCGACAACCAGATTGTCTTCACCACCATGCGCTATCGTGAGCATCCACTCGTGATCACGGGCCCTGGCGCCGGCCCGGCGGTCACCGCGGCCGGTGTGCTCAACGACATTCTTCAGCTGACTCCGGCGTAATCCATGGGCGTCTCCGACACGGTCTTTCTTTCGGCGCACGAGGCGCTGGGCCACGCGTGCATCCAGCGGTGCGATGCCTGCGGGCACGACCTGTCGCCGCTCGATCCGTCCCCGGAGTGCCCGTCGTGCGGGGGGCTGCTGGCCATCATCCATCGCGCGCCGGTGGACGTGATGGGCGCCCCGCTTTCGGCCAAGGCCATTCAGCACGGCTTCATGCAGCACTGCTGTGCCCTGCCCATGGGACACCCGAGCGGTGTGTGGCGCTTCGAGTCGCTCGTGATGCCGGGGGCGGGTGACGCGATCACGAGCCACCCCGAGGGGAACACTCCACTCATGGCGCGTCGTCGAGTGTCCGAGTACGCCGGGTGTGATGGCCTCCTGCTCAAGCATGAGGGATACAATCCGACGGGCTCGTTCAAGGACCGCGGCATGACGGTGGGCACCACGCAGGCGGTGCGGACCGGCGCCACTGCGGTGGCCTGTGCCAGTACCGGCAACACGTCGGCCGCGCTGGCCAGCTATGCGGCACAGGCGGGGATTCCGGGACTGGTGTTCGTGCCCGCCGGCAAGGTAGCGCTGGGCAAGATGGCGCAGACGCTGGCCTACGGCGCGAAGACGCTGCTGGTGCGCGGTGACTTCGATGCCTGCCTCAAGCTCGTGCAGGAGGCCTCGCGCGAGCTGGGCATCTATCTGCTCAACTCCATCAATCCGTGGCGCGTCGAGGGGCAGAAGACCATCGTGCTCGAGCTGCTGCAGCAGCTCGGCTGGGACGCACCCGATTTCATCGTGCTGCCGGCGGGGAACCTTGGCAACACCGCGGCCTTCGGGAAGGCGCTGCGCGAGGCGCATGCGCTGGGGTTGATCAGCAGGATTCCTCGTCTGGTGTCGGTGCAGGCGGCGGGCGCGGCACCGTTCGCCATGGGGTTCCGCGACGGGTTCATCACGCGCCACACCGTGCAGGCGGAGACGATCGCCACGGCCATTCGCATTGGCGACCCGGCGTCGTGGGATCGCGCCGTGCGGGCGATTCGCGAGACAAACGGGCTGGTCATCAGCTGCACCGACGACGAGATCGTCGATGCCAAGGTGGCCATCGACGCCGCCGGCGTGGGGTGCGAGCCGGCCAGTGCGGCGAGCGTGGCCGGTGTGCAGCAGCTGGTGCGCGACGGGGTGATTCGCGATGGCGACCGCGTGGTGGCGGTGCTCACCGGTCATGTGCTCAAGGATCCGGGGATGCTCGTGGAGCTGCATCAGCAGCGGCCGGATTTCGCGAAGGCCAACCGGCCCATCGAGATCGACGCGAGCGTGCAGGCCGTGGCCGATGTGATCGCGGGCTCGCGAACGGAGGCGGCATGAATGCGCTGAGTGCAAGGCGCACCCTCGTGACCGGGGCATCCAAGCCGCTGGGGGTGGAGCTCGTGAGGCAGAGCCTCATGCGCGGGGACAAGGTGTACGCGGCTTGCCGGAACCCGGCGCGTGTCCCGATTCTGGCCGACCTGCGCGCCGAGTTCGGGGGGCTCGAACTGCTCGCGCTCGACTTCGCCGATTCGGCCAGTGTGGCCGAGGCGGTGCCGGTGCTGGAAAGCCTCACCGACTCGCTGGACCTGCTGGTGGTGGCCCCCGCAGATCCGGGCACGCACGAGAAGTTGAGCGATGCCGAGCGTGATGCCCATTTGGATACGCTCACCGGGACCGGCCTCACGGAGCATTACCGGCGATACGCGGTGGCACCGGTGCTGCTGGTGCGCACCCTGCTGCCGTGGCTGGCCAAGGGCGACGGGGCGCGCGTGCTCATGGTGACCTCGTGGCTCGGGTCGCTGGCGGGTAAGACGCAGGGCGGTGATTACGCCACCTGCGCCAGCGCAGCGGGGTTGCACATGCTCACGCGGGCGCTGGCGCACGACCTTGCCGAGGAGCGCATCGTGGTGTGCCTCGGCAACCCGGGCAACTATGCCACGTCTCCCGACGGTCCGATGTTCCGGGTACCCATCGACGAGGCGGCGCTGGGGCTGCTGATGCAGACGGAGCGGCTGCCGCTGGCGCGGAGTGGCGCCTACCTCGACTGGACGGGGGCAGAGCGGGCGTGGTAGGGCGGAGGCGACGGTGGGGCGGGGGAGGGCACGGCGCGAGCTTGAACGGCGCGAGCTGGCACGGCGCGAGCTTGAACAACGCGAGCTGGAACGGCGCGAGCTGGCACGGCGCGAGCTGGAACAGGGCGAGCTGGAACAGGGCGAGCTGGCACGGCGCGAGCTGGAACAACGCGAGCTGGAACAGCGCGAGGGAGCACGGCGCGTTGCGGTTGGGCGCGTGCGTGTGACACCGGTGTGAGACGCGCGGCAAGTGGGACGCTGGCGTGGGCGTTGGTGTGGGCGCTGATGGGATGTGCGTCGCGGTCAGCGGAGAAGCCAGGGCCAGCGTTTGCACCGGCGCCGGGGGGGGCGTCGGCGGCGGCGGGAACGCCACGCGCTGGGGTGGTTGGGACGACTGCGCTCGCGGTGGTGCCGGTGCGCGTGACGTATGTGCTGCGGGCGCTGGTGCCGCCGCTGGACTCGGTGTTTCCGGCGCGCGATTCGCTGGCGGCAGCGCGTTGTGCCAATGCGGTGGGGCTGGTGTGCCACCAGTACGTGTATCAGCGCGAGCCGTTCCGGCTGCGCGGCGAGGGCAACCGGCTCCGCATCGAAGCCGATCTGTCGTATCGCGCCCTGCTTGGCCTGGCGGGCGGCGCCCGCGTGGCGAGCTGCGGCTACGCCCCCCAGACCATGCGCCGCGCCTTGCTGCGCATGACCACGGCGCTGTACTGGCGGCGCGACTGGCGCCTTGGCGCCCAGGACACGAAGCTCTCGGCGGTGCTGCGCGACCCGTGTGTGGTGACGCTGTTCGGGGTCGACGCCACCAGTACGCTGCAGGCGCTGATCGACCGGCAGCTGGCCGCGTTCGCGGTGCAGGCCGACAGCACCATCCCTGTCGTCGGCGATTTTCGGCCACTTGCCGACTCGCTGTGGCAGAGCTTTCTCGAGCCCGCGCCGCTCGACTCCACGGGCACCCTGTGGCTGCTGCTCGAGCCCGAGTCCGTGCACGTCACGCCCTTCGAGGGAGCGGGGGGGAATCTCGCGACCACGCTGATACTGTACGCCCGGCCTCGCGTGGTGGCGGGCGCGCGTCCTCCGGTGCGTCGCCGGCCGTTGCCGCCGTTGGCGCTGGGGCAGGCACCGCCGGCATTCGTGGTGCCGGTGTCTGTCGAACTGCCTTTCGACGAGCTGGCGCGCCGCGCCACCGCGCTGCTGGCCGAGGAAACCGCGAACGAGAAGGTGAAGGTGGACAGCGTCGTCGTGCGTGGGGCGGGGGACAGCGTGTTCGTCGACCTCGCGGTGTCCGGCGCGCTCCGCGGACGACTGGGCATGACCTCGCGTTTGCGGTGGGACGGTACCACCCGCGAGCTTCGGCTGGACGATCTGGCGTGGACGTTGCGCAGTCAGGGGGCGCTCGCCCGCGCCAAGGCCACGCTGGCGGCGCCGCTCGTGGGGCGTGCCATCCGCCGCGCCACGAACGGCGGGCGCATTTCGCTCGGCGCGCAGCTGGACTCCGTGCGGGCCGAACTCCTCGTCAAGCTCAACGGCCCGCTGGCCCCCGGCATCATGATGGGCAGCAGTGTGCACGCGGTGCAGATTACCGACGTGACCGCGACCGCCAGGGCGTTCGTGGTGCGCGCGCTGCTGACCGGGCAAGGCGGGGTATGGGTCCAATGATGCCGAACCTGCAGGAACCGACCGACGACACGCTGCGCCGTCCGGCGCCCGATTCCGCGTGGGAGCGCGGCTCGCTCGAGGGCCGCTCGACGGCGTCCGGGCCGAACCCTTTTGCACCAGAGCCTGAGCCCGAGCGCTCAGTGCGACTGCGGTTCGTCACGGGGTTCTACCTGCTGACATCGATCAGCGCGACCGCGCGCGCGGTGCGCCTGGTGCAAACCGTCGTGTCCGACCCCGGCGAGATGCGTGCGCTGGTCGCCGAGAACGCCGTCTCCATCCTCACCACGCCGCTCACGGCTGCAAGCATGTGGATCACGTGGCGTCTGCTTCGGCAGCGGCGCCGACTCGGAGCCGTCGTCGCGGCGGTGCCGTTTCTCAACATGCTCGTCGATGCCATCCTGCTCGGCGCGACCGAGTCGTACAATCTGCTGGTCCCCGCGCTCAGTGTGCTGTTCATCGCCTCCGTCTGGAAGGAACTCGAGTGACTCGTTCTCCACACGTGGCCTCGCTTTTCGCGGCGTTCGTCGCGTCGTTCGTCACGCTGTCGCCGACGCCGTCGGCCGCCCAAGCACGCTCGGCCGCCTCCGACCCCGTGTCGGCCCGCCTGATGCAGCGTCTATCGGTGCTCGCGGCCGATTCCATGGAGGGCCGCCGTGCCGGCTCAGCAGGCAGTGCGCGGGCGCGGGCGTGGATCATCGGTGAACTCACGGCCATGGGCGCCAAGCCGGCCGGTGCGAGTTTCGAGCAGCGCATCAGCCTGCGTCCGCGCCCCGGCAGCACCGACACCGTGGGGGCCAACATCGTGGCCCGGATTCCCGGCACGAAGGGCAGCGGGCCGGTGCTCGTGCTGAGTGCGCACTACGACCACCTCGGCGTGCGCGACGGGCAGGTATACAACGGCGCCGACGACGATGCGTCGGGGTGTGTGGCGCTGCTGACCATCGCCGAGCAGTTGCTCGCGACGCCGCCGGCGCACGACGTGATCCTGGCGTTTTTCGACGCCGAGGAAACGGGCATGGTGGGGTCGCGGGCGTTCGTGAACACGCCGCCGGTGCCGCTCGAACGCATCGGGGCCAATCTCAATCTTGACATGGTTGGGCGGCAGGACAGCGGGGCGCTCTGGGTGTCGGGCACGGCCCATCACCCCTCGCTCAAGCCCGTGGCCGACGTGGCGGCGCGAGGGGCGCGCGTCACGGTGCGCTTCGGACACGACACGAAGGGCGGCAAGCCGGGCGACGACTGGACCAGCTCGTCGGACCATGCGGCGTTCCACGCCAAGGGCATTCCGTTCCTGTACCTCGGGGTCGAGGACCACCCCGATTATCACAAGCCGGGCGACGACGCCGACAAGATCGATCCCGCGTTCTTTCACGGGACGGTCGCGTACGCCGCATCGCTGCTGCGCGAGCTGGACCGGGCTCTGCCGTCGATTGCGGCGGGGCGCAGATAGCGAGTCCGCGGGCCCGCGAAACAAGGAAGGGAGCACACCACCCTGTGGTGCACTCCCTTGCATTCCCTGCCGGCTCGGTCTCGAACCCCGAACCGGGAAACCCGTGTTACCGGGCGTCGATCAGGAGATCGGTTGCCCAGGACGAGCCGGCAATGGGACAGGCGCTAGACAATTGATCACCTCCTCGATGTAGGGTGGTAGTACGGGCTCATGCACCGCGGAACAGGTCTTGGGTCCTCTTCCAACGGGTCCAGCGGTCGTGCCTTGGACGGCGGATGCGGTGGTCGGCTGGCTGCCGACTCCGGTCCGAACGGCCGGTGCCACGGTCGCTCCTCCGTGACGCACAACATCCTAGGCACCCGCACGCCCGACGGCAAGGAGCAAAAGTGTGACCCGTCACGCACGGCGTCACCGGAACCCGGATGGCCGCTGGACTCGCCCCCCGACCTGTGACAACGTCTGGCGTGCCCGTTTCGTAGCGCTGGCGTCGCCCTTCCCGTTCCTCCCCTTCCCGAACCGACCCATGATCGTGTCCGTGACCGTGTCCGTGCCTTGGCGCCGCGCGCCGCTGGCGCTTGCCGCCGTCCTGTCGCTTGCGCCGTTGGGGCTCACTCCGATGGGGCTCGCTGCCCAGAGCGGGCAGCGCCTCGCCGGCGCGTCCGGCAACGCCGCTGCCCTCACCCCGCTCCCCAAGGGCCCGCGGGCCATGCTGCTGCGCGACTGGTACCGCGTGGTGAACGTGAGCAGCCCGGCCGTCTCCCCCGACGGCAAGCGAGTCGCGATGACCGTCACCAAAGCCGTGGAGGCGGACAACCGCCGCCACAGCGAGGTCTGGGTGGTGAACACCGCCGGCGGCGAGCCGCAGCGCTGGACGTCCCCCAGCACCGAAAGCAGCAACCCACGTTGGTCGCCGGACGGCAAGTACCTGTTCTTCACCTCCCAGCGCGCCGGCGGCCGCGGCAACACGTGGGCCATCCGGCTCGATCAGCCCAGCGGCGAGGCCGTGCAGGTGGACGGCTACCCCAATGGCTCGATGCCCGCCGACGGCGCGTTTGCGGTGTTCGCCGAGACCGCCGGCGCGGCACCGGCATCGGCGCCGGCCAACGATCCGTTCGGCCAGATGCCGGTGATGGCGCGCCCGCCCTTCGAGGCCATCACGCGTCCGTCGGCCCCGGCCCGGTTCGATGGCCGTCACGTGGTGGACATGGCCTACAAGAACAACGCCACCGGCTTCGTGCCCGGCCGGCGTGTGGCGCGCACGTGGCGCCCGCAGCAGCTCTTCCGCCAGCAGGTGGGTGACACGGCGAAGAAGCAGCTGACCTCGACCCTGTACTCGCATCGCAGCCCGAGCGTCTCGCCCGACGGCAAGTGGGTGGCGTTTATCGCCGATGCGCGCCTGCGCCCCGATTCCGTGGTGGACCTCGAGCGCGACTCGATCGCCACGCTGCCCTACGACAAGGTGCGCGACGAGGCTGAGCGTAATGATGCCGACATCTACGTCATCGACGCCGTGAACGGCGGCACGCCGCGCAAGGTGGCCGAGTGGATGGGGGCCGAGTCGGCGATCACCTGGGCGCCCGATGGCAAGACGCTGGCGTTCATCGGACGGCCGGCACGCACGAAGAGCGCGCGCATCTACACCGTCCCCGTGGCCGGCGGCCAACCGCAGAACCTGCTCGGCGACTGGCCGTTCGAGCCATCGGACATGGACTGGCTCAAGACCGGTATCCAGTTCACCGCCGACATCGGTGGGCGGGCCGCCGTGCTGCGCGCCGACCCCACGGGCAAGGCGGCCCCCAAGGAGCTGGTGGGCGGACGCCGCCAGCTGCGCGGCACCAGCTACGACGCCGCCGGCAAGGTCCTGGCGTTCGTGTCGACAAGCATGACGAAGCCCACCGAACTGTTCGTCGCCAACGCCGACGGCACCGGTGAGCGTCAGCTCACCGACTTCAACAAGGACGTCAACGCCGACGTGGTGTGGAGCGACGCCGAACGGTTCACGTACCGGAGCGTGGGCAATGTGGAGATCGAAGGCTGGCTCATGAAGCCGTACGGCTACGAGCCCGGCAAGACGTATCCCATGGTCCTCTACATCCACGGCGGCCCGCATTCGGCCTACGGGGAAGGCTGGTTTGACGAGTTCCAGAACCTTGCTGCGCAGGGCATGTTCGTGCTGTTCACCAACCCGCGTGGATCGAGCGGCTACGGCGCCGACTTCACCTACAGTACGCGCGGCCGCTGGGGCATGGAGGACTACGAGGACCTCATGAAGGCCGTGGACATCGTGGCCGCCCGCCCCGATGTGGACAGCACCCGCATGGGCGCCACCGGTGGTTCTTACGGCGGCTTCATGACCACGTGGATGGCGACCAAGACGAACCGGTTCCGCGCCATCCAGACTGATCGCACCATCACCGATTGGACGTACTGGTACGGCTCGAGCGATGCGCAGGGGCTCACCGAGTTCGAGTTCTATGGCAAGCCGTGGGATAATCAGGCGCTGTACGACACGCTCTCACCTATTCGGTACGTGAACAAGGTGAAGACACCGATGCTCATCGTGCAGAGCGAAGAGGATCATCGCACGCCGATGGGCAGCGCCGAGATCTGGTTCATGTCGCTCAAGAAGCAGGGCGTGCCGGTGGAGCTCATTCGGTATCCGCGATCGAACCACGATTTGAGCCGAACCGGCGAACCGTGGCTGCTGGTGGACCGGCTGGGGCGGTTGCAGCAGTGGTTCGGCTACTGGCTGCAGGGAAAGAAGGCGGACGTGACGCCGAACTGAGTCCGCCCGTTGCGGCGCAACCCTACGGTGAAAGCCACGCGTGGCCAGCGGGAACGATCCCGCTGGCCACGCGCAGCGCGTCCTTGGCGGCCTCGCTGCGACTGTCCGGGCCATGAGCTGCGTAGCGCGTTACGCGGTGCCCGCCAGCGCCTGCGCTCGCTCCCAGAGCCGGCGAACGCCGTAGGTATCGATCCACCGGTCGAGGTCGGGCCCACCGACAATCTCCTCATTGACCTCGATCATGCGTGCAATGTCGTGCAAGTGACGATCGGATGCCCCTTGCTGCGCAAATCGTAGCTTGTAGACAATGACGTAGTCGATCGGCGCAAATCGTACGCGTTCCCCCTGGATCTCGCGCTCGACCGCGTGGGTCAGCGCCCACGTCTGGAACGGGTCGATACCAGCGAGGTAGATGTCGGCGCGCATCGCGGTGTCGTGGTGAATCACGTTGAAATGACCATGCTCCGCGCGAGCCCGTTCCTCGTCGATGACCGATGCGGGAGGACAGTAGAACTCGTCCGACGGCCACAGCGACTCGAAGGTCGAGGACGACGTGCGTCCGAGGTGCAGCACCAGATCCACATCGAGTGTCATGCGCGGATGCCCGTACACGATGGCGGCAAGTCCACCCGTCACGGCGTAGTCCATGCCGCCGCGATTCAGGCGAGCGATGAACAGGCCAATGAGGCTAGGCATCGGTACCGCGCATCCGCTCCCGTACTCGTGCGGATACCTGCTCTTCCGACCAGTCCGGGTGGCGCGCCCGGATGCCGCTGGCCAGCACATCACGCGCCTCGGCCCACAACGCGTGTGCCACCTCGTACTTCTCATCGGCGGTCATGGCGCGCAGGCGCTCCAGCTGGCGAGCGAGGGCAGCGTTCATGCCGCGTAATCTCACTGGGCGCCAGGCCCGGATGCAAGCAGGCCGTCGGACGCGTATCTCCGGTGCCATCATGTGCCTGAAGTCGCTCAACGGCATTCGTCACCGCGTCCAGATCGCAATCACGCCGCACCATTTGTTCGCCCCGGCGCCACCGAACTCCAGCGGCAGACGCGCCGCGCCGGCGAACACCTCGATGCCGTGGATCACATCGGGCGGCGGCAGCTGATTGAGGTCGACCTCGCTGCCGTCGGCGGGTGACAGGCGCACGCCATCGACGAGGATCTGCATCGGGCAGGCCTTGCCTGGTTCGATCAGCGACGGTGTGTCGCCGCGTCCGCTGGCCGCGAACACGCCGAGTGCCGAGGCCGTGATTCGCACCGACGAGATGCGCGTGAGCAGCTGCCACGTCTGCACGGGGCGCCGCCGGTCGATGTCGGCACGGGTAATGGTCGCCGTGGTGGCTCGACTCACACGCCGCGCCTCGAAGGCGTCGACGCGGCCGGGCAGGCGCCGCGCCGCGATGCGCATCGTGTCCAGCACGGGCGCCGCGGCGGAGCTGAGCACCACGCGCAGATCGGCGGTACTGTCGGCCATCGCGAAGGACACCCGCCCCGCCTGGAATCCGATGCGCCGCGCCGACACATTCACGGGACCTGGCATCACATCGGGTACGGTGGCGATGCCGAGCAGGTTCGTGACGATGGTGCGTGTCCGCTCGCGCTGTGCATCGGGCTGGTCGGTGATGTCGAGCGTGACCTCGGGAAGCGGCGTGCTGTCGGCGGTCGTCACCAGCACGCGCATCGCCGGTCGCATGGCTGCGCCGATGGCCGAGTCTGCAGCGGCATTGGCGGTGAGCACGAGATCCGACGTGGCGACCATGCGCGCGGGATCGATGCGCAGCCGCTGCCGGGCGCCGGCGTCGCCGCGCGCATTCGCCACCTCCACGGCGAGGTCGGTAGCGCGCGGCACTCCGCAGACGCGCCAGTGCCCCAGGCCATCGGTGGTGGCCCGGCGCGTTTCCTCGTTCCAGCGAATCGCGTTCGACGCCGCGCTCCGCCCGTCGACGCGCAGGTAGCGCACCGTGACCGTGGCCTCCCGCGTGGGCGCCCCGGCGCTGTCACGCACGGTGCCGCGCAGCAAGGCGCTGCCGGCCGTCTCCTCCACCGACGGACACACGCTGCGCAGCAGTGTTGCCAGTGACGGGAGGACCAGCGTATCGATGACCGCCTCCCGGCGCGCGAGGAACGGGCGAGTGAGCGGTGGCGCGTCGATCGAGTCGAGCGCAGGATGGGTCACCGCGCCAGCGTAGCGGCCTGCCGGCAACGGGCCCAGGCGCACCATGCCGTTTGCGGCGCTTACCGCGGTCACGTTGGTGCCCGCCAGGGCGATGGTGACGCCGGACGCGGGAACCGCGGCGTCGCCGGATACCACCTGCACGCGCACCATCGGCAGCTCGCGCGCATAGAGCAGCGAATCGGCCTGTGTCACGCGGCTCACGTCGCCTCCGGTCTCATGGACTGCCCGCAGCACCAGCGGCACGGCGCCCACGCGCCCCCCGCGTGTACCGGGTGCGCCCGGACGTGACGCCGGCGCGAACACCGGCAACTGTGCGTGCCACGTGCTCACGAACCACGCTCCACTCGGCAGCCGCACGAACTCCACGCGACCACCGCCCGGCGCCGTTTCGCTGGCGCCGGGCAGGTCGGCATAGCGGAAGTCCACGGCGCGCAACTCGGCACTCGCCCGATCGATCCAGACCGTGCCGGCGATGTCGTAACGCCCTCGCTCGCGGCGCGCCGGCGTGAAGGCAATGCGCACGAGCGCGGCACTGTCGGCCGGTGATGGGGCGAGCGCGAAGCAGTGGTCGTCGGAGAAGGGCTCCGAAAGCAGGACCTCGGGGTCGGGCGCGTAGTACGACAACCCGCTCGGGTCCGGGACCACGTAGCCTACACGCGCAAGGCTGTCGGCGGGCAGGCTCTGAAAGACGCGCTGCGTTGAGTGTTCCTCACGCTGCACACGCTGGTCGCGTATGACACGCCCTGTGGAATCGATGGTGCGCTCGTATACCATCCACGTGCCCGTCAGCGCACGACCGTCGCTGCGCAGCGTGGTGGCCAGCATGGCCTTGCGGGCTTCCTCCCACAGCTGCGCCACCACGAGGCCGCTGTCGGGGCGGATGCGGCAGGTGGTGGCGCCGCTGACGGTGACGGCGGCCAGCGACACCGGCAGCGAATGGGCGATCAGGGTGACGGTGCGCGTCTCGGTGCCGCCGATGGCGACGGACGGCCCGACGCTCGGCCGGAACCCGATGCGCAGCACTTCCGTGGACACGGTACCGGCGTGCGGGAGCCGCAACTGAAAGAACCCGCTCGCCGAGGTCAGCGTGCGCGTCTGTACCCCGGTGACGCTCGTGGCCACCACGATGGCCCCGGCGACCGGGGTGGTGCGGTCGGGCAGTACCACCCGGCCGGTGAGCGTCTGTGCGGGGAGCGTGGCCGCGCTGCCGAGGAGGCCGATGAGCGCGATCCACAGGGCGCGACGCACCGGCGACCTCGGCGTTGTGCGTATCAGACGGCGAAGCAGTAGAACAGCCCTGCGCCACCGGTGGCGCGCAGGTTGTCCTGCCCGCAGCCGCGCGAGGCGTGCGCCGAGTTCCACGAGGTGGGGTTGGCGCCGCCACCCTGCCGGTCGTGGTGGCCCAGCAGCGCGCTACCCGTGGCCGCGCTGCTCGTCCAATTGCTGCAGGTGCTGTCGCCGTCACCGGCTTGCACACGGCCGTCGAGGGTGGAGCCGGTGAGGATGTCGTGCGTATTGGGCGTGTCGCCACGCCCGTTCACCACGGCACCCTTTTCGGTGAGGCTGTGGTCCTTGGAGAGCTTGTTGTTGTCGCTGTGCAGGTCATCGACGCTCGCAGCCACCACCACACCCTTGGCGTTCTTCCACGGTCCCGTGCCGATGCGGTCGCGGGCATTCACGGCGGGCTTGCCAGCGATGGCCTGCTGGCTGAGATAGGCACGCCAGGTCTTGCCACGTACGCCGGCCGCCTCGGCGAGCGTGGCGCAGTGCTTGTCGGCGCCTTCGAGGCCGCCCAGTGCGGCGCCGTTGCCGGGGCCGGCGCTGGTGATGAAGAACGACAGGTCGGCCTGCAGCCCGGGCGCGACCGGGCTGCCTGCGCTGAGGACGGCGCTGGCGAGGGCAACGTGCAGCGTGAACATCGGGGTCGATCTCCTTGGGGGAACGGGGGGTGGTGGGGGACGTCAGGGGCGCGGTGTGAGCCGCGTGACCTCGGCGGTGCGGGCGGCGATCGCGGCCGGGGCGTACGGCAGCGGCACGAACTGGTTGCGCGTCCACGAAAGGAACAGGTTGGCGTAGAACGGGCTGCGCGGGTCGCCGCTCTGTCCCGGCGTGTTGGTGGCCACGGCGGTCTCCCAGTCGGCGAGGTCGATCACGACGCGCAGGCTGGCCCCATGATTCTGGTTGTCGGCGTTGCTGGTGGCCAGCAGGGTGTTGGCGTAGCCACCGCGCGCCGCAGGCCCGGGGGATAGCACCCACTGCAGCGAGTCATTCACCAGCGCGTCGAACGGGTGAGCGATACGGCTGTGGTGGAACTTCGGGTCGCCGTAGCGCCAGGCGGCCATGTCGTCGCCGAACCGCTTGCGGAGATCGCTCACCGCCTCGTTGAAGGCACGGAACAGGATGAAGTTGCGCGCGTCCACCGGCCGTTCGCCCAGCAGGGAGTCGGGCGCGGTGAGCCACTGCACCGTGCGCGACAGCGGCACGCCGCGCAGTATGGGGCGCACGTCGAGTGGCAGGACGATGTCCGCGGTGTGCGTCAGCAGGCGGCGCTCCCACGCCGCGTAGAGGGCCGCGCCGCGGGAGTCGGCGTCCATGACGCGGTTCCACGCCAGCAGCGTGTCGCGCGCCGCCTTCGACGCCGGCGCCGTGAACTCGATGTCGCGCAGCAACGGCACCAGCGCCCGGGCCGGCAGCGACAGCGCATCGTGCTGCAGGGCTGCTGACGACGTCACCGTGGCGGCCCGCGTCGTGTCGAGCACCTCCTGCAGCCGGTCATGGCGGTACGGGTCGGACCAGCTGCGCGCCAGCGCATCGAAGCGCGGATAGTCCGGCGCCACATTGAACGCGTTGGCGGTGCCCACGAAGCCGCGTGCCGGATTGGTTTCGTGCGGAAGCTGGGCGATGGGGAGGAAGCCGGCCCATTCGTAGCGGCCGTCCCCGGGCACCGGCACGAGCCCATCCCACGCGCGCCGCACCGGAGCGATGCCGGCGGTTTGCCAGCCGATCGTGCCGCTGGTATCGGCCCAGATCCAGTTGAGGACCGGCATGTGTGCGTAGGCCAGCGCCGCCCGCGCCTCGTTCCAGGTGCGTGCCTGATCGAGGCGCAGGCTGGCCAAGTACGGCGCACCACCCACTTCGAGCCAGCCGGCACGCACCGCCACCGCCACGTGCCGGACACTGTCCACGTACAGTACCGGGCCGTGCCGCGTGTAGGGCAGCGTCACCGGCACCGGGCGCGCGCCCTTCACGCGCACGCTGTCGCGCCGCAGCTGCAGCGGCTCCCAGCCGGGGCCGTAGCGATACGCGCGGTTCGCCGCGTCCAACTGGTACACATACAGGTCCTCGGCGTCGATGCCGAAGATGGTCAGCCCCCAGGCGGCATGCTGGTTGTGCCCGATGGCCACGCCGGGAATGGCCGGCTCCCCGCCGCCGATGACGTCCCAGCCCGGCGCCTTGAGGTGGACGAGATAGCGCAGCGATGGGACCGTGATCGCGCGGTGCGGATCGTTGGCCACGAGTGGCTTGCCGCTGGCCGTGCGCGACCCGGATATGACCCAGTTGTTGCTCTCCCAGCGATCCGCGTCACGACCGCCGGAGGAATCGGCCGCGCCCGCCGCCGGGCGTCGCCAGGTGGTGGCGAGCTCGGTCGCGCGAAAGGACGGCGAACTGCGCGATCCGTTGTAGTCTGCCAGCAGTTGGCCGTCAGTGACCCGCCCCACCACCTGCGCCACCAGCGAGTCCAGTGTGAGCCGCACCGCAGCCGGCTGGAAACTGCGGCGCCGCTTCACGGCCTCCTCGCCGATCGCACGTACCGCGCGGGCGAAGGTGGCTTCGTCGCTGGCATTGGAGGCCAACGCGTTGTGTCGCGACACCACCACCTCGGGCGTCCAGTACCCGGGCTCAATGCCCAGCGCAGCGAGATCGGGGGGCATGAGCGCCGGCTCGGCCCTCACCCGGTCCACCCATGCATTCACGCCAGCCACGAACGCCGAAATGATGCGGTCGCCGCGCGGATGGTAGTGCACGAGCTCCTTGGCCATGTCGCCCCGAAAGCGCAGCAGGCGCGCGGCGCGGTCGCGAGCCACCCACCGCGGCCCGAGCGCTTCGGCCATGGTGCCGGTGGCCTGCCGGCGCCACAGCTCCAGCTGGAAGAGTCGGTCGCGCGCGGCGCTGTAGCCCTGCGCGAAAAACAGGTCATGCTCGTTCTGCGCCTCGATGTGCACGATGCCGGCGGAGTCACGGGTGAGCGTGACCGGGGCGCGCAGGCCAGGCACCGTCACGGGTTGCGCCGTAAGCGTCGTGGTGGCCATTGCCAGCGCTGCGGCGACCATCGTGAATCTCCACACCATCAGGCCTCCTCTGACGCGAACCGCAGGGCCGCCTCGAACTCGGCCACGATGTCACCGGCGGGGCGGATGTCGTGCACCGCATCGACACTGCGCCCTGCCTGCCAGTAGTCCTGATTGGCGCCCTCGACGCTCGAGCGCTTGAGCTGGCGCAACGAGCGGAGGGCGTACCAGGTGCGGATCCAGTGCTTGGTTTTGCGTCCCCTGAAGAGGAGGCGCGAGAGCGGCCCGACGGTGGTGCCCAGCCGTTGCACGTACGGGGTGCGCAGCACCGACACCGGCACCCCGGTGAGTCGTTCGGTCAGCACCACATCGCGCGACGTCGCCCGCACGATGGCCTGCTTGTAGGCCGGGTCGGCATTGCACTCGGTGGTGGCGATGAACCGCGTCCCGAGCTGCACGCCGGCGTAGCCCATCGCCAGCAGCGCACGGAACTGCGACGCTTCGCCCACGCCGCCGGCGGCGACCACCGGCAGGCCAAGGTCGGCGACTTCGTCGAGCAGGGCGCGGGGATCGCGCGACCCGGTGTGCCCGCCGGCTTCCCGATTCACGGCGACGAGCCCGTCCACGCCGCCGTCGCGCCCCTTGAGCGCCCATTTGCGCTCGGTGATGTCATGGTACACCACACCGCCGGCGGCATGCACACGGTCGGCCACCCAGCGCGGATTGCCCAGCGACGTGAGAAAGAAGCGTACGCCTTCCTCGAGAGCCGTTTCCAGCCAGCGCACCATGCGGTTGTGGTAGGTCTTGCTGGACGCCTCGATGAGCGCGTTGAAGCCGATCGGTGCCCCGCCGCTCAGCGTGTGGATCTTCCGGAGTCCCTCGCGGAACTCGTAGCCGTGCACGTAGGTGAGCGAAATGGGCTGCACGATGCCGAGGGCGCCGGCCTTGCTCACGGCGGCCACCAGCTCGGGGTTACTGCACGGGTACATGGGGCCGCAGATGAGCGGCACGCGAATGTGTGCGTGACGCGTGAGCGGCGTGTCGGCGAGCGATGGGACCGGCGGGGCGGCGGAGGACATGCGCAACTCAGGTGGTGGGCGCAGGAGGAGACAGACGCCAATGGACGGTGCACTCGGCCACCACGTCGCCAGCGGCGTCCGTGATGATGGCGCGCACGTCGTGGGTGTGGCTCTCGGTCACGGCGGACGGGGCGTCGGCGTGCGTTTCGCACACGAGCTGGCCCCGCGCCTTCTTGCGGTATTCGATGGACAGCCCCGTGACGATGCCACGCACCCCCGGAGGGAGCGCCGTCAGCAGCGCCACCCCGCTGGTCATTTCGGCCAGGTTGACCAGAGCGACGGCGTGCACCGAGGCCAGGTGATTCCGCACCGCCCGCCGGTCGCGCAGCACCACGCGGGCGTACCCGGGCCGGACGTCGGTGTAGACGCCTCCCACGGTGCCCGTGTAGGGGGCTGTGCGGCCGACGGCCCAGCTGAACAGGTGCTTGCCGAGGGGAAGGGGCGCCAGGCGCTGCCAGTTGGCCAGCAGGGCGCGCCCGGGTGAGGGAAGGGGGGGAACCATGTCCCGGAGAGGCTACCCCGCATTGCCCGAACCCGCCACCTTTCGAAGCGTTCACCTTGCCGACCTCTCTGGCTCCAGGTCACCACCATCATGCCACCGCTGACCGACTTCGCGCGAGCCGCCGGTCTCCTGCTGCTGGCCATTCAGGGCTGGCTGTTGTTCGTGTTGCTCGTACGCCTTGCGCCGGGCCATTCACGACGTCCCCCGGTCGCGCCGCGCCGTTCCCCGCGCGGCGACACCACGGTGAGTGTCATCGTCACCACGCTCAACGAGGTGCACCGCGTGGGCCCGTGTCTCGAAGGGCTCATGCAGCAGCAGGAGCCGCTGCTCGAAGTCCTGGTGGTGGATAGCCGCTCCACCGACGGCACACGGGAGCTGGTCCAGGCCGCGGCGGCGCGCGACGCGCGCATTCGTCTCGTCACCGACGACCCCCTGCCGCCGGGGTGGGTGGGGAAGGTGTGGGCCCTCGAGAACGGTCTGCGCGAGGCGAAGGGCGACTGGGTGCTCGGCATCGACGCCGACACCGTGCCGGCGCCGGGGCTCGTGGGCGCCGTCATCGACGCGGTCGAGCAGGACGGCTATGACGTGGCGAGCTTCTCGCCACAGTTCCGCGATCAGACTCCGACCGAGCGTTTTGTGCAGCCGGCCATGCTCACCACGCTCGTGTATCGCTGCGGCGCGGCCGGGGCTACTCAGCCGCCGCCCGACCGCGTACTTGCCAATGGGCAGTGCTTCGTGGCCCGACGCGACCTGCTGCTGCGGCACGGAGGCTACGCGCCCGCGCGAGCCTCGTGGTGCGACGACGTGACGCTCGCGCGGCATCTGGCGCACCATGGCGCCCGGGTGGGCTTCCTCGACGGCTCGAAGATCATTCAGGTACGCTCGTACGCGTCGTTGTCGGAGATGTGGCGTGAATGGGGGCGCAGCTTCGACCTGAAGGATGCCACTCCCATGCGGCGCCGCTGGTTGGATGTGGCGCTGGTGTGGGCGGTGCAGGCGATGCCGCTGCCGCTGCTGCTGGCGATGGGCGTGGCGATGGCTATGGGAGCGCGCAATCTCGCGGCGTCTCCCGACGCCATGCTCTGGCGGGCGCTGTTGCTGGTGAACGGGTTGGCGCTCTGCATCCGCCTGTTCATGCTCTGGGCCTTGCGCGGCAGCTACGCCGAGCGCGGGTGGAGCTTCTGGCTCTCCTGGCTCTCGGATATCGCGGCGGCGTGGCGACTCACGCTGAGCACCGCGCGGCGCCCGAAGGCCTGGCGGGGCCGGGCCTTCGAGTCGCTGCCGGCGTAACGGACGCCGCGCACGAAGGAGGAGAGGGCCCGACCGCCTGTCGACTCCGAGAAAGATCGAGGCGCCAGAGGCGACGTCGGCGTCCGTGATGCCGGCGGGGGCGAAGGGGACCGTCATCGCCGGTGTGGACACCAGGGCAGCAGCGAAGCTGGTGGCATCACCGAAGGCGGGCTGGGCGGTCCCACCACCGCTGGCTGCGACGGTCACCACGGCCGCGACGGGGCCGGGGAAAAGACGCCGGGTCGGGCGAACGCGGGACGCAGGCATCGGGATGTCGTGGCGGGGGGCGAGGGGCCGCCGGCGGGGCCGTCAGCGCGCGGCGAGCGCGGCCAGCAGATGCTGCATGAATGCCGGCAAGTCCTTGGGTACGCGGGCACTCACCAGCCGGTCATCGACCACGGCGGGTTCGTCCACCCAGATCGCGCCCGCGTTCTCGAGGTCGTCCTTGATGCCGAGCGACCCGGTGAGGCGCCTGCCACGCACGAGGCCGGCCGAGATGAGGATCCACGGGCCGTGGCAGATACTGGCCACGATGCCGCCCGCCTCGTACACGCCGCGCACGAGCGCGAGTACCGCCGGATCGCGGCGCAGCTTGTCCGGGGCCCAGCCGCCGGGCACGACGATGCCGGCGAGTGGCGATGGGTCCAGATCGCGCACGTGTCCGTCGACCGTGCAGGGATAGCCATGCTTGCCGCGATAGTGGGCGTCGCCGTTGCCGATCAGCGGGGCGTGGAAGCCTGCCTCCTCGAGGCGCAGCTTGGGATACCAGACCTCAAGATCTTCGTACTCGGGGCCGACGAGGACAGGGACGATCCGTGTCTGAGGCATATGGGTGCAGGTTGCGAGGGGCAAAGACGGTGCATGCTGTCAGGAGATGCCATTTTCTGTAACGGAACTTCCCCACGGTGCAGGCCGTTCCTTATCGTCGACCGCCGTGTACAGTGGCCGCCCCCTCGTCCCGAACGTTCATGAAGCTGCTTGTCGCCATCATCCGTCCGGAAAAGCTGGCCGATGTCAAACGCGCGTTATTCCAGGTCGGAGTCACGGGCATGACGCTCTCGCGCGTCAGTGGCCATGGCGGAGAGCGTGACGTGGTGCAGCAGTACCGCGGCGAGTCCGTGGTGCTGGAGTTCCACGAAAAAGTGCGCATCGAGATGGCCTGCTCGGAAGAGTTCGTGGAGCGTGCCATTCAGGCGATCTGCGACGGGGCGCGCACGGGCGACGTGGGTGACGGCAAGATCTTCGTGTTGCCGCTCGATCACACTGTGCGCATCCGCACCGGGGAGCGGGACAACGAGGCGCTCACCGCGGTCAACGCCGACGAGATCATGCGACAGACCCAGCTCGAAATGCGCATCCCCACGCTGGGGGATCGTTGATGTCCATGACGATCGTTCCGGCCATGCCGCTGCTGGCGGCCGGGCAGGCGTCCGCGCCGACCATCTCGGCCGGCGACACGGCGTGGGTGCTCATCAGTACGGCGCTCGTGCTGCTCATGGTGCCGGGCCTTGCCTTTTTCTACGGCGGGCTCGTTCGCACCAAGAGCGCCCTCAATACCATGCTGATGAGCCTCGGCGCGCTCGCCGTCGTCACGGTGCAGTGGGTGTTGTTCGGTTACAGCCTCGCCTTCGGGCCGGGGTCATCATGGATCGGCGGTCTTGCGCACCTTGGCTTCACCGGCGTGACGGCGTTGCCCAACCCGACGTACTCGGCGGCGCTGCCGCATCTGCTGTTTTCGGCGTTTCAGGCGATGTTCGCCGGGATCACGGTGGCGCTCTTCTCCGGCGCTATCGTCGACCGGATGCGGTTCACAGCATACCTCGTGTTCGGTGTCCTGTGGACGACGATTGTCTATGACCCGCTCGCGCACTGGGTGTGGGGCGATGGCGGCTGGCTGCGGATGTTGGGCGCGCTCGACTTCGCTGGCGGGACGGTGGTGCACATCAGTGCCGGCACCACGGCCATCGTGCTGGCGCTTGTGCTGGGGCCGCGGCGCGATTTCAAGCGCGTACCGAACGTGCCGCACAACGTGCCCTTCGCGCTGCTGGGGGCGGGGCTCCTCTGGTTCGGGTGGTTCGGGTTCAACGCGGGGTCGGCGCTCGCGGCCGACGGGATCGCGGCGAATGCGCTCGTCACCACGCATGCCGCGGCGGCGGCGGGGCTGATCAGCTGGCTGATCCTCGAACTGATCAAGGGCGGGCGGGCCACGGCCGTCGGTGCCGCGACCGGCGCGGTCGTCGGGCTTGTGGCCATCACGCCGGCCGCGGGGTTCGTCACGCCGCTCGCCGCGCTCGCCATGGGCGCACTGGCTGCGCCGTTTTCGTTCTACGCGCTGCATTACCGCCCCAAGACGCGCCTCGACGATACGCTCGACGTGTTCGCGTGCCACGGCGTGGCCGGTATCATGGGGGCCGTGCTCACGGGAGTCTTTGCCTCGAAGGCGGTCAACCCACTTGGGGCGGACGGTCTTCTGGCCGGCAATCCGTCGCTGGTCGGGGTGCAGCTGCTGGCGGTAGTTGCCACCATTGCTTTTGCCGGCATCGCCAGCGCCGGCATTCTCTTCGCCCTGCGGGCCGTGATGCCGCTGCGCGTGCCGGTGGAAGTGGAGGTGCAGGGCATCGACCTCGCCGAGCATGGCGAGGAGGCGTATCACGGCGGGGACCTCAGCGACCTGACCGGGCGCAAGACGGCTCTCGGCGACGCCGTGGTGCTGCCGGTCACGGAGCTGGGGGCGCGTGCGGTGCCGCGCACCGTGTAGGCGGGTTGGCGCGGCACACGACAGAGGGGGGCGCGCTCGTCGAGCGTGCCCCCCTTTTCTGCTCAGGCAACCGGACCGCGGAGGCGGGTCAGCTGTCGAAACCGCCCTGCTTCTGCTTGAGCCACGACATGGGAATCATGAACAACGGCGACAGGAACAGTCCGAGCAGGATGTTGATCCAGATGAGCGCCATCCAGTAGGCGGTCATGCCGAACGAGGCCCAGATGGTGCCGAGGGTGCCGTGTGATTCCACAGTGTCTCTCCCGTGACGATTGCGGGCGCTCGGAGGCGCCGGAAAGGGAAAACAGTAGTCGACTGGCCGCGGCAGAGGTAGGGGGGCTGACCGGGAGGTTGACGCCCACCGGTCCCCGGGGCATCAGTCCCGGATGATGCGTTCGTCCCGCGGCACGGAGCCAGCCGCCTCCCCCGCTCTGCCTCCGGTGCCAACGCCGGTTCCGGCTGCGCCGGTTCCGACCGCGCCGGTGCTGGTGGCGGGCTCGAACGACCGCGTCGACCTCGCGGCCGCCGGCTCGGCCGCCGGCTCGGCCGACGAGTTGGCCGACGGCGTCGCCCCCGGCGAGCTCCTGCGGGCCTCCCTGGAGGTGGCACTCGCCGCCTTGCCGGATCCACTGGTGCTGGCGGTCTCCGGAGGCTGCGACTCGATGGCCCTCCTGTACGCCATGGCACGTTGGGCGCCGGGCCGGATCGCCGCCGTAGCCACCTTCGATCATGGCACCGGTGCTTTTGCCACGGAGGCTGCGTCGCTCGTGGCAGCCCAGGCCCGCAAGCTCGGGCTTACCGTCGTCCGGGAGCGGAGTCGAACACTCGGCCACTCGGAGGCCGCATGGCGTGACGCCCGGTGGCAGTTCCTGCGGCGCATCGCGCGCGGGTTCCAGGCCCGGATCGCCACGGCGCACACGCGCGACGACCAGCTCGAGACGATCGTGATGCGTGCCCTGCGTGGCAGCGGAGCGCGTGGCCTCGCGGCGCTGGCGGCGCCGTCGTCCGTGGTGCGGCCCTGGCTCGGTGTGTCGCGCACGGAGCTCGCCCGGTGGGTGGCGGGGGAGGGGCTGCCCTTCCTCGATGACCCCATGAACAGTTCGAGCCGCTACCTGCGTGGGCGCGTTCGGCACCAGCTGCTGCCGGCCCTCGAAGCGGCGTCTCCCGGATTCCGCGATGCCATGCTCGCCGTCGGCGAGCGGGCGGCGGCCTGGCGGCGCGACGTCGACGCGCTGCTCGATGCCAGCGGGCTGACGCTGTCGCACCGTGGTACGCGCCTGATCGTGCTGGCGCGACTGCTGGAACAGACGACCCCCGACGGACGGGCGGTACTCTGGCCGGCGCTGTGCGCACGGGTCGGCGTGACGCTCGACGCGCATGGAACCCGCGCTGCCGTCCGGTTTAGCACCAACGGGCGTCTTGGCGCCCACATCACGCTGGCAGGTGGTGCCACCATCCTGCGACGCCGGGACGGTCGCGGGGACGTCTTCGAGGTGCGGTGCCCGGGAGGATCGGACGCCACGCCGCCCTGCTGGCATGGCGGGGCCGAGGCGTTGCCGGCCCGGTTCGGCGGGTGGCGCTTCCGGCGTCTGGGGGTGGAGCCATTGGCCTCCGATACGTGGAGCATCGGGTTGCCCGAAGGCGCCGCGGTCGTCGTGCGCACATGGAAGCGCGGCGATCGCATCCGCACCGCTGGTGCGCCAGCGGGGCGGCGGGTCACACGATATCTTTCGGAGTTGCAGGTTCCCGTCCTCGATCGTTCGTCGTGGCCTGTCGTGCTGATTGGCGATGAGCTGGCGTGGATTCCTGGCATTTGTCGCGGCCTCGCGGCACCGTCCCGGCCCGGTCGGCCGGATCTGATCTGGTACCGGTGTGAGCGCGAGTTCGACTGAGTCTTCTGGGGCCACCGTGGATCCCCGCCTCGATGGACGCGCGGTCAAGCGCGTGGTGTTCGATGCGGACGCCATCGCGGGCCGTGTCGCGTCGCTGGGCGCGGAGATCACCGCCGCCTATCCGGACGGGGACTTGCTCGTGCTGGGGTTGCTGAAGGGCAGCTTCATCTTCCTGAGCGACCTCGTACGGCACATCGCGCGGCCGCTGCAGGTCGATTTCCTCGTGGCATCGTCCTACGGCGATGCCATGGAGTCGAGCGGCGTGGTGCGGCTTCTCTACGATCCGGAAACGGAACTGGAGGGCAAACACATTCTTCTCGTGGAGGACATCGTCGATTCCGGCCGTACCCTCAGCCGGCTTATCGACCTGCTCGGCGAACGGAAGCCTCGGTCCCTCGAGATCTGTGCGCTGCTG
The DNA here is from genome assembly GCA_021299375.1 of Gemmatimonadota bacterium. Lineage (GTDB taxonomy): Bacteria > Gemmatimonadota > Gemmatimonadetes > Gemmatimonadales > Gemmatimonadaceae > Gemmatimonas. The sequence goes on from JAJTGR010000011.1 coordinate 66,992, forward strand.
CACAAGCACATTGCCACGGAGTTGCAGTATCCCACGCGGTTCGTCGGGTTCGATGCGCCGCACGAGTTTCTGGTCGGCTACGGTCTCGACCATGCCGAGAACTTCCGGCATCTGCCGTACGTCGCCAGCCTGCAGTAAGCCAGTCACCATTTGGCACCGAACATGACGCCTTCCCCGAAGAAGCCCTTCAATTTGGGCCGGTTCTCCAAGACCCTGTCGTTCTGGATCCTCGTGATCCTCATTCCGGTCGCGTTCCTGTCGTACGGGAACGGCCGCGAGGCGCAGGCGCCGGAGATCGGCTATTCCGACTATCGTCAGCAGCTCGAGGCCGGCAACATCAAGTCGGCGACGTTCCAGTCGGACAACGCGCTTATCGGCCAGTTCAACCAGCCGGTACGGGTACAGAACCGCGAGGCCAAGCGGTTCACCGTTCGGCTGGTCCCGGGCTCGGCGCCCGATGAGCTCAAGATGCTCTACTCACGCGGTGTCCGGACGGCGTCGCAGGAGCCGCGCGCCAACTTCGGCAGCCTGCTCATCACGATGCTGCCGTACATCCTCCTCATCGCCTTCTGGATCTTCCTGTTCCGCCAGATGCAGGCCGGCGGCAACAAGGCGTTCTCCTTCGGCAAGAGCAAGGCGAAGCTGCTCAGCGGCGACACGCCCAAGGTCACGTTCGCCGACGTCGCCGGCGCCGACGAAGCCAAGGTCGAGCTGCAGGAGATCATCGAGTTCCTCAAGGACCCGCAGAAGTTCACCAAGCTCGGTGGACGGCTGCCCAAGGGCGCGCTGCTGGTAGGGCCGCCGGGTACCGGCAAGACGCTCCTGGCCAAGGCCGTGGCGGGTGAGGCCGGCCGTCCGTTCTTCAGCATGTCGGGCTCCGACTTCGTGGAGATGTTCGTCGGCGTCGGCGCCTCGCGCGTCCGCGACCTCTTCGAGCAGGGCAAGGCGCACGCGCCCTGCATCATCTTCATCGACGAAATCGATGCCGTGGGCCGTCACCGCGGCGCTGGCCTCGGTGGCGGGCATGACGAGCGCGAGCAGACGCTCAATCAGCTGCTCGTCGAGATGGACGGCTTCGAGTCGAACGATGGGGTGATTCTCATCGCGGCGACCAACCGCCCCGATGTGCTCGACCCCGCGCTGCTGCGCCCGGGCCGCTTCGACCGCCAGATCGTGGTCGACGCGCCGGACCTGCGTGGCCGTGAGGGCATCCTCAAGGTGCACCTGCGCAACAAGCCCATCGCCGAGGACGTCAGCGTCACGGCGCTGGCGCGTGGCACCCCGGGTATGGCCGGCGCCGACCTCGCCAATCTCGTGAACGAAGGCGCGCTGCTCGCGGCCCGCAAGAATCACGAGAAGATCTTCATGAGCGACCTCGAGGAGGCCAAGGATCGCGTCATGCTTGGGGCCGAGCGCAAGTCGCTGGTCATGAAGGACGAGGAGCGCCGTCTGACGGCGTTCCACGAGGCCGGCCACGCCGTCTGCGCGATGATGGTCCCGGGCAACGATCCGCTCCACAAGGTCACCATCGTGCCGCGCGGGCGCGCGCTGGGCATCGCCTTCACGCTCCCCGAGGACGACCGCGTGTCCGTCACGCGCGAGCAGCTCGAGGCGCGTCTGGTGATGGCCTACGGCGGCCGCGCCGCCGAGGAGATCGTCTTCGGCCACAACCGGGTCACCACCGGGGCGGCGAGCGACATCCAGCAGGCCACCAGTATCGCGCGGCGCTACGTCACGCAGTGGGGACTGTCGGACACCATCGGCCCGATCCTGGTCGGCGACAACGAGCAGGAGCTGTTCCTCGGCCGCGAGATCCAGTCGCGCCGCGAGGTCTCCGAGCAGACGGCGCAGCTGGTGGACTCCGAGGTCAAGCGTGTGGCCTTCGAGGCGCACGCGCGGGCCGTGTCCGTGCTCACGGAGCATCGCGCGCTGCTCGACTCGGTGGCCAACGGACTGCTTGAGCGCGAGACGCTCACCCGCGACGACATCCTCTTGCTCAAGGAAGGCAAGGAGTTGCCGCCCCGCCGGGGCCCGGACGTGCCGTCGGCCCCAGCGGTACTCGCACCGCTGGTTCCGCCCACGCCGCGTCCGGTGACGCCACCGTTGCTGGGCGGTCCCGAGGTCGCGCCCGCGTAAGGGCGCCGGGTGCCTCGACCGTCGCCGCCGCGATTCACGCTTCCGTCCACCATCGTCGCCGCAGTCGTGGCGACGATGGTGCTTTTGGCGACCTATCTCGCCACCAGCGCCCCTGACCTCACGTTCTGGGACGCGAGCGAACTCGCCACCGCGGCCCACACGCTCGGGATCCCCCATCCGCCCGGGACGCCCCTGTGGGTTCTCCTGGCTAAGGTCTCGGCCATGCTGTTCAGCAGTACGGCTCCCCCCCGCGCCGTCACGTTGCTCTCGGTGTGGGCCTCGGCACTGGCAGGTGGCGTTGGGGCATGGATGAGCGCCCGGTGGATCGGGTCGCGGGGCGCCGTCGTGGCCGCGGTCCTCGCTGGGGCCATGCTGACGGTATGGAACAACGCCACCGAGACCGAGGTGTACGCGGTGGCCCTGCTGGCGAGCCTGTGTATGCTGGCCGCTGGCGAGTGGGCCGGCCGGGCTGAGGTGAGCGCTGACCAGCGGCGGCGGGGCCGGGCACTCCTGGTGTTCATCGCCGCGCTGGCGGTACCCCTGCATCTGAGTGTGCTCGTCGCTCTGCCGGCGGCGGTCGCGTTCGCGTGGCGAGGGCCACGCCCGTCCGTCCGGGACGGCATGGCGTGGGGGGCCGTCGCGGCGCTTGGGCTGTCGGCGGTGGTGATCCTGCCGATGCTCTCGCTTCAGAACCCGCGGCTCGACAGCGGCGACCCCGAGACGTGGCGGTCGCTGCTTGGAGTGCTGCGCCGCGAGCAGTACAGCGTGGCCGGTCTCTGGCCACGCCAGGCCCCGCTGTGGCTCCAACTGGGCAATGTGTTCCAGTGGGCCGACTGGCAGGTGGCGTTCGGGTTGCACCCACTGGCCACCGCGGCGTGGCCGCGGACGGCGCTTTCCGTACTCTGGGGATGGCTCGGCCTGATCGGCCTGCGCACCCTCTGGCACCATGAGGCGCGGGTAGGCCGCGCCATGGCGGTCCTGCTGCTGTCCGGAACGCTCGGCGTGGTGTGCTGGCTCAACCTCCGCGCCGGGCCAACGTTCGGGGTTGGGGTGCTGCCCGACGGTGCGGTGCACGAGGCACGGGAGCGGGACTATTTCTTCGTGTTGGGATTCTGGGCGTGGGGCCTGCTGGCGGGCGCCGGCATCTCCTCGCTGGCGGCGGCTTTGCGTCGGCGGTGGCCGGCGCCCGTGGCCGTGCTCCCGTTTGCCCTGGCGCTCGTGCCGCTGCTCGCCAATCGCGAGGTCGCCGACCGGCGCCGCGAGCCGGTCGCCAGCCTGCCGCGCACCTATGCGCGCCTGCTGCTGGAGTCCGTGCCACCCAACGGGGTGCTCATTGCGGCTGGGGACAACGACACGTTTCCGCTCTGGTACCTGCAGCAGGTCGAGGAGGTGCGGCCGGATGTGTCGATCGTGACGGTCCCGCTGCTTGGCGCCCGGTGGTATCGGGCGGCGCTGGCGGCGGACGGCTTGCTGGCCGCCGACCTGGTGCCATCGTGGCTGGGGCTGGGGCGTGCCGTGCGGTCGGTCATGGCCGAGGCGGAAGCAGATGGCCGGGCGGTACGGGTGAGCGCATCGCTACCCAGGGCAGACCGCCTGCAACTCGATGCCGGTGCGGGGTGGGCGCTGGAAGGGCTGGTCTTCTCCCCTTCGCGCGAACTACCAGCTGGCAGCACCGGCCTTGACCGTGCGGCGCTGCGCCGCAACGCGGGGCAGGTGCCTCCATCGGCCTTCACCGCGCTGCCGCGAGCCAGTGATCCGGCGGCCGAAACCGCGCAGACGTTGTTGCGCTGTACGCGGGTCACGACCCTGGCCGATCCGTTACTTGTGTCGGGGTGCAATGGCATCTAACCTTATGTGCTATGCCAATTTCCGACCATGTCGCGACTGCGGTCCAGGAGGCAGTGGCGGAGGCGCGGGCGCGCATCGCCTCCGCCTGCGTACGCGGTGGACATGGGCAGCAGGTCACCCTGGTGGCGGTCACCAAGACGCACGGGCCTGAGGCCGTCGAAGCCGCATGGGCGGCTGGCGTGACCGACGTGGGCGAAAACAAGGTGCAGGAAGCCGAGGCCAAGATGGCGCAGGTCTCGGTGCCAGTGCGCTGGCACCTCATCGGTCACCTCCAGCGCAACAAGGTACGGCACGCCCTGCGGTTTTCCCTCATTCACGGGCTCGACAGCGAACGGCTGGCGGTGGCGCTGCACGAGGAAGCGGTCAAAGCCGACGCCACCATCGAGGTCCTGATGCAGGTCAACGTGAGCGGCGAAGCGACCAAGAACGGGGTCTCCCCGGCCGAGGTGGCGCCGCTTGCGGAACGCTTGCTCGCCCTGCCGCACCTGCGAGTGCGGGGCGTCATGACCATGGCGCCGTTCGACGCCGAGGAGCGTGTCGTGCGTACCGTCTTTGCAGGGGCTCGCGACGCCCGCACCGTGTTGCAGCGCGGTGGGCATCCGGCCGACTGGCTGAGCATGGGCATGTCCGGCGACTACGAGATCGCCGTCGAGGAAGGCGCCACGCACGTGCGACTCGGCACCGTGCTGTTCGGCAGTCGCAGCTGACGTAATCCGGATTCCGTATGACCGACGATGGCCTCCAGGGGTTTCACCTTACCGCGCTCGACGTGCGGCGCTACGATTTCGGCAGCGCGCTGCGCGGCTACGATCGTGCGCGGGTCGACCAGTTCCGCGAGCAGGTGGCAGATGAACTCGAGCGCCTCGCCCGGCTCAATCAGGAGCTGGATGCCAGGCTGCGTACCTTCGACGAGCAGCTGAAGGGCTTCCGCGAGCGCGAAAGGGCCTTGAATGACGCGCTGGTCAGCGCCCAGCAGCTTCGTGGCGAGATCCGCGAGCGGGCCGAGCGCGAGGCGCAGCTGATCGTGCGTGAGGCCCAGCAGGAGGCCGATCGCCAGCTGCAGGGCCTCCGGGACGATGTGCGGCGCGCCCAGGACGATCTGCACCAGCTCTTCCGAACCCGCCGCAACTACCTCGCCCAGGTGCGACACCAGCTCGAGCGCCAGCTCTCGGAGTTGAATGCGGTCGAGTCCGAACCGGTCCCGGAGTTCACCGTCAGCCGGCCCTCGCTCGGGACTCCCGCAGGCCCGCTCCTGCCGGAGCCGTCGGTGGCACAGGAGATTCGGGACTTGCCGCCGAAACCGCTGGCGCCAACCCCCTCGTGGCTCGACGCGGCGGTCGAGGAGGAACGATGAGCAACGGCGCCCTGCCGGCGTCTCGTCCGCAGCTGCAGTACACGCAGGAGCATACGGCGGTGGGACTCGGACACCCAGCCCTCGGGCTCCACGCCCGCGAGCGGATCGAGGCGTGTGCCCAGGCAGTCCGTCGGCGTTTCGCGAAGCCGGTGGAGGTCGCGATCATCCTGGGCACCGGTCTCGGCGGACTGGCCGCAGAGATCGAAGTGGACCAGGTCGTCGCGTATCATGACCTGCCCAACTTCCCGCTTTCGACGGTCGAGTCGCACGAGGGCCGGCTCTTGTGCGGGTCGCTCGGCGGCAGGACCGTGATCGCCATGCAGGGGCGCTTCCATCGCTACGAGGGCTACTCGCTGCAGCAGGTGACCTTCCCGGTGCGTGTGCTCCGCGCGCTCGGGGCGGAGACGCTGCTCGTCAGCAACGCCTGTGGCGGGATGCATCCGCTGTGGGCCCCCGGTGACCTGATGCTCATCGCCGACCATATCAATCTGCTTGGCGACAATCCGCTCATCGGTCCCAACGACGACCTGCTCGGGCCACGTTTTCCGGACATGTCGGAGCCATATGACACCACCCTCCGCCACCTGGCGCGTGAGGTCGCGGCAGCCCACGGCATTACCCTGCGCGAAGGCGTGTACGTGGCGGTGCAGGGGCCGAATCTCGAGACACGGGCCGAGTACCGGTTCCTGCGCGGCATTGGAGCGGACGTGGTCGGTATGTCGACGGTGCCCGAGGTGATCGTTGCGGTGCATGCCGGCATGCGGGTCCTCGGGTTGTCCATCATCACCGATCAGTGTCTGCCCGATGCGCTGACGCCCGCGCATCTCCCCGAGATCATCGCCGTGGCCAAGTCGGCTGAGCCGAAGCTGGCGGCGCTGGTGAAGGGTGTGCTGGCCCGTCTGTAGTGCGTCACTGTCTCCCTCGCCGTTTCCTCCCGCTGCCCAGCTGATGACGCCGGACGCTGTGCTGTATCCGCTGCTCCCCGAAACGAGTGCCGACGCTCTCGAGCGTACCCTGCTGTCGCAGTGGGACGCTGAGGGACTCTTCGAGCAGTCGCAGGCCGCTCGCGCGACCGCCACGCCGTTTGTGTTCTTTGAAGGGCCGCCGACTGCCAACGGCCGCCCCGGCATTCACCACGTCTTCGCGCGCACCATCAAGGACCTCTTCTGCCGCCACCGCGCGATGCAGGGGTACTTCGTGCCGCGGAAGGCCGGATGGGATACGCACGGGTTGCCCGTCGAGATCGAGGTGGAGAAGGAGTTGCAGCGCGAAGAGGCGGCGCGCCGTGGGGTCGATCCGGGCGAGATCGCGAAGCTGGGCGGCAAGCAGCTGATCGAACAGGTGGGGGTGGCGGAGTTCAACCGCCGCTGCCGCGAGAGCGTGTGGAAGTACCGTGGCGAGTGGGAGAAGCTCTCGCAGCGCACGGCGTACTGGCTCGACTACGGCGACCCGTACGTCACCTACTCGCACGATTTCGTCGAGAGCGTCTGGTGGGCGCTGCGGACGTTGCACGAGAAGGCGCTGCTGGTGCGTGGGCACAAGATCCTGCCGTACTGCGCACGCTGCGGGACGGCGCTGTCGAGCCACGAGGTGGCGCAGGGGTACGACGACGTCGAGGACCCGAGCGTGTACGTGGCGCTCGACCTGCTCGATGCCGACGGCAGCGCACCGGCCGTGCGCCGCCGCATCATCGTCTGGACCACCACACCGTGGACGCTGGTGTCCAACACGGCGTTGGCGGTGCACCCCGACCTCACCTACGCCGAGCTACGCAAGAAGACCGGCGCCGAGTGGACCATCGTGCTCGCCGAGGCGCGCGTGGCCGGTGTGCTCGGGGCCGACTGGGCCGACCGCTGGGATGTGGTGGGCACGATGGCGGGGCGCGACCTCGTGGGGCGGCGCTACCGGCGCCCGCTGGACTGGGTGCCGTACCCGGCCGAGGGGAAGCATGAAATCATCGTCCCCGAGGCGTTCGTCTCGGCTGAGGATGGGTCGGGCGTGGTGCACATGGCGCCGGCGTTCGGCGCCGACGACTATGCCGCCGGCCAACGGCACGGGCTGGCGTTCGTGCAACCGGTGAACGCACGTGGTGAGTTCGAGGCCGAGGTGCCCGAGGTGGGTGGGGTGTTCGTGAAACAGGCGGACGCGCGCATCATCGAGGTGCTGCGCGAACGCGACGTGCTCTGGAAGTCATCCCGGTTCGTGCACGCGTATCCGCACTGCTGGCGCTGCGGCACGCCGCTGCTGTACTACGCGCGTGGCGGCTGGTTCGTGCGCACGACGGCCGTCCGCGATCACATGCTCTCGCGCAACGCGCAGGTGAACTGGAATCCGGCCGAAGTCGGCGCCGGCCGCTTCGGCGAGTGGCTGTCCAACAACGTCGACTGGGCCATCTCGCGCGACCGCTACTGGGGCACACCGCTGCCGGTATGGGTGAACGATGAGGATCCCACCGAGATCGATGTGATCGGCAGCTACGCCGAGCTGGCGCAGCGGATCGGGCGCCCACTGCCGGAGGACTTCGACCCGCACAAGCCGCATATCGACCAGTACACGTGGCCGGCCCCCAGCGGGACGGGCACCATGCGCCGCGTGCCGGAAGTGATCGACACGTGGTTCGACTCGGGGTCGATGCCGTTTGCGCAGTGGCATTACCCCTTCGAGAATGCGGACAAGGTCGCGCAGCAGTACCCGGCCGATTTCATCGCTGAGGGCGTGGATCAGACGCGCGGCTGGTTCTACTCGTTGCTGGCGATCGCCACCGGCCTCGGCGACGCACTGCCCAACAACGGGCATGCGCAGGCGGCGCCGTATCGCAGCGTGGTGGTGAACGACCTCGTGCTCGATGCGCAGGGGCAGAAGATGTCCAAGAGCAAGGGCAACGTGGTCAACCCGTGGGAGGTGCTGGAGCGGCATGGCGCGGACGCGGTGCGCCTGTTCCTGGTGGCGTCGAGTCAGGTGTGGGTGCCGCGCCGGTTCGACGAGAACGCCATCCGCGAGACGGCGGGGCGGTTCCTGCTCACCTTCCGCAATGTCTATAACGGCATCTTCGCGCAGTACGCCAACTTCGGCTGGCAGCCCAGCCCGGCCGACCCCGCGGTCGCCGAACGGCCCGCGCTCGACCGGTGGATCCTGTCGCGCCTCTCGCGCGTGGAGCAGGAGGTCGACCAGCACCTGACCGGCTACGACGCGACCCTGGCGGCGCGGCGGGTCATGCAGTTCATGGACGACGATGTCTCGAAATGGTATGTGCGCCAGTCGCGTGCCCGCTTCTACGACGTCACGTCGGCGGACAACCGGGCCGCCTTCGCCACGCTGCACGAGGTGCTGACCGTCGCGTGCCGCCTGCTCGCCCCGTTCGCGCCGTTCATGACCGATGCGGTGCACCGGGCGCTGACCGGAACTTCGGTGCACCTCGCGAGTTACATGCGGAAGCATCCGACGCCGGTGGACGAGGCATTGGAGACCGCGATGGATGCCATCCGGACGCTGGCCGGGCTGGCGCATGCGGCGCGAGATGTGGCGGACGTGAAGGTGCGGCAGCCGTTGCCATCGCTGCAGTGCGTGGTGCCGGGTGATGCGACGGCCGTAGCGGCGTTGGGTGGGCTGCTGGCGGCGGAGCTGAACGTGAAGCAGGTCGATTTCGTGAGCTCCACCGATGCCCTCGTGTCGCTGGAGGCCAAGGCCAACTTCCGGACGCTCGGCAAGAAGTTCGGCAAGGAGACGCCACTGGTCGCGGACGCCCTGCCGGCCATGGCCCCGCAGCTGCTGCGGGCCCTGGCGGCCGGGGAGTCGGTCACGATCGAGGTGGCCGGGGCCGAGCGCTTGATTGCCCCGGAAGACGTCGCCATCATCCGGCGCGCCTCCGGCGCGGCGGTGGTTCAGGAGCATGGCGGGTTCGGGGTCGCGCTCGATCCCACGATCACCCCGGCGTTACGGGCCGAGGGAGTGGCTCGTGAGGTGATCAGCCGCGTGCAGCGGCTGCGCAAGGAGGCCCAACTCGCCGTCAGCGACCGGATTGTGCTGGCGGTGACGGGCGATGACGAGGTGAACGCGGCGGTGGCGGCCCATCGGGCGCATATCGCCGACGAGGTTCTGGCCGGGCGATTGCTGCTCGGTGCAGAGGTGGGATCGTCGTTCCCGGGTGGCGGGGACGACGCCGCGTGGACCGCTACGCAGGTGGCCGACGTCGATGGACGCTCGATCCGCCTGGCGCTCACCAAGGACGGGGTGTGATGGCCGAGTCGAAAGCTGCGTCACCGAAAGACGCGAAGAAGCCGAAGCCGATGCCGAAGAAGCAGCTGCAGTACTTCGAGAAGCGGCTGCTCGAAGAGCGCAAGCGCGTCCTCAAGGAGTTGGGCCACCACAGCGAGACCCTGGGGCCCAACGGCGAGGCGTCGGAGGGAGACACCAGCGCCTACTCGTTCCACATGGCCGATCAGGGGACCGACGCGATGGAGCGTGAGAAGGCATTTCTGTTCGCCTCGAAGGAGGGCCGATTTCTCTGGCACCTCGATCAGGCGTTGCGTCGCCTGTACAAGGCGCCAGAGACCTTCGGCAAGTGCCATCAGTGCGGCGAGGACATCGCGTTCGAGCGACTCGATGCGCTGCCGAACGCCCGCTACTGCATCGCGTGCAAGCAGCGCGAGGAAGACGCCAAGAAGGGATGACGTGAAGGCGATCATCGCATTGCCGGTCTTCCTGGTCGTGGTCATCCTCGACATCATCACCAAGGCCGTGGCCGTGGCGACCTTGTCCCCGGCCGGTGTGCCGGTTCCCGTCTTCGGTGAGTGGTTCCGATTCGCGCTGGTCTACAATCCCGGCGCCGCATTCGGTCTGCACCTGGGACCCCTCTCGCGCTGGATCTTCATGGTGCTGACGGCGGGGGCGCTGGTCATACTCGGCCGGCTCTACCGGCAGACCGAGGATGGTGACCTCCGGCGCGTGTTGGCCATCGCGCTGGTGGCAGCGGGCGCGGTCGGCAACGTGCTGGATCGCATCCGGTCCGAGTTCGGCGTGGTGGACTTCCTCGATGTGGGGATCGGCAGCCATCGGTGGCCCACCTTCAACATTGCCGATATTGCGGTGAGCAGCGGCGCGTTCCTGCTCGCGCTCGTGCTGTGGAAGGAGGAGCGTCGCGAAGAAGCGGCGCTGGCGGCGGCCTCGGTGGCGCCGGTGCCGTCGCCCGAATCATCCGACCTCGTTCCGTGATCGTTGCATGAAAGTGCATGCCCGTGCTGCCACCGCCTCGGCGGTCATCAACGACGTCCCTGCTGCCTCGGCCACGCCCCGGTTCTGGGTCATCGTGGTCGTTTGCGTGGTGCTCGACTTCGTCACCAAGGCGCTCGCCGTGAAGCATCTCGTGCCGCGGCACATGCCGCACGAGATCCTCGGCGACGTGGTGCGCTTCACGCTGGCCTATAACCCAGGCGCCGCCTTCGGCATGCACCTTGGACCGGCGTCCCGCTGGATCTTCGCGGGGTTGAGCGTCGTGATCGTGGCCGTGCTGCTCCGGGCCACCGCCGACCTGACGCGCGTGTCGCGCATCGCCGCCTTTGGGGTGCCGGTGGTGATCGGTGGGGCCATCGGGAACCTGCTGGACCGGGTGCGGCTGCGCGAAGGGGTCGTCGATTTCATCGACATCGGCATCGGCACTGTGCGCTTCTGGACGTTCAACGTGGCCGATACCGCCGTCACGATCGGCGCCGCCTGTCTGGTCATCGCGCTCTGGCAGCAGGACCGGGAGCTGCAGCGTCACCAGCAACCGCCGCCGCGCGAGTCTCAGGACGTCGGGTGACGCCGGCGGCCGATCGAGGGCGGCAGTTCGCGTTCACCATCGGTGAGGCCGAGGGCGCTGACGCCGGTGAGCGCCTGGACCTGCTGGTGGCGCGCATCGGCGAGCTGTCGCGCGCCCAAGCCGCCACGCTCATCGCCAACGGGCATGTGTTGGTGAGCGGCCGACGGGAGCGGGCGTCGTACCGGGGCGAAACGGGCGACGCGGTGCAGGTCACCGTTCCGCCGCCGCCTGGGCGTGACATCGTCGCCGAGCAGATCCCGCTGGACGTTGTCTACGAGGACGAGCACCTGCTCGTCGTGGACAAACCAGCGGGCATGGTGGTGCATCCGGCGCCGGGGAACTGGTCCGGTACCCTCGTGAATGCCCTGCTGGGGCGCGGTGAGCCGCTGGCGGAAGGCGGCGGCGAGGAGCGGGCCGGACTCGTGCACCGGCTGGACAAGGACACGTCGGGGCTGCTGGTCGTGGCCAAGACCGATGCCTCGCACCGGGTACTCAGTACGGCGCTCGCTGCCCGTCAGGTGACGCGGCGCTATGTGGCGGTGTGCTGGGGGCATGTGAACGCCGACGCGATCACGGTCGACCAGCCGATCGGGCGCGATCCGCGAGACCGGACGCGCATGGCGATCGTCCCGACAGGGAAGGCCGCGCGGACGGATTTCGTGCGACTGGCCCGCTTCGACGCCGTCGACCTGTTGCGTGCCCACCTGCATTCGGGGCGGACGCACCAGATCCGGGTGCACTTGGCGTCGGTGGGGCATCCCGTCATCGGGGACGACACCTATGGCGGGGGTGGGGGGCGCCGGTTGGCGGCGCTCCCGCCGCGTCGCCACTTCCTCCATGCGGCTTGGCTCCGCTTCCGGCACCCCGTGTCGGGGGCGGTGGTAGACCTGCGATCGCCCCTGCCGCGCGACCTGCGGCATTCGCTCGCCGTGCTCAGCGGCATGCCGGAGCTCGACACGCATGAGGACCCGCTGGATGTCTTTGGCTTCTATCGCACCGACGAGCCCGCAGCCGGCGCCCGGTCGGACGGTGCCCCCGATGCCCTTGCCGGCTGAGCCAGCCGAGGGCGACGAGTCACCGCAGTGGCTCGTCGTGGAGGTGGGCCGGGTGCGTTACGGCATTCCGGTCGAGCAGGTGCGCGGCGTGGTGCGGCCGGGGGGGCTCCGCCCGGTCCCAGGGGCGCCCGTGCAGCAGGCCGGCATCGTGAACGTGCGAGGCGCAATCGTCACCGTCCTGGACCTGGCCGCCATGCAGTCGGGCACCCGTGCCGTGGCCCCGGGGTCGATCGTCCTGTTGCAGAACGGGGCCCGGCCGATCGGGCTGACCGTCGATGCGGTGCACGATGTCCGCGTGGTGGAGACCGGGGAGGCTGGTCGCGCCGGCGCCATTGTCCCGCTGGACGCCGTGGCACTGTGCGCCCGGCATCTGCACTCAGGCGAAGCGAGGGAACGGTGAGCCGGACAGTACTCATCTGCGACGATGCGCTCTTCATGCGCACCATGGTCGGGGATATCCTCACTCAGGCGGGATTCGAGGTCGTGGGCGAGGCGGAAACCGGGGTGCAGGCGGTGGAGAAGTACAAGCATCTCCGCCCCGATCTCGTGACCATGGACATCGTGATGCCCGATCTGGGCGGGATCGACGCCGTGCGCGAAATCACGAAGCATGATCCGTCGGCACGCATCCTCATGTGCAGTGCCATGGGGCAGCAGGCGCTGGTGGTCGAAGCCATTCAGGCCGGGGCCAAGGACTTCGTCGTCAAGCCGTTCCAGCCCAGTCGCGTGCTGGAGGCGGTGACCCGCGTGCTCGCCGCCTGACGGCGGACCAGCCGGGATCGCCGACATGGACGCGGCGCGCTACGCCGCGCTTTTTCGCACCGAGTCCGCCGAACAGCTCGCGGAGATCGACGCGGCGCTGCTGTTGCTTGAGCACGCGCCGCAGCGGACCGACGCGCCAGCGCTCATCGCCACGCTGTTTCGTGGCATGCACACCATCAAGGGCATGGCGGCGGCGATGGGCTACGGCGCCGTGGAGCGGCTGGCTCACGCCCTCGAGTCGCGCTGTGAAGCGCTGCGCGCCGGCAGCGAGCCGCTCGATTCCGGTGTGCTGACGCTGCTCTTCGAAGCGACCGGGGCGATGCGGGAGGCGATCGCCGATGCCACGGCCGGTGAGCCGCGCGGGGAAACGGAGGCCCACAGCGCCGCCGTTACCGAGCGGCTCGTCCGCCACGGCCCTTCGCGGACGCCGGTACGTGCCGCCGCGGAGGCCCCGCTGCCGAGCGTCGGCGCGGTGCGACCCACCTCGGCCGCGGACGACTCACGGGACAGACCGGAGGTCGACACCGCGAATGTGCGCCATGTGGACGTGCGGCTTACCGACGACTGCCCGCTCAAAGGGGTGCGCGCCATGCTGGTGCTGGCCCGGCTGCAGCAGGTGGGCCTCGTGCGCGGCGCGCATCCGGCGCAGGAGACGTGGCAGGATGACGGCTTCGACGGCCGCTTTCGCGTCACCCTCGTCACCGGGGCGACGGATGACGCCATCACGGAGGCGGCTCGGAGTGCCGGCGACGTCGAGCGCGTGCAGGTACGCCGGCCGGCGGTGGCCGCGGCCCGGTCCGCCGCCGTCGCGACGGTAACGGCGCCCGCGGCGCACACCGTCCGCATCGACGCCGGCCGACTTGACACGCTGCTGGATCTCGTCGGCGAGCTGGTCATCACCCGCGACCGCCTGCTGCGCGCACTCGAAGCCACCGAGCATCCCGATCGCGAGGTACTGCGCGCCGCCCGAGACTCGGCGCGGCTGGTGGGGGCGCTGGAGGAGGAAGTCCTGCAGGCACGGCTGCTGCCGGTGGGACAGGTCTTCGACCGGTTTCCGCGTCTGGTGCGCGATCTGGCGCACGATCTCGGCAAGACCGTGCGTCTGGTGACGGAAGGGCGGGAGATCGAGCTCGATCGTTCCGTCCTCGACGCCATTGGTGAACTGCTGCTGCACCTGCTGCGGAACGCCATCGACCACGGCATCGAGGCGCCCGCCGTACGGCGGGCCGCCGGGAAACCGGCGGAGGGAGAACTGGTGCTGCGGGCCGCGCGCGAACGGACGTCGGTGGTCGTGCAGGTGCAGGACGATGGCCGCGGTATCGACCGCACCGAGGTCTTGCGCCGTGCACGGGACCTGGGACTGGTGCCTGCCGATGTCCAGGCGCTCGACGACGACCGCCTGCGTGCCGTGATCGCCCACCCCGGCTTCTCGACGGCGCGCGAAGTCACGCGGGTCTCGGGACGCGGTGTCGGCGTCGACGTGGTGAACACGCGGGTGCGGGCCCTCGGCGGCCAGATGGAGCTGGAGTCGATCGACGGGGTTGGCACCGTCGTCACGCTGCGCCTGCCCATCACGCTCGCCATCACTCGGGCCCTGCTGGTGGAGGTCGCCGGCACGATCTTCGCCCTCCCGGCCGCGCATGTCGATGAGGCGGTGGCGTATCACGCCACCCAACGGACGCGTCACGGCGGCGGTCCGGCCGTCACCATCCGCGACGAGATCCTTCCGCTGGTGGCCCTTGGCGAACGGTTCGCCCTGTGCGAGTCGTCGTCGGAGGCGCGCGAGCAGCATCTGGCGATCGTCGAGAGTGGGGGGAAGCGGGCCGCCTTGCTCGTCGACGCGCTGGTGGCGCAGCAGGACATCGTCGTCAAGCCGCTCGACCTCGTCAGGGGGGCTGCGCCGTGGTTCAGCGGTGCCACCGTGCTCGGTGACGGCAGCCCCGCGCTCATCGTCGATGTCGGGAGTGTGGTATGAACGCAGACCCCCAGAACACCACCACCGTGCCGGCCTCAGATGGGCGTCCGGCGCGCGGAGCACCGATGGCAACGATCCGGTCACTCAAGGCCATCCAACTCGACGCGCTACGCGAGACGGCGAACATCGGGGCCGGGCATGCGGCCACGGCGCTCTCGCAGCTGACCGGGAGCCCCATCCTCATCAAGGTGCCCGCCATCAGTGTTGCAAGCATCGAGGCGCTGCCCGTGCGCTTTGCGCCCGACGAGGAGCCGGTCGCAGCCGTGCTCCTGCAGATGCTCGGGGACCTCACCGGCCGCACCGTGCTGGTGTTCCCCAAACCCACCGTGCTGCGCCTTGCGGAGCTCATGCTGCGCCGGCCGGTCGGCTCCTCGGTGGCCTTCAGTGAGCTCGAGACCTCGGCGATCAAGGAACTGGGCAACATCCTGAGTGGCGCCTACATGAACGCGCTCAGCGACTTCCTCGGCATGCTGCTGCTGCCCTCCCCGCCCACGCTCGTGATCGACATGTCGACGGCGGTGCTGACGAGTGCGTTCGGCGAGTTTGCCGCCGACCCCGACGCCGTGCTGTGCGTGGAGAGCGAGTTCCTGATCACCGAGATGAACCAGACGCTGCGGGGCTTCTTCCTGATGTTGCCGGACCCGGCGTCGCTGCAGGTGATGCTGCGCGCGCTGCGCCTCGCCTGACGCGGCGGCTCGTCGATGTCGTCCGCCGTCCCCGCCGGGCGCGACCTCGATCTGCTGCGTGCCATGCTCGACCGCGTGGACCAGCAGGATCCGGGGGCGTTCAACAACCTCGGAGTGCTCTACCACGCGCGGGGACTCCACCGGGAAGCGGTGGACGCGTTCCTGCGCGCCCTGGCGCTCGATCCGCGTATGCGGCCGGCGGCCCGCAACCTCGAAGTGGCAGCCGCCCGGCCCGGGGCCTGCGACGACCGGCTGGCCCGCCTGGATGCGCGCATCGCCACCGACCCCGACGATCGGGCGGCACAGCGGGAGCGCGCCCAGCTCCTGCGCCTCATTGGCCGGACTGACGACGCCGTACGCCTGTTCGATGCGCTCATCGCGGAAGATCCCGATGATGGCGATGCCCTGTTCGAACGCGGCTGCATCGAACAGCGCGCCGGGGACTTGCGCCGGGCGCAGCGCTGGTTCGAGCGTGCGGTGAACGCGGGAGCGCGCGGAGGCGCGCGGCTGCATCTCGCGGAGGTGCTCTTTCAGCGCGGCAAGAACGAACAGGCGCTCGACGTCCTGGATCGCCTGCTGGCCCACGCCCCCGACGAAGCGGAAGCGCACCTGCTGCGCGGTTTTGTCCTGGGCGAGATGGGGCGCCACGAAGCCGCGATGATCGCGGCGCGGCGGGCGAAAGCCCTCAATCCGGCGCTGCAGACGCTGCACGCTGACCTGTCCATCGATCCCACCGCCGGGGTGGCTGGCGGTCTCGCCGGCGCCACCGCGCTGGCCGGACCGTCCGGGCCCGTCATGGCGCCGTCGTCGGAGGCGGCCTTGGCGCGCTACGGTCTCGGTCTGGCGTTCCGGCAGCGCGGGTACTTCCGCGAGGCGCGGGCGGAGTTCGCGCGTGCGCTGGCGCACGGCGAAGACGCGAGGCTGGTGCGCCACGCGCTCGCTGAACTCGACCTGCTTGACGGTGCCTCGTCGGCGGCGCGGGAGCGCTACGAGACGCTGCTGGCCGAGGAGGAGACCGCGCGATGGTGGAACGAGCATGGCGTCGCGCTGCACCAGGCCGGCGAGGTGGACGGCGCGGCGGACAGCTACCGTCGCGCCCTGCGGCTCGATCCCCGCCACGCCCTCGCGTACAACAATCTCGGGGTAGCCCTCGCTGATCGTCGGGATTCGAGCGTTGCGCGCGACGCCTTGGCGCGCGCCGGCGAACTCGATCCGTCGCTGCTGCTGGCGCGCCTGAACCTCGGGCGCTGGCACGCGCAGCGCGGGGAGGCACTCACGGCGCTCGACCTGTTGCGTGAGCTCGTGGCGTTCCATCCGCGCGAGGCCGACGCGTGGCATACCCTCGGCGTGGTGCTCGCGCAGTTGCGTCGTCCCGAGGAGGCCCGTGACGCCCTCGTGCAGGCCATCGAGCAGCAGCCCAAACATGCCGATGCGCGCTTCGCTCTGGCGCAGGTGCTGGAGACATTGGGCGACCCTGACGGGGCGACCCGCGAGATGCAGCAGGCGCTGGGCCTGGCGAGCGTGCGGCGTGACCTCCATCTGGTCGTGGGAATCGACCTGCAGCGCGAATGTCCGGAGGCCGTGGGATCGATCGACCTGCTGCGGCTCGGTGGGGGCACCCCGCTTGCCGGTGTGGCACTCGATGCGGACACGGTCGGGGCGCTGCTGCCGGAGCGCATGCTGGCCTCCGCGCTTGCGGTCGAGACGGAACCGGCGACGTGGGTCGGCGAGCGCGCGCGACGCGCCTGTGACCTCGCGGATGGCTTCGGTGCACGGACGCTGCATGGGGAGGCGGTGGAACGCTATCGGGCTGCGCGCACACTGCTGGAGGCCCACGACGATGCCGCCGCGCTGGCGGTATGGCGCCGGGCTGCGATTGGCGAAGCACGGGCACTGTGTCTGCTGCAGCAGGCACCGGAAGCGCGTCCCCTGCTGAAGCGACTGGGCGCTGTTTCGCCAACGGACCCTGAGGTGCTGGTGTTGTATGCGGCGGCCACGGCCGACGATGAATCGGTGGGAAGTGACGAGGCACGGCGTGAGCTGGTGCGCACGGCGCTCCTGCGGCTGCTCTCGCAGCCGGTGTCGAGCGCGGCCCTGCTGCACTACGCGGGAGACATCGCGTCCCGCTTCCCCGACCCCGGGGTGGCTCTCGCGTGTTACCGGCGGGCGCTGGCCTGCGATCCCGCGCGACCGACGCCGCGGGTGGCCATTGCGCGGCTGTTGCGCACTCGGGGGGACCTGCTCGCGGCCCGTCTCGAGCTGGTGGCGGCGCTGGCGACGGCGCCGCACTGGCGCGAGGCGCTGCTGGAGCTGGCGCGCGTTCATCGGACCGCCTCGCGCCTGCCCGACGCGCGCGTGGTGCTCGTACGCCACCTCACGCGGGTGCCAACCGACCTCGAGGCCCTCGACCTGTTGGCCGAAGTCCTGATCGCCGAAGAGCGGCAGGATGACGCCCGTGTGGTCGTGGCGCGCCTGCTGCGCCACGATCCCGACCGGCCGGCGGCACTGTGGTTCGACAGCCTGCTGCTCACGGAGCAGTCTCGGTGGCGTGAGGCGCACGCACGGTGGACTCGACTCGCGACGGTGCCGGACGGTGGCGCGTGGGCCGAACGGGCCCAGGCCGCCCTCACGCGGGCAGCCCAGCTGGCCGGCGGGCGGTCAACCCCTGCATGCGGCACGTCCGCCATCGAACGGGTGGCGTGACATGAGCATCGAGGGTCGGCTGCGTGACCTGAGCCTCATCGAGGTGCTGCAACTGCTGGCGCTCGGGCGGAAGACGGGGACACTGCACTGCCATGCACCGCTGCAGGGCCGGTACGGGCGGCTGGTGTTCGATCAGGGCGCGATCCTTGATGCCGCGGTGACGGCATCGCCGGACGTGGCCTCAGGCCCGTGTCCCAACCGTCGCGCGGGCGACACCAAGGCGGTCGAGGATGCCGTGCTCGACGTGCTGCTCTGGCGTGACGGCACCTTCCGGTTCGCCGCCGGGGAGCCGACCGCGCCGACCACGGGCGTTCGTCTTGCAGTCGACCCGATTCTCATGGAGGGAGCGCTGCGCGCCGAGGGCTGGCGGCGCATCGAGGCGCGGGTGCCGCACGCGCGGGTCATTCCGACCTTCGTGGACATCGAGCCGCAGCAGCTGCCGCTGTTGCGCCTGACGCCACCGCAGTGGGAAATTCTGACCCGCGTCGATGGCCAGCGGGACCTCATGGCGCTTGCCGAGGCGATGCAGCGGGAGCTGACGGAGGTGGCGGAACTGGTGCACGACCTGATCGGCGCCGGGCTGCTGACGCTGCGCGAAGCGCAAGCGCCGCCGCGCCGAAATCCCACCCCGCCGGCCGGGCCGGCGTTCGTGCCCCAGACTGAACCGTCAACCGGACCCGTCGTGATGGTGACGCCGGCACCCGCCGATGACGAGGACGACGCAGAGGACGACGTCCACGAGGACTCGCTCTTCGACCCCATCGCCGTCGGCGCCGCGGTTGCGCCCGCCCCCGTTGAACCGTCCTTGCCTCGAGAGCAGGACGGGGCGGAGGCGCCGGCACTGCATGGGCCCACGTTGTGCCGGCACGGTGACGCACTCGCCCGCCGGGGTGACTTCCTGGGCGCCCTTGCGTACTGGAATGCCGCCTTGCGGGCGCCGGTGCCCGCAGCCGACGCGGAGCGCATCCGCGAGGTTGCGGCCCTCGCCGCGCGCCTGCACGCGCTGCTGCATCCGTAGCGGCGCGCCTTCGAAATAGCAGGACACACCGGCGCAGTGGTCGGTGTGCGGCGAGGAGAGGAGCGGGCGTATGCCCATTGTCGATCACGCCACGCGGCTGATCACCTGCAAGCTGGTCTACTACGGTCCGGGCCGGTCGGGAAAGACCACCAATCTGACCTACCTGCATTCGGCGCTGCCGAGCGGGCAGGTGGGCTCGCTCACGTCGCTGGCCACGCGTCGTGACCGCACGCTCTTCTTCGACTACCTGCCGGTGGACCTTGGCAGGGTGGGGGCCTATCAGGTCCGCTTTCAGATCTACACGGTGCCGGGGCAGCCGTACTACAAGTCCATCCGCCAGCTCGTGCTGCACGGCGCCGATGGCGTGGCGTTCGTGGCCGACAGCGAGCGGCACCGCTGGGACGACAACCTGGAGAGCCTGCAGGACATGCACGCCAACCTCGCCGAACACGGCGTCGACGCGCGCGACCTGCCCATCGTCATGCAGTACAACAAGCAGGACCTGCCGCCGTCCCTGGCGGCCAGCGTTGCCGAGCTGTCGGTGGCGCTGAACTTCCGCGGGGTGCCCGAATTTGCGGCCGATGCACTCACCGGGGCGGGCGTGTTCGACACCTTGCGGAGCCTCGGGGTGCGGGTGATGCGGCGACTGGGCGCCGACGAGGGCACCGCGAGCGGTCGTCGTGCCGAGCGGGCGCTGCGCACACGGCTGAGTACGCCGGTGCTCGCCGGTGACGACCACGAACTGCCTGAGGTGGCCGCGTGACACCTGAGCAGCCGGTCGATCGTGCCCTACGTTTCGAAACGTTCGTGGTGGGCTCGTCGAACAGGCTCGCCACTTCGGCCGCCCGTGCTGTCGCCGAGGCGCCCGCGCAGTCGTACAACCCGCTGTTCGTGTACGGCGCCTCGGGGTGCGGCAAGACCCATCTGGTGGCCGCGATCGCCAACCGCGCCTCGGAGGTGCATCCCGCGTTGCGCGTGCGCTTCTCGTCCGGCGAGGAGGTTGCCGACCACCTGCATCGCGTCATTGCCAGCGGCCAACCGCAGCTGTTTCTCTCCGACTACCAGCCGGTCGACCTGCTCATCCTCGATGATGTGCAGTTCCTCACCGGCCAGCGCGAGACGCAGAGCGAGCTCTTGCGGTTGCTCAACGCGCTGTTGCAGGGCGGCCAGCAGCTCGTGCTCACCAGTGACCGACAGCCGTCGGAGATTGCCGACGTCGACCAGCGCCTCCTGTCGCGCCTCGCCGGGGGCCTGGTCGTCGATGTCGGAGCGCCGGACTTCGAGATGCGCCTCGCCATCCTGCGCAACGTGTCGCAGGCGCGCACCGTGACCTTCGCCGATGGGGTGCTCGAGGCCGTGGCCCGCCTGCCGTTCGCCAACGTGCGCGAGCTCAAGGGGGCGCTCAACAAGCTCACCGCATACCAGCAACTCGAGGGGATGCCCATCTCCGCTGGCGATGTGCGGGCGGTGCTGGGTGAGGGGGGGGCATCAGCGCTGCCCGAGCGCATCGAGGCGATCATCCCGGCCGGCACCGACTACGACGGCTTTCTGGCCGATGTGCTGCAGGAGGTCGAATTGCGCGTGGAGCCGTGGCGCGTACGGCTCGGCGAAGCCATTGCCCGGTGGAAGCCCGACGGCTGGAGCGTAGCGGTGCTCGAGCGGGCCATGGCCCTGCCCATGGCGCCGGACGTGGAGGGGTTGCTGCAGGCCTATGCCGGGGCCGTGGCCCATCTCCAGGGCCTCGAGGCCCAGGCGGCAACGATCGATCCGGCGCTGCGCGGGCATGCGGCGTTTCGCGACGTGGAGGCCATTCCGGCGGCCCAGCAGCTGGTGCAGCAGGCCATGGCCTCGGCGCTCCCGCTCCCGGCGCCGTCGCCGGCATTCACGCGCGCCTCGCTCGACGCGGGGCCGGAACACCAGTTGGTGCTCCGAGCCATCGATGCCGTGATCGACGAACCGGGGCAGCGCTACAACCCACTGCTGCTGCACGGGCCGAGTGGTAGCGGCAAGACGCACAGTGCCCACGCCATCGGCAACGCCATGCGCGCGCGCTGGCCCGACCGGATCGTGGCGTGCCTCTCCGCCGCCGTCTTTGTGGAGGAGCTGATCGCCGCGATGCAGGAGGGCGGCACGGAACGGTGGCGGGGGCGCTATCGCCGCGCCGATGTGTTCATCCTCGACGATATTCAGCTGCTCGAGGGCAAGGAGCGCACCCAGGAGGAGCTGTTTCACCTGTTCAATCACCTCGTGGGGCGCGGCAGCCAGGTCGTGCTCACCAGCGACCGCGCGCCTCGCACGCTGCTGGGGCTTGCCGACCGCCTGCGTTCGCGCTTCGAGGGAGGGCTGGTGGCTGCCTTGCCGGCGCGGGAGCGTCCGCGGCTCGAACAACTCATCGCCCGCGCTCCGGGCGAGCGTGACCACTTCTTCGAAGATCGCGAGAAGACGATCTGGGCGTGGCCCGACCTCGGTGGCCGGCTGATCGAGGAGTACCGATGATCGGACCACGCTGATGGCCATTCGCGGCAACCTGAGTGAAGCCAATCTCGCCGACGTGCTGCAACTGCTCGCGCTGGGCCAGAAGACCGGCTGCTTGAGCATGGCGCGCGAGGGCAGTTTTGGCAGCATCCACTTCGCCGATGGGCGCGTCGTGCACGCCGGCCTCGTCAACCGGCGCGACCGGCTCGGTGACCGGCTCGTGCGCCTTGGCGTGATCGACGCCGACGAGCTGGCTCGCCTGGCCGCCGAGGTGGCGCCGCAGGACGAGCGGGAACTCGCCCAGACGCTGCTCCGGTCGGGGCGCGTGGACCGCGACGTGCTGCTCACCGAGTACCGCGTGCACGTGGAGGAGGCTGTCTATCATCTCCTCTCGTGGACGCATGGCACCTTCACGTTCGAGCCCGATGACGAGGCGGTCCTCGAACCGCCGTTGCTCTCGGTGAGCGCGGACTCGCTGCTGCTGGAGGGGGCGCGCCGTGTCGACGAGTGGACGCTCATCGCCAAGAAGATCCCCAGTCTCGACCTTATCTTCGAGCTGGACGGACCGCGCCTCACCCAGCGCGAGACGCCGCTCAGCCCCGAGCAGGAGCGCCTCCTCCCATTGCTCGACGGGCTGCAGGACGTGCAGGCCATCATCGAGCGCTCGGGCCTCGGGGAGTTCGACGTGGGCAAGGCGTTGTACGGTCTGCTCACCGCCGGCTACGTGCAGCGCGTGGGGCGCAGTGCGGCGCGCCATCAACCGCCGCCGGAAAGCCGCGTGGCTGAGCATCGCAACCTGGGCGTGGCCTTCTACAGGACGGGGTTGCTGGAGGAGGCGCAGCGCGAATTCCGGCGTGTGCTGGAGCTGCGCGACGCCGACGGCGTCGCCCGCTTTCACCTCGGGCTGGTGCAGGCGCGGCGCGGTGAGTGGCAGGCCGCCACGGACACCTTTCGCCGGGCCGCCAGCGAGCCGGACGCGCCGGTGGCGGTGTACCACAACCTTGCCTTCGCGCTCGAGCAGTGCGGTGACCTCGACGGTGCGCGCCAGGCGCTGGCAGACGCGCAGGCTCGCGCCGGCTCGACGCCCGATCCGCGCATCGCGCTGTCCCGCGCGTTCCTGCACCTGCAGGCCGGTGCGATGCCGGAGGCTGACGCCGCCCTCGCCGAGGCGCGGGCGCATTGGGGCGCCCGGCAGCCGTCGGCGGCGTGGTTCCATGCTGCCGGCCTGTCGGCCGCACTGGCCGGGGACGCCGTCCGTGCCGCCGCGGTCCTCGAGGAAGGCCTCGCCGTCCATCCGCACGCCGTGGCGCTGCACAACAATCTCGCCGTGGTGCAGGAGCGATGTGGGAGCTACGAGCTGGCTGCCCGTACCCTCGAGCACGCGTTGCTCGCCGACGCCAGCTGTGCGCACCTGCACAAGAACCTCGGCGATTACCTCTACCGCGCGCAGCGTTACGACGAGGCGTTCGACGCCTTCGTTCGGGTGAGCCGGCTGGCGCCGGCACACGGCCCCGACGTCCATCTCAAGCGTGGCAACATCCATTACCGGCGGGGGGAGCTCGAGGAGGCGCGGCGCGCGTGGCAGGAGGCCCTGTCGCTTGATCCGGGCAACCGCATCGTGCAGGCGAACCTGTCGGCGCTGCCGCCGGCCCCCTTCCCACCGCTCTCGGCGACGACGCCGAGCGATGGCACCGTGGCCGTCTTCGCGGTGGCCTCGGAGACGTGACGCAGATCGTCGTGGGCATCTCCGAGCTCGCCGTGGCCGCCGGACAGGCGTCTCTCGTCACCCTTGGGCTGGGCTCCTGCGTGGCGATTGCGCTCCACGTCGCCGACCAGCAGGTAGGCGGCCTGGCGCACGTGCTGCTGCCACACGCGCTGCACACCGACACGCCACCAGGCAAGGTGCCCGCCCTGGCGGTGCCGGCCATGGTCGCCCGCATGCGCGCATTGGGTGCGTCGGGGCGCATCGAGGCTCGGCTGGTGGGCGGGGCGTCGATGTTCGCGGCGCTGCTGCCAGTCGGCAGCGAAGGGCTGGGCGTCCGCAACGTGGTGGCGGCACGCACGGCCTGCCACGCGGCCGACGTCCCGGTCGTGGGGGAGCTCACCGGCGGTGAGACGGGACGCTCGGTGTTCTTTTGCGTGCAGTCCGGACGCCTGCAGGTGCGCACTGTGTGGGGTGACGATGTCGTCCTCTGACTCCGCCACACCGACGCGAGATCGGCGGCGGGTGCTCGTCGTCGACGACAGTGCCTTCATGCGCCGCCTCGTGAGCGATGTGGTACAGGAGAGCGGCGAGTTCGAGGTGGTGGGTACGGCCCGCGACGGGCACGATGCGCTCCGTCAGGTGGCGGCGCTCGATCCCGACCTCGTCACCCTGGACGTGGACATGCCCGGACTCGACGGGTTGGCGGCGCTCGAGGCCATCATGCGCACGCGTCCACGGCCGGTCGTGATGCTCAGCGCGGGCGGAAGCGACGGCGGCGTGGACGCGACGCTGCGCGCCCTCGAGCGCGGGGCCGTCGACTTCGTGCGCAAACCGTCAGGGGCCATCAGTCTCGACCTGGATGCGGTGCGTGATCAGCTGGTACAGGCGCTGCGGGCGGCTGCCACCGTGCATCTGTCGCACCCTACGGAGCGCCCTCGGGCTCCGGTCGCGTCGCGCGGCCCGGTGGTCATGGAGTCGGGTGCCCCGCTGATCGGGGGGCGCCATACACCCCAGCCCCCTGCGGCGGTGGTGTGCATTGCCGCCTCCACCGGTGGACCGGCCGCGCTGGCCCGTGTGGTACCCCTGCTGCCGGCGTGGTCGGACGTGGCAGTGCTCATCGTGCAGCACATGCCTCCGGGGTTCACGGCCAGCTTTGCGCGGCGGCTCGATGGGCAATCCCGCCTTCGGGTGGCCGAAGCCGTGCATGGCGAGCCGCTGCGAGCCGGGCATGCCTACGTGGCGCCGGGCGGGTTGCATCTGCTGGTGCAGGGCTCGGCGCAGGCCCCGCGGATTGCGCTCAGCGAGGAGGCGCCGCTTTGGGGGGTGCGGCCCGCCGCCGATCTCCTCTTCCGGTCGGTCGCGGCGCTATATGGCCCGCGCGCGCTCGGCGTGGTGATGACGGGAATGGGCTGCGACGGGGCTGAGGGACTGATGGCCGTGCGTACCGCCGGTGGCGGCGCCCTCGTTCAGGACGTCGCGTCATCGGTCATCCCGGGTATGCCGCAAGCGGCCGTGCGGCATGCCGGCGTCGATGCGGAAGTACCGCTCGAGGAACTGGCCGGTGCCATGGCGGCGCAGCTGGAAGCACGGCGCGCTGCCGGTTGGTGTGCATCCGCCTGACGCGCCCGGAGCACGCCGCATGACCAGCCCATTTCGATCGCTGGCGGGACCGGCCTCCCGCCGCCGCGCGCGGTCGGTGGTGGAGCGCTCCACCTTCGTGATTGTCGAGCTGCGGGGCGAGCGCTTTGCCCTGCCGGTCGAGCTCGTCGAACGCGTCGTGCGCATGCCGGCAGGCTTGCGGCACGTGCGCGTGGCGGATCAGGACCTGGCGCTGATCGAAACCGGTTCGCTGCTGGGCCTCGCACCGGCCGCCGGCAAGGCGGCGCCGACCCGCACCCTGATCGTGCGGGACCGATCGCACTGGTGGGCGCTGGAGGTCGACGCCGTGATCGAGGTCTGTGCCGTCGAGACGGCGACGATCACGCCGTGTCCGGCAGACGCGTCGGGCACCCGCCGCGGGGCGCGCGTCGCTACGTTTGAACGGCCTGGCCAGACCATCGTGGTGCTCGATCTTCTTCGCCTCCTTCCGGATGTTGCGTCGTGACCGTCCCGGTCTCTCCGTCTGATCCTGCCGGTTCCTCGCTTGCCGCGCGCCTGGCGCGGCTGCAGGCGGTGCTCGCCGCAGCCGGTACGGACGCCGCGGAGTGGCTCCCGCCCGAGCGCCGTGCCCAGCTCAAGCAGGATATCATCGCGCTGTTTCGCGATGCCGAAGTCGCGCTGGCCGAGGCGCAGGCGGCCAAGGACGGGGCGAAGCGGCTGGCCGAGCAGTGGAAGCAGCTCAGTGCCGGCGGTGGGGAGCCGACGAAGCCCGCGTCGGCGTCTGGGCCGTCGCGGCTCGATCACCTCGGGGCGTCAACCTACCTCGAAAAGGGGTGGTCACTGATTTCCGTGGAGGACGCGGTCGGGGCCGAAGCGGCCCTGCGCCGGGCTCTGGAGCTGGTGCCCGGGCACCTCGAAGGCGAAGCGCTGCTCGGCTGGGCGCAGATGCTACGTGAGCAATTCGACGAGGCCCGCACGACCATCGAGGGCATTCTGGCACGAGACCCCAGTCATGCCCTCGCCCGCACCAATCTCGGGTACATCGCCCTGCGCGGCGGCCACCACGGCGAGGCCATCGAGCAGCTCACACAGGCGATTGCTGCGGGGACTGACCGCAAGGCCACGTTATACGCGCATCTCTACCTCGGGATGGTCTATCGCGAGCGCGAGATGTTCGATGACGCGGAGCAGTACTTCCGCAAGGCGCTGGCGCTCGGACCCAACTTGCTGCAAGCGTGGTACGAACTCGGGTTCACATTCTGGCGCAGCGGCCGAGGGGCCGAGGCGATGACGGCGTGGAAAACCGGCGCCGAGGCCAACAAGTTCAGTCCATGGGGCAAACGGTGCGGGGCCGTGGTGACCGCGGTGGAGCAGGGAGGCGAGCCGCCGGGCGACGCGTAGTCGGCGGTCGCCCCGTGGCGCCCTGGTGGGTCCTGCCGTTCCGCCATGCGGCTTTCCGGCTCGCGCCGTTTCGGTTCGCGTGGCTGCAGCTCGCGCGGTTCAGTCTCCTTCGGTCGCAGCTCGCGACGCCCACGCCAGCGCCCCTCCGCGTCCTCCTCGCCGCTGCACTCGTCACCGCGTTCGCCCTGACCCCCGTCCCGTCGTCCGCGAGGGCCCAGGTGGTCTCCATCCCCACCGCCGGCATCCGCCTCGACGGCGGCCGCTTCACCGTGGTGGCCGACCGGCAGGACGTGCGGTTGGCCACGGCCTTGCTGGCGGCGGCGCAGCGGCGCGACACCTTCCCGGGGTTGCCGCGGCCCCAGGCGCGGGTGCTGATCGCGGTGGCACCGGATGCCGAACGCTTTCGCGCCTGGGTCGGGCCGTTCGCCCCGGAATGGGGGGCGGCTATCGCTTTTCCCGACGAGCAACGCCTGGTGATGCAGGGTGGACGGGCCGGGTCGGACGCCGGCGATCCGCTGATCGTGCTGCGCCACGAACTGGCGCACCTGGCGCTCCACGAGGTCATGGGGCCGCTGCCGCCCCGCTGGTTCGACGAAGGCTACGCCAGTGTGGCCGCCGGGGAATTCACCCGCGAGCAGGCCTTTGAAACGTCGCTCGGCATGGTATGGCGCACACTGCCATCGCTGGACGCGCTCGAGCGCGGGTTTCGCGGTGGCGGCATGGAGGCCTCGTGGAGTTATGCCATGGCCCACCGCATCGTGAGTGAGCTCGACCAGCTGGGCGGCCCCATGGGGCTCACCAACCTGTTCACGTACTGGAAAGACAGCGGGTCGTTCGAGAAGGCGGTGCGCGGTGCCTACGGCATGACCGGCGACGCGTTCGAGAAGCACTGGCAGCAGCAGACGCGGCGCCGGTACGGCGCGCTGGCGCTGGTGACCAACGTGTCAGCGGCGGTCGGCCTGTTCGCCATCGTGCTGGTGCCGCTGTTCATCAGCCGGCGGCGGCGCGACCGGCGCAAGCTCGAGGCGATGCGCACCGCCGACGCCCTGCAGGAGGCGGCAGCTCGGGACAGTGCGTTGCAGGCCATGCTCGACGCCGGGAACCCCCAGGTGGGCTCAATCGACGAGTCCGCCGCGCCACCTCAGGTCACGTCCGGATCGGACACCCACGATGAACCCTTGCCCGGGGTGGCCGTGTCCCGGTATCCTGCGGCATGACCCCGATCGCCCCCCCCCGCTCCCGCGCCCTCCTCTATTGGGGAGTCGCTGCGGCGTCCCTCCTGCTCGGCTATCTCGACCTGGCGCGCGGCGGCGAGACGATCGCGCCCATCCTGCTCGTGCTCGGCTACGTCGTACTGGTCCCGCTGGCCATCCTCAAGGGCTGACCGGTACGTTCGGCCGGCTCGTCTCGGCCTACGCATGCGCGAGCGACCAGGGATCAGCGCCCGCCGAACGTGACAATCCGGTTAAGTTCCGGCTCAGCCGGGAACCGCGCCCCCCCACCGCAGTAGTTTTTCCGTAGCTGGTGTGGGGCGGGCGCTCGCAGGGCGAATAGCTCAGCTGGTTAGAGCACCTGTCTTACACACAGGGGGTCGGGGGTTCGAATCCCTCTTCGCCCATGACGTCCAGACCTCGCCGGCCGCCCGCGTGGTTGCCATGCGAAGTCCAGACTCGCAGTTTATGCATTCCCCCCCCAGACCCGCGTGGCTTGCGCACGGCCAACGGGTGGTCTCATCTCCCCGGCAACGGGGACCCACGGTTTCCGGTGCGGAGGTTACGACATTGATGTCACGGCATTTCCAGGCGATCGCCGGGTTCGGATTGGCTCTCGGTGGCACCCTCGTGCCTTCGGTGGCCTCGGCCCAGTACAACCGGGTCCCCGACCCCAACGCGACGCGCGTCATGGTCGCCGTGTTCCGCTCCGGCGAGAAGGGTCTGGGGGTACAGGCCGCCGACGCGGTGCGCTCGCGCATGACCAGCGAGTTCCCGTTCAAGCAGGTCTACGTGCTGCCCAAGCAGGACCTCACGGCCACGCTGGAGGCTTCGGGCTTCCCGGTCACGGAAGCGCTCGAGCCGCACGATCAGAAGGCGCTGGCCACGCTGCTCCGCGCCGATGAGTACATCACCGGCACCGTCACCAAGGCCGAAGCGGGCGTGAAGCTTGAGGCGGCCCTCGTGCTCGCCCGTGACAACTCGCTCGTGCAGCCGCTCGGCACCTACGAGGCCAAGAGCGTGGGCGACGCCTCGAAGCTCGTCTCCACCGAGCTCAAGGAAGCCCGCAAGCAGCTCGAGTTCGAGAAGAAGTGCACCAACGCCGGCCGGCAGGGCCAGTACGACGCGGCCATTGCCGCCGCCAAAGAGGGCATCGCGGCGTACCCCAAGGCCACACTGGTGCGCATCTGCTGGGCCAACGTGCTCATCACGCAGAAGGCGCCGGCAGAGCAGATGCTCGACATCTCCAAGCAGATCGTCGACATCGACCCCAAGAGCCGTCCGGGCCTCGCCATCCTCGCCCAGGCCTACCGCGACACCAAGCAGAGCGACTCGGCGGTGGTGACGCTCACCCGCCTGCTCTCCACCGACCCGAAGAACCCGCGCCTGCAGAAGGACGTGGTGGAAGCGCTGGCGGTGCTGGCGAACCCGAAGGTGGCGCGTCCCGTGATCGACGAAGCCGTACAGGCCAACCCGGGCGATCCGGAGCTGCTGCGCACGCGCTGGCTCATCCTGCTTTCCACGCGCGATTTCAAGGAGGCGTTCGCGCAGGGTGACGAGCTGGTAAAGCTCGATACGGCGTTCGCCGACACGACCTACTTCATCCGGACGGCGGCGGCCTATGCGGCCGACAGCCAGTTCCAGAAGTCGGCGGAAACGGCCTCCAAGGGCGTGGCCAAGTTCCCGGGGCACCCGGGGCTGACCTATTCGCAGATCGTTGCCCTCCGCCAGGCAGGCCAGAATCAGCAGGCGCTCGAGGCGCTCGAGAAGGCCATCGCCGCCAAGGTGGTGGTCGAGAACGGTGGCTTCCTGCGCCTGACGCTGCTCAAGGAGCTCAATCGCACCGCCGAGGTCCTGCCCGCCGCCAAGGCATTGATCGCCGCTGGCGACACCTCGACCGCGACCCGCGCCATGGTACTCCAGATGGGCAACGAGCAGCGCACGGCTGCGTCGAAGTCGAACGCGCCCGATGACTACAAGCTGGCCATCGAGACGCTCAAGTACGCGGACGAGGTGACGACGGGTGCCAGCAAGGCGCAGGCGCAGTTCCTTCTCGGGGCGACCTACGTTGCGTTCGGCCAGGTGAAGCTGCAGGAGTCGCAGGCTGCGAAGGCCTGTGCCCCGGCCAAGGAAGCGAAGGACATGTTCGTCGAAGCGCAGATCATGCTGCCGAAGGGCGGGTCGTTTGCGCCCGACGCGATGCGCCAGCTCATGGGAGCGGTGATGCAGCTCGATCCGTCGGCCGACCAGTTCATCAAGGCCTTCTGCAAGTAAGGCCGCGATCTGAGGTACGGGCCCGCCGTCTCGCGACGGCGGGCCCGTTCGCTTTTCCGATGGCCCGCGGCGTGGTCGGCAACACGACAATCACATCCATGCGACCACACGGGTAATGCACAATTTCGCACGACTCGGCGTCGCTTGACGCTGCCGTCCGCACTTCACTAACATGCCCCCTCGCCACGCTTCCCGACGCGCCTGCCGAGGCGCCCCGACGTACCCATGACGCGCCTGCTCGTTTGCCCAATCCGCGCGTGAGCCCGGCCCGAACGCTTTCCTCCGCCCGCGGCAGCGCCTATCACGTCCCCGTGCTGCTCGCCGAAATCGAGGCGCTGCTGCTCGGTGCACGGACGGTGCTCGACTGCACGCTCGGCGGCGGCGGTCACGCCTCGGCGTTTCTCGACCGCGGCATGCGCGTCACCGGCATCGATCGCGACCCGCGCGCGCTTGCGGCCGCACGCGAGCGCTTGGCCGATTACGAGCGCGCCGGCCAGTTCCGCACCCTCCTCGGCAACTATGCCGACCTCAGCGGCGCCGGTCTCGCCTACTCCGAGAAGTTCGACGCCATTCTGCTCGACCTCGGCGTCTCGTCGCACCAGTTCGACGATGCCTCGCGTGGCTTCACCTTCCGCGAAGGGGCCCCGCTCGACATGCGCATGGGCACCGACGCCGATCTCGATGCGGCCGAACTGCTGAACACCATCGACGAAGTCGACCTGTCGGCGCTGCTGCGCGCCTACGCCGACGAGCCGCGCGCCGCGAGGATGGCCCGCGAGATCGTGCGCCGGCGTGAACGCCGCCCGTTTGCCACCGCCGATGATCTCGTCGACGCGATCCGCGCCGTGCTCGGCCCGCGCAGTGGCGCGCCGGACTTCGCCCGCATCTTCCAGGCGGTGCGCATTGCCGTGAACGACGAACTGGCGGGGCTCGAGCGCGCGCTCCCGGCGCTGCGCGACCGGCTCACCCCCGGCGGCGTGCTGGCCATCATCTCGTATCACTCGGGCGAGGACCGCCTGGTGAAGAACGCCTTTCGCGACTGGAGCGCGAGCTGCATCTGCCCGCCCAAGCACGTGGTGTGCACCTGCCGCGGCGTCGCCCTCGGCGAGACGCTCACGCGGCGGCCCATCAGCGCCACCGACGAGGAAATCGAACTCAACGTCCGCGCGCGCAGCGCTCGCCTGCGCGCTTGGCGCTCGGCGCGCTGATGGCGGCCACGCGCACCCGCCGCGCGTTGGCGCGTGGTCAGCTCAAAGGGCGGGCCATGGTGGCAATCGGCCTTGGCGTGTTCGTGCTGGTCGCGGTCGCCGCGGTGTGGCGTCGGAGCACGGGCCATGCCACCGAGCGGGCCATGGACCGACTGCGCCTCGAGCAGCGTGCGCTGCATGCCGAGCAGCAAGGTCTCGAAAACGAGTTGCGTCGGTTGACGAGTCGGCGCACGGTCGTGGAGCAGGCAGAGCGCCGACTTGGCATGCACGTGGCCACCGAAACCCAGACCCGGCTACTGGCTGCGCCTGTGGCGACGGGTGCTGACGCCGCGTTGCGGGACTCGACGCCGTGACTGGCATGCCGCCGCATTCCATCGACGGCGATGACGCGGTCGTCTCGGCGCCCAACGACGGCGCCGCACTTCCGGTCAGCCGCTGGCGGGCGTCCCTCATCCACCTGTCCCTCGTGCTGTTTGCGGCGGCCGTGGTCGCGCAGGCGGCGCGCATCCAGATCGTCGAGCACGGCAAGTGGCAGCGCGTGGCGGCCACCCAGCAGGTGCGCGATCTGGCGGTGGCGCCACCGCGCGGGGCCATTGTTGACGCCACGGGTAGCGTGCTGGTGGAGACGCGCGAGCAGGTGCAGCTCATCATCGAGCCGCAGAACCTCAAACCGGTGGTGCGCACTGGCGCCGATGGGACGAAAGACACGGTCCAGACGCGCGCCGAGGTGCGCCGCGGCCTCAGGGCGCTGCGCGTGCCCGAGGAGTGGATTCGTCGCGGCCTCGATCCCGAGCGGAAGTGGGTCGAGCTGCCGCAGCGGTACGCGCCGGCGGACGTCGAGCGCTTCAAGGGGCTGCCGGGCGTGCGTACGCAGTCGCTGCTGACGCGCATCAACTCCACGCCGGAGGGTTTGCGGGGGATCGTCGGCGCCCTGGACCGGGAGGGCAAGCCCACCGGTGGCATCGAACTCGAACTCGACCCATTCCTGCGCGGTGAGGAAGGACATGCGTCGGTCGTACTCGATGGGCTGGGGGGACGCTTCGGCTCGCCGATGCTCGACCCCGTGGAAGCACGGCCGGGACACACGGTCGCCCTGACCATCAACCAAGCGTTGCAGGAGATCGCCGAAGAGGCGCTCGCCGATGCCCGGCAGCGCACCGGCGCGAGCGGCGGTGACGTGCTCATCCTCGATCCGCAGGATGGCGCCATCCTTGCGCTGGCGGGCGTACGCAACGGCAAGGCGGCGCTGACCAGCACCCCGCTGGCCGAGGCCTACGAGCCGGGCTCCATCATGAAGCCGTTCGTGGTGGCGCGACTGCTCGACGTCGGACGCGCGACGCCCGATGAGGAGATCAACACCGAGAATGGCCTGTGGCGCTACGCCAACCGGCCGCTCACTGACACGCACAAGGCCGAGCGCCTGTCGGTGCGCGACGTGATGCGGTTCTCGAGCAACATCGGCACCGCCAAGCTGGCCCTCCGCTTTACGCCGCGCGAACAGTTCGAGGTGCTGCGCGACTTCGGCTTCGGCAGCTACACGGGCGTGCAGTATCCGGCGGAGTCGCGCGGCGCGTTGCCGCTGCCGTCCACGTGGCAGCCGGTGACCGCGACGCGCGTACCCATCGGGTACGGGGTGTCGGCGACGCCCCTCCAACTGGCGGCCGCCTATGCCGCCATCGCCAATGGCGGCGAACTGCTGCAACCAGCGCTGGTGCGTGAAGTGCGCGACGCCCAGGGAGCGGTGGTGCTGCAGCACCATCGACGGGTGGTGCGTCGTGTCATCGCGTCCCGGACCGCGGCCCTGATGCGCGAGATGCTCAAGAGCGTGGTGGACAGTGGCACGGCCACCGCCGCCGACCTCGCGAGCTTCGATGTGGCGGGCAAGTCCGGCACAGCGCGACGCGCCCGCGAAGGCTCTCGCGGCTACGACATCGGCCGGTACAATTCGAGCTTCGCCGGCATGTTTCCCGCCGAGAACCCGCAATACGTCATCGTGGCGCGTCTCATCGACACCGAGGGGCAGTACTACGGCGGCATCGTGTCGGGCTCCATGGTGAATCGCATTCTGCAGGCGGCGCTCGCCACCCAGGACGCGTCCCTCGACCGTGAAGCGCTCGCTCGCGTCGCGCGGCCGATGCCGGTGGTCGAACCCCAACCGCGCACGCCTGCGCAGGAGCGCATCGCTGCCCGCGACTCGGCGCGGCGCGATTCCCTCCGGGCGCCGCGACCCCCCAAAGCTGAACCGCTCCCGGGGCCGGCGCGCATCGTTGTTGAGCTCCCGCTGACGACGGACCCGCGCGTGAAGACGGCCGGCACGGGGCTGCGCGCCGAGGTGGCCGGCGACCTGCGTCCCATCCCGTCGGTCTACGGGCTGGACGTTCGGCAGGCGGCCCGTGCGTTGCACGCCGCCGGGTTCCAGGTGCGCGTGGTACAGGGAGCCGAAGTGCGCACACGGCCTGCCGCCGGCGAGGTGCTGCGCACCGGCTCCACCGTGCAACTGGCGATGCCGCGCCCATGAGTGCCGATGCCGTGCGCAGTCCGACTCCCGTACCCGTGGCGCGCGTGCTGGACGCCCTGCGCGATGCCGGACTGCTGGTGGCGCAGGCGGAGGCCGTGCCCGCGACCATTACCGACCTCGTGGACGACAGTCGGCGCGTGACGCCAGGGAGTGCGTTTCTGGCCGTGAAGGGGGCCGCGCAGGACGGCCATGCCTGGTTGCCGGCCGCGGCCGATCGGGGCGCCACGCTGGCGCTGGTCGAGGACGCGGATGCCGCGATGTCGGCCGGGGTGCCGTGGG
Organism: Gemmatimonadota bacterium; assembly: GCA_021299375.1. Taxonomy (GTDB): domain Bacteria; phylum Gemmatimonadota; class Gemmatimonadetes; order Gemmatimonadales; family Gemmatimonadaceae; genus Gemmatimonas. The sequence goes on from JAJTGR010000011.1 coordinate 100,996, forward strand.
TGCAGGTGCGCGACGGTCGGCGGGCTGCAGCCATTGCCGCCGCGGCGTTTTACGACTGGCCGGCGCGGGCGCTCACGTTGGTGGGCGTGACCGGCACCAACGGCAAGACCACGACGGTGGGGCTCCTGCGCCACCTGCTCGACGCGCCGGGCCATCCGGCGGCGTCCATCGGGACGCTCGGCGTGTTGTTGGGAAGCGCGGGGGCGCCCTTGCCCGGCGGCTTCGGCCTCACCACGCCGGGGCCGGTGGAGTTGCAGCGCCTGCTGCGCACGCTCGTCGATCGGGGCGTGAAGGCGGTGGCCATGGAGACGTCGTCGCACGCGCTTGATCAGCGGCGCGTGGAGGGGCTGTCGTTTGCCGCGGCGGTGTTCACGAACCTCACCCGCGACCATCTCGACTACCATGGCACCATGGAGGCCTACCGGGCCGCCAAGCTGCGTCTGGTGGGGTTGCTGGCGCGTGATGGCGTGGCCGTGTTCAACGCCGACGACCCCGCATGGCGCGGGGTGACCAACGCCCCGCGCGCGATCATCTTCGGCACCGAGCGTGGGGCCGACGTGGCGGTCGACGTGACGGCGCGCGACCTCGCGTACGTGAGCGACGGCAGCCGCTTCCTGCTGGTGACGCCGACCGGCGCGCAGCACGTCGCCTTGCCGCTGATTGGTGACTTCAACGTCGCCAACGCCCTCGCGGCTGCCGCCGCCGCGCTCGCCTTGGGCATGTCGGTCACGGATATCGCGCAGAAGCTTTCGCAGGCGCCGCAGGTGCCGGGGCGCCTCGAGAGGCTGTCCACCGCGCCGACCGTGCTACGCGATTACGCCCATACGCCCGATGCGCTCGAACGCGCGCTGCAGGCGGTGCGCCCGTTCACGCGGGCGCCCGGCGCGGAGGCAGCGGGCCGGCTGATCGTGCTCTTCGGCTGCGGGGGCGATCGCGACCGCGGCAAGCGACCCGAAATGGGACGCATCGCCGAGGCCCTGGCCGATGTGGTGATTGTCACCAGCGACAACCCGCGTACGGAAGACCCCGAGCGTATTCTCGACGACATCGAGGCGGGCATGACGCGCCACGAGCATCTGCGCATTGCCGATCGCTTCGACGCCATTCGCCGGGCCTTGCAGGTGGCGAAACCTGGCGACGTGGTCGTGCTGGCGGGGAAGGGCCATGAGACCTATCAGATTCGTGGCACCACGTCGTATCCCTTTGACGAGCAGGTGATCGTGCAGGAGCTTCGTGCGGCCATGGCCGCCAGTGGGCGCGTCGTGAATGGGGAGTCCGGCGCATGAGCGCGTTCACGACGGCCGGGACGGCCTTCGCGGCCGTGCCCGCCGTGGGGCCGGCCCACGCCCATCCGTACTGGACCTTTGAACGGGTGGCTCAGGCCCTGGGTACCGGGCCGTCCATGCCGAACGCGCTCGCGGGCATTGGCACCGACACGCGCGCGCTGCAGCGCGGCGAGGTGTTCGTGGCCCTGCGCGGTGAGCGCTACGATGCCCACGACTTTCTCGCGGCGGCGCGCGACGCGGGTGCGGCGGCGTTCGTGGTCAGCGATCCGGCGAAAGCCGCTGGCCTCGGGGTACCCACCTACGTGGTGCCCGATACGCTGGTGGCGCTCGGTCAGTTGGCCACCGCCTGGCGCCGGGCGTGGGGGCGCAGCGTGATCGCCGTGGCGGGCTCCAACGGCAAGACGAGTACCAAGGAGCTGCTGAAGGCCGCGCTCGGGCGCACGTTCACCGTGCATGCCACGGCGGGCAATCTCAACAACCTGATCGGTGTGCCGCTCACGTTGCTGGCCATTCCGAGTGACGCCGAGATTGCGGTGGTGGAGCTGGGCACCAACGTGCCCGGTGAAGTCGCCGCCCTGCGCGCGATCGCGGCGCCCGATGTGGCGGTGCTCACCAGCATCGGCGAGGAGCACCTCGAAGGACTGGGGGATCTGGCGGGTGTGCTGCGCGAGGAGACCGAGGTGTTCCACGGCGTCACGCTGGCCGTGGTACCGTCGGCGCACCCCGAGGTCGAACCCATCGCCCGGCAGCGCGCGCGGGCGGTCATCAGCGCCGGCCTCGCCGAGGCGTCGGTGGTGCCCGAGGCGTGGGGACTGGACGAGCAGGGGTGCCCCTGGCTCGAGGTGCAGGGCGCGCGGCTGTCGGTGCCGTTGCGCGGGGCGCACCAGGCCGCGAACGCCATGCTGGCCGTGGCTACGGCGCAGGCGTGCGGTGTGCCACTCGACGAGGCGGCCGCCGGGCTCGCGGCCATGACCGTGCCGGGCATGCGCGGCACATGGGAAGCGATCGGCCAGGCCGTGCTGCTCAACGATGCCTACAATGCGAACCCGCCGTCGATGCGGGCGGCGCTCGACCTGCTCGGGCAAGTGGGCGGTGGCCGGCAGCGGGTGGCCATTCTCGGCACCATGCGCGAACTTGGTCGCCACGCCGAAGCGCAGCACCGGGCCGTGGCCCGTGCCGCGCTGGCCTCCCGGGCGGACCTCATCGCCGGCGTCGGCGAGTTCGCCGCGGCGTTTGCCGATGTGGCGCCCGACGACCCCCGGGTGGTGGCCAATGTCGACCTCGATGCGCTGTGGATGTTGCTCGAACCGCGTCTGCAGCGTGACGCCGTGATCCTGCTCAAGGCGTCGCGCGGCATGCGCCTCGAGCGCCTCGTTCCCCGCCTCACCACCTGGGCCGCTGTCTAGTGCTCTACGTCCTGCTGCAGCCGTTCGCGCGCCACATCAGCGTGCTGAACCTCCTCAACTACATCACCTTCCGCGCGGCGGCCGCCTTCGTCTCGGCGCTCCTGGTGTGCTTCGTGTTCGGCCCCGCCATCATCCGTCGGTTGCGGGCCATGTCGGTGCACCAGGTCGTGCGGGCGGGTACCCCCGACTCGCATGCGGGCAAGGGCACCACCCCCACCATGGGCGGCCTGATCATCCTTTTGGCGACGTTCCTGCCGGTGCTGCTGTGGGCCCGGCTCGACAATCGCTACGTGCTGCTGGCGGTAGCGGTCACGGTATGGATGGGGGCCATCGGTTTCCTCGACGACTACCTCAAGCTCAAGCAGAAGCGCGAGGGGAAAAAGAACGAAGGGCTCGTGGAACGCTACAAGCTGGCCGGGCAGGTGCTCTGCGGTCTCGGACTCGGCACGTATCTCCTGCTCGACCCCATCAGCACCCTGCCGGGCGCGAGCACCACGCTGCCGTTCTTCAAGTACGTGCTGGTGGTGCCGGCCGTCGCGTGGGCCGCCTGGCTGTACATCCCGTGGGTCACGTTCATTCTCACCGGCGTGAGCAACGCGGTGAACCTCACCGACGGCCTCGATGGCCTGTCGTCGGGGCTGGTGGCCATTGCCGTGCTGACGCTCGGGCTGTTTGCCTACCTGCTTGGCCGCGTCGATGCGAGCCGGTATCTGCAACTCTTCTACCTGCCCGGGGCCGGGGAACTCACGGTCTTCTGTGCGGCGGTCGTGGGGGCGTGCATAGGCTTTCTCTGGTACAATGCACATCCGGCACAGGTGTTCATGGGCGACACCGGCTCGCTGGCGCTCGGTGGGGCGGTGGGTGCGATTGCGATCCTGCTCAAGAGCGAGTTCCTGCTGCTCATCGTGGGCGCCGTGTTCGTGGCCGAAACGCTGTCGGTCATTATCCAGCGCACGGTGTTCAAGTACCGCCGTCGCCGGTACGGGCTGGCCTATGCGCAGCAACACCGGGTGTTTCGCCGGGCGCCGCTGCACCATCACTTCGAGATGATCGGGTGGCCGGAGACACAGGTGGTGGTACGCTTCTGGATCATCGGGGTGTTGTGCGCGATCCTCGCGCTCAGTACGCTCAAGCTGCGCTGACGGAGGGGGGCTGCATGGCTGACACCCGCCTGCCGCAGGAGATCGCGTCGCTCGTGGCCCGGCGCTTGGCCGAGCGCCGTGGCGAGTTCGCCGTGATCGGCCTCGGGCGCAGTGGCGTGGCCGCGGCCTGCCTGCTGCGCAAGGCGGGACTGTCCGTGTACGCGTCGGATGCGTCGGGCAGTGACGCGGTACGGGTGGCGGCGGCGCAGTTGGAGCGGGAGGGGGCCAGCGTCGACGTGGGCACACACAACCTCGATCGCATCGCGCAGGCCGAGGTTGTGGTGGTGAGCCCTGGCGTGCCGCCCACGGCGGCGCCCCTGCGGGCCGCGGAAGCCGCGGGTGTGCCGGTGGTGAGCGAGGTGGAGATCGCCCTGCGCCTGGCGCCCGGGCTGCGCTACATCGCCGTCACCGGGACGAACGGCAAGACCACCACGACCGCGCTTGTCGGGCATCTGTTGCGGGCCCTCGGGCATGACGCCCCCGAGGTGGGGAACATCGGCACCCCGGTGTCGGAGCTGCCGTTGCGCGCCGAACCGCCGGCGTGGGCGGCCCTCGAGATGTCGTCGTTCCAGCTGCACGACACCCCGGGCATCATGCCCGACGTGGGCGTGCTCACGACGCTGAGTCCCGATCATCTCGATCGGTACCCGGACGTGGCCGCGTATTATGCCGACAAGAAGCGGCTGTTTGCCAACGCGGCGCCCACATCGCGGTGGGTGACCACCGCTGACAACGCGGACGTGCCCGAACTCATTCGCGGGGTGCCAGGGCAGTGGCACCACTTTTCAACGGTGCGCCGTGACGTGGACGCCTGGTACGATCGGGAAGCGGGGGTGCTGCATGTGCTGGGGGCCCCGCTCGTGCGGCGCGGTGACGTCGCGCTGGCGGGAGACCACAACGTGGGCAATGTGCTGGCCGCAGTGCTGGCGGTCATGATCGCCGACCCGTCCCATCGCACCGCCACGGCGCGCACGACGCTGGCCGCCGCTGTGCGGACCTTTCGCGCGTTGCCGCACCGCCTCGAGCCGGTGGAGGACTCGCACACGGTGCTCTGGCTGAACGACTCGAAGGCCACAAACGTGGCCTCCACGCTGGTCGCCCTTGCCGGCATGACGCGGCCCACGGTGGTGCTGCTGGGCGGCCGGCACAAGGGCGAACCGTACACGACGCTCGTGCCGGAGCTGCTGCGCACCGCGCGGGCGGTGCTGGCCTACGGTGCGGCGGGTGCGTTGATCACCGCCGACCTCGAGGCTCCACTGCACGGGCGTGTGCCGGTGGAGCACATGGGCGACGCGTCGTTCCGCGCCGTGGTGCAGCGCGCCCGGGCTCTTGCGCGACCCGGCGACGTCATCCTGCTGTCGCCCGCCTGCTCCAGCTACGATATGTTCGCCAACTACGAAGAGCGGGGCCGGGCGTTTGCAGCCCTCGCGCGGGAGCTTGCCTGATGGACGCGACGACCAGGGAACGCTGGCGCATGACCGTCGAGGCGCGGGCCCTCGTGCTGGTCACGGCCGTGCTCGTGGCCGTTGGTCTGGCGGTGCTGTACAGCGCAAGCGCCCTGCAGGCGGTGTCCAAGGGCAGCCCGGGCCACTTCTTCCTCTTGCGGCAGGCGCTCGGTGTCGCGGTGGGCGCGGTGGCGTTTGCCGTGCTGGCCAAGCTGGACGCCGAGCACTGGCGCCGCTGGGCGTGGCCCATCATGGGGCTCGGGCTGTTCCTGATGCTTGCCGTGTTCATCCCCGGTCTCAACGCGTACGGGAAGGAGTTCCATGGGGCTCGCCGCTACCTGTTTGGCGGGTCGCTGCAGCCATCGGAGTTCGCCAAGTTCGCAATCCTGGTGTGGACACCCATGCTCATCGTGAAGAAGGGCCCGGCGCTCCGGCAATTCGGCAAGGGGCTGGTGCCCTTTGCCATCGTGATCGGCGCGTTGTGTGTGCTGGCGGCGAGCGAGCCCGACATCTCCATGGCCATCACCTACGCGTTGCTGTTGGCGGTGCTCCTGTTCGCGGGCGGCTGCCGTCTCGCGCATCTGGCGCTCGCGGGGAGCGTGGCCCTGTTCGCGCTGGGTGCCGTGGCCATGTCCAAGCCGCACGTCCGCGAGCGTGTGCGCAGCTTCCTCGCCGGGGAACAGGTTACGACCGAGCGCGTGGCGAGTACGGGCGATCAGCAATACCAGTCGCTGGTCGCGGTCGGCTCGGGAGGCCTGCTGGGGGTGGGCTTCAGTCAGGGCAATCAGCAGCGTGGCTGGCTGCCGCTCGCCTACAACGACTTCATCGGCTCGATCGTCGGCGAGGAACTTGGCTTCGTCGGGCTTGCCGGCATCACGCTGGCGTTCGCGCTCTACGGCTGGCTCGGCTTCCGCATCGCGCGGCAGGCCCGAAGTCCGTACTGCGCGCTGCTCGCCATCGGCCTGACCTTCACCACCGTGTTCACGGCTTTCGTGCATCTCGGGGTGGTCATCGGCCTGGTGTTCAACACCGGCCTCACGTTGCCGTTTGTCTCCTACGGGCGGTCGAACCTGCTGCTCACCCTCGCCATGACCGGTATGCTGGTCAACATTGGCAGCACTCGGGAACGAGTGTACGGCGTGGCGGCTACCGACCCGCTGGCGCCGTCGCTCGCATGACGGCCGTGCGGGTGCTGTTCGCCGGGGGCGGCACCGGAGGGCATCTGTATCCTGGTCTTGCCATTGCTCGTGCGCTGGTGCGCCTCTCGCCGTCGATGAGGCCACATTTCATTGGCGCGCGGCGCGGCATCGAGAAGGACGTCCTCCCCGGCTCGGGCTTTCCGTATACACTGCTCGACCTGCACCCGCTCTACCGACAGCGGCCCTGGCACAACTGGAAGACCCTCGTGGGCGGCGTAAGCGCGTGGCGTGCCATCTCGGCGCTGGCAGCTGACCAGCGGCCCGCGGCGGTCGTGGGCACCGGTGGCTATGCGGCCGGGGTCGCCTTGGCGTGGGCGCGTGCGCATGGCGTGCCGACCATGCTCCACGAGCCCGACAGTCACCCCGGGCTCACCACCCGAGCCTTTGCCGGCGGAGCCCGCGCTCTCTACCTGGGCTTTCCCGAGGCGGCCGCGCGCCTTGCCGCGGCGCCTGATGCCTCGGTGCACGCCTTCGGCTGCCCCATCGATCCGCCGCCGTCGCCGCCGCCGTCGCCGGCCGAAGCGCGCGCCCACTGGGGGTTTCCGACGAACGCCTTCGTCGTGCTCATCGTGGGCGGCAGCCAAGGCGCGCGGGCGTTGAACGAGGCCACCGCCGAGTGGGTGGCGCAGGGGCTGCCGCCGGGCGTCGTGCTCATCTGGGCCACGGGCCGGCAGCAGGCCGCGGCCTATCTCGATCGCGACGGTGACCGGGTGCGCGTGCGTCCGTATCTCTCGCCCATCGCCGACGCATATGCCGCCGCCGACCTGGCCGTGGCGCGTGCCGGGGCGATGTCCATCGCCGAGTTGTGCGCATGGGGCATCCCGTCGGTGCTGGTGCCGCTGCCGACGGCTGCGCAGGATCACCAGACCCACAATGCCCGCGCCACGGCGGCGGCTGGCGCCGCTGTGCACCTGCCGCAGGCCGACCTGACCGCGGCACACCTCGACGCGCTCGTCCGATCGCTGCAGGCGGACGCACCACATCGGCAGGCCCTGCGTGACGCGGCGCTGGCGCGGGCGCACCCCGACGCTGCCGAGCGGATTGCGCGATCGCTGCTCGACACGCTGGGCCGCCGCTAGTCGTCGGCCCGCCTCGCCATATTTCCATGATGCGTTCTCCTGCCGAATCTGCTCCCGCTCCCGCAACCGCGTCGCCGGTCGCGTCAACCGCCGCGGTGTCCGCCACGCGCGCCATCCTGCTCGATGCCGTCGACCGTCGCCCCGTGCACTTCGTGGGCATTGCCGGGGCCGGCATGAGCGCGCTTGCAGAGTTGCTGGCCCGACGCGGCGTAGCGGTGCAGGGCACCGACGCCAATCCCGGTGGCGCACCCGATCTGGCGCGGTACGGCATTGCCGTGGCACCGCATGATGCGGCGCTGCTCGAGGGCGCGCGCGCGCTCGTGTACTCGTCCGCCATTCCAGCGTCGCACCCCGAGCTGGTGGCCGCACGCGAGCGCGGCCTGCCCATCGTACGCCGCGCCGAGGCCCTTGCCGACGCGGTAAGCGGTGGGACGCTGGTGGGCATCGCGGGCACACACGGCAAGACCACCACGACCGTCATGACCACCGAGGCGCTCGCGGCGGCTGAGCGCAACCCCACCGGCGTGGTGGGCGGGCGTGTGGGCCTTTGGGGCGGGAACCTGCGCCTCGGCGGCGACACCTACGTCGTCGAAGCCGACGAGTACGATCGCTCGTTCCTTGCCCTGCAGCCAGACGTCGCCGTGGTGCTCAACGTCGAGGCGGATCACCTCGACATCTATCGCGATCTGGCCGACATCATGCGGGCGTTCGAGATGTATGTGTCGCCGGCTCGCGCCCTGGTCCGCTGCGCCGACGACGACGGCGCGATGGCGCTGCGCGTCGCCTCCACGCGTGAGGTGATTGCGTATTCGGCCACCGGTCCGGGCACCACCCCGTCGGCCCACGCCGGCGACGCCCGCCTGGTGGCTGAGGCGCTGGTGTTCGATGCGGCCGGGGCGCGCTTCACGGTGCGATTCGACGGCGAGGCGGTCGGCGAGGTACAGCTGGCCGTTCCCGGCGTGCACAACGTACGCAACGCCTTGGCCGCCCTGGGCGCCGGACTGGCTCTCGGGTGCACCGTGCCAGCCATGGCCTCGGGGCTGGCGGCGTTTCGCGGTGTCGAGCGGCGCTTCCAGCGGCTCGGGTCAGAGCGCGGGATCGATGTGGTTGATGACTACGCCCACCACCCCACCGAAGTGCGGGCCACGATTGCGGCAGCGCGCCATGCGTTTCCCGGCCGGCGTCTCGTGCTCGCCTTCCAGCCGCATCTCTTCTCGCGTACGCGTGACCTGCAGGAGGAGTTCGCCGAGGCGCTGTCCGCCGCCGACGTCCTCCTGCTGTGCGACATCTACGGCGCACGGGAAACACCTGAGCCTGGCGTGACGTCGGCGCTTATCGGCGATCGCGTTCCGCCGTCGGTGCTGCGCTGGCGTGGGCCGCGCCGCGACGTGCCGGCGGCGCTTGTGGCGCTCGCGCAGGAAGGCGATGTCGTGCTTACGATGGGGGCGGGGGACATCACCTGCGTTGGCCCGGACGTGATGGCCCGGCTGCGCGCGGCCCCCTCGCACCACTGATGGCCACCGCCGTGCTGGAGCCGTCGTATACGCTGCCGAAGGCGCCGGAGGTCCCCCCCGCGCCGCGCTGGCTCCGTGTAGTGCGACGGGCGCTGGTCGCGCTGGCTCTCGGCCTGGTCGTGGCCAGTCCGTGGTGGGCGCCGCGCCTGCTGTCCCAGCTCGCCTTTTTCCACGTGCGCCGGGTCTGGATCGAGGGAGCCCGGTATACCCGCACGTCCGAACTGCTCACCCTCCTGGCCGTGGACACCCTGCAGTCGGTATGGCAGGATCTCGAACCGCTGGCCAGGCGCGCCGGGTCGCACCCGCTGGCGGCGAACGTCGTGGTCGAGCGTAAGCTGCCCGGGACGTTGCTGGTGCGCCTGGTAGAGCGGGAGCCAGTGGCGCTGGTGCAGCAGGCGGGGCACCCCCTCCTGCCGATGGACGCTGCGGGTCACCAGCTGCCCATCGATCCGGCGCGGGTGCCGCTGGACCTGCCCGTGGCCACGAGTGCCGACAGCGTGCTCCTGCACCTGCTGGGCGGGTTGAAGCAGACGGCACCCACGCTGTATGCGCGGGTCACGCAGGCGCATCGGGCCGGCCCAGACGAACTCCGCCTCGTCCTCGAGTCGCTCGTTGTTCGTACGGCGGGCGACGTGACCGTGACACGCCTCAAGGACATATTACCGGTGGAAGCGGATCTCGCACGGAATCGCCTGCGTGCCGTGGAACTCGATCTGCGCTTCCGTGACCAGGTGATCGCCCGACAGCCATGACAACCGAACCCATTGTCGCCGCCCTCGATATCGGCACTGCTTATACCACGGCCATCGTGGCGGCAGTGCATGGCGACCTGCCGCGTGCACCGCGTCTCAAGGTCCTTGGCGTCGGCAGCAGCCGCACGATGGGGCTGCGGCGTGGCGCCGTGTCGGACATCGAGGAGGCGACCCGGTCCATTCGTGCGGCGGTCGAGGAGGCGTGCCGGGTTTCGGGGGTGCAGCCGGACAGCTTGTACGTGGGCATCGCTGGCGAGCACGTGCGGGCCATGTGCTCCGCTGGTGTGGTGGCCATCAGCGGCGATGAGATCACGCGGGCCGACGTGGACCGCGTCAACGAAGTAGCGCGGGCCATGGCCATCCCGCAGGACCGCGAACTCCTGCATGCCATCCCGCAGGAGTATCGCGTCGACAAGGCCGACGGCATCCGTGATCCCGTGGGCATGATCGGTACGCGGCTCGAGACCGAGATGTATCTCGTGACCATCGGCAGTGCGCCGGCCATGAACCTGCGCAAGGCCATCGAAAAGGCCGGCTACAAGACGCGCGAACTCGTGCTCGAACCGCTGGCGAGTGCGCTCGCCGTGCTCACCGAGGAAGAGAAGGAGCTGGGGGTCATTCTGGTGGAGCTGGGCGCCGGCACCACCGACCTGGCCATCTTCCACGAGGGCAAGATCCGCCACCTCGGTACCATCCCCTACGGCGGCAACACGGTCACGAGTGATCTCGTGCAGGGGCTCGGCATCACGCAGCACGACGCGGAGCAGCTCAAGGAAGCGTACGGCTGCGCCTACGAGCCCATGGTCGATCCCGATCAGGTCATTGCCATGCCGGCCACCAGCGCGCACGCCGAGCGGCACCTGTCGCGTGAGCTCATGACGCACATCATTCACCAGCGGATGGATGAGATCTTCGAGAAGGTGCAGCGCGAGGTGCGCACGGCCGGTTACGTCGGCCGGCTCAATGCGGGCATCGTGCTGACCGGCGGCGGCGCGTCACTCGAGGGTGTGACCGAGTTGGCGACGGACGTGTTCGGGCTCGGTGCACGCGTGGGCGTACCGGGCGAGAAGTTGGACGGGCTCGCGGAAACCGTGGCCGCACCGCAGTTCGCGACCGTCACGGGGCTCGCGCTCTACGGCGCGCATCGCACCGCGTTGGGCGGCGTGATCGCGCGGCGCCCGTCGCTGAGCGGGGCGGGAGTCGACAAGCTGGCCACACGGGTCAAAACGTGGCTGCAGGATTTCTTCTGATCGCGAAGGCCAGGCGCCGGTCACCACGTGATCGGCGTTTCGGTTTGCCTGCCTGTCGCTCAGGCAGTCGGCAGGGGGGGGCCGCGGGCCGCAGGGCGGACGCCCTCTCCTGCGCCCCATGACCTCACTGCTCGAGCAGTTGCAGTCGTCGTTCCCGTCCACCTACGCGCTCGAGCGCGAGGTGGGGCGTGGCGGCATGGCCACGGTGTTCCTCGCGCGCGACGTGCGCTACGATCGCAAGGTGGCGGTGAAGGTCCTGAGCCCCGAACTGGGCGCCGTGCTCGGCATGGAGCGCTTCCTCAGCGAGATTCGCGTCACGGCCACGCTGCAGCATCCCAATCTCTTGCCGCTGTTCGACAGCGGCGAAGCAAACGGGCTGCTGTACTACGTGATGCCGTTCGTGGAAGGCGAAACGCTGCGCGCGAAATTGGAGCGCGAGAAGCAGCTGAGTGTGAGCGAGACCGTGCGGTTGGGCAGCGCGATCGCCAGCGCGCTCGACTACGCGCATCGCAACGGCGTGATCCACCGCGACCTCAAGCCCGAGAACATCCTCCTCCAGGACGGCCAGCCGCTGGTGGCCGACTTCGGGATCGCGCTGGCGGTGAGCAACGCCGGTGGCACGCGGGTCACACAGACCGGCCTCTCGCTCGGCACGCCGCAGTACATGAGCCCCGAGCAGGCCACGGGCGACCGCGTGATCGACGCGCGCAGTGACGTGTATGCGTTGGGCGCGATCCTGTACGAGTGTCTCACCGGCGAGCCGCCGCATACCGGCACGACCGCGCAGGCCATCATTGCGCGCCTCATGACGGAGGAGCCGCGGGCGATCACGGCGTCGCGCAAGAATGTGCCGGCGCATGTGGAAGCAGCGATCGCGAAGGCGTTGGAGAAGCTGCCGGCGGATCGGTGGGCGACGACGAAGGCGTTGGCGGATGCACTGCAGGATCCGGCGCGAATGGCCGCAGCCGCCGTGCATGGCTCGTCGATCGACGCCGCGCCTCGGCGGGCGCGCGTGATGGGCCGCGCGGTCGTTGGCGGTCTGCTGGCCGCGACTGCCGGCTACTACGGTGGCCTCGGGCGCGGTGCCTCAGCGGACGCGGACTCGGTCCGGTTCACCGTCGCGCTACCACCCGACGTCCGGGTGACGTCGACTGTCGGGCTGAACATCGGCATCTCCCGGGATGGCCGGCAAGTCCTTGTCGTAACCGAACGCGTCGGGGAAGGCGGTGCGCCGATGGTGTATGTACGGCACCTCGACAGCCTCGACGCGGTGCCGATCAGCGGCAGTGAGAATGGGTTTGGGCCAGTGTTCTCGCCGGATGGCAGGAGCATCATGCTCATGCGTACGCAAGGTGACCGCCGTTCAGTGTTTCGCGTGCCGCTGCCAGGTGGTGGCCCGACAACGCTGCGGGAGTTCACGGGATCGCTGTACGGATCCTCATGGGCGCACGGTGACGTCTTCGTGTATTCGCGAGCTGCCACGATCGAGCGGCTGGGTGCGGGTGACCAGCAGGGGCGTGTCATCGCCGACGTCCGCTCGGTACCGCAGTCGACCTACTTCTCCAACCCATTCACCTTTCCGGATGGGCGATCCATCGGGTCGCGGATCCATGTAGGCGAGGCCGACAAGCTGGCTCTGGTTCCCGTCGACAGTGGTGCGGTGCGCGTGATCGATCTCGACCTGGCGAACGTGGTGGGCTACCACGACGGATACCTGTACTTCGGCCGCTTGGATGGGTGGATCTACAAGGTGCGGTTTGCGCTTCCGTCGGGGGAGCTGGAGGGCGTTCCGGAGCGTGTCATGGGCGGCATCAGTGCGAAGAGCGCAGGTGGACTCAATGCGGTCCTGGCGGCGAACGGTACCTTGGCCGTGTTGCGTGGCACGGTTGGCGGTGAGGTGCAGTTCGTGTCGTTCGATGGGAAGGTCCGGCCGGTGCAGACCGAGCGAAAACAGTACCAATCCGTGCGTTGGTCGCCCGACGGGCGCTTCCTCGTGGCCGAACTGAATGCGGCTACGTCCCAGAGTTTCGCCGACGAGTTGTGGCTGATCGATCCACGGTCCGGTGCACCGACGAAGGTGGGGAATGGCGTCGACCCCGTCTGGTCGACCGAAGGGACGCTTCTGGCGTATCGCACGAGCAACACGGTCACGCCGCAGGGCATCTACCTCGCACCAGTCGATGGCAGCACGCCGCCTCGCCTGATTAGTGCCGGGAGGGGGAGACCGCATGCACTCCTGCGGAATGGCACCGTGCTTCTTGTTGAGCGGGGGGGCGGGCTGTTCACCGTGCCCTTGGATGACACCGCCTCGAGCGCTCGGGTCATCGCCGAGGGGGAGACCAGCCGGCAAGCCCGAGTCTCACCGAACGAGCGATGGCTGGCGTTCCTGTCGGAACGGAACGGCCGCGCCGATCTCTTTCTCAAGCCACTCGCCCCCGGCGGCGCGGTGACGCAGGTGTCAGTGCAGGGCGCGTCGGGCGGTGCCTGGAGCGGCGACGGCCAACAGCTGTACTATCGCAGCGGTGGCACCCTGTGGCGTGCCACGCTCTCGTTTGCCGGTGCCACCGTCTCCATCGTGCAGCGCGATTCGGTGACCCAGATCGGTGATGTGTGGGACGTGCACCCCACCAGGCCGGAGATCGCCATGCTGCAGGATCGCACCGGAGAATCCCAACTGCAGGTATTCACCGGCTGGGCGCAGCAGCAGACAAGGAAGCGCTGACGGCGGGCGGGCGGATGGGTCGGAATCCTGCGAGGCCGGTCGGAAACGAACGCCGTTCGTGGTTGATGCGTAGCTTCGGGGATCGTCGTCTCCCCTCTACCCACCCACATCGTGTCCACGTTGCTCGCCAAAACCCGCCGTTTCGCCGCGGCGCTGGCACTGACCCTTCCTGTGGCGCTCCGCGCACAGCAGGTCACGCTCGACACCCGCGACCCGGCCCAGAAGCAGGACCCCACCTACGATCAGGCCATCAAGGACTGGCTTGCCAATCCCAGGCATTCGAGCCCGCTGGTGGATCACCTGCCCCTCGTACCGGGCATCCCCACGCCGCGTGATGTGCTCGGCTACCACGTGGGAGCCCCGCGCATTCTCACGTATTACGAGAAGCAACTGGCCTACTACCGCGCGCTGGAGAAGGCGTCGCCGCGCGTAAAGGTGGAGACCATCGGCCGCTCCGACGAGGGCCGTGAACTCGTGGTGGTGTGGATCTCAAGCGACGCGAATATGCGGAAGCTGGCCGAGAACCGAAAGAATCTCGCCCGCATCGCCGATCCGCGCGGCATGAGTGACGCACAGGTGCGTGCGTTGCTCGCGCAGACCAAACCGCACTACCACCTCATGGGGGGCCTGCACTCGGGTGAGACCGGCCCGTCCGAAACCCTGATGGAGCTCGCGTACCGGCTCACCGCCGAACCATCGCCCATCATCAACCAGATCCGCGAGCAACTGTATGTCTCCATCACGCCCGCCGCCGACGCCGACGGCCGTGATCGCAACGTGGACTGGTTCCTGCGCAATCAGGCGCTGGCGCGGTCCACGGGCACGGCGCTGGCCCCGCGCACGGTCGCTCCGGGCGCGGCTGCCCCGGGTGACACCGCGCGCCGTGTAGCGGCCCCTGGCACGGCGGCGCCGAACGATACCGCGCGCCGTGCCGCTGCCCCGACGGCGCCGCCGGCGTTCGCCGGCGGGCAGGTGCCCTATTGGGGCAAGTACGTGTACCACGACAACAATCGCGACATCAACATCAAGCTGGTGCAGATGCGCGCGATCATCGACTGGTACTTCACGGCGTATCCGCCGATCATGCACGACCTGCACGAGGCCCAGCCGCTGCTGTACACGTACACCGGTGGTCCGCCACAGAACCCCAATCTCGACCCCATTCTCTTCGCCGAGCTACCGTGGTTCGGCAACTGGGAGCTCGCGCAGATGACGAAGTGGGGCATGCCGGGTGTATACACGCACGCCTTCATGGACGGCTGGTCGCCGGGCTACCTGGGCAGCGTGGCGTATAACCACAACGGCCTCATGAAGATGTACGAAACCCAGTCCGGCCGCGATCTCGACAGTGCGGCCATGGCCGCGGCGCGTCGTGGTGAGAACCCGGGTGGTGCGGGGGGAGCCGGTGGATTCGGCGGACGTCCGGCGGCCATGCCCACCGGTCGCGGCGGTGGACAGGAGCGTGAGTGGTACCGTGGCATTCCCATCGGCTTCAATGATCTCGCCACGTTCACGCGGCGCTCGAACGCCAACTACATGCAGAGCGGCGTGATTTCGGCGCTGCAGCTCGCGAGCATGTTTCCGCAAACGGTGCTCGAGAATTTCTGGATCAAGACGCGCAACAGCATCGAGGACGGCAAGAGCAAGGCGCCGTACGGGTTCGTCATTCCCAAGCAGCGCGACATGACGCGCGTGGCCGAGATGGTGAACCTGCTGCGCGTGCAGCGCATCGAAATCGGTGAAGCGACGGGGCCGGTCAAGGTGGGCAACACCACCTATCCCGCCGGTTCGTACATCATCAAGCGCGATCAGCCGTATGGGCGTCTGGCCAAGAACCTGCTCGAAAAGCAGGACTATCCCGATGCGCGCCTCAACACGTACGACGACAGCGGCTGGAGCATGGGCTACGCCATGGGTGTCGATGTCGTCGCCGTTGCCGACACGAGCATTCTCCAGGCGGCGGTGAAGCCGGTGGACAAGGTGGCCCTCAAGGGCACCGTGACCGGCACAAGTGGCAGCACCATCGCCGTCGCCCATCTCGGCAGCAACAACATGGTGGCGTTCCGCTACCTGCTGCGCAGTGTGCCGATGAAGGTGGCCGAGGCGAGTTTCGCTGCCGGAGACACCATGTATCCGGCCGGTTCGTTCCTCGTGGATGCCAAGCACGCGAACAAGGTGCGTGCGCTCGTCGACTCGCTCGGGCTTACCGCGCGCTACCTGCCGAGTGCGCCGCCGGTCGCGGTGCACGACGCCGATGTCCCACGCGTGGCCATCTACTCACAGTGGAGCGGCACGCAGAATCTCGGCTGGTACCGTCTCACGTTCGACGAGTTCAAGATCCCCTTCGATCTCATCTACAAGGAGCGGGTTCGCCAAGGCAACCTGCGCCGCGACTACGACGTGATTCTGATGGCGGAGCAGAACCTGTCGAAGAGCACCGTGATGCAGGCGCCCGCGGCCAAGCCGGTGCCGTACAAGAAGGACCCCACGTACAAGTTCCTCGGCATGTACGGCGAGACGGACGACATCACGGGCGGTTTGGGTCAGGCCGGTGTGGACGCCTTCGCGTCGTTCCTGGAGAGCGGTGGGACGCTCATCGCCATCGGCGAGAGTGCGCGGTTGCCCATCGAGTTCGGCTGGGCGCGCACGGTGGACAAGCGGCCGGTACCGGGGCTCACCGCACAGCGGCCGCTGGTGGAAGCCAGCATCTCGCGCCTTGATCACCCCGTGTTCTACGGCTTCGGCAAGACGACGATTCCCGTGAAGTACGTGGGTGGCACGCCGTTCACGGTGGGGATCGCCGACGAGGAGAATGTGCTGGCGCGCTATGTGGGCGGCGACAAGATGGTGCTCTCGGGGCTCATGACCGGCGCCGATTCGCTCAAGGCGCGTCCGTTCGCCGTGGATATGCCGCAGGCAGTGAAGGGGCGTGGGCGGGTGATCCTGTTCGCCAACAACCCCATCTACCGGTGGCAGAACCACGGGGAATTCAACATGGTGTTCAACAGCCTGATCAACTGGAACGACGTGGTGGCGCCCAGGAAGCCGTAGGGTCTGGCTTCGCGGTTACGGTGCCGGGGGCGGGGACGGCGTGTCGGCCCGCCCGGAGAGGCGACATCACGCGCCGGCGGAGCCCACATGCGAAGGGCACGGCAAATCTCACAAACCGTCGGGCGGTGCGGTGTTGTGGAAAAAAACCGGGGCAGGTCACGGCGGCTCGGACGGGCGGCCGGCAGCGGCAACTTCAACAAAATCCAGTGCTTGCGCGGCAGGATCGAACGTGTATTCTAGGGGAGCCTCCACACTGCGTAGCCGGTTCCTCCACATGTGCACACCGGCGGGACGCGGGTTCTGCCAACCTTAGGCAGTGCGCGCCGCCCGGCTGATTTCGGACTGTGCCTTCCGGCTGCTCGCGACCTCCACCCTGTGCCCGCCTTGCCCCGTATGGAGCTTCCCCGGATGACCTTCGAGTTCGAAGAGAGCGGTTCCCAGAACGCCCGCATGAAGGTAGTGGGCGTGGGTGGCGGCGGCGGGAACGCCGTCAACCGCATGATCGAGGAGCACCTCGAAGGTGTGGAGTTCATCTCGGTGAACACCGACGCGCAGGCCCTCATGAACTCCAAGGCCGACGTCAAGATTCAGATCGGCAAGAAGCTCACGCGCGGGCTCGGCGCGGGCGCCCGTCCCGACATCGGGCGTCAGGCCGTCGAGGAGAACCGCGAGGACACCAAGCGGGTGCTTGGCAACGCCGACCTGGTGTTCGTGACCTGCGGCATGGGCGGCGGGACCGGCACCGGTGCGGCACCGGTCATCTGCCAGCTGGCCCGTGAGGCCGGCGCGCTGACCGTGGGCATCGTCACCCGCCCGTTCCTCTTCGAAGGCCGCAAGCGCATGCGGCAGGCGGAAGAGGGCATCGCCGAAATGCGCAAGCACGTCGACACCATGATCATCGTGCCCAACGAGCGGCTGCTGGCGGTGGTGGGCAAGGGCATTCCCTTCCACGACGCCCTCAAGAAAGCCGATGAAGTGCTGCTGCATGCCACGCAGGGCATCTCGGTGCTGATCAGCGAGACCGGTCTCGTCAACGTCGACTTCGCCGATGTGCGCACGGTAATGCAGAACGGCGGGTCGGCCCTCATGGGCACCGGCATCGGCCGTGGGGAGAATCGGGCCGTGGAGGCCGCCCAGCAGGCCATTGCCTCGCCACTCCTCGACAACGTGTCCATCTCCGGCGCCACCGGCGTGCTGGTGAACATTACCGGGGGCGAAGATCTCACCTTGGGCGAGGTGCACCAGATCAACGACATCGTGCACGACGCCGTGGGGGACGACGCCGAGATCATTTTCGGAGCCGTGCATGAGCCCGCCATGATGGGCGAGATCCGGGTCACGGTCATTGCCACGGGCTTCGACCGCTACGTGCAGAACGCCTCGTCGGCGACGCTGTTGGCGGGCCAAGGCGCCCACGGCCCTTCCGCACGGCCCATCGCGGCCCCATCTTCCGACAGCGCGTCCGCTCCCAAGGCCCAGTCGGTGCTGCCGTTTCCTACCCGCGATCGGCCGGCCGTGAGACCTGCAGCCCCGGCTGCGCGTCCTGCCTGGGAGGGGGCGTCACCGCGCCCGACCCGTGTACCGCCCGCCTCCCCATCGTCCAGCGCTGAGCTGGACGACATGGAAATCCCGACGTTCATTCGGAGACAGATGGATTGACCTCCTCGCGAAAGCTGCTCGTCGCCGCCGGTTGCCTGGGCATCGGAGCGGCTGCCATCGCGCTGGGACGTCCCGTCAAGGAGCGCCCCGCGGCCAGTGTGCTGGCGGCGGGGCCTCGTGTTTCCGTCGCGAGTCGGTGGCGCACCAACGTCGACACCATTCGTCGCGGTGAACTCCTCACCGCTGCGCTCGAGCGCGCCGGCGTGGCGCCCAGCGAGGCGGCGGAGGCACTGCGCGCGGCCTCGGCGCTCGATCCGAGGAAAGTGCGCGCCGGTACGCCGATCACGGCCAGGGTCGACCCCGACTCGGGCACGGCCGAAATCGTGCTCCACCTCGCCATCGATCGCGCCATCCGGCTCACCCGCTCGGCCACGTCGTGGATCGAGAAGGAAGAAACGCTCCCCTGGAGCACCGACACCGTGGTCGTCGGTGGCGTGGTCACGTCCACGCTGACCGGAGCGATCGCCGGAGGGGCGGGAGCATTCCCGCAGCGCCAGCGCACGGAACTGGCGTACGCCCTCGCCGACATCCTCGAGTACCGCGTCGACTTGAGCCGTGACCTGCAGAAAGGGGACTCCATTCGCGTGCTCGTGGAGCGGCAGACGGCACCCAACGGCCTCGTGCGGCCGGGCACCATTATCGCCGCGCGTCTCACGGTCGATGGCAAGCCGGTGGAAACCTTGCGCTTCAACCAGGGCACCCGGGTGTCGTATTTCGACGGCGAGGGCAAGGCGATGCGCGCGGCTTTCCTGCGCGCCCCGTTGGCCTTCCGCCGCATTTCCAGCGTCTTCGGTTTGCGCCGGCACCCCATCCTCGGCACGGTCCGGCGCCACCAGGGCATGGACTATGCCGCGGCCCGTGGCACACCGGTGCGGGCCCTCGGCAACGGGCGCGTCATCTTCGCTGGGTGGCGTGGTGGCTACGGCAAGACCATCGAGATCCGTCACGCCAACGGGTTCGTGACGCGGTATGGTCACCTCGATGCCATCAGCATCCGTACCGGTGCGGCTGTCTCCATTGCCCAGACGATCGGCAAGGTCGGCTCGACGGGTCTTTCGACGGCGCCGCACCTTCACTTCGAAGTGCTGGTGGGTGGCGTCCATCGTGACCCGCGCGTCGCGCTGCGCAACGTGACCGGTGAACCGCTCGCTGCCTCACAGCGCGAGGCGTTCGCGTCGCTCAAGCAGCGGGTGTTTGCGATGCTCGACGGTGCCGCAGGGCACGACGGCCCCGCACGGCTCGGTGGCGATTGAGGGGCTGAGTGACCTGCAGCGAGCATCCCGGGCGACACGCGCGTCACATGGTGGCGACCGACGGGGCAGGAGAATTCCCATTCTTCTGCCCCGCGCCCTTTCCCCCACCTGAGTCTTCCGTGAGCGTTCGGTCGTGATTCGTTGGTCGATTGCCATTGCCCTCGGCCTGTTGGCAGCCTGGTTCGCCTACGGGCGTACCGGAACCATGGCGCGGTCGGGTGCGTGGGTACTGGGTACCCTACGGGCCTTGGCGGTGACCATCGTGGCGGCGCTACTCGTCGGCGCCCCGGCCGGCCGTGCCCGCCCGCGTACGCCGCTGGTCGCGATCGACGGCTCGGCGTCCTGGCGGCGCGCGGTGGGCGACGACAGCACGTTTCTGCGTCGCTGGCGTCGGCTGATCAGCGACTCGATCGTGGCGCCCCTCGGGGATGACGTCGCGCTGGTGGTGGTGGGTGATTCCGTGCGTGATGTCTCGGCCCGCGACGTGGGGCAGTTCACCCCGAACGATGCGGCCTCGCGGGTGCGACCGGCGGTCGACCGGGCGGCCTCGCTGGGGCGCAGCCTGGTGCTCGTCACCGACGGCGAAGTCGACGATGGAGACGCGTTGGCCGAAGCGCCACCGGGCTCACGCGTGGTGCGGCTGCCGCGGGCATCGCGTACTGATGTGGCGGTCGCCGATCTCGCCGCGCCGTCCTCCGCCACCGCATCGGATACCGTGACCGTCTCGGCGACGGTGGTGTCCGGCGCCGCCGCCACCCCCGACGGGGTGCTCAGATTCCTGCTCGACGGCGCTGAGGTCGCGAGCCGTCCGGTCCCGGCGTTGGCGCCGTTCGGCAGTACCCGCCTCACCGTCCCAGTGACCTTGGCGCGCGGGGCGCGTACGTCACTGCTGCAGGCGGTCGTGCAGGTGCCCACCGACGCCGAGCCGCGCAACGATACGCTGGGCGTCGCGATCGACGTGGGCGACCGGCCGACGGCCGTGTTCGTGTCCACGGCCCCAGATCTCGACGTGCGCGAGGCGCTCACGGTACTGCGCGGCGCACTCGATGTGCCTACGCGGGCGTACCTGCGCGTGGCGCCGTCGGTGTGGCGCGTCGAGGGATCGTTGACGCCGATCAGTGAAGCGGAGGTGAAGGCTCGGGCAGCGGGGGCGGGCATGTTGATCGTGCATGGTGATACCGCGTGGCGTCCGGCTACGGCGGTCAAGGGCGCGACCACGGCGACGGCGCGCGCCCTCTGGGTGCCGGCGCCGCCGACGCAGGTCGCCCGGGCCGGGGAAACCGCGCGCACCGCGGAATGGTACATGGCGGCGACGCCGGCCTCGCCACTGCGGTCTGCCCTCGCCGGACTCCCGTTCGATTCGCTGCCGCCAATCACCTTGGCTGGGCCCGTGCGTGGCGCCGTGCCGGTCCTCAGTGCGCAATTGGGCAAGCGCGGCGACGCCGTTCCGGCGGTGGCCATCCGGGAAGGCGGTGGTTCGCGCACCGTCCTGATCTCGGGCTCCGGCTACGCGGGCTGGTCCTTACGGGCCGGCCGGAGCCGCGAGGCGTTCAGCGCGTTGTGGGGCGCTATCTTCGATTGGCTGGCGGCCGGGCGCGGCGATGCACGAGCCGCGCGGCCGGTCGCGGGTATTGTCCGCGCCGGTGAGCCGATCGTGTGGCGTCGGGGCGGGGCCGATTCGGTCGTGTCTGTGCAGGTCGTCCGGCGCGGCGTTGAGCCGGTGTCTGCCCGCGTGGCGGATTCGGTGCGCTTGCGGTTTGCTGCGTCGTCCTTCGAGACGGCGTCGCCATCGCTGCCTGCGGGCGTGTACGAGGTGAATACAGCCGGCGGGTCGAGTGTACTGGTGGTGAACGGCGCCCGCGAGTGGGTGCCACGGGCGCCGGTGGTGTCGGCTGGGCCGTTGGCGCGCGGGGCGTCCGGGGCCGATGCCCCGCGGCTCGCCGACACCAGCTGGCCCTTCGTGCTGGCGCTGCTGCTGCTCTGCGGCGAGTGGATTGGCCGCCGTGCCGCCGGCCAGCGTTGATCGCTGTACTTCGCAACCGCCAACCCGCTCTCCGGAGCTGCAGGTCCCATGTCGCGTTTGTTTCGCCGGAAGGATGACGTTCCCCAGCGCTCGTTGTGGCAGCGCATCAAGGACGTGGTACGCACCGACGTGTCGGTGCTGTTCAGCGGAGTGGATGAAGGGTCGCTGGAGGCCCTCGAGACGCTGCTGATCGAGTCGGATTTCGGGGTGCCCACCTCGCTGGCGCTGGTGGCTGAGGTGGAACGCCGGCACAAACGTGGTGAGGTGAAGACGGAGGCCGAGTTCCGGCGCGCGCTGGCCGAAGGCGTGGAGGCCGCGCTGCGCAGGGGGAATGCCGATCCCTCGCTCGCCATGGTGGCGGGCGGCCCCACGGTGCTGCTCGTGATCGGCGTGAACGGTGCCGGCAAGACGACGTTCATCGGCAAGCTGGCGGCGCGCTTCCAGGGGCAGGGGCAGCGGGTGCTGCTCGGCGCCGCCGACACCTTCCGGGCGGGGGCGATCGACCAGCTCCGGGTCTGGTCGGAGCGGGCGGGCGTGGACTTCGTGGGCGGGGCGGCGGGATCGGATCCGGCGTCCGTGGCGTACGACGCGGTCGATGCCGGGATCACCCGGGGCGCCGATGTCATCATCGTCGACACGGCGGGGCGGCTGCACACCAGTGACGATCTGATGACGGAGCTGCGCAAGATTCACCGGGTGATCAAGAAGCGGCTTCCCGAAGCGCCCCACGAGGTGTTGCTCGTGCTCGATGGTACCATCGGGCAGAACGCGCTGTCGCAGGCGCGCACCTTCTCGGCGGCGGTGCCGGTCACCGGGCTGGTCGTCACCAAGCTCGATGGCACCGCCAAGGGCGGCATCGTGGTGGCGGTGCACGAGGCCCTCAACGTGCCCATCAAGTTCGTGGGGCTCGGTGAGCAGATCGGCGATCTCGAACCCTTCGATGCTGGCGAGTACGCGCGGGAGCTCGTCGCGACGTGACCCCCCGCGGTGATCCGGATGCGCAGGAGCGTCGGCGACGCCCGCCCGCGCATCCGGCGCTGCGCCTGACGCTCGACACGCCGGTCACCTATCTCAAGGGCGTGGGGCCGGCGCGTGCCACCCTGCTCGCCAAGCTCGGTATCAGCATGGCGGGCGACTTGTTGCGACATGTGCCGCATCGCTACGAAGATGCGACCACCGTCACCCGCATCGTCGACGCCGCCGTGGGAAGCGATGTGACCGTGCTGGGACAGGTCATTGCGAAGGGCGTCCTGCCCACCCGCAAGGGGTTGCGCGTTTTCCAGGCAGTCATCCAGGACGCATCGGGGATGATCGAGGTGGCGTGGCCCGGCCAACCCTTCCTCGATCGCACCATCGCCAAGGGCGATTGGCTGCTGTGCACCGGCGCGGTGCGCTTCTTTCACGGACGCCGGCTGCAGCCGCGCGAGTTCGTCAACCTCGGACCCGAAGAGGAAGGGACGGCGGGCGGGCGCGTGCTGGCCGTCTATCCCAGCACCGAGGGGCTGTCGGTGCGGTTGCTGCGAGGACTGGTGCAGCAGCACCTCGACGCACTGCTGCCGTTGGTGTCGGAGCCGCTCCCGGTCGATCTGCTTGCCGAGGCCGATGTCCCGCCGCTGCGGGACGCCTTGCGCATGGTCCACCGCCCGGATTCGGTGGTCGAGGCGGTGCGTGGACGATCGCGCCTGGCATTTGAGGAGCTGCTGTGCGTGCAGATCCTGCATCGCCGCGCCAATCAGGTGGCGCGCCAGGCACGCGGTGGTCGCCGCTTCGTCAACCGACGCGACCTGACGACGAAGCTGCGCGCGGCGCTGCCCTTCCAATTGACTCACGCGCAGGTCCGGGCCATTCGCGAAATCGTGGCCGACATGGCGAGCCCGCGCCGCATGCACCGGCTGCTGCAGGGCGACGTGGGAGCCGGCAAGACCGTCGTGGCCCTGTTCAGCGCGCTGCTGGCCATGGAGAACGGGGCGCAGGTGGCGCTCATGGCGCCTACCGAACTGCTCGCCGAACAGCACGCCCGCAGCATCGGGACCATGCTCGCCCCGCTCGGCATCACACCGGTGCTGCTTACCGGTCGGCTGGCGGCCAAAGACAAGCGCGCGGCGCTCACGCGCCTGGCCAGCCATGAGCCCGTCCTGGCCATCGGCACCCACGCGCTGCTGCAGGACGACGTGAGCTTCGCCGATCTTGGGCTCGTCATCATCGATGAGCAGCATCGCTTCGGGGTGGAGCAGCGGGCCACGCTGGGCAACAAGGGGGAGGCCCCGGATGTGCTGCTCATGAGCGCCACGCCCATTCCGCGTTCCCTGGCGCTCACGCTGTACGGTGATCTCGACGTGAGCGTGCTCGACGAGCGCCCGCCCGGGCGGCAGCCCATCACCACAGTCGTTCGCCCCGAATCCGGCCGAGGTAAGGTGTTCGAGTTTGCCAACACGCAGCTCGATGCCGGGCGCCAGGTATACGTGGTGTATCCGCTCATCGAGACGAGCGAGAAGATCGAGCTCAAGGCGGCGACGACGATGTACGAGGCGTTGCTGGCCGGGCCGCTGGCCGGGCGACGCGTGGCGCTGCTGCACGGTCGTCTGCCCAGTGATACGCGCGACGACATCATGCGGCAGTTCCGTGATGGGGCGCTCGACGTGCTGGTGGCCACGACCGTCATCGAGGTCGGGATCGACGTGGGGAACGCCTCGGTGATGATCATCGAGCACCCCGAGCGCTTCGGGCTGTCGCAGCTGCACCAGCTGCGCGGGCGTGTGGGGCGCGGCGCCGCCCAGTCGTACTGCATCCTGTTGGGCGATGTGGGGGCAGAGGCCGCCGAACGGCTGGCCATGTTTGCCAGCACCGAGGACGGCTTCGAGATCGCCAGAGCCGATCTCCAGCTGCGCGGCATGGGCGACCTCTTTGGCGCCAAGCAGCACGGCCTGCCGGCGTTCCGCATCGCCGATCCGCTGCGGGACGAGGCGCTGAACGAAACGGCGCGCCAGGTGGCCGACCGACTGCTGCAGGAGGACCCGGGGCTTGAGGCGCCGGCGCATCAGGCGTTGCGGCAATTGCTGACGGTGGGCTACGCGCGCGCGCTTGACCTGTTCCGGGTGGGCTGAGCCGGTTCACGCAGGGCGGGGCGGGCGGGTGCGTTCCAGACCGGCGCCGTGGGGCCCGGCCTGCACACCGTGGGGCGCCGGCAGTCCCGGCACCGTGGGCAGGCATGGCATATTGCAGGCTTGCCACGCCCAAGCCCGCCGGAGGTGCCGGCGGCGTCCCTTTCACCCGTTGGTGCCGTGAACCAGTCCACTGTCCGCATCGCCGATCTCCGCCACCATGTCGGTGCCACCGTCACCGTGCGCGCCTGGGTCACCCACCTGCGCAGCAAGGGCAAGCTGGGGTTCGCCGTGGTCCGCGACGGCACCGGCGTGATGCAGGCCGTGGTGGTCAAGGCCGAAGTGCCCGAGGCCGACTGGGACACGTTCGGGCAGCTCACGCAGGAAAGCAGCGTGGCGCTCACTGGCGAGGTGCGAGCCGATGCACGGGCGCCAGGGGGCTTCGAGATGGGGGTGCAGTCGTTGACCCTGATCGGTTCGAGTCCGCTGGATTATCCAATCCAGCCCAAGGAGCACGGCATCGACTTTCTGCTCGACCACCGCACGTTCTGGCTGCGCAGCCAGCGGCAGGTGGCGATCATGCGGGTGCGGCACGAGTTGGAGCAGGCAGTGCACGACTTCTTCTACGCGCGCGACTTCGTGCGCTGCGATACGCCCATTCTCACGGCGGCGATCGGCGAACGGGCCGGTCTGTTCAGCACCGAGTACTTCGAGGAAGGCACCGCGTACCTCGCGCAGACGGGCCAGCTCTACGGCGAGGCGCTCGCCGCCGCGCTGGGTCGCATCTACACCTTCGGCCCCACCTTCCGCGCCGAGAAGAGCAAGACGCGCCGCCATCTGACCGAGTTCTGGATGATCGAACCGGAGATGGCGTGGTACGATCAGGACGACAATATGGACCTGCAGGAGGACTTCGTCCGCTACCTCGTCGAGCGCGTACTCGAGCGGCGGCAGGAGGAGCTCAAGGTCCTCGAGCGCGATACGAGCAAGCTGGATTGCGTGTCGCAGCCGTTCGTGCGGCTGGACTACGGCGAGGCCGTGACGCTCGCGCAGAGCAAGGGCAGCGAGATCACGTGGGGCGACGACCTCGGCGCGCCGGATGAGGCCATGATCGTGGACGCGTACCAGCGTCCGGTGTTCGTGGTGAACTATCCGAAGGCGGCCAAGGCGTTCTACATGAAGGAGAACCCGGCCGATCCGCGCACGGTGCGCTGCGCCGATCTGCTGGCGCCCGAGGGGCGCGGCGAGATCATCGGCGGCTCGCAGCGTGAGGATGATTACGACAAGATCCTCGCCCGCCTCACGCACGAAGGGCTGCCGGTGGAGGCGTACGGCTGGTACCTCGACCTGCGCAAGTACGGCACCTTCACGCACTCCGGCTTCGGCCTCGGGCTCGAGCGTACGATCGCGTGGATCTGCGGCATCGAGCACATCCGCGAGTGCATTCCGTTCCCGCGCATGATGGGGCGCATCGCACCGTAAAGCGCAAGCGGCACGCCGTTTTGTCTGTCAGCGCTCGCGCGCAGGTCCGTCGCCGCGCGATGCGCCGGCCCGCTCGGCGGCCTTGACCCGGTCCCAGTACAGGTCCTGTTCGGCGAGCGACAGCGCGGTCAGCGACTTCCCATCGGCGGCGGCGAGCCGCTCCATGAGCGCGTACCGCCGCACGAACTTGGCGTTGGTGCGGTCGAGGGCGAGTGCCCCGTGCACACCGGTCTTGCGGCAGAGGTTCACCACCGCGAACAGCAGGTCGCCCAACTCCGCTTCGAGGGCATCCTGATCGTGCACGGTGCCGGTCTCGGCGTCGATGTGGTGCGCGACCTCCGCGATCTCCTCGCGCACCTTGGCCAGCGGGCCAAGGGCGTTGTCCCAGTCGAAACCGACACCGGCGGCCCGGTCCTGCAGGCGGTGCGCGCGGTGCAGTGACGGGAGCCCGGCCGGCAGGCCGTCCTCGAGCGTGGAGCGCTTCGTCTTCTGCGCCTTCATGCTCTCCCACGGGCGCTTGACGCCATCGCCGTAGAGGTGCGGGTGGCGCGCGTGCATCTTGGCCACCAGCGCCCCCGCCACATCGTGCATGCCGAAGGCCCCGCGCTCCTCGGCCACCACGCTGTGAAAGAGCACCTGCAGCAGCAGGTCGCCGAGTTCGTCGCGCAGCACGGCGTCATCCCCGCCGGCGATGGCGTCGTCCACCTCGTGCGCTTCCTCGATGAGGTAGGGGCGCAACGACTGGTGCGTCTGCACGCGGTCCCACTCGCAGCGGGCGCGCAGGTCGCGCATGAGCGCGAGGGCGTCGTCGAGGGAACGCGGGGCGGGGGACGGAGAAGAATCGCTCATTTCCGTGGGGGCAGGGGGAACCGAGGCTTGAGATTGCGCACAGCGGCCGGCTTCTGCATCCTGTACCGATGTCGAGCGAAATCAAGTTCAATGAGGCTGTCGCCCGCTACGGCGCAGCGGCCGCGGCGAAGCTGACCAATCCAGCCGCACGGGGCGAACCTGAGGATCAGTTACGCACCCCCTTTTGAGGGGCTGCTGACGGATCTGGCGGGACTGATGGGCTTTCCGGGCGAGGCGGTCGTGGCGGTCGGTGAGTCCTCGCTCGCGGAACTGCAGACGCGTCCGGACTACGCCGTGTCGGTGCGCAACGCGTTGGTGGGCTTCGTGGAGGTCAAGGCACCCGGCAAGGGTGCCGATCCGCGTCGGTTTCGGGATCGTCACGACAAGGCGCAGTGGGAAAAACTGAAGGCGATTCCCAATTTGGTGTACACCGACGGGCAGTCGTTCTCGTTGTGGCGATACGGGGAACGTATTGGAACCATCGTGAATCTCGATGGAGACATCGAGTCTGCATCGCGGCTCACGGCTCCGCTGGCTCTGCTTGGGCTGTTCGAGGACTTCTTGCGATGGCAGCCTGTCGCCCCGCGCACTGCGAGGCAATTGGCCGAGCTCACGGCACGCCTCTGTCGGCTGCTACGCGATGAGGTGGCTGAGCAGCTCAAGGAGGGCAGTGAAGCACTCACCGCGCTATCCAAAGACTGGCGTCGGCATCTCTTCCCATCGGCCAGCGATGACGAGTTTGCGGACGGATACGCGCAGGCCGTAACGTTCGGTCTGCTCGTTGCTCGTGCCCGCGGCTTGACGCTCGCCAACGGGCTGGATCAGGCGGCGAAGGCGCTCGGCCGTACCGACTCGCTCATTGGCACGGCCCTGCGTCTCCTGACGGACGATGCCACGAATCAGCGGACGCTACGCACCTCCATTGGGACGCTGACGTGAGTCCTCGACGCGATCGATTGGACGCGCATCAGCCGCGGTGAGCCGGATGCCTGGTTGTACTTCTACGAAGATTTCCTGGCGACCTACGACGCGGCACTTCGCAAGCGCACTGGTTCGTACTATACCCCGACGCCCGTCGTGGACGCGATGGCTCGCCTCGTTCACGAGGTGCTCGCGTCGCGGTTCAATGGGCCGCACGGGTTCGGATCGCCGAAGGTCGTAGTGGCCGATCCGGCCGCTGGCACGGGTACGTTCCTGCTGGGCGTGCTGCGGTGCATTGCCCAAGCGGTCAGTGCGCGTGATGGCGAGGGAGCGGTACCGGCCGCTATCGAGACTGCCGTGCGGCGGCTCATTGGCTTCGAGATTCAGCTCGGTCCTTTTGCCGTCGCCCAGTTGCGCCTTGTGGCGGAGGTCGCGGAGCTCACCGGCTCGGTACCGACTGAGCCACTGCGATTGTTCGTGACCGATACGCTGGCCAATCCGTGGCTCGAACAGGAAAAGCTGGGGCAACTGTACGAGCCGATCGCGGAATCCCGTCGCCGCGCCAACGAGATCAAGCGTGACGCGCCCATCACCGTGGTGATCGGCAACCCACCGTACAAGGAGAAGGCCAAGGGATTGGGCGGGTGGGTCGAGGCGGGCGGCGAAAACCATACGGCACCATTGACCGCCTGGATACCGCCGGCGGACTGGGGGGTGGGTGCCCACGTCAAGCATTTGCGAAACCTGTACGTGTACTTCTGGCGCTGGGCCACCTGGAAGGTGTTCGAGGCGCATGAGGACTCCACGCAGGGCATCGTCTGCTTCATCACAGTAGCTGGGTTCCTCAACGGTCCCGGGTTCGCGCGGATGCGCGATGCGCTACGACGTCAGTGCGACGAGATCTGGGTGATCGATGCATCTCCCGAAGGGCACCAGCCGGAGGTGGCCACGCGCATCTTCGAAGGCGTGCAGCAGCCCGTGTGCATCGTGCTGGCATCACGTTCGCCCTCGACCCGTAGCGACGAACCGGCGCCGGTGCGCTACGCGAGCCTTCCGGCGGGGCACCGAAGCGCGAAGTTCGTTGCGCTGCAGCAGCTGCCACTCGAGGGCGCGATGTGGCAGGCGTGCTCCGGCGAGTGGCGCGCGCCGTTTCTCCGCGCGTCGTCTGGCGAGTGGAGTGCGTTTCCGTCGCTCGACTCCCTGTTCGTCTGGAACGGCTCCGGGGTCATGCCCGGGCGCACGTGGGTGATTGCGCCGGATCGGGAGACGCTGAAGGCGAGATGGGAAGCACTGGTTCGGGCTCCCGCTGAACGAAAGGCCATGCTCTTCCATCCGCATCTCAGAAACGGTGAGCCCGGAGACCGGCACGTAGATAAGCGTGTTACGAAGGGCCTCACGGGACATGAGTTCCGACCGATTTCGGTCGCACGAGACAAGGGTGAAGTAATTACGCCGATCCCCTACGGATACCGGTCTTTCGATCGTCAATGGCTCATCCCCGATCCGCGCGTTATCAACCAGCCAAACCCAACGATTTGGGCTAAACATTCTCGGAGGCAGATCTATATCGCCGCCCTCCACCGAACCGCACCTTCGGCAGGTCCAGCGATTACCGGCACATCGCTTATTCCCGATCTCGACCACTACAAGGGGTCATTCGGCGGCCGCATCTTCCCCCTTTGTGGCGATGCGTCCGCCGCGAGCAGCAACATTGCCCCAGCCGTGCTCGCGCAGCTGTCGGAACGCTGGGGGCGCGACGTGGCTGCGGACGACGTGTTCGCCTACGTCGTGGGGATCGCCGCGTCTCCCGCCTACACGCAGCGGTTCGCCGAAGACCTGAAGCAGCCAGGTCTGCGCATTCCGCTGACAGCCGACGCTGAGCGTTTCGACGCCGTGGTCGCCATCGGGCGCCGCGTGGTGTGGCTGCACACCTACGGCGAGCGCTTCGTTGATGCGGCGGCCGGTCGCCCCCCGGGACCACCGAGGATTCAGAGTGGTGATCGTCCGGAGTTGCCACGAGAGGGCGCCATCTCCACTGCAGTCGGGGACCTACCAGACTCCATGACGTACGACCCCGCGACGCGACGGCTGACGATCGGGAACGGCTTCGTGGACCACGTGGCCCCTGAGGTGTGGTTGTATGAGGTCTCCGGCAAGCAAGTGCTTCGGCAGTGGTTCAGCTACCGGCAGCGCAATCGCGAGCGTCCCCTGATCGGCGATCGCCGACCGCCGTCGCCTTTGGGTGACATCCAGCCCGATCGATGGCTGCCCGAATACACGGCCGACCTCCTCGATCTGCTCCACGTGCTCACTGGCCTCGTGGAACTTGAGCCGGAGCAGGCTCGTCTCCTTGAGGCCGTAGTAAGCGGCCCCCTCATTCCGGCGGACGACTTGACCAGCGGCCACAGGGCCGCGCGTTCTCCAACGCGCTCCACAGACCCCGCGCAGGGCGCGCTGTTCGGTGATGAGTAACCGAAACCCCGCGCCGAGTGCTCACAGCAGGGGGCGATCCTGCAGCGGGCCAAGGTCATATCGCATACTGCGGTCGCCATTGGCCTTGTCCGCTTCCGTGCTTGGCTGGTCCGCAATGCGCGTGAATTCGAAGCCGCGCTTCCGATACCAGTCAACTTTGTCGCCCACGGCATCGAGGGTGAGGTAGCAGACGCCGATCTGCTGCCCCAGTTCGAGCGCCTGCACGGTGATCAGCTCGAGCAGCGCCGGACCGATGCCGCTTCCTCGGCGATCATATCGAACACCAAGTCGCGCCACCTTTATGCATGGGGCGCTGCGGTAGTCCCAGGTCGAGTCGACCTCGCCGTCTTCCAAACGGATGGCGTCGGCGAGGAGTGTGTAATAGCCGATGACTTCGCCCGCGCCATCGCGAACCAGATAGGGACGCGAGAAGCCGACCTCCTGATCGCGGGCGGCCGTGCCGTCGGCGAGATATGCGCCGATCGCGTCGGCGTTGTCGGGTGCCTCGCAACGAAAGCCCCCGAGAAGGAATCCCGGGGGCATCGGTTCGACGGTGAACGGAGGAGGCGACGGTGCCATTCAGCGAGACGCTTTTCGCTTTTTCTCAGCGCCCTCGATCCGCACAAACTTCGAACGGCTGGAGGCAATCGCATGTTCGTGCGCGGCGCGTCGCGCTTCGTTCGGTGCTACATCGGCACGCATGTCCGCCCGGATCCGGCGCGCATCTACACCCCGCGCTACCGGGGTCGCTTCAATCGGCTTCGCCACTGCTCCTCCTCGTCGTCAGCTTGGCTCCACAGGAACGGACGATTGTTCGTAGGGACCCACAACAAATGCGCCGTTGCCAGTGCCAGTCGTTCACGGCACTCACCTCGCTGATGAATTGACGAGCCGAAACCGGCAGTAGCGGTCCGTACACCGGAATTGTCCGAGGGGTTGCATTATGCTTCATGGCTATGGCTCACAACTCCCCCCCCACGGCTCGCGCCTGGCTCGAGGTCGACCTCGCCGCCGTGCGCCACAACGCGGCGGCGCTCGGTGCGCGCGCCGGGGTGCCGCTGCTGGTCATGGTGAAGGCCAATGCCTACGGCGTGGGAGCCACGGCGGTATGCCGGGCGCTGGGCGTCCCGTTCGCGGGGCGGACCGAGGGGGCCGGTCAAGCGGCGCCATGGGGCGTGGGTATCGCCACTCTCGACGAAGCCGAGGCGTTGCGAGCGGCCGGCTGCCTGGGGCGTATCGTCTGTCTGCAGCCGCTGCTCGCCGCCGAGCTGCACCGGGCCGTCGAGCTGAAGGTAACCCCGTCGCTGCACCGGGCCGACGACATCGGCCATTGGCGCGCCCTTACGGACGCGCCGTATCACCTGTCCATCGACACGGGCATGGCACGAGCCGGGGTGCGGTGGACCACCGTATCCACGCTGCGCAACGCGCTGCAGGGCGCCGCCCCCGAGGGCGTCTTCACGCACTTCCACTCGGCCGATGATTCGCTGGACTCGCGCGTGGAGCAGGACAGGCGCTTTGCCGAGGCGCGGGCCGCGCTGGCCGACGTGCTGCCGGCGGATGTGCTGGTGCACGCCGACAACAGTGCCGGTATCGTCAGCCGGACGGCCGGGTCACCCGGGCACCTCGCCCGCCCGGGGATCGCGTTGTACGGCGGCATGTTCAGCGCGGAACTCGGACTGCGGCAGGTGGTGCACCTGCGGGCCCGGATCATCGATCTTCGCCACGTGCACGACGGCGAGTCAGTGAGCTATGGCGCGACCTGGCGCGCGTCGGGAACCCGCCGCATCGCTACCGTGGCGGCCGGCTACGCCGATGGCTACCGGCGGCATCTTTCCAACGCCGGCGTGGTACTCATCAAGGGTGTCCGCTGCCCGGTGGTGGGGCGCGTCACGATGGACATGACCATGGTGGACGTGACCGGGGTCGAGTGCGGGACGGGAGACACGGCCACTCTCATCGGGGGCGATGGCACCGACTGCCTCGGCACCGAGGCGGTGGCGGCCCTGGGCGGCCTGTCGCCGTACGAACTGCTGGTCGGCCTGTCGTTGCGCGTTCCGGTGGTGTACCACGAGGCCGGTCTTCCGCCTTTCCCCCTGATGTCTTCTCCCGTGTCTCTGCCGGCATGAGCCACCCGCCTGAACAGTCCGTGTCTCGCCCCGATCTGCTCACCCGCCGGGCCCTCATTCTGGTGCTCGATGGGGTGGGGTGCGGCGCTGCGCCCGACACCGATGCCTACGGGGACACGGGCAGTGACACCATCGGGAATGTCGCCCGGGCAGTCGGCGGCTTGCGCCTCCCCAATCTCCGCCGCCTCGGCCTCGGAAACGCTACGGAGATCCTGGGGGTGGCACCGGTCGATCATCCCACCGCCGGCTACGGCGTGATGCTCCCCCAGTCGTCGGGCAAGGACTCCACCACGGGCCACTGGGAGATCGCGGGCCTCCACCTCGAACGCCCGTTCCCGACGTATCCGCAGGGGTTCCCCGCAGAGATCATCGACGCGTTCACCAGGGCCACCGGGCGTCCCGTCATCGCCAACACCGTGGCCAGCGGTACGGCGGTGATTGCCGAGTACGCCGAGGCACAGCAGCGCACGGGGGCGTGGATTGTGTACACGTCGGCCGACTCGGTGTTTCAGGTGGCGGCCCACGAAGAATGGATTCCCCTCGCCGAGCTGTACCGGGCCTGCGAGACTGCCCGCGCCATGCTGGTGGCGCCGCACGACGTCTCGCGCGTGATTGCCCGGCCATTCCTCGGGACACCGGGGGCGTGGCGGCGGACGGCCAATCGGCGCGACTACGCCATCCAACCGCCCGGATCTACGCTGCTCGATGTTCTGGCCGCCGCGGGCGTGCCGCGGGACGGGGTGGGCAAGGTGGACGATCTCTTCGCCGGCCGGGCCCTCGTGTCCCGGCATACGCACGACAATGCGGAGGGGGTCGAGGCGATCCGGCAATGGCTCGATTCCGCCCCTCGTGGGTTCTGCTTCGCCAATCTGGTAGATTTCGACCAGCTGTTCGGGCATCGCAACGATGTCCCGGGCTTTCGGGGAGCGCTCGAAGCGTTCGATCAGGTGCTCCCATCCTTGTTGGCTGCCCTGCGGGAGGACGACCTGCTGTTCATCACGGCGGACCACGGCAACGATCCGACGACCCCGTCCACGGATCACGCGCGCGAGCGTGTGCCGTTGCTGGCGGTGGGCCCGCGGGTACGTGGCGGCCCGTTGGGGACGCGCCAAACCTTCTCCGATCTCGGGGCCACCGTGGCCGACTGGTTCGGACTCTCCTGGCGCGGCGGTGGGACGTCCTTCCTGCCGCAGCTGTTCGCGTCGTGACCCCGCTGCCGTCGCAACACGAACCGCTGCGCCAGGCGGCCGATGCCGCGCGGGCGAACGCCTGGGCGCCGTATTCGCGGTTCCACGTGGGGGCTGCGTTGGAATCCGACGAAGGCCGGATGTTCGTGGGGTGCAACGTGGAAAACGCCTCGTATCCTGCCGGAACGTGCGCCGAGCGGGTGGCGCTCGGGGCCGCCATCGCGGCGGGTGCACGTCAGTTCGTACGCATCGTGATCACCACGGAGGCGGCCGATCCGACGCCGCCCTGTGGCATTTGTCGTCAGGCATTGGTGGAATTCGCCCCGATGCTGGAAATCTTCGCCGTGTCGCCCGATGGGCGGACGGCGCGCTGGTCGCTGGCGGAGCTGCTGCCGGTACCATTCACGCCTGCTTCGCTCGCGCATGACTGAGCGCTTTCGTTGGTCCTGGTCGCGTCTGCGCGGCCCGCTGCTGGTGCTGGCTCTGGGCCTGGGGGCCGGAGCGGTGGGGGCGTGCAGCGAATCTCTCGACGGGGGCGCCGCCTGTCCGACGCTCTGCCCGTCGCGCACTGCGTCCTTCCGTGACACGACGTTCGACGCCGTGGTGCTCGATTCGTCGCTCGGCGGTTACCCGACGCTTGGCCTGTCGTCGACCCTGCTGCTGGCCAACCGGCCCGACACGCTCGTCACGCATGGTGTCTTGCGCTTCGACCGCCTGGCCACGTCGTTCCAGCCGAATCGCACGGGAGCCCTCGACTCGATCACGACGGTCGATTCCGTCTACCTCACGCTGCCGTTGGATTCGACCGGCCGCCGCGGGGGGGCACCGGTGACGCTTGAGGTGTTCGACGTCGATACGACGGAGCGCGACTCGGTGCAGGCGGTCGTGCGCTCGCTGTTCCGGGCCGATCGGCGCATCGGCATGCTGATCGTAACCCCGAGCAGTACACGGGATACGCTGCGGGTCCCACTCAACAAGGTCGTCGTGCAACAGAAGATTGCGGCCAAGGCACGGCTCCGGCTGGGCCTTCGCCTGTCGGGGGCAAGCGGCCAGCTGCGGGTGCGGGCGTTCCAACTCGGTGCCGGTGCCCCGACGGTGCAGTACGATCCATCGACCGACACCACCTACACCCCGATCTCGATCAACACCGCGACGGCGCTCACCAATGCCACCGCCGACGTGGCACTGGCCTACCAGGTGTATGGCATCACCGATCTCGGGTCGCCGGCCCTGTCCCCGGGGACGCTCCTCGTCGGCGGATTCCCGGCGTACCGGAGCTACCTGCGCTTTGCGATTCCGGCGCGCATCACCGATTCCAGCACCATCGTCCGTGCCGATCTGCTGCTCACCCAACAGCGGAGCCGCTTCGGCAACGCCAACGACTCGGTGACCATCGTGCCCATCGTGCCCACCACCACCGATGTGGTGAGCGACCTGCGCCGCGTGCTCGACCTGGCGGCCGAGGGGGTGTTCGCGGGTGTGGACACGGCGCGGCTCGTACCCAGCGACAGCGGGACGCGGACGCTGAACGTGCTCGCGCTGGCGCGCAATTGGCGCACCCTTCCCACGAACGTGCCACGTGCCATCGCCTTCCGCATCGGCCTCGAGGGCGGACAGCCCGCCGAGCTGCGGTTCTTCAACAGCAAGGCCGCGGCGGCGGTCCGTCCGAAGCTTCGCATCACCTACCTCCCACGCTCGGAGTACGCCCTGCCATGACTCACCGTTTGCGGCAGTGGGCCGTGGCGTGCCTCAGCGCGGCAACACTCGGGGTCGGCACGGCCCTGCCGGCGCAGGGGACGCTGAGCGGCCTGGGCTTCGGGTATCCGGTGGGCGGGTGGAGTACGCGCGTGGCGGGCACGGCCGGGGCGTTCCAGGAATTCGATGCCATCTCCACGTCCAATCCGGCGGCGCTGGGGGGCGTGGTCCGCACGGTCCTCAATGCCCAGGCGGAGCCTGAGTTTCGCACCGTGTCGATCGGGGCGGCGCGCGAGAGAACCACGGCCCAGCGCATTCCGCTGCTGACGGTGCTGTTGCCCGCGCGACGCGGGGTCGCCGCCTCGATCTCGGCGAGCAGCTTCCTCGATCGGTCGTACAGCATCAGGACGACCGGATCGGCGATCATCGACGGCGTGCCCGTCCCGACGCGGGACCGCTTCGACATGCGCGGCGCCATCGGCGACCTGCGGGCGGCGGTGGGGTGGCAGATCGACGCGCGGTTCCGGGTCGGCGTGGCTGGCCACATCCTCACCGGTGAACATGTCGCCTCGCGCGAACGGACGTTTGCCGACACCCTGCGCTTCGGCGGAGTGCTCGATTCGGCACGGGCGACGTTCTTCGGCACGGCCCTCTCTGTGGGTGGCGAGGCCCGTCTGGCCAAGGGGTTCACGGCGCATGCATCGTATCGCGCCGGCAGTGCGTTCGATGCGCGCATCCGTGACACGCTGCGGGCACAGGGCGAGGTCCCGAACCGCCTTGGCGCGGCGCTGCGCTACGACGGTATTTCGGGGTCGGTGTTCGCCGTGGGCATCGAGCAGGTCCAGTGGTCGGGGATGGCGCGGATGGGCTCGAGTCAGGTGACCGCCAGCGACGCCCGGAATCTGTACGCCGGCGCCGAGGTGGCGGGTCCACGGCTGCGTGGCTACCCCGTACTGGTGCGCGTCGGCGCGGCGCGCAACGAGTTGCCGTTCGGGACACCCGCCGGAGAGCGGGTGCGGGAGTCGCGCCTGTCGGCCGGGCTTGGGCTCCCGATCGCGCGCGATGCCGCGTCACTCGACCTGTCGATGCAGCGCGCCAATCGCACCGTGGTGGGTGGCGCCGCGAGGGAATCGGCCTGGCTGCTCGGTGTTGGCCTGCAGATCCGTCCCTGAGCGGTGACCATGACGACCACCGTGAACGCGCGCGCGCTGCAGCCTGACGACGCGACCACGCCGGCTCCCAGGCCGACGGTCTACATCGAGACCTACGGCTGCCAGATGAACGTGGCCGACTCGGAGCTCATGTACGGCAAGCTGCAGGCGCACGGCTACGCGCCGGTGGACGTGCCCGACGGCGCCGACGTCATTCTGGTGAACACCTGCGCCATTCGCGAGAATGCCGAGACGCGCGTGATTGGCCGCCTCGGCGAGCTGCGGCGTTTCATGAAGCCCGACACGATCGTGGGGGTGACCGGCTGCATGGCGCAGCGCCTCGGGCCGCGCGTGCTTGACCAGGCCAGGCACGTGTCGCTGGTGGTGGGTCCCGACGGTTATCGCGCCCTCCCGGCGCTGCTCGATGGCGCGCGGCGCGGCGAGAAGTTCACCGCCACCGACTTCGACCTCGAGGAGCACTACGAGGACGTGGTGGCCCGCCGCTTCGAGGGTGTGAAGGCGTGGATCCCGGTGCAGCGCGGCTGTGACTATCGCTGCACCTACTGCATTGTGCCCACCACGCGCGGCCCGGAGCGCAGCCGCCAGCTGCCCGACGTGGTGCGCGAGGTGCAGCAGGTGGTGGAGCAGGGGCTCACCGAGGTGGTGCTGCTCGGCCAGACCGTGAATTCGTACACCGATGGCACACACGATTTTGCCGACCTGCTGCGCGCCGTCGGCGCGGTGGACGGTATCCGGCGCGTACGCTACACCAGCCCGCACCCCAACGACTTCAGCGACCGAGTGATTGCCGCCATGGCCGAGGTGCCGACGGTGTGCGAGCACATCCACCTGCCCATGCAGAGCGGCAGCACGAGCATGCTCAAGCGCATGCTGCGCCGCTATACGCGCGAGGAGTACCTCAAGTGCGTGGCGCGCATGCGGGCAGCCATTCCCGGCCTGGCGCTCACCACCGACATCATCGTGGGCTTTCCCGGCGAGACCGACGAGGAGTTCGAGGACACGCTGTCGCTGTGCCGCGAGGTGCGCTTCGACGATGCCTTCATGTTCAAGTTCTCGCCGCGCGAGGGCACACCGGCCACCCGCATGCCTCCCGAGTGGACCGTGCCCGACGCCGTGGTGACCGAGCGGTTCGATCGGTTGGTGGCCACGGTGCGCGGCATCTCGCGCGAGAACAACCTGGCCCGCCTCGGCGACACCGTCGAAGTGCTGGTGGAGAAGGTGGCCCGCGACGGCGAACTGCTGCAGGCGCGCTCGCGCGACTTCAAGACCGTCATGGTGCCCGCCGACGCTGCGAAGATTGGCGACTATCTCGTGGTGCAGCTCACCGGCACCACCGGGGCCACCTTCACCGGGACGCCGGTCACGAACAAACCGGAGCGCCAGCCGCTGCCGATGGTGGGGTAGCGCACCGCGCGGCCGCCGTGGGCTCCGGGGGACGGCCGCCGACAGCGCCGTCCCCCGTCGTGTTTTCTGGCCATGGCGGCGTCGTTTCGGTGACGGCGATCCGCGAACGCGGTGGCAGGTTGGCCCATGCCGTTGCTTGTTCATGGCGTCGCCTGGTGGTTGATCGGGCTGCTGGCCGGGAGCGCGTTGGCGCTGCCGCTGGTGCTCCTGTTGGCGGGTACGTTGTTCGTCACGCTCGCGGCGTGGGTACTGGAGCGGCGCGACCCGCGCTGGGTCGTGGCGCCGTGGCTGGGGGTGGCGGCGGCCGCACTCGCCGGCATCTCGGCGCGGCAGCAGGCCGCGTGTACCACGCTGCTCGAACGGCGGCTCGTATCGGGCGCGGCGGCGTGGCTCGTGCTCGACGACCGTCCGATCGCGAAGGGGCGGGGCGCGGCGGTCGGGCGCGGGGCGCTTGGCCTGGCGCCGGGCGACCGGCGCTGCGCCATCCCGGCCACCTCGCGCTGGACGGGAGCGCCGCCGCCTGCCGGCCAGTGGGTGGCTGTCACCGCGCGCCCCACCCG
Organism: Gemmatimonadota bacterium; assembly: GCA_021299375.1. Taxonomy (GTDB): domain Bacteria; phylum Gemmatimonadota; class Gemmatimonadetes; order Gemmatimonadales; family Gemmatimonadaceae; genus Gemmatimonas. The sequence continues at coordinate 139,749 of JAJTGR010000011.1, forward strand.
CACCAGTCGAGGTCTCCGTCTGGATGGCGCGCAGGTGGCCCGTGCGGACGGCCCGCGCGATCCCTGGCGGCGCTGGCGGGCGCACCTCGGCACCGTCATCGACCGCACCTTTCGGAGTCGGGCCCCGCTGGTGCGGGCGCTGCTCGTGGCCGACCAGCACGGGATCGACCCCGAGGTCCGCGACCGCTTCGCCGACGCCGGCCTCGTGCACGCGCTCTCGGTGTCGGGCATGCACGTCGCCATCATCGCGTCGGCCATCCTCACGCTCGGCAGCCTGCTGCGCCTGCCGCGGCGCCTGCTCGAACCACTGTCGCTCGCGTTGGTGGCGGCCTACGTGCTGCTGCTCGGATGCCCGCCGCCCGCCGTACGCAGTGCGGTAATGCTGGCAGTCATGGCGCTGTCCATGCGCTGGCAGCGGCCGGTGCACGACTGGACGGCCCTCGCGCTCGGTGCCGTGGTACCCACCACCGACCCGCTCGTGGTGACCGACCTCGGATGGCAGCTCAGCGTCGGCGGTATGGCCGCCCTGGTGGCGGCTCGCGCTCTGCGCCGTCGCTGGCGTTCGGCGGACCGACGCCCGCGCCGACCGGCCACCGAGGCGCGCCGGGGGGTCGAGTCGCTTGGCGACGCGGTGGCGGCCCTTGGCGCACAGCGCGGCCCCGCCGGCTGGCTGCTGGGTGAACTGCTCACGGGGATTGTGGCAACGGCTGTCACGGCGCCGATCATCGCCTGGACGTTCGGGCGCGTGAGTCTCGTGGCCCCACTCTCCAATCTGGTGGCGGCGCCGCTTGTGGCCGTGCTGCAGCCGGCGCTGTTCCTTGGCCTCGTGTGGGCCCTGCTGCTGGCACCATGGCCCTCCGTGGCCACCCTGCTCCCCGATGCGACCCAGCCGCTGATGCGGCTCTTTGAAGCCCTCGCCGATGTCGCCTCGGCGCCGTCGTGGGTGGTGTGGCCGGTGGCACCGACCCTGGCGACCGCTGTGGGGAGCGGCCTGGCGGCCGCCCTCGTGGTGCGGGCCAGCGCGGCGCGGCGCATGGCGCCGTGGCTGCTGGCGGCGGCCACGGCGGTCGTGATCACGGTGTGGGCGCCGCTGCTGCGCCCGGGACCGGGCCAACTGGAAATGCATGTGCTCGACGTTGGGCAGGGGGACGCGATCGCGCTGCGCACCCCTCGGGGACGGTGGGTGCTCGTGGACGCCGGGCCCCGCTGGCAGGGCGGCGACGCCGGGCGGCGCACGGTGGTGCCGTACGTACGCCGCCTCGGCGGCGACGTCGCGCTGTTCGTACTGTCACATCCCCACGACGACCATGCTGGTGGCGCCGAGAGTGCCGTGCGGGCGCTCCGCCCCTTGAGGTGGTGGGAGTCGGCGTTCGTGACCACCAGTCCGGGCTATCGCGCGGCGCTCGAGGCCGTGCGGCAGGTCGGCACGGCGTGGGCCCGGGTGGCCCCCGGTACCACGTGGGACCTCGATGGCGTGGCATTCACCGTACTCGCCCCCGATTCCGCGTGGACCGCGAAGCAGCACGACGCCAACGAAACCTCCGTCGTGCTGCGAGTGCAGTACGGTGCACGGCGCCTGTTGCTCACGGGCGACGCCGAGCGGGAGGAGGAACAGTGGCTGCTGGCGCACTATCCGGAGGAAGCGTTGCGGGCCGACGTGCTCAAGGTGGGGCATCATGGCAGTCGAACGAGCTCGTCGCCGCGTTTCCTCGAGGCGGTGGATCCTCGCGTGGGTATCGCGTCGCTGGCCACCGGCAATCGCTATGGGCATCCGGCGGTCGAGACCCTCGTCGCCTTTCTCGCTCGCGGGACCCCGTTGATCCGCACCGATCTCGAGGGAACGGTGGTCGTGCGGACGGACGGGCGACGTCTCGAAATCGAGAGCAGCGGTGACCGCTGGCTGGTGCCCGACTAGGGCCGGCCCCGGGCGCCGCCGGCGCGGTGTTACATGTGTTTCATCGCGCCCGCTCTCGTGGACACGCCGAGTCGCTCTTGCACGAGCTTGCCCAGTGTCGACAGCTTCCGGGAGCTGCTCGTGCACACGAGCGGTCCGCACTGCCGCCTTCCAGCAGGAATCCGGGGGAGCCCCACCGTGGTCAAGCATACCGCGACATCCGTCGTCACCATTGAGCGCTTCATCATCGAACAGGAGCGCCTGTGGCCGGAGGCGACCGGCGAACTGTCCGGCATCCTGTACGACATGGCCCTGGCCGGCAAGATGATCGCGAACAAGGTGCGCAGCGCCGGCTTGGCGGACATCCTCGGATCGACCTCCGACACGAACGTGCAGGGTGAAGTCCAGCAGAAACTGGACGTCATCGCCAACGAGATCGTGGTGAAGGCGTTCGATCACGGCGGCCGGTTGTGCGCCATGGCCTCAGAGGAAGAACCGGACATCATCCAGATCCCCGAGGGGTTCCGCAGCGGCAAGTACGTGCTGCTCTTCGATCCGCTCGACGGCTCCTCGAACATCGACGTGAACGTACCGGTGGGCACCATCTTCTCCGTGTTCCGCAAAATCACGCGTGGTACGCGTGGCGAGATGGAGGATCTGCTGCAACCGGGCCGCCGTCAGGTGGCTGCGGGGTACATCCTGTACGGCTCGAGCACCATGATGGTGTACACCACCGGACAGGGGGCGCACGGGTTCACACTCGATCCGTCCATCGGGGAGTTCCTGCTGTCGCACCCGAACATCCGCATCCCCGAGCGGGCGCGGTATCTCTCGGTGAACGACGCCTACGAGCAGGATTGGCCGGAGCCCACGCGGGCGCTGATGCGCCGCTATCGTGGCATGGACGGCCAGAAGAAGGCGCTCAACGTGCGCTACGTGGGTTCGCTCGTGGCCGACTTTCATCGCAACCTGCTCGGCGGCGGCGTGTTCTGCTATCCGGCCAACGAGAAGGCCCCGCGCGGCAAGCTGCGCCTGCTGTACGAGGCGAATCCGCTGGCGTTCATCGCCGAACAGGCCGGCGGGCTGGCGACCGATGGGTACGGCAGCATCCTCGACGTCGAACCGACGGAACTGCACCAGCGCACACCGCTGTACATCGGCAGCAAGGCCGAGGTGGAGCTGGTGAACGAGTTCCCGCTCCCCAAGTTCGTGGCGCCGGGCATTCCCGAGCGGCGGCATGCCGGGCGCGCCGCCACCTCGGCGCCGGCGGCGGCCGGCTGAACGGCGGGTACGCTCGGCGTTGTGAGGGGCAGGGCTGCTCCGGGCCAACAGTCATGTCGCGCAACAGATGACAGACGTACCCGATCACGCAGAGGCGGGGAGGCAAGGAGGCAACGACATGGCCGGGTTGGCAGCATTCCCAGTTACCAATGGGAACTCAACCAAGCTCGCGAGGTCGTTGCCTCCCTGCCTGTGTGCCTCTGCGTGATCGGGTAAATCTGCAGTCTCAGAGTCTCCCAAGTGCTCGGAAGCCAGAAGCCGCGCTGCTAGATTCCGCGGCATGAGCGAACGACTTTCCCCCTCTGGCATTCCCGTGCCGGCCGTCGTCCGGCCGACCGACGTCACGACCGACTACGCCCGCGATCTTGGCGATCCGGGAGAGTATCCGTTCACACGCGGCGTGCAGGCCACCATGTACCGCGGTCGCCTGTGGACGATGCGCCAGTACGCCGGCTTCGGCACTGCGAAGGCCACCAACGAGCGGTTCAAACTGCTGCTCGATGCGGGTCAGACGGGGTTGTCGGTGGCATTCGACTTGCCCACCCAGATGGGGATCGACTCGAGCTCCCCGCGGGCCCTCGGGGAGGTCGGCCGCGTCGGCGTGGCCATCGATACTGTGGATGACATGCACACGCTGCTCGATGGTATTCCGCTCGACAAGGTGTCGACGAGCATGACCATCAATGCCACGGCGTCGACATTGCTGGCGATGTACATCGTCGTGGCAGAGGAGCGGGGCATCGCTCGCGCGGCGCTGTCGGGCACCGTGCAGAACGACATCCTCAAGGAGTACATCGCGCGCGGCACGTACATCTATCCGCCTGGGCCGTCGTTGGCACTTACGGCCGAGATGTTCCGGTTCTGCGCGGCGGAGGTGCCACAGTGGAATCCCATCTCCATCAGTGGTTATCACATTCGCGAGGCCGGGGCGACGGCGGTGCAGGAGGTGGCGTTCACCTTTGCCGATGCGCTGGAGTACGTACAGCAGGCGGTCAACGCGGGGCTGCCGGTGGATGCATTCGCGCCTCGTCTGTCGTTCTTCTTCGCGGCGCACAACGACCTGTTCGAAGAGGTCGCGAAGTTCCGCGCCGCCCGCCGTCTCTGGGCGCGGCTCATGCGCGAGCGCTTCGGCGCCAACGATGCCAGCTGCCGTCTGCGCTTTCACACCCAGACCGGCGGCGTGACGCTCACTGCGCAACAGCCGCTCAACAACGTCGTGCGCGTCACCGTGCAGGCGCTCGCCGCCACGCTTGGCGGGACGCAGTCGCTGCACACCAACGGGTACGACGAGGCGCTGGCGCTGCCCACCGCCGAGGCGGCCACGCTGGCGCTTCGCACCCAGCAGATCGTGGGGTACGAATCGGGCGTGGCCCAGACGGTCGATCCGCTCGCCGGCAGCTGGTACGTGGAGCAGCTCACCGATGCCATCGAGGCACGTACGCTCGAGCTGCTGGCGCGCGTCGATGCGCTGGGGGGCGCTGCCGACGCCATCCGGGCCGGGTTCCCGCAGGAGGAGATCGGGCGCAGCGCCTACGAACATCAGCTGCGTGTGGAAGCCGGCGAGACGGTGGTCGTGGGTGTGAACAGGTTCGGTGACGGCCAGGAGCCGCCGATCATTCCCGCCCCGGACTTCAGCGCGCTCGAGCGCGATCAGGTGTCCCGCCTGTCGGCCGTGCGCGCCGCGCGCGATGGCGCTGCCGTGGACGCCGCGCTGCAGCGCATCGCCGAGGTGGCGCCGCAGTACCTTCCGGCCCACAGCGGCGCACGCGAGCCGCTCATGCCGCGCCTCATCGACGCGGTGCGGGCACGCGCATCGGTGGGGGAGATCGCGGATGCGCTCGAGGGCGTGTGGGGCCGATATCAGCCCTCGGTGTGACGGCGGGACGCGGGAGCCGGCGTTGGTGACTGCGGTACGGCGCGAGCCAAGGCGCGCCCCCTGGCTCGCGCCCTCTAGCTCGCGCCCTCTAGCTCGCGCCCTCTAGCTCGCGCCGTTCCGCAGTTACCAGCCGTACCGCGCGCCCCGCCGCCGTCACCCGGCCTCGGTCCCACCGGCGCATGACGTGCGCCGAGCCACGCGATAGCTTCAAAGCGAGCCGCCGATCTTCTCTGTGCTCTCCCCCCGCCCCGCCGAATCGCCTCCTCGCCCGTGAGTGACATCCCGTCTGGAGTGCCGCGTCCGCTCGCGGTGGTGCGGGCCATGATCGACGCCCTCGATCGCGACCTGCTCCAGATCATGGCGCGCCGCATGGCCTTGGTGGCGGAGGTGGCGGCATTCAAGCGGCAGCACGGCATCCGCATTCGTGATGCCCAGCGGGAGGCCGATGTCCTGCGCGATCGCCACGAGCGTGCCCTCGAACTCGGCCTGCCCGCCGGGGAGATCGAATCGATCTTCCGCGTCCTGCTGCGCTCGAGCCGCGATCACCAAGCGGCGTTGCGGGCTGAAATCCCCATCGACGAATCGCCGCGCACGGTGGCCATCATCGGTGGGCACGGCAAGATCGGACGGCTGCTGGCGCGCCTGTTCGGCGACCTCGGTCATCGCCTGCTGCTGGTCGATACCGACACCACCTTGCGGGGGGCCGAAGCCGCGGCCGCTGCTGACGTCACGGTCATCAGCGTGCCGATCGACCGCACAGAGGCGGTTATTCGCGAGGTGGGGCCGCACGTGCGCGAGGACGCCCTGCTCATGGACGTCACGAGCCTCAAGGAGGCGCCGGTACGCGCCATGCTGGAGGCCACGCGCGGCAGCGTGGTGGGAACACACCCCATGTTCGGGCCCAGTGTGCACACCCTGCAGGGGCAGCGGGTGGTGCTGTGCCGGGCGCGTGGCGAGGCCTGGGCCGATTGGGTGGCGCACACCCTGACGGCGCGCGGGCTCGTGATTACCGAGACCTCGCCAGCCCAGCATGACCGGGCCATGGCGGTGGTGCAGGTGCTCACGCACTTCCAGACGCAGGTGCTGGGGCTCACGCTCGCCCGTCTCGGTATCCCGCTCACGGAAACCATGCCCTTCACGTCGCCCGCCTACCTGCTCGAGTTGTACGTGGCGGCTCGGCACTTTGCCCAGGACCCGGGCCTCTACGGCCCCATCGAGATGCGCAATCCGCGCACGGGCGATGTCACGACGGCGTTCGGTGGGGCGGTGCAGGAGCTGGCGGCCGTCATCGGCGAGGGCGACCAGGCCGCGTTCACCCGCCTCTTCGAGGAGGTCCGAGCCTTTTTCGGGGACTTCACGGCCGAGGCCCTGATCCAGTCGAGCTTCCTCATCGACCGGATCGTGGAACGCAGCTGACGTCGCGGAGACGTCGCGGAGACGTCGTGGAGACGTCGTGGAGACGTCGTGGAGACGTCGTGGAGACCTCGGGACCCCGCAGCGTGCTTCCGGTGTTCATCCGGCATGGCCACGAAGTTCTCGCTCAACCCGCTCACCTGGTTCCGCCGCGTCGAGAACGCCATCTTCGCGGTGGCGGCCGAGGTCGAGTATCGCCTGAAGCTGGCCCCACGGGGGACGAAGATCGTGCCCAGCGACTTCGACCGGCGCATGATCCGCATGTTTCTGGTGGTCATGCCGCTGCTGATCGGGTCGCTGTTCCTCGACGACCGGGCGCTGCGCATCCGTCTGCTGCTGCTGGCGTTCGCCGTGGTGCTGTTCACGGTGGGGCTCATCTTCGTGCTCGATGCGCGGTCCGCCAACTACACCGGACGCGGTCGTCCGCCAGTTGCTCGGAACCGGCCCGCCAAGCCGCCCGCGCCGTCCCCCCGTACGCCTACCACCCACTGGACGCGTCGCAAGTAGGCGTGTCGTCACCCTCGCTCGGACCCTCCATGCCGCTGCGCGTCCTGAAGACTGCCCTGGCTCTGGCGACCTGTAGCGCCCTGACGGCCTTTGCCGCCGTGCGTGTGCATCCGAACACCGAGTGGCGGGCGGCCGTGGCCGGCAAGGACGGGCGCAAGGTGACCGGGACGGCGAGCGCCAAGCCCACGGCCGACGGGACAGGCACGGAGGTCGTGCTGGCGATTGACGGGGACACGCCCGGGGCCACGCGCCCCTGGCACGTGCACGCGGGCTCGTGCACCAAGGCGGGACCGGTGCTCGGCGGGGCCCGGGCCTACGCGCCCATGGCCATCGACGGCAAGGGGCGCGGGAGTGCGACGGCCACGATCGCCGCGGCCTTGAGCGACACCGGGTCCTACTACGTCAACATTCACGATGCCACCGCCGCCATGGGCGTCATCGTGGCCTGCGGCGACCTGCAGAAGCGCTAGCGGCGCGCTCGGCGGGCAGGGCTGGACGGACCCGCCCGCGGCGGCGGCGGGTACTGACGGGAGAGGCAATCCCATAACTTTCCGCCATGTCCCCACTCCCCCATTTCTCCGGTTCCCCGCGCTCGGTGCGTCTGTCGCTGTGCGCCGGTGCCGTCCTGAGCATGGCCCTTGCTCTGCTCAGCACGACGGTCAGTGCTCAAGCGCGCACCACCGTGCGCGACCGCGCGCAGCAGGAGCGCGCCCGCGATGCCGTGCGCGACGCCGACCGGTTCTCCGTGATCGACGGGACGGTCACCGATACGCTGATGCAGCCGCTTGGGTCGGCCGATGTGTCGGTGGTGGGCACTGGCGCCCGCGTGGTCACCAGTGAGAACGGCCGCTTCCTCATGCTTCAGGTGCCGCCGGGGCAGTACCTCGTGGTGGTGCGTCGCATCGGCTTCGCGCCCACTTCCGGCATCATCGAGGTCCCGGAACGTGATACACTCCGCCTGTCCTACACCCTTGTGCGATCCAGCAACCTCATGGATACGGTGCGCGTCCGCAGCAGCCGCGTCACCATGCGCATGTTCGATTTCGAGAAGCGCCGCCAGCAGGGGCTGGGCCAGTTCATCACCCAGGACGAGATCGAGCGGCGTGGCTCCGTACAGACCTCCGACTTCCTGCGCTACATGCGCGGCGTGCAGGTGTCGCAGAACACCACGCAAGCGTTCGGGGGCACCCAGGTGTACAGCCGACGCGAGGGCGGCGGATTCGACGGCAACCAGCAGCAGCAGTACTGCCCCATGCAGGTGCTGCTCGATGGCATCATCCTGCCACGCTATTTCAATCTCGACCTGTTGCCACCGCCCAAACAGATCGCCGGCATCGAGGTGTACAGTGGAGCGGCGACCATCCCGCCGCAGTTCGGCGGCGTGGACCGGCGGTGCGGGGTGGTGGCAGTCTGGACGCGGGACGGATATTGAAGCGTGACGCGTAACGCGCTGGGACAGCGTCCCCCTGGACAGCGTCCCCCTGGACAGCGTCCCCCTGGACAGCGTCCCCCTGGACAGCGTCCGCGCCGCGTGACCGGTCCCGTGTGAGGTCGAGACGACAACAGCCCCGCGTGAGGAGCTCACGTGGGGCTGTTGGCATTCGATCGGGGGTGCGGCGACCGTCAGGGGCACCCCGGCGGGGTGCCCCTGACAGGCTTCGGGCAGCTCAGCAGCCCGGCCCAGCCAGCGGAGCCGGCCGGCCGACACGCACCAGGCACTCACCCTGTGGCAGCGGCTGCACCCGGGCCACGAAGTGTGCGTTCACACCCGTGGTGACGTCGAGCGGCAGCTGGTTGAGTCGGCCGTAGCGGCGCATGTCGATCCACCGGTGCCCTTCGAGCAGCAGCGAGTAGCGCTTCTGCACAAGGATTTCGGTGACGATGTCCGCATCGGGCGAGGCCGCCGTCAGCGTGGTCGGCGCGAGACCGCCCGAGTTCACGCGGATGTTGTTGATCATCGCCAGCGCGCCCGCCTTGTCACCCGTGGCCAGCAGGATCTCGGCGCGGAGGAGCATGAGCTCTTCATTCCGGATGATCGGAATGGGGGTGGTGATCGCCGGGTAGACCTGGAAGCCGAGCGACGACGCGACACCCAGCCCTTGCGGCGCATTGCGCGACGGCCGGGGACCGATCTTGGCGAGGAACCGGTTGTCCTTCGTGCCATCCGGCTTGAGCGGCGCGTCGGCATCGATGGACATGTGGGCGTACAGGTCGGTGTTCGTCGCCGCCGCGAGCGGGTTGGTGACGTCGGGCGCGGCGGCAAAGGGGTGGTACACACCCACGTTGTACGCCGCCGCCGTCGTGGCGTTGATGTTAATGAACGACGCGTCAAGGGCCGTGCGGGCCCGCGTCCACGCCGCCGCACCACCGCCTGCGGTGGCGTGATACGCCGCTGCCCGTGCCGCCATGGCACGGTTGAACAGACGGAACGTGGCCGGCGTGTTGAAGCCCGCGAATCCCGAGTTCAGGTTGAACGGGAACGCCGAGCCACCGGCCGCGAGGTCGGCCGCCGCCTCATCCAGCGTGTTGAGGATGTAGCGGTAGGTCGAGTCGCGGGACACGAACGGCGCCAGATCGGTGGCATCCTGATTGATCTGGACCACCGCGCCGATGGTGTCGCGGGTGGCGATCACCGTCAGCAGCTCGATCCCCTCGATGGTCTTGGCGAAGCCGAGCGCGGCGCGCTTCTGCTCGGCGGTCAGCGTTGACCCGTTCACCGTGTTCTTGAAGTTGAACACGTCGCGCAGGTTCCCGTACGGGCCACCCCAGCTGCCCACGGCAAAGCCGGCCGGATCGAGACGGTTCTGCCCCGAGATGCCGATAAGGTAAGCCGATGTGTTGCGCCCTTCCTGCGGCGTGTACACGTAGGCTTCACGCCCGAAACGGCCCGTCTCGGTGATGAAGCCGCCGCGGCTGTTGCGGTTCTGCCGCAGCAGCCCCGTGGCCAGCAGCTGCAGTGCCTGCGGGTCGGCACTGGCGCCCGCCACTGTCGGCGTGTTGGGGTTGGCGATGTTCAGCGTGTCCGAGCTGCAGGCCGCAAGGGACAGCGAGGCGAGGAGCAGCGCACTCGCAGTGCGCGCGGTGTGTGTGGTCATCCGCGAAGTGCCGGAATGTAGAATGGTCGTCATGGCTTAGAACCCCACGTCGACGCTGAGGAAGAACTGCCGGCTCGGCGGGAACGGCGCGAGGTCGATGAACCGGTTGAAGTTCTGGTTGCCGAAGTTGTTGAACTCCGGATCGAAGCCCCAGTAGTCGGTCCACATCATCAGGTTGCGGCCGCTCAGGTTGAAACGCAGCGACTTGGCGCCGGGCAGCTTCTTGGCCCAGGCGTCGGGCGCGTCGTAGTTCAGCGTGACTTCGCGCAGCTTCACGTACGAGCCGTTCTGCATGTACACGCGCGTGTCGCCGCCGTTGAACGTGAAGAAGCGGCAGGCGCCCAGCGTCCGCGTACCGCAGGCCGCCGACGCGGGCTGGTTGGCCGTGGCCGAGATGATGGAAGCCGGCGCCGCCGCGTCGAAATCACGCGAGTTGCCGCCTTCATCCCACAGGTTGTTCGTCATGTTCGACACCGCCCCGCCGGCACGCCAGTCGACCAGTGCGGACACCGTGAAGCGGCCGAACGTGAAGTCGTTGTTGAACGTGGTGATGTGGATCGGGTTGCTGTCGTACGTGATGGTGTCACGCACCGCGCCGTTCACGCCGAGCGGGGCATTCGACCAGATGTACGACGAACGGGTGTTCGCGGTGATGCGGTTGCGGCCGTAGGCCGCGCCGAACGAACCGGGCACCGGGAAGGCCGGCACCGGGATGTCGTTGGTGTACTGCACGTTGGCGTTGTAGATGATGCGGCTGGTCCACTCGAACTTGCCGCGGCGCAACGGAATGAGCGACAGCACGGCTTCGTTGCCGAGCACCGAGAGCTGGCCACCGTTGATGATCTGGTTGCCCAGCCCCGACGACGGCGGCAGCGGGAACGTGAGCAGCAGGTCGGTGATCCTGCGCTGATAGCGCGTGAACTCGATGGCCACGCGCGACTTCAGGAACGCGGCATCGAGACCGAATTCCAGCTCGTTCATGACCTCTGGCTTGATGCCCGTGTTGCCGAGCAGGCCGGCCGACACCAGCGAGTTCTGCCCGCCGATCAGGCCGCCGTCGGCGTAGAGAATGTCCCGGTCACCGAAGCGCGGGCGGTTGCCCGACTGGCCCCACGCACCGCGCACCTTGATCTCGTCGATCTTGTCGGTGAGCGGCTTCACGAACCGGTACGAACCCGAGTACTTCGGGAAGAGATAGAAGCGTTCCCGGTCGCCGTTGGCGCTCGACCGGTCTGCGCGGAAGCCGGCGTTGAGGGCCAGCTTTTCGTCAAAGAGCAGGGCCTGCTCGTTCACGTAGTAAGACTGGTCGCGGAACTCGGTGCGGTTGTCTTCGGTGGCGATGTCCTGAGCGCCGGCGGCAATGCGCCGAGTCGGCAGCAGGCCACGACCACGGATACGGTAGATCTCCTGCTTCTGCCGCTCGTACGTCCCACCCACGGAGGTGGTGAGTGACGTCAGCCAGCTGGTTGCTGGCGTCCAGGTCCACACGGCATTCATACCGGCGTTGGTCTGCAGGCTGGACACGTTGTTCTGGCCGGCCGTGCCGAGGAAGCCGTCCGCCGGTTCGAACTGCAGGAAGTTCGGCGAGTACTGTACGCCCTCCTGCTGGAAGCGGTCGTAGCCCATGAGCGTGGAGACCTGCACGCTGTGGCGAGCCGTGCTCAGCGCCGAGTAGTTGAGGCGCAGATTCCCAGCCTGGCGGAACACCGACTCGTCGCTCTGGATGGCCCGCAGCACTTCAAACGGGTTCGCCGTACCCGCGCCACCGCCATCGAAGGGCATGAGTGGATACCGGCCATTCTCGAGCTGACGGTTGAGGTCCACGATCGCGGGCGTGTAGCCGAACGTGTAGGTGGGGCTGACACCGGCGTTGTTGTTGTTGCCGAGGCCGCGCTGCAGGAAGTTGCGCGTCACGTCGAGGCCCATGCTCGCCGTGAGCTTGCTGCTGAGCGTCTGGTCGAGGTTGATGCGGCCACCGGTGCGCCGGGCGCCGGTGTTGATCATGATGCCCGACTCCTGACGGTCGTTCAGCGAGGCGAAGTAGCGCGTGTTGCCCGCGCCGCCCGATGCCGACAGCAGCGTCTCGTACGACGGGTCGGTGCGGCCGTACAGCTGGCCCTGCCAGTCGTAGTTGGTGCAGTTCGGCGTGCACACTTCGCGCGCCGCCGCTTCGCCGATCGGGCCGTCCACCCACGGCAGCACATCGTTCAACGTGGCGTACTGCCGGTGCCCCAGCGAGCGCATGAGCTGCTGGGTACCAACGCGCTGCGTCAGGTTCCAGCGCGTCTGGCCGGCGGAGCCCTTCTTGGTGGTGATCACCACCACGCCGTTGGTCGCGCGCGAGCCGTAGATGGCCGTCGCCGCCGCCGACTTGAGCACTTCGATGCTCTCGACGTCGTTCGGATTGAGGTCGGCCAGACGGTTCACCACCTGGTCCTGGTTCGACCCGGTGGTGCCGGAGGCGCGCGTGATCGCCGACGCACCGGACGAAATGCCGGCGTTGGAGATGATGACGCCGTCCACGACGTACAGCGGGTCACCCTGTCCCAGTACCGACGTCGCGCCGCGGATCTGGACCTGGGCACCGCCACCGGGGGCGCCACTGTTGTCGGAGATGCGGGCACCGGCCACCTTGCCGGCCAGATTGCCTTCGAGCGAGCGCGCCGGGACCCGGTTGAGCTCCGCCGCATTCACCGTGGCCACCGCCGTGGCCGCCACGCGGCGATCGACCGTCGTGGCGGCACCCGTGACCGTCACGCCTTCCAGCTGCAGCACGTCCTTCTCGAGCACGAAGTTCGCCGTGTTCTCGTTGGGGCCAAGACGAATGGTCTGCCGCTTGTAGCCGAGCTGGCGCGCCAGCACCGACACCTCGCCAGCTGGGACGCGCAGGCGGTACTCGCCGCGTTCGTTGGTGCGCACGCCGAGCTGCTGACCGACCACGCTGACGGTCACCTCGGCAAGGGGCTGGCCGGTGCCGGCCATCGTCACCTTGCCCGTGACATCACGGGTCTGCGCGTCCGCACGGAACGGCAGCAAGGCAACCACGGCGACCGCGGTCACGAGTGTAGAGAACCTACCCATGGACTCTCCGAAGGAGGAAATCGGGGGACTGCCACCGCCGACACGGCACGTGGCACGCGAATCCGAATGCGATCCGCCCCGACACTGTCAAGTCCGGCAACGCACGAAACGGGACGGACGTGTCACGTTCGTGTGACAGATATCGGGATGGTCACAAACTACATGGGGAACCGCAGAGGGCCAGAGCGCGTCACCGCGCCGCCACCGGTCGCCGCGGCCTGCGGAAACGGCCTGGGTCGCGTAGTGCCAAGGTCGTACCTCCCGCATCACCCCGGCGGTGCCGTCGTCGCACTGAAGTGTTGCCGGATGAGAACCGTACGCTCCAGGTCGTCCCGCGCCTGCAGCACCTTCTGCCGCAGATCCGCCGGGAGCGCAGGGTTCGCGGCCAGCCACCCATCCACGAGGGTCAGGGCGTCCGGCTCCGTCTGGCCGTTCAGCATCGCGCTCAGCCACGCACCCAGAAAGAAGATCCGCCGATTCTGCTGAATCCAGGGCAACGAATCCAACCCCGCGGTGAGAAACGCACGGGTCAGCCCCCGCTGATCAGGATCGTGGAAGGCGCGCAGGCTCGACGTCACCCATTCCTCATTCAACGACGCGTCGGCAAACCAGCGTCTGAACAACGCCTGCTTGGCGGCGGCGTCCGGCCTCGCGGCCTCGGCCACGAAAGCCTGACGGTGCCCCTCAGTCGTGGCATCACGGTGCCGTTCGGTGGCAATGAGCGAGTCCGCATCCTCCGCCCCGCGCGCGACCAGCCGCGTCACCACCGACCAACGCGTCGGCGCCCGAAGCGGAAGCCCAAGCACCGTGTCCCGTGTCAGCCACCCGCGAAGGTTGCCCAATGCCTCCCGACGCCGAGCTACTGTCACATAGGTGTCGAGATGCGCCTTGCGCGTTCCATACGGCGACGCCGTGTCGGCAACGCCCGCCAGCAGCTGCGCTTCGAGTTCCGGCAGCATCGCGTCACGTGTCCCGGCGTCCACGTAGCGGCTCGTCACCGTGACCACGCGGCTCAGCAGCACACCGGACAACTGTTCATCGCGTTCATGCCGCAGCGCGTCGATGGCCATACGGGCGTAGCGCCGGGGATCCAGCCGCGCCTCGCGCACGAGGTCCCACAGCGAACCCCAGAGCATCGCGCGCAGGAAGTCGTCGCCGACGGTGCCGATCTGCTGCTCCAGCCAGGCAACGCTCGCCGAGTCGGGGAGGACGATCGCGTAGCCGTAGTCGCCTTCGTTGGCATACACAAAGGCCGGTGCCGGCCGTCCCGCTGCCTCTGGCACCAGGGTGGTGTCGCCGCGCAGCTCCACCGGCAGGCTCACTGCCGGCGCATCGGCATAGTGCAGCCGCACCTGCACCTTGAGCGGCCAGGCGCCGGCGCCCGACACCGACGGCTGCGCGGGGCGCTGCACCAGCGCCAGCCGCGCAATGCGTCCGTTCTCGAGGCGCACCTCCTGGGACACGAGCGGCATACCGGGGCGCAGCATCCAGTGCTGTCCCCATGCCGTGAGGTCGCGGCCGGCGGCGGAACCGATCGCCGCCAGCAGCGCCTGCCACGTGGCGTTCCCATACGGATGCTGCTGCAGGAAGCCCTGCACTCCTCGCTGAAATGCCGGCGGGCCCACCAGGAATTCGAGCTGCCGAAGCACCGACGGCGCCTTGTTGTACACGATGGGCCCGTAGTTGCTCTTGGCCTGGTCGAGGTTGGCCAGCGCCTGCCACACCGGCGTGGTACCGGCGGTGGCATCGGTCGCGTAGGCCACCGGCTTGTTGCGCAGATAGAAGGTCTTCCACGCGTTCGACGACGGTTCGAGATCGGCCTGCATGCGCGCCGCCATGAAGGTGGCGAAGCCTTCCTTGAGCCAGAGGTCGTCGAACCAGCGCATCGTCACATAGTCGCCGAACCACTGATGGGCGACTTCGTGAAACGTGGTGGCCTGCCGGCCCAGCAGCTGCGCGGTCGTGGGACGCTCGCGGTAGATGAAGCTCTCTTCGTTGTAGAACACCGCGCCGGGGTGCTCCATGCCGCCGAACGGGAACGCGGGGGCCAGCAGCGCGTCGTACTTGTCGAAGGCATAGGGCACACCGAAATACGTGCCGAGCCAGCGCAGGGCGCGGGCATTCATGGCGAGCAACGTGTCACCCTCGGCCTCCCTGGCCCGCGATGCCCGGACATAGAGTGACAGGGGGACGGCTGGCCCGCCGGTGCGCAACGCCTCGCGCCGGGTGTGCGTCACCCACGGCCCGGCGGCGAAGGCGATGAGATACGTGCTGAGCGGCTTCGTCTCGGCGAACCGGTGGGTGATGGTGGCGCCGCTGGTGTCGCGCCGAATCATTGGCCCGTTAGCCAGCGCGGTCCATCCGCGGGGGGTGGTCAGCGTCAGGCGCAGGCGGGCCTTGAGATCCGGCTGATCGAAGGACGGGAAGAGCAGGTTGGCGTCCGACGGCACGAGCAGCGTGTAGAGATACGTGCTGCTGTCACGCGCATCCCGGGTGCGGATGATCGCCGCGCCGGCGGAGGCGATGGGGGTGCGGAACGCGAGCGTGATGGCGTTCCGCCCCGGTCGCAGCCGCGATGCCGGCACGGTGAGGTGATGCCGGTTCCACTCGGCCGCGGCGCCCGGCCACGCCACCCCGTTCACCGCGGCGCTGTCGAGCGCCAGCCCCCGGAAGTCGAGGAGCACATCGCCGGGGCCCCGTCGGGTGAATGTGACGGTCACCCGGCCCGTGGCGGTGTCCCCCGGAGAAACGGAGAGGGCAAGGTCGTAAGCGACCTGCGACAGCTGGGCCCGGCGCCGGGCCGCCAGGTCGGCGGAGACGCCGGGGCCGGCGAGCGTGGCCTGTGGGTGGGCGGGGGCAGGCGCAGCGACGAGACCCGTCGCGAGCAGGCCGCCGAGGAGGACAACGCGATATCCGAGCGGTGAGATCATTCCCGCAAGGTGCCGGCGCCCGCGACGTTCTGTCCAGCGCACGCCGGGTAGGCGGGACCGGCGGTCAATCGAACATGCGGTCGGCAATCGCGGCGATCTCTTCGGCATCGCGCCACGCCGCCTCGAGTGCCGCCAACTCACCCTGCATGGCCTGGCGTTCGGCATCCTCGTTCATGGCGATCTCCAGCGCGAGCCGTTCGGTCGACGTGAGCCCCAGCACGCCGACGTCGTCGTCCCAGAAAATGGCGTTCTTTCGACGGCGCGTCGCGCGCAGCGCGCTGCTCGTCCGGATGTACTGCTCGGCGTCGCCCGCCTCCGTGATGCGACGGGTGGCCTCGGAGATCTGCCCACGACTGCCGCCGCGGGCGTTGAGGTGAGCGAGCAGGGGGCTGGCGACCTGCACGGCCTGCGACCGGTCGAGGTCCAGCACGCCGTCGGCATGGGCGATGCGGAGTTGCCACGGGACCGACCCGTGGTCAGCCAGGACTTCGAGCCGCGCGACGTGGCTGAAGCGCAGCGGGCGCAACGCACCATCCGGGGTGCGCACGTGCGCCAGCACGCGATCGTACTGCAGTCGCGCCTCGAGGTGCTCCAGCGGCGTCTGCACCGCCGATTTCCAACGGCGGCTGCTCGTGAGTTCATAGGCCACGCCCGCCATGGCCGCGAAACTCCCGACCACGAGAGCCGCACCGCCGCCAAGGAGCGAGGCCGCTGTGGACGATGGGCCCGGGAGCCTCAACCGGCGGCGGCGAAGCCGTGACCCGTAGCGCCATGCCGCGAACTCCGGCCGCAGCGGCTTGCCGACGCGCACCAGGTCGAGCCGGTCGGCCAGCGTGGCCAGCCCGATGTTGTCGGTGCTTACCCGCACGGTCGTGCCGCGGTACAGGCGTTCGCAGGCTTCGACCGTCTCCCAGCGTTCCTCGAGCGGGGACAGGTTCCAGTTCCGGCACCGGGTGCACACCACCCACAGGCGGCCGCGCTGGGCATCGAAGGCGAGCCGGCGCCCCACCGGAAAGGTCTCGAGCTGGTCATTGCGTCCCAGGCCGCTGTGGCAGAACAAGCACGTCGAATACACGAACTCGCCTCCTCGTCGCCCCTGTGGTGAATGGCGTTCCCCAGGCGACCGCCTGCGGGCCCCGCCTCGCATCCCCCCTCATCGCGAATCTGCAGCGAGGTCGCTCCCTCCGCACGGTGACGAAGGTGACAATTGGATTAACGGTGCCCGTCTTCCCCCGTCCCCGTCGCGGCAGCAACGTTTACAAGGAATCCCGAGCGTGCGCGCGCTGGCTCGCGTCGATCGCTCGCGTTCGTTGCTCGAGCCGTACCTCGCGCGCTGTTCTTCTTGACCTCCAACCGCTCCCCGATGTCCTCCGATCCCTCTCCTTGCGCGACCTGCGCCCGGCTGGACCGCCGGCAGTTCCTCACCTCGGCGTCGTTGCTGTCGCTCGGGGCCATGGTCACCGCGTCGTGCGGAGACGGGGTGCTCAGCGGCCCGGAGATCAGCCCCGGCTTTCCCGAGGAGACGCTGCGACTGGATCCGCGACAGATCACGGCGCTGCAACAGGTCGGCGGACGGACCGTGGTCACCCAGGGCGTGACGACACCGGTGCTCGTGGAACGCGTGACCAGCGGTCAGTACCGCGCCCTCTCGCTGGTCTGCCCGCACCGTGGCACGATCGTCGCCGTGGAGCCGAACGGGTTCCTGTGCCCCAATCATGGCGCCCGCTTCGATCGCGACGGCACCTGGCTTGGCGGGCAGGCCACCGCCGACCTCGCGCCACTGGGCGTCCGGGTCAACGCCGACGGCACGCTGACCATTGGTGGCGCCCCGCTGCCGCCGGCGCTCGCGCTCGGCGCCTCGTCGGCGGCCTTCGTGACGACCTTGGGCGGCGCGCAGCCGGCGCCGCGCACCATCGCCATCGGTAACGACGGCGGCGGCATCCTGTCCGGCCTCCAGGTTTCGCTGGCCTATGGGCCGAACCAACGCAGCGGCTGGCTCAGTGTGCAGCTCGACCAGGCGTCGGCACCCGCCGTGCTCACGCTCACGGCACAGCGCGGGACCCTCACAGCAGGCACCTACAACGCGACGGTCACGGTTGGCGCACCCGGCATCAGCAACGGCGCCCAGACCATCGCCGTGTCGCTGCTCGTGCAGGACCCGGCCGCACCGGCGGCGCTCCAGCTGTCGGTCGGGGCGGTGGCGTTCTCGTCGCCGGCGGGTACCACGCCGCCGCCTCAGACCGTGCAATGCAGCAACAGCGGGGGCGGCACGCTCGCTGGCCTCCAGGCGCAGGTGGCCTACGGGGCGACAGGCGGGCGGTGGCTGTCCGTGAGCTTCGATCGCACGTCCGCGCCCGCCGCACTCACCCTGCAGGCGGACCTGACTGGGCTGGCCGCCGGCAGCTACACCGCCACCGTCACCGTCTCGGCCACCGGCGTGGCGTCCCGCACCATCGCCGTGGTGCTCACGGTCACGCCGCAGGGGTTGGTCGTCACCCTCGCCGCGTGGCCGGCACTGGCCAATGTGGGCGGTGTGGCCGGCAGTGTGGGCAACGTGAGCGGGGGGCCTGTGGCCGTCGCTCGCACGGGGCCGACGAGCTTCGCCGCGTACTCCATGCGCTGCCCGCATGCGGGCACCACCATCAATGTGGTCAACGGCACCAGCTTCCGCTGTCCGAACCATGGCGCCCAGTTCAACAGTCAGGGGGTGTGGCAGCCCTCGCCGCAGCGCGCCGAAGACCTCACGCGCCTGACCGTGACATATACCCCGGGCGCCTCGACGTTGGTGGTCTCATAGACGAACGCGCGAGGAGTGGGGCGGCCTTTGTCGGTAGCGCCCCTTCCTTCGCGCCGGTCCTCCGCCGTCGGCCCGCCGATCAGGCGTTGAATCAGCCGCCTGGTCCGGCTACGTTTCGAGGTTGTTTGACCTCAGCCAACTTTAGTAGCCATGCCGACTTACGAGTTCCGCTGCCCCGACGGCACTATCATCGAGCGGATCTTCAAGATCAGCGAAGTGCCCGATACCGTCGAGTTGCCCGATGGCGGCGTAGCCACGCGCCAGATTTCGGGAGGCGCCGGCCTGCTCTTCAAGGGCACCGGCTTCTACATCACCGACTACGGGAAAGACGGCAAGAAGGATCAGCGCGCCGGCTCGTCCAGCGGTGATGCCAAGAGCGAAACCAAGAGCGAAACCAAGAGCGAAACCAAGAGCGAGACCAAGAGCGAGACCAAGAGCGAGGCGAAAACGGCCCCGACGCCCTCGCCCAAGGCCGAGTGACCGCGGCCGGCGCCCACCCCACGCGACCGCTCGCCGGCATCCGCACCTCCCTTCAGACTCCACGCCGTGACCCAGGCTGATGCCCTGCGGGCCGAACTGGCGCGCGCGGCGCGCACACTCGGTGCGCCCGACGACGTAGCTCCCATTCTCGAACGCCCGCGTGATCCGTCGTTCGGGGATTGGGCCACCAACCTCGCGATGACCCTCGCCAAGCCGCTCGGACGCAAGCCGCGCGAGTTGGCGGAGGAGATCATCGCCGCCCTCGACAGGCCCAGCGTCGGCATCGTCGCCGCCGACATCGCCGGCCCCGGCTTCATCAACATCCGGCTCGATTCCGGCTTCCAGGCGCGAGGCCTGCTGCAGATCCTCGCTGCGCCCGAGCGGTGGGGCCGTCACGACATCGGGCACGGGCGCAAGGTCTGCGTCGAGTTCGTGTCCGCCAATCCCACCGGGCCATTGCACGTGGGCCACGGCCGTCAGGCGGCACTCGGCGACGCCATCAGTACGCTGCTCGAGTGGACCGGCTGGGACGTCGACCGCGAGTTCTACTACAACGACGCCGGCGCGCAGATCGCGAATCTTGCGCGCAGTACACAGGCGCGCGTCCGCGAACTCGCCGGGCAGCCGCTCGAGATACCCGAGGGCGGGTATCACGGCGCGTACATCGCGGAAATCGCCGAGCGTTACGTGCAGCAGCACCCCGACGATCGCGAGGGTAACGACCTCGAGGCGCTGCGCCTGTTCGCGGTGGCTGCGCTGCGCCACGAGCAGGACCTCGACCTGCAGGCGTTCGGCGTCAAGTTCGACACCTACTATCTCGAAAGCTCGCTGTACGCCGACGGACGCGTGGAACAGACCGTCGAGGCGCTGAAAGCCTCCGGCCACACGTACGAAGAGGAGGGGGCGTTGTTCCTGCGCACCACCACCTTCGGCGACGACAAGGACCGCGTCATGAAGAAGAGCGCGGCCAAGGGTGGCGACTACTCCTACTTCGTGCCCGATGTCGCGTATCACGTGACCAAGTGGGAGCGCGGCTACACGCGCGCCATCAATGTGCAGGGCGCCGACCACCACAGCACCACCACGCGCGTACGGGCCGGGCTGCAGGCGCTCGGGCTTGGTATTCCGCAGGGCTACCCCGACTACGTGCTGCACCAGATGGTGACGGTCATGCGAGGCGGGGAGGAGGTGAAGATCTCCAAGCGCGCCGGGTCGTACGTGACGGTGCGCGACCTCATCGACGAAGTCGGCCGCGATGCCGTGCGCTACTTCTACCTCATGCGCAAGGGCGACTCGCAGCTCATCTTCGATGTGGACCTCGCCCGCAGCCAGTCGGAAGAGAACCCGGTCTATTACATCCAGATGGCTCATGCCCGCATGTGCGGCATCTTCCGGGTGGGCGAGATCGATGCTGCCACCGTCTCGGCCGAGGGCGTCGAGCTTGGCGTACTCGCGGAGCCGGCGGAGCAGGAGCTCGTCAAGCAGCTGCTCGACTTCCCAGCCATCGTGAAGGGCGCCGCCGACAACCTCGAGCCGCACCGCGTCGCCGGCTGGTTGCTCGAGACCGCGCGCGCCGCGCACACCTGGTACCACAAGCACCACGTCCTCGGCGAACCTGAGGCCATCACCCGCGCCCGCCTGGTGCTGGCGCGCGCCTCGCAGCTCGGCATCGCGGCCGGTCTGCGCATTCTCGGACTGTCTGCGCCGGAGCGCATGTGACGTCAATCGTAGGCAGTGCCGCCAGCCAGGTGCTGGTCGTCGGCTCGGTGGCCCTCGACTCCGTGGAAACCCCCTTCGGCAAAGCCGACGAGGTCCTCGGCGGCTCCGGCAACTACTTCGCGTCGTCGGCGTCGCACTTCACGCCGGTGCAGTTGGTCGGCGTGGTGGGCGACGACTACCCGCTCGAGAAGCTCGCACCCCTCGCCGCGCGCGGCGTGGACTTGAGCGGCGTCGAGAAGGCCGAGGGCACGAGCTTCCGCTGGCGTGGGCGTTACCGTCACGACCTCAATTCAGCGGAGACGCTCGAGACGCACCTCGGCGTGTTTTCGCACTTCCGCCCCAAGATCCCCGAGCAGTTCCGCCGCGCGCCGTTCGTGTTTCTGGCCAACATCGATCCGCGCCTGCAGCTGCAGGTGCTCGAGCAGGTGGAGAAGCCCCAGCTGGTGGCGTGCGACACGATGAACTTCTGGATCGAGTCACGGCGTCCCGAACTGGTGGAGCTGTTGGGGCACGTCGATCTCATCACCCTGAACGATGCCGAAGCGCGCCAGCTCACCGAGCACACCAACCTGGTGCAGGCCGCGCGCTGGATCATGGACAAGGGGCCGAAGCATGTGCTCATCAAGAAGGGCGAGCACGGCGCGTTCATGTTCACGCCCGACAGCATCTTCTTCGCGCCGGCGTACCCGCTGGAGAGCGTCTTCGATCCCACCGGCGCCGGCGACTCGTTCGCCGGGGGGTTCATCGGCTACCTGGCGGCCACCGGTGACTTGAGCGATCGCAACATGCGGCGCGCCGTCGTGGTGGGCTCGGCGATGGGCTCGTTCGCAGTCGAGAAGTTCTCCAATACGCGCCTGCTCGAGATCACCCGGGATGACATCGACGCGCGCGTACGGGAGTTCCGTCAACTCGTGGCCTTCGATACGGAGCTCGGCGCATGACCACCCCCGGGAGCGCTCCCCTCGACTATCGATCGGCCGGCGTCGACATCGACGCGGCGGACGACGCCAAGCATCGCCTCGCCACGCTGGTGCAGAGCACCATGACGTCGGGGGCGCGTGGCGCTTTCGGTGGCTTCGGCGGCATGTTCCGGGTGCCTGAGGGCTATCGCGCACCGCTGTTGGTGGCCAGCGCCGACGGCGTCGGCACCAAGATCAAGATTGCCATCGAGGCGGGGCGCCACGACACTATCGGGCACTGCCTGGTGAACCACTGCACCAACGACATACTGGTGCAGGGCGCCATTCCGCTCTACTTCCTCGACTACGTGGCCTTCGGCAAGCTCGAGCCGCCCGTGGTGGAGGGGGTCGTTGCCGGTGTCGCAGCCGGATGCCGTGAGAACAAGTGTGCGCTCATTGGTGGCGAAACCGCCGAAATGCCCGGCGTCTACACGCCGCCCGATTACGACCTCGCCGGGTTCATCACCGGCATTGTCGAGGAGGATGCCGTCCTCACGAGCGCGCGTGTTTCGCGTGACGACGTGCTCGTGGCCCTGGGCAGCAACGGCCTGCACACCAACGGGTACTCGCTCGCGCGCCGCATCATCACCGAGCGACTCCGCCTCGGCGTGCACGAGGCGTTTCCCGACGCGAATGGCGCAACCGTGGCCGACGTCATGCTCAAGGTGCACCGCTCGTACCTGCGGTGTCTCGAGCCGGTGCTGGGTCACATTCACGCCATGGCCCACATCACCGGTGGCGGGTTGCCCGGCAACCTGAATCGTGCGCTGCCTGACACGCTCGATGCCGATGTGGACACCGGCACATGGACCGTCCCCGGTGAGTTCCGGGTCCTCGCGGAGGCAGGGCAGGTGGCCCCGCTCGAGATGTTCCGGGCGTTCAACATGGGGGTGGGCATGGTCGTGATCACAGCGAAGGACAACGTGTCGCACGTCACGTCGCGCGCCGCGGTGTGCGGCATCGCGGCCTGGGAGCTGGGGCGGGTCATTCCGGGAACAGGCCGAGTGCGTCTGGACGGCGTCATCACGTGAAGCGTGGCGCGCGGGGACTTGCGATCCTGGTTGGCCTGGGCGCCGCGGCGCCTTCGCCCGTGCGTGCGCAGACCACGGCCGGCAGTTGCAGCGTGACGCCGTCCGTGGCGTCCGGGGCCGACGCCTGCCGCAAGGCGACTGACCTGTTCGCCTTCGTCATCCCGCAGGTGGGTGTGGCGCTTGCCGCGGGCAATCCCGTATTGGGTGAAGGCGGCACGATGGGTGGATGGGGACGACGCGCCCTGTCGGTGCGCCTCTCCGCGGCTGAGGGATTCCTGCCGCGCAATGCCGTGCCGATCTCGGCCTCCGGAGGTGCGGTGGGGAGCGAGTTCGGGGCGGCGCGGACGGTGATCCCCGTCCCGTCGGCCGATGTGGCGATTGGGCTGCTCAGCGGGGTACCGCTGGGCGTCACCAATGTGGGTGGCGTCGATGTGCTGCTGGGGGCGACCTACGTGCCGGAAGTCTCGCGGGGAGCGCTGCGATTGGCCCCCGTGACGTCACCGGTTGCCATCGGGTATGGCGTGCGGGTGGGTGCCTTGCAGGAGTCGTCCTTCGTGCCCGGGATCAGCCTCAGCGTCATGCGGCGCCGCCTTCCCACGGAGAATCTGGCCTACACGCCCGGCAACGACACGCTCGAGGTGCGCAACATGGCGGTCACCGCCAACACGTGGCGCCTGGTAGCCAGCAAGCGTGTGGCAGTGCTCGGCATTGCGGCCGGCGTCGGGCGCGACGCCATCGAGGGCACAGCCGGCATGCAGGCATCGCTTACCGAGTCGGTGCGTGGTACGCCCCAGCAAGTGCGGGTCGCGCTGTCCGACCTGCGCAGTACCGTGTCGCGCAACACCGCCTTCGTAAACGCGTCGTTCGGGCTGCTGATGGTGCGCCTCGTGGGTGAGTATGGCTGGTCGAGCGCTGGCACCGTTCAGCAGACGGTCAACCAGTTCGGGGGTCGCGAGGCCAACGGCGGATACCGCTACGGCTCCCTTGGCGTCACCGTCCGATTCTGATCTGACGCCGCTGGCGGGCCTTGCGGCGCACGTACCGGGCACCACGCCCGACGACGTGCGCTTCATGCGTCGGGCGCTCGAACTCGCCGAGCGCGGCGCCGGCCTGGTCGCGCCCAACCCGAAGGTCGGGGCGGTCATCGTCCGCAACGGCGTGGTGGTCGGCGAGGGATGGCACCAACGGTTCGGCGAGGCCCACGCCGAGGTGCATGCGCTCGGTGCCGCCGGCGAGCAGGCGCGCGGGGCCACGGCGTATGTGAGCCTCGAACCCTGCAACCACCACGGCAAGACGGGCCCCTGCACGGAGGCGCTCATCGCCGCTGGCATCAGGCGCGTGGTGTGCGGGGTGCGCGACCCGAACCCGCAGGCGGCGGGGGGCCTCGAGCGCCTGCAGCAGGAAGGAATCGTGGTGCAGGCGGCGGTCTGCGAGGGCGAGGCACGGCTGCAGAATGCGCCGTTCCTGCACCTCGCGGGTGGTGCTGCGCTCCCATTCGTGACGCTCAAGCTGGCGCTGTCCATTGACGGCGCGATCGCCGGGGCCTCTCGGCGGCGCGCTTGGCTGACCGGAGCCGAGGCGCAGGCCGCCGTGCATGCACTGCGAGCCGAGGCCGACGCGCTGGCCGTGGGGATCGGGACCGCGCTGGCCGACGACCCCGCGCTCACCGTGCGGCTGGCGTCGCCTCCGCGCGTGGCCCCCCGGCGCGTGGTGTTCGATCGCGGCGCCCGGCTCCCCCTGCGCAGTGCCCTGGTACAGACCGCCGGGGCGACGCCCGTGACGGTGGTGACCGACGGGCGGGCCCCGGACGCCGAGGCGAGGCTGGCGGAGGCCGGCGTGGACATCCTCATCGCGCCCGACCTCCCCACCGCGCTTCGTGGGCTGCGCCAGCGTGGAGTCGGCCATCTGCTCGTGGAGGGGGGCGCCCTCCTCGCCGCGTCGCTGGTCGACGCCGGACTCGTCCACCACCTGATTACCTTTCAGGCACCGGTCATCCTCGGGGCAGGCGCCGTTGGTGCCTTTGCCACGATGACCGGCCGAGACGCCGACGTGGCGCCTCGTTTCCGGGTGCTCGAGCGGCGCGTGTATGGCGCCGACCTGATGACCCGCTACGCTGTTTCCGGAGACTGACGACAGGATGTTTACGGGGCTTGTGGACGACGTGGGGCTCATCGAGCACGTCGCCGACACGCCGGCCGGGCGCGAATTGCGCATCCGCTGCCGGTACACCGACCTGACGCACGGCGAGAGCATCGCCGTCAACGGGGCCTGTCTCACGGTGCGGGAGCACGGCCAGTCCGCCGACGGCCAGGGCTGGTTCACCGTGGCCGCCGTCGTGACCACCCTCGCGCGTACCACCATCGGCGACTGGGTGACCGGCGGCCTCGTCAACCTCGAGCGCGCGATGCAGCTCGGCGACCGGTTGGGCGGCCATCTTGTCCTCGGGCACGTCGACGGCTTGGGGCGTGTAGTGCGTACCGCGGAGGCCGGCGACGCCTGGCTCATCGACCTGGAACTTCCGATCGCGCTTCGGCCGCTCATGGTGGACAAGGGGTCGATCGCGGTCAACGGCGTGAGCCTCACCGTGAACGCCCTGCTCGACGAGGGCGTCCAGCTCTCGATCATCGAGTATACCAGACGGCACACCACTCTGGGCGAACTCGTCGCCGGGACGTGTGTGCACGTGGAAGCCGACGTGCTCGCCAAGCATGTCGAGCGGTTGCTGGCGCCGTATGGCCGCCTGCGCGAGGGGGTGTTGGCGTGAGCGACGGCACCGAAGGAGCGAAGGACCCGATGCCCGAGAGCGCCGCGTTGCCGACCCCGTCGATCGACGAGCCGGTCTTTGGGACGGTGGAGCAGGCGCTGGCCGACATCGCGGCTGGCAAGTTCGTGGTTGTCGCCGACGACGAGGATCGCGAGAACGAAGGTGACCTCGTCTGCGGGGCTGAACTCGTCACGCCGGAGATGGTCAACTTCATGCTCGAGGCCAAGGGCATGATCTGCCTCGCCATGACCAATGCGTGGGCCGATCGCCTCGGGCTCGACATGCAGGTCGACAAGAACACCGAGGCCATGTCCACGGCGTTCACGGTGAGCATCGACGCCGCCGCCCAGTTCGGCGTGAGCACCGGCATCAGCGCCAGCGATCGCGCCACCACCATTCGCGTGGCGGTGGCCCCCGAGGCCACGCGGGCCGACTTGCGGGTACCTGGGCACATCCATCCGCTCCGCGCCCGTGATGGTGGCGTGCTGCAGCGCGTCGGCCACACGGAAGCCGCCGTCGACCTCGCGCGCCTTGCCGGCCTGCGACCGGCCGGCGTGATCTGCGAGATCCTGAACAAGGACGGCACCACCGCCCGGCGTCCGCAACTCGAGGTCTATGCCCGCGAGCACGGCCTCACCTTCATCACCATCGCCCAGTTGGTGGCCTACCGGCTGCGCCACGAACGCCTCGTGCATCGCGCGGCCGATGCGCGCCTCCCCACCGACTTCGGGGAGTGGCGGGTGGTGGGCTATCGCAACGACGTGGACAGCCGTGAGCACATCGCCATCGTGTACGGCGACGTGACCGACGGCGAGGACGTGCTCGTGCGCATGCACAGCAAGTGCCTCACCGGCGACGTGTTCCACTCGCGCCGCTGCGACTGCGGCTGGCAGCTCGAGACCGCCATGCAGATGATCCGGAGCGAAGGGCGGGGCGTGATCGTGTACCTCGACCAGGAAGGGCGCGGTATCGGCTTGCTCAACAAGCTCAAGGCGTACGAGCTGCAGGACACCGGGGCCGACACGGTCGAGGCGAATGAACGCCTCGGCTTTGCCCCCGACCTGCGCAATTACGGGATCGGCGCCCAGATCCTCCTCGACCTCGGCGTGCAGTCCATCCGCATCTTGACCAACAACCCGCGCAAGCTCGTGGGGCTCGACGGCTACGGCCTCGTGCTCAAGGATCGGGTGCGCATCGAGGCGCCGTCGACCGATGAGAACGCTTCCTATCTTGAGACCAAGCGAACCAAGCTCGGTCACCTCTTCGCCATCTGAGATCGCTGTGCCCGAATTCTCCGGAGAACCCCGCGGCGAAGGACGCCGGCTGGTCGTCGTGGCGAGCCGCTTCAACGAGGGCATCACCGTACCGCTCACGGAGGGCGCCGTGAGCGCGCTCGTCGAGCGTGGCGTGCGCTTCGAGGACATCGATGTGCTCTGGGTGCCCGGCGCCTGGGAACTGCCGGCGGCGGCGCGCCGGGCGCTCGCCACCGAGCGCTACGACGCCGTGGTGGCGGTGGGTGCGGTCATTCGCGGTGAGACGCCGCACTTCGACATCGTCGCCAACGAGGCGTCACGTGGCCTCATGGAGGCGTCCCGCGACTTTGATGTCCCCGTCACCTTGGGCGTGCTCACGACCGACACCATGGCGCAGGCCGAGGCGCGTGCTGGTGGCGAACACGGCAACAAGGGCGCCGATGCCGCCCTCGCGGCCCTCGAGATGCTCGACCTGTTCGACCGGGCCTTCGCCGACGACGACCTCGATGCGGAGGAGGCGTGATGGCCGACGTACGTGACGACGCCTTCTGGGACGCCCCGACCCAGGAACCGCTGGCGCCGGCCCGCGGCCGACGTACACCGCGGTCGGCCACCAAGACCGAGCGCATGGAGACCCGCGGTCGGGCGCGCGCACTGCAGGCGCTGTATGCGGCGGACCTGCGCGATCTCGCGCAACTGCGGCGTATCGCCACCACCGTGTTCGACGATCTCGCCATCGATCCCGAGGAGCGCCAGTTTGCCTCGCGCCTGGTGGCGACCGTCGCCGATCGTGGCGCCGAACTCGATGCGGCCCTTTCCGAAGTGACCGCCAACTGGCGTCTGGAGCGACTCGGCGCCATCGAGCGCAGCGTGTTGCGCCTCGCCGCCGCCGAGATGGCGCGCAATGATGCGCCGGTCAAGGTCGTGCTGCAGGAAGCGGTGCACCTCGCCGAGCGTTACGGCACCTCGCGCGGTGCACGCTTCGTCAACGGGGTGCTCGACGCGTACGCCCGCCGACTCGGTCTCCTGTGACGGTGGTGGCGTCGCCGTGACGAACGCGGGTACCACCAGCGGGCAGCGGCTCCGAATCGCGGTCGTCAACTGGCAGTGTCGCGACAATCCGTTGGCGGGCGGAGCGGAGATCCACCTCCACGAGATCTTCGGCCGGCTGGCCGCGATCGGGCATGAGGTGGTGCTGCTCTGCGGCGGGTGGCCGGGGTGTCCTCCCCGCGCCACCCTCGACGGCATCGAGGTCCACCGGGTCGGCACTCGGCAGACGTTTCCGTTTTTCGCGCGGCGCTATTGGCACGCGCACCTCGCGGGGCGGGGCTTTGACGTGCTCGTCGAAGACATCAACAAGGTGCCGCTGTATACCCCCACCTGGCGCGCGCCGAAGCTCGTGGGGCTCGTACCGCATCTCTTCGGGGGCACCGCGTTTCAGGAACTGGCGGCCCCGCTGGCAACAGCCGTCTGGCTCGCCGAAAAACCGCTGCCGTGGTTCTACCGGCGGCAGGCGTTCGAAGCGATCAGCGAGAGCACGAAGGCCGACCTCGTCCACCGGGGGATCGCGGCCGACCGGATTCGGGTCATCTTTCCGGGCATCGATAGCCAGCATTACACGCCTGATCCCGCCCTCCGAGCGGATCGCCCCGTTTTCGCGTATCTCGGTCGCCTCAAGAAGTACAAAGGCGTCGATCTGGTGTTGCGGGCATTCGCCGCCTCCGGGGTCGAGGAGGCGACGCTCGAGGTTGCGGGGGCCGGGGAATTCCGCGCGGAACTCGAGCGGCTCGCGGGAACCCTTGGGGTAGCCTCGCGGGTACGGTTCTTGGGCCGAATTGACGAGACTCACAAGTGCGCCCTGCTGCGACGGGCATGGGCGACCGTTTTCGCATCACCCAAGGAGGGCTGGGGCATCACGAATCTGGAGGCAGCAGCGAGCGGAACTCCGGTGATTGCGTCGAACTCCCCGGGCATCCGCGAATCGGTGAAGCACGGCGAAACGGGCTTTCTCGTGCCTCACGGTGACGTTGCTGCGATGGCTGCCTGCATGCGGCGCCTCAGCGGCGAGCGGACG
This sequence comes from Gemmatimonadota bacterium, assembly GCA_021299375.1. Classification (GTDB taxonomy): domain Bacteria; phylum Gemmatimonadota; class Gemmatimonadetes; order Gemmatimonadales; family Gemmatimonadaceae; genus Gemmatimonas. The sequence continues at coordinate 168,903 of JAJTGR010000011.1, forward strand.
CTCGTCGAACACCTGGGGGTTGCGGCACGACGTTTCGCCGAAGGATTCACCTGGGCGAACGCCGCTGATCAGACCGAAGCCCACCTCCGTGAGGTGGTGGGAAGGGAGGAAGGTCGCTGATGGAGATCATCCTGCACGCGCACCACGCCGAAGTGACGGACTCACTTCGCGCCCAGGCCGAATCGGCCGTCCACCGCCTTGCCGCGCGCCTGAGCAAGGTCGTCAACGCCATCGTGCGATTCGTCGGTGACGGGCACACCCGACGCGTCGAGATCGCGCTCCGTGGATCCCGCCACCGCGAGTTCTTCGCCCAGGCCGATGCGCGCGCGTTCGCCCCGGCACTCTCCACCGCCGTCCAGCGGCTCGAGGCCCAGGTCACCCGGGTTCGGCGGTCCCATCGCGCCCCTCATGACGGAGCGCGCACCGGGTGAGTCCCCGCCTGACCGTCGGCAAGTTGGTCGAGCGTCTCAAGGATGCGCTCGAACTCGAAGTGCTCGGCCCTGCCACCGGTCTCGATCGTGAGATCACGAGCCCCGAGGCGTCCAGCCCGGGGCTCGTGCTTGCGGGGTACATCAACCGCTTCCCGTATCAGCGGATTCAGGTGCTCGGCGAAACCGAGATCACGTACCTGCAGTCGCTGGACGCGGCGCAGCGTGACGCCAATCTCGCCCAGTTCTTCGCCTTTCCCATCCCGTGCGCCTTCGTCACCAAGGGACTCGAACCGCCCGAGCCGCTGATGCGGCTCGCCGAGGAGGCCGGCGTCGCGGTGGTGCGCTCCCGGCTCAAGACGGCCGAGTTCTACCGGCTCATCAAGCCGTTCCTCGCCGATCAGTTTGCCCCCACGACCACCATGCACGGCTCGCTCGCTGACGTGTATGGCGTGGGGCTCTTCTTCACCGGCAAGAGCGGCATCGGCAAGTCGGAGTGCGTGCTGGATCTTGTGGAGCGCGGGCACCGGCTCGTGGCCGACGACCTCGTGTTCGTCTCGCGGCGCGGCAACGACGTGCTGATCGGGCGCGGGCACGAACTGCAGCGGCATTTCATGGAAATCCGCGGCGTCGGTCTGCTCGACGTGCCCGCCATCTTCGGCATTCATGCCGTGCGCCAGCAGAAGCGGCTGGAAGTGGTCGTGGTCCTCGAGGAATGGGATGCCGATGCCCCGGTGGACCGAACCGGGCTGGATGTGCAGACCATGGACATCCTCGGCGTCGAGGTGCCCAAGATCACCGTGCACCTGAATCCGGGCAAGAACATCACCGTCATCGCCGAGGTGATCGCCATGAACCATCTGCTGCGCTATTATCGCGGCTACGATTCGGCCACGGCATTCAACGAGCGGCTCATGGGCCGGATGCGGCGCCAGGCCGATGTGCAACGGTACCTGCAGGAAGATGACGAGTAACGGGAATTCGGCGGTGAGTCCGACGGCGCCCTCCGTTCGGGCCATCGTCGCCGGGCACGGCAGTTTCGCCAGCGGCATCATTTCGGCGCTCGACCAGATCACCGGGCAGGGACGCCAGTTCCTGCCGGTGTCCAATACGGGCCTCTGTCTCGATGACATTCAGGGCACCTTGGCGGGTGCGCTTGACGCGACCGGCGCACGGGTGATCTTCACCGATCTGCCCGCGGGCAGTTGCACCATGGCCGTGCGTCGCATGCTCCGCGACCGACCGGGGGTGCTACTGGTCACCGGGGTCAACCTCTCGGTCCTGCTCGACTTCGCCATGCAACCCGATGCCGATCCGGAAGCGGCGGCGCGGACGGCGCTCGAGCGGGGTCGCGCGTCCATGGTCGTCCACGGTCGTTGACCGCCGCACCGTTCCTCCCACCGTTGTCGTCCGCGACGACCCCCTCGCATGCCCATCGCGTTGTATCGTATCGATGATCGCCTCATCCACGGCCAGGTCGTCGTGGGGTGGGGACAACCGCTCGAACTCCGGTTCATCGTGCTCGTCGACGACGAGGTGGCGGTGAGCGAGTGGGAGCAGGAGTTGTACCGCATGGGTGTGCCGCCGGAGATGACGGTCTATTTCACGACGGTGGACGCCGCGGCCTCCCTGCTCGCCACGTGTGCGCGAGATCCGGCCCCGGGCATCGTGCTCGTCGGCGACATCGGGACCATGGGTCGCCTCGTCGAGGCGGCGCCGGGTCGGATCGCGGCGGTGAACGTGGGTGGCGTACACCACGCCCCCGGCCGGACGGGGCGGTTGCGCTACGTGTTCCTCACCCCCGCCGAGGAGCAGGGGCTGCGCGACCTGGCGGCGCACGGAGTCGAAGTGACGGCGCAGGACGTCCCGTCGGCGCGTCCGGTCCCGCTGGCCGAGTTGCTGGCCAGCACGACGGGCGGCTGATGGACTGGGTGACCCGCGTGGCAGACGTCGTGCCAGTCGCTCTGCTGGCCGGCCTGGTGGGCCTCGACGTCGTGAGCTTTCCGCAGGCCATGCTGTCGCGGCCCATCGTGGGGGCGGCGCTGGGGGGCGCCCTGGCTGGGTCACCTGCATCCGGACTCGTCTGCGGCGTGGCCCTGGAGTGCTTGGCGCTCGAGTCGTTGCCGGTCGGGGCGTCGCGCTACCCGGAGTGGGGGAGCGCATCGGTCGTGGCCGGGGCGCTGGCCACGGTCGGGGCGACGTCGCAGGCCCACCTCCCCGCAGTCGGTGCGTTTTCCGTGGCCGTGCTGGTGGGGATTGTCGCCGCGTGGATCGGTGGCTGGACGATGGTGCAGCATCGCCAGTTGATCGCCCGGGTCGCCCGCCCGCGGCTTGGCCAACTGGCCGCCGGGTCGCGCAGCACGGTGATCGGCTTGCAGGTGTTTGGCATGACGGCCGATCTCGGACGTGGTACACTGCTGGGGGCGCTGCTGTATCTCGTCGGCCACCCCGTGGCGATGACCGTCCATGCCCGCTGGCGCGTACCGGAAGACCTCACCCGCGCTGTCGTGGTTACCGCGGTGGCGGCGGTCGCCGCGTCCGCGGTGTGGAAGGATTTCCATGCCATCAGCGGTACGCGGCGCCTGTTCGCCGTGTCGCTCGCGCTGGGGACGCTCGTGGTGGTGCTCCGTGCCTGACCTCCGGCCCGATGAACAGTCGGGGCCAGCCGGTACGGGCGGGCAGCCGCCCACCGGTGTGGGTACGGCACCTCGGCTTCCCGCTGCGGTTCATGGCGCGGTCCTCCTGCGAACGTTTGCCCTGCAGGGGTCGTGGAACTACGAGATCCTCATTGGGAATGGGATCGGGTTCTGCGTGGAGCCCGCCCTGCGGCGCCTGCCGGGTGGGATCGACGGCCAGCCGTATCGCGAGGCGCTGGCGCGTCAGTCGGCGTACTTCAACGCGCACCCCTACCTGGCGGGGCTCGCGATCGGCGCATTCGCCCGGGCGGAGCTCGAGCAGGTGGCCCCCGCCCGCATCGAGCGATTCCGCACGGCGCTGTGCGGGCCGCTCGGCAGCGTCGGGGACCGCCTCGTGTGGGCCGCGTGGTTGCCAGCCTGCTCGCTGCTGGCGATTCTGCTGTTCGGGCTGGGCTGGCCCCCGCTTGGAGTCGTGGCCGCCTTCCTGATACTCTACAACATCGGGCACGTGGGGCTGCGGGACTGGGCGCTGCGGGCCGGATGGCACTACGGGCTCCGCGTGGCCACGGCGCTCGGGCATCCGGTGCTCCAGCACGGGCCGCGCTACATTGGTCGGGTGGCGGCGGTGCTCGGGGGATTGGCGCTCCCGTTGGCCGTCCATCGGGCTATCGGTGGTGGATCGCCGCTCGCGCCCATTCCGATCGGTGTGGCGGTGGTCACCCCGCTGCTGGCAGTGCTCCTCGTGCGATTGCAGGGCCGCGCCGAGGGGTGGCGCGTCGTCCTGCTGTTGCTCGCGGCCTTCGTCCTCTACTCGGTGGTCCGTTGATGGCTGAACGATCCGTCCAAATCGTGAACAAGCACGGGCTCCACGCCCGGCCGGCTGCCGAAATGGTCAAGGCAGCCTCCCGCTTCAAGAGCGACATCACCATCTCCCGCGATGACCTCGAGGTCAACGGCAAGTCCATCATGGGGGTCATGATGCTTGCCGCCGAGTACGGCGCCACGATCACGCTGCGGGCCACAGGGCCCGACGCGGAGGATGCGCTCGCGGCGCTCACCGCGCTCGTGTCGGCGCGCTTCGGGGAGACCTAGTGCTCTCGGTGCTCCGCGGCATTCCCGCCTCGCCGGGAATCGTCGTGGGCCCCGTGCATCTGCTGCGCTGGGAGGTCCCCGAAGTCCGCCACCGCCTGATTCACGACAGCGCCATTGACGCCGAGATCGCGCGCCTGCACGCGGCGTTCGAGCGTACGCGCGAGCGCCTGCGGCACATCCGCGCGCGCACCGAGGCGCAGGCGGGTCCCGAGGAAGCGGCCATCTTCGATGTGCAGCTGGGCATCCTCGACGACCACGAGCTCGCCGCCAACGTCACCGCGCTCATCCGGCAGAACCTCGGGGCCGAAAAGGCCTTCGACATCGTGCTGCTCGAATGGCGACAGCACTTCGGCCGCCACACCTCGCCGATGTTGCGGGAAAAGGTGGGTGACCTCACGGACGTACATATTCGGGTGCTGTCGATCCTGCTCGACCTGCCGGACCATGATCCGGTCGACGTCCCGCGCGGCAGCAACACCATTCTCGTCACGCACGACCTCACGCCGTCCCTGACGATGCAGCTCGATCGGGCGTGCATCGCGGCCATCGCCACGGAGGCCGGCACGGCCACGGCCCATGTGGCCATTCTGGCGCGGTCGCTCGGGCTCCCCGCCGTGGTCGGCCTGCGTCAGGCGCTCTCGGCGCTGCACGGGGGCGAAGTGGCGATCCTCGATGGGGCCGAGGGCACCCTGCTCATCGCGCCCACGGAGGACGAGATCGACGAGGCCCGACGGCGTGTCGCGGAGGAAGCGGGGCGCGCCGATGTGCTGCGGGAACTGGCCCACAGCGAGCCGGTCACGCAGGACGGTACGCGGGTGATTGTTCGGGCCAATGTCGACATCCCCGAGGAAGCGGAGCTGGGTGCCACGAGCGGCGCCGACGGCGTGGGGCTCATGCGCACCGAGTTCCTTGTGGTCGGCCGCACCACGATGCCCGATGAAGACGAGCAGTACCGGGCCTACAAACGGGTCGTGCAGGCGTTCGGCGGGCGCCCGGTGATCATCCGGACGTTCGATGTCGGTGGCGACAAGCTGCCCGTCGGCGGCTTCCCGACCGAAGCCAATCCGTTCCTTGGCTGGCGCGCCATTCGCATGTGCCTTGACGAAAGCGACCTGTTCAAGGTGCAGCTCCGGGCGATGCTGCGCGCGGCGGTCCATGGCGACCTGCGCATCATGCTGCCGCTGGTCGTGACCGTCGACGAAGTGCGCGAGACTCGGCAGCTGATTGGTGAGGCCGTCGAAGAACTCGCCGCCCGCCGGGTGCCGTTTCGGGCCGACGTACCCCTTGGCGTCATGGTGGAGACCCCGGCGGCCGCCGTCGCGAGCGATACCCTCGTGCGCGACGTCGACTTCTTCAGCATCGGGTCGAATGACCTCGTGCAGTACACGCTGGCGGTGGACCGGGGCAACGCCAACCTCGCCCCGCGCTTCACGCCCTTCCACCCGGCGGTCCTGCGCCTCATGGGGCAGGTGCAGGCCACGGGGGCCGCCAACGGCATCGACGTCTGCGTCTGCGGTGAGATGGCGTCCCAGCCGCTCGCGGTCTTTGCGCTGCTGGGATTGGGGCTGCGCCAGCTCAGCGTCGCGCCGCGTGCGGTGGCGGACGTGAAGCGCGTGATCCGCGGTATCCGTCTCGAGGTCGCGCACGAGGCGGCCCAGGCGGCGCTGGCCACCCATACGGCGCGCGAAGCAGAAACCCTCCTCCGGCGTCGGTTGCGCGCAGAGCTCGACCGCTAATACCGTTCGCTCAGTCAACAACTCACCCTTTTCCCGAGCGCATTGCGTGGCCGATCGTCATCTCTTTACGTCGGAGTCCGTCACCGAAGGGCATCCGGACAAGATCGCCGACCAGATCTCCGATGCCGTCCTCGACGCCATCCTGACCGAGGATCCGGCGGCGCGCGTCGCCTGTGAGACGCTGGTCACCACCGGGCTGGCCGTCATCGCCGGTGAGATCACGACCTCGGCCTACGTGCACCTGCCGGAGATCGTGCGGCAGACCATCGACGCGATCGGCTACAACGATGCGCAGTTCGGCTTCGACGCCAAGACCTGCGCCGTGATGAGCACCATCGACCGCCAGTCGCCCGATATCGCGCAGGGCGTGGACACCGGTGGCGCGGGCGATCAGGGCATGATGTTCGGCTACGCCACGGACGAGACGCCCGAGTTCATGCCGCTGCCCATCCAGTTGGCGCATGCGCTCACGCACCGCCTGTCGGTGCTGCGCAAGGACGGCACGCTCCCCTGGCTCCGTCCCGACGGCAAGGCGCAAGTGAGCGTGGTCTACGAAGACCACCTCCCGGTGGCCGTCGACACCGTGGTCATCTCCACGCAGCATGACGAGAAGGTGTCCAACACCCGGCTCCGCCGCGCCATCCTCGATGACGTGATCCATGCGGTCCTGCCGGCGGAATTCGTGGGCCGCAAGCTCAAGACGCACATCAACCCCACCGGCCGCTTCGTGATCGGTGGGCCGCAGGGCGATGCCGGCCTCACCGGACGCAAGATCATCGTCGACACCTACGGCGGCATGGGACGCCACGGCGGTGGCGCCTTCAGTGGCAAGGATCCCTCCAAGGTCGACCGCTCGGCGTGCTACGCCGCCCGCTGGGTGGCGAAGAACATCGTCGCCGCCAGGCTTGCCAAGCGCTGCGAGGTACAGGTCGCCTACGCCATTGGCGTCGCCGAGCCGGTGTCGGTGTACGTGCAGACGTTCGGTACCGGGGAGGTGCCCGACCGCGTCATCGAAGCGGCGGTCAACGAGGTGTTCGACCTGACACCGCGCGGCATCAGCAAGGCGCTCGACCTGCGCAAGCCCATCTACCGCGCCACCGCCGCCTACGGGCACTTCGGGCGCAAGCCCGAAACCATCGGGCGCGGCAGCAAGGCGCGCACCACGTTCACGTGGGAGCGCACGGATCAGGTGGCGGCGCTCAAGCGCGCCATTCGCTGACCGCATGTATCGCGTACGCCTCTGCTCGGTGTTGGTGGCTCGCGTGGCACCGGGACGGTGCGGGTCCGCGTCGATGGGCCGCCGTCATCAGGAGGTCGTGTGATGGTGGAAGTGGTCGTCGCCCGACTCGGTATCGACAGCGCGTCCGGGGGCTACGTCGTGATCCTGCGCGAGCGCGCGGGGCATCGGGTCCTGCCCATCTGGATCGGCCAGCCGGAGGCGCTGTCCATCGCCGAACAGCTGAACCAGATCCGGCGGGAACGCCCGCTGACGCACGATCTCTGCAAGGCGCTCATCACGGGACTCGGCGGAACCCTCCGCCGAGTCACCATTACGCGCGTCGAGAAGAACACCTACTTTGCCGAACTCCAGATTGCCGGTCCCGGCGGCGTCGTCGAGGTCGATGCGCGCCCGTCGGACAGCATCGCCATCGCCCTGCGACTCTCGGCGCCGATCTACGCCCAGGCGTCGCTGCTGGCGGAGCTGGACGGCGACGACGATGAGGCGCCGGATCTGCCGGCGACCCCGCCCGAGGGTGAGCTGACGTCCGATCAGCTCAAGGCGTATCTCGAGCGGCTCCGTCCCGAAGACTTCGGGAAATTCTCGCCCTGATCCCGTGTCGGTCCGCTGATGTCACCTCGTCTTGAGACCGTGCGGCGGTCGTGGTGCGCGCTGCTGCTCGGCGTTGCTGCGTCGTTGATGGTCGCCGCGTCCGTGGCGGCCCAAGCGGTCACCCCCTCGACGCGTACCGTCGAGGGCCGGGTCCGGCGCCCCATGGGTGAACGAGGCGACTCCACCGGGATGGGCCCCACGCGCGGCGTGTGGGTGACGCTGCATCGGGTGGCCCGCGATTCCGCCGGCCCGATCGATTCGGTGCGTACCGACGAGGCGGGGCGGTATCGCTTCCGCTACCAGCCCTGGGGGACCAGCGACGCCGTCTATTTCGCGTCCACCACCTTCGGCGGCATCGCCTACTTCACCGCGCCGTTGCGCACGCAGAACGCCTCGGGCGACGACGCCGAGATCACGGTCTTCGATACGACGTCACGGACCTTTCCGATGTCGATCAAGGGGCGTCACCTGATCGTCAGCAAGTCCGACTCGACGGAGATGCGCACCGTCATCGAAGTGTTCGAGGTGTCGAACGACAGCCTCTCCACGCTGGTGGCGGCCGACGGGGACGCGCCGGCACCGACATGGAGCATGGGCGTCCCCGCTGCGGCCCGGGACCTGCGCGCGAACGAGGGCGAGATCTCCCCCGAGGCCTTCGTGGCCCAGCCTGGTCGGGTGTCGGTGTTCGCGCCCATCGCGCCCGGCGTCAAGCAGATCGCCTTCTCCTACAAGCTGCCGAACAGCAGCTTCCCGCTTGCCCTGCGCAGCGAAGGTGGTGCGGTGGTCTTCGAGGTGCTGCTGGAGGAGCCGCAGGGGACGGTGAAGGCCGAGGGCTTCACCGCCGTCGACCCGGTCACCCTCGAGGGGCGGAACTTCCGCCGCTTTCTGGCGCAGGATGTGAGGCCCGATGTGCCACTCGTCATCGACCTGCCCTCGTCGGCGACGCCCGGGCGCAACCTCTACATCGCCGGGCTGCTGGTCGCCGTCGGCTTCCTGATGATGCTGGCCCTCACCCGTTCGATGCAGCGTGCCGCGAGCAAGCGCGGCACGGTCGCGCCCACGCTGCGTCCCCGGGAGCCGGTCATACCCATCGCCGATCGTCTGGCGCAGGAAATCGCGGCCCTGGATGCGACCTTTGCGCGACAGGAATCGCCGTCCGAGTCCGTGCGCATCGCGTACCAGCAGCGACGCGCGGAACTGAAGGACGCGCTGGCGCAAGCGCTTGCCGGCCTTCCGGTGGAACAATAAGTTCGCCATGTCGCACATTCGGTGCGACGACAACTGACGACGCGCGCGGGACACGGAAGCCGGTGCAAGGCCGGCGCGGCCCCGCCACTGTATCGGGTTGCATCGCGACGTCGGGGTACGACCCGGCGCTCACGATGACGGCATCACTCGGGAAACCACTGATCCGCGGATCGGGAAGGTGAGTGACGCCGGGCGCGCACGCGCCACCCGCAGCCAGGAGACGACCCGCGCTCATTCCTTGACGAAGACCCTCGAGGGGGGGCTCGCGCAATCGTGGTGCCGATCTCTTGCATCGGTACCATGTGTGCCCGGGCGTCTTCTCGTGGGAGAGGACGCCCATCGTGTTTCCTCACCCACGATACCGACGCCGTGCGTACTGCCGTCTGCTGCCGTTCCTTGGCGGTGTGCTCGGCGCATGCACGGAGTCGCCATCGGTGCGCACCGACTCCACGTCAGTGCCGCCTGGCGCGGCGCGCGCGCTCACGCCCGCCGACACCGATGACTTTGGCGCACCACTGCCCATCGATGCGCGCTACGCGACGCGGGTCGTGTCGCTCAATCCCACCGCCACCGAAGCGATCTTCGCGATGGGCGCCGGGGCGACGGTGGTGGGGCGTTCACGGTGGGATGAGTTTCCGGCCGAGGCGCGCGCCGTTCCTGCCGTTGGCGACGGCATCCGGCCGGCCGTCGAGACGGTCCTCGCGCAGCGCCCGTCGCTGGTGATCCTGTACGCCACGGCCGAGAACCGCGCGGCCGCGGAGCAGCTTGCCCGGGCGGGCGTCCGTACGCTGGCGGTGCGCGTCGATCGCATCGCGCAGTTTCACGCGCTGGTGCGCACCCTCGGCGTGGCGTTGGGTGTCGAGCAGCGGGCACGCGCGGTGAGTGACTCCATACGCGGCACGCTCGACCGGGTGCAACGGCTCACCGCCGCACTGCCCGCAGCAGCCCGGCCACGCGTGGTGTGGCCGGTCTGGACGACGCCACCCATGGTGGTCGGCGGTGGCAGCTATCTCGATGAACTGCTCACCATCGCCGGGGCCGACAACGTCTTTCATGACGTGGCTCTGCCGTCGCCGTCGGTGAGCATCGAGGAGATCGTGCGCCGCGCGCCCCGGTTCGTCGTCACCAGCGCCAGGCAGTCCGCGGCGCTGCGGGCCAATGCCACGTGGCGTGTGCTCCCGGCCATCAGCCGGCAGCAGTTCGTCATCGAAGATCCAGCCATCACGGGTCGGCCATCGGTCGTGCTGGGCATGGCCGCCACGCAGCTTGCGCGCGCGCTGCATCCGACCCTCGCCGACTCGCTGCCGTGAGCGGCTCGGTGACCCGGCCGCAGGGCCGACGGTCGTGGGCGTGGAGCGGCGGGGTCGTACTGCTGCTGCTCGTGAGTCTTGTCGGCCTCGCAATCGGTGCCGTTGCGTTGCCGCCGTCGGCCATTCTCGATGCGCTGCAGGGGCAAGGCGATGCGGCGACCATCTCCATTGTGCGGATGCTCCGCGCTCCACGCGTAGCCTTGGCGGCCCTCGTCGGCGCGGGGCTGTCCATCAGCGGCGGTGCATTGCAGGGTACACTGCGCAACCCACTCGCCGAACCCTACTTGCTGGGCGTGTCGGGCGGTGCAGCGGTCGGTGCCGTGCTGGCCATGGCCCTCGGCATCCACGGACCGATGTGGCTGACGGCCTCGGCGTTTGGCGGTGCGGCATGCGCCACGCTCGTGGTGACCGGGCTCGCTCGCGTTGTGGGCGGCTCAGGCGACACACGACTCCTGCTCATGGCGGGCGTCGTCGTTGGTGCCTTCGCCAACGCGGCCATTCTCGTGGCCCTTGCCGATGCACCGCCAGATCGACTGCGCGGCGCCCTGTGGTGGATGATGGGCTCTGCGGCCGACGCCTCATGGGCCTCGGTAGGGCGCAGCGGTGCGGCCGTCGTGCTCTTCGGGGGCCTGCTCGTCTGGCGGGCCCGCGAGCTCGATGTGCTGGCCCTCGGCAGTGAACCCGCGGCGGCGCTTGGCGTGGATGTCGACCGGGCCGCGCGCCGGATCTTCTTGCTCGCCAGTTGGCTGGCGGCCGCCACCGTGGCGGCGGCAGGGCTCGTCGGGTTCGTCGGCCTCGTGGTACCCAACCTCGCCCGAGCACTTGGCGCGCGGCGGCATCGGCCGATGATGCTGATGTCCGCGCTGTATGGTGCCACATTGCTCGTGGCCGCCGACGTGCTCGCGCGCACCGTACGCGCGCCGGCCGAGTTGCCGCTCGGCGCGGTGACCGCGCTGATCGGGGTCCCGTTCTTCCTGGTGCGCCTGCGCAAGGTGGTACCATGACTGGGCTGGCGCGACGCCACGCCCCGGTGCTGGCCTTCGAGCAGGTCACGGTGCAGTACCATGGCCGAGGCATGCCAGCCCTTCGCGACGTGTCATTGTGTGCCGAGCCCGGGCGGATCACGGCGGTCGTCGGCCCCAATGGCAGCGGCAAGAGCAGCCTGGTGCGCTCCCTGTTGCGGCGCGCACCGGTGCGTGTCGGGCGCGTCACGCTCGACGGCCGGGATGTCACGTCCCTTGAGGCGCGCGAATTCGCGCAACGGGTCGCCGTCGTACCTCAGCGCGAGGAACCGGTGCTTCCGCTTTCGGTGCGTGAGTTCGTGCTGCTCGGTCGCCATCCACGGCGAGGGGCGTTCGGTGTACCGTCGGACGACGATCGGGCCAAGGTGGAGCAGGCGTTGGCGCGGACCGGCATGACGGAGGCTGCCGAGCACGACACCGGCACGTTGTCGGGCGGCGAATGGCAGCGCGTGCGCATCGCGCGGGCGCTCGCGCAGGACACGCCGGCCGTGGTGCTCGACGAACCGACCACCTTCCTGGATATCGCGCACGAGATGGCCGTGTTCGAACTCGTGGATGCGCTTGCCCGAGAGGGCCGCACACTGCTGCTGGTCAGTCACCAGCTCAACCTCGTGGCGCGCTTCGCCGACCACATCGTGTTGCTGCACGAAGGGCAGGTGGCTGCCGCCGGCAACGCCGACGCCGTCATGCGCGGCGAGATTCTCGAGCGTGTCTACGATTGGCCGCTCGTGGTCACGCGGGATCCCGCGGTGGGGGCGCCGGCGCTGCTGCCGTTACGGGGTCGGGGCCGTGTACGATGAGCCCGTCGCTCGTGCTGGCCCTCGTGCAGGTCGTGACCACCGACTCGATTCGCACGCCGCTCGACTCGGCGCGAGCGGCGATCCGGCTCGTGACCCAGCGGGTGGTGGCCGATCAGGCGGCTCCGGTGGCGGGGCGCACGCAGGCGCACATGCCGGTCGCCGCGGCGCGTGAGCGCGGCGCGGTGTCACTGAACGGTTTGCTCGGGCTACTGCCGTACACCACGTTGCGTGCTGCACGTGGGGAAAGCGGGCTGTCGCTTCGCGGGGCGCGACGGGAACAGGTTGTGGTGACGCTCGATGGGCTGCCGCTCAACGATCCGGCCACCGGCGTGGCCGACGTATCCGACCTGCCGCTGGTCAGCGTGGCGACCGCAGCCGTGATTCCGGGGGCCGATCCCATCGGCGCTGGGAGTGGGGCGAGCGGTGGTGTTGTCGCGTTGACCACGACCGCCCAGCGTGCGCTCGCCGCGCACACCGGAGCGTTCGGGCAGCGGGGGGTCGAAGGTGCATGGCTGACCCGCGCCCGGGGATGGCGCCTGAATGCCACGGCCGCATGGCGTGACGCCCGAAACGACTTCCCCTTCGTGAATGAGGCGGGTGTCGCCCCCCAGCGCGAGACGCGCGTGAACAACGATGAGCGCCGGGCTGTCCTCGGCGGCGGGGCCGTGTCGACGCGGTCGCAGTGGTCCGCACTGGCGTCATTCAGCGAACGCGGCATGGTGGGCCCGGCCAATGTCCGTGCGTATGACGCCGACCGCTCGCGTGTCGATCGGGTAGTCGTGCGGGGGCAGCGCCTCTGGGCATCGACGCTGGTGACGGCCGGCGTACGCTGGTTCTCGCTGGGCTATCGTGATCCCGCGCGTCCGGCACTCGATTCGCGGGCGCGGGCCGCCGCTGCCGACTTGGAGTGGCGCGGCACGTGGCGGGGTGGCAGTTGGCGCGCTGGCACCGGCACCGACGGCTTGCGCGCCTCCGCCGGCGTTGCGCAACAGCGCGTTCGCGGATTCGCCGCCTATGGGTGGCAGCATCGCACGCGACGATGGGAGGCCGACCTTGGGGTTCGCACCGACGTCATCGAACGTGCCGGCATCCTGCCAACGGTCAGTTCCGGCCTGACCTGGCGCGCGCATGGCGTGGCAGGTGGCAGGCAACTGCTGCTGCTCGCCCGAGGCGGACAGGCCGTACGCGTGCCCACGCTGTACGACCTGTACTTCTCCTCGCCGCAACGGCTCTTCGTTCGGGCCCTCGCGCCCGAGCAGGTCACCGCTGACGGCAGCGTTGGGCTCCGCGTCGACATGCCCACCGCGCGATGGCGGGCCGACGGTGAACTCTCGCTCGTCATGCGCAACACCCGCGATGCGATCGTCTGGTTTCCCGGCAACTTCGCGTGGAGCCCGGCCAACGTGGGGCAGGAACGCCTCCGCGGCATGGAGGCCCGCGCCGGTATCAGCGCCGCGCCGGTTGCGCTGTCCGCGTGGACCACGGTGTACGCGTCCACGCTCCACACTGGCGGCCTGCGGATTCCTGCGCCGTACATTCCTCGCGTCAACGGCGGCGCCCTGCTGCAGTGGCGCCATCGGCGTACCGTCGTGAGTGGCAATGCCCGATGGCAGGGTGCCCGCCCGTACACGGCCGGTCCGCGCAATCCCGCATTCGAATTGCCCGCCGTCGTCCTGTTCGACGCGGCGCTGGCCCGATCGTTCGAGCGCGGTGACATGCAGACTCTCATGACGCTCGGCCTCGACAACCTCACCGACGCGCGCTGGCAATCGGTGCGCGGATTCCCCATGCCGGGGCGCGCCTGGTCGCTCGCTCTCACGCTACAGCCGCGCCCCTAGCCGCCGGCTGCTGCCGGGCGCCGGTCAAGGCGTGGTCGCCACCCGCGGCCCGGCGCAGGACTACCGATCATTCCCTCCCCACTCACCATGGAGTGCCAGCATCCCATGCCCACCATCCTGTCGACTCATCGTTCCGCACGTCGCGCGGCCTGCACGTGGCTGCTGGCGTCGGGGATGCTTGCCGCATGCGGCGGCGATAGTCCCACCGCGGGCGCGCCACAACCGCCCCGCGGCATTCTCGTGCTCGATGGGTTCATCCAGCCCGGCCTGACGTTCCTTGGCGACACGGGCACGGCGTCCACCAGGCTCGTGTTCGCCCCGCCGACCGAGTTCGATGCGGGCGGATTCACCCTCGAGCGCGACACCGTGCTGGCGGTGTCGAGCCGCGGTGCCGGCGACCTCCTGTACCTCGCTGATGTCCGCACGTCGCAACTGCGGCGCATCCAACTGCCAGCCCGCAGCAACCCGGGTCGGGCGCGGCTGTTCCGCGGCAGTACCGGCCTGGCGCTCGTGGCGGTTGCGCTTCGGGACTCCAGCGCCATCGCGCTGGTGAGCGTTGCGGGAACCGCTGCGCCGACCATCACGCGCCTTGGCAACGTGGGCACCTGTCCCACCGACATGTTCCAGTACGACAATGCCACCTGGGTCGTCGATGCCAACAGCAACTGCCGTGTGAACTACGCCGTGCAGGGCGATGTGCGACTCATTCGCATTCCTGCCGGTGGGACAGCGCGGGACACCCTCACCCTGACGGGCCTTCGCGGGTCTGGGGCGTCCGCCATCGTGAGCGGCGACGTGGCCTATGTCAGCGCCGGCGGCGACGCCAACTTCGCCGGCTTTCCGTACGTGCTGACCAGCTCCGGCGCGATCGCCAAAATTGATCTGCGCACACGCCGAGTGCAGGCCACGCGTCCGATGCCGCCCGGCACGTATGGCGCGGGTACCAAGCTGGGGCTGGACGGTTTCCTCTACGTGTCTCTCTTCGAAAACCTTTCGAGCTTTGGTGGGCGCATCGCGAAGGTGCGCACCGACGACTTGAGCTTTGTGACAAGCGGGCCCACCCCTTGGATGGCGCTGCGCAGCCCAGCCGGCGCGGAGGTCCAGTGCGGCAGCGGGCAAGCTGACGCACTCGGTCGTCTGCATTGCATCGCCAATGGTGCTGGCTCGGTGACGTCGCTGATCGTGTTCAGCGTGGCGGGCGTGGAGATCCGGCGGCTGTCGGCCGGGCAGGGCGGGGTCGACCTGGCCCTGCGGTAGGTGCGGGTGGCAACGCCGTGTCCGGCTGCGGCGATCGGCAGGAGCGACTAGTCTCAGGGTATGCCGCTGCTGGTCACCGACGCCGTGGTGCTCCACGTCTCCGACTACCTCGAGTCCAGTCGTCTTCTGCGACTTGCCACCCGTGAGGCGGGGGTGCTGTCGGTGCTGGCCCGTGGGGCGCGATCATCCAGGAAGCGCTTCGGGAGCGCGGTCGATCTGTTTGCCGAAGGGCAGGCCCAGTTGCAGCTCAAGCCGGGACGTGATCTCCACACCCTCACCGCATTCGACGTCACCGTGTCCCGACCCGCGCTCGCCGAGGACCTTGGGCGCTTCATGGCGGCCAGTGCCATCGCGGAGTGTGTGCTGCGCCTGTTGCACGAAGAGTCGGCCCCTCAGGCCTATGCATGCCTTGTTGCGGGCCTGGATCGCCTTGCCATGGCGGCGCCGACCGAGACAGCCACGGCTACCCTCGGAGCCCTGTGGCAGGTAGTGGCGCAGGTGGGCTTCCGGCCGGCCATTGACCGCTGTGCGGAATGTCACACCCCAATTGCCCGGGAGACGGCGGTGCGTTTTCAGCCCAACGCCGGAGGGGTGCTCTGTCCCGGGTGCGCGCGGACCGCACCACGCGGGCGCGTCCTGCCGGCCAATGCCCGGGATGCCGTGCGCCTGTGGCTCGCCGGCCGTTTGGCCGACGTCGATGAACTCGCTGCCCGAGCCCACCAGCGGTTGTTGCGGGAGTTCCTGGCCCAGCATCTCCCGGACAACCGCCCGCTGAAGGCCTTTGCGATTTGGGAGCAAGGTCGATGGTAGCCCGGTATGAGGTGGAGTGCGCCAACCTCATGCCGGTGAAGAACTTGCGAGAAGGAGAACACGACCCGGGGTCCTCGCGGGCCGGGTGTGCCGCCCGCCATGTTGCTTGACGCCGGGGGGTGCGCGTCCTAGACTTACAACAGATCTGATAGGCAGATCTGCGGAAACCCTCAACGGAGACTTCGACTCAGAACCTGATTCGTCAGTCGGAGAAGCAACATGAATCGTGTGTGGGGAGCACTGGGTCTGGTGCTCGTACTCGCCGCGTTCATGCCACGAGTCGCGGAGGCCCAGCCGCAAGACGGACGGGAACGCCGCAACGGTGCGACGCTCGGACAGAACTATCCGAATCCGTTCAATCCGGAGACTCGCATTCCGTTCAGTGTGGGTGATGCACCCACCTGTTCCGATGCCGGGAAGCAGTATCGGGTCAGCCTCAAGATCTACAACGTCCTGTCGGACGTCGTGGCGACCCCGGTGTTGCAGGGCGGAACAAGCGGAGTGGCCGGTGGTCAACCGCTGGAGAAGTTAACCGTCCCCTGTGGCGAGTATGTCGCCTACTGGGACGGGAAGGTCCAAGCAACCGGGCGGGAGGCTGCCTCAGGCGTGTATCTGTATCGCCTCGAGGTGGATGGCGTGCCGCTGGTGAAGAAGATGATCGTGGTGAAGTAGGCAGCACGTATCGCGAGTACCACGAGACCCGAAGTTCAACAGTAGAGATGGCGCGCCGGGTGAGCGGACCCGGCGCGCCGTTTTCGTTCGGGTGACTCCATGCCAGAATGCCGCGTGGACTGCAGTATTGTCTGAGGTGGAGCGGTGGTCGCCCGAATCCCCTCCGTCGACCCTGCAGTTCTGGCGGGATTGCTTCGGCACCAGCGTTGCCACCACACTGGACTATGATCAATCCCGACCGTTTGACCGTGAAGAGCGCCGAGGCGCTCAACGACGCCGTGGCATTGGCCCGCAAGGCGGGCAATCCGCTCGTCTACGATCTGCACCTGCTGCTCGCGTTGCTGGCGCAGGACGAAGGCATCGTCGTCCCCGTGCTTCAGCGCGTCGGGGCCAATGTCACCGGCATCCGCACCGCCGCCGAGCAGGAAGCTGGCCGCTACGCGAAGCAGAGCGATGCCCAGCCCACGTTCAGTCGTGAACTGACCCAGGTCGTCGACGCCGCCGAAAAGGAAGCCAAGGCGCTGGGCGACGAGTACGTCTCCACGGAACACCTCCTCCTCGTGCTGTCGGATGCGAAGGGCACGGACAGCGCGCGGGTTCTCACCGGCGCCGGCGCACATCGTCAGGCGCTGCTCGACGCGCTCCGGCTTGTGCGCGGCGCCCACAAGGTCACCGACCAGTCACCCGAGCAGCAGTATCAGGCGCTGCAGAAGTTCACGCGCGACCTCACCGAGAGCGCGCGCAAGGGCAAGCTCGATCCGGTGATCGGACGCGATGAGGAGATCCGTCGCGTCATCCAGGTGCTGTCGCGCCGAACCAAGAACAATCCGGTGCTCATCGGCGAACCCGGTGTCGGGAAGACGGCGATCGCCGAGGGGCTCGCGCAGCGTATCGTGAGTGGTGACGTCCCCGAGGGGCTCCGCAACAAGAAGCTCGTGTCGCTCGACCTCGGTGCCCTGATCGCCGGCGCCAAGTTCCGCGGCGAATTCGAGGAGCGCCTCAAGGCGGTGCTCAAGGAGATCACGAGCGCCGAGGGGCTGTACATCGTCTTCATCGACGAGTTGCACACGCTGGTCGGCGCCGGCAAGGCCGAAGGCAGCATGGACGCCGGCAACATGCTCAAGCCCATGCTGGCACGCGGGGAATTGCGGGTCGTCGGGGCGACCACCCTCGACGAATACCGCCAGCACGTCGAGAAGGACGCGGCCCTCGAGCGCCGCTTCCAGCCGGTGTTCGTGGGGGAGCCAAGCGTCGAAAGCACCATCGCCATCCTGCGTGGCCTCAAGGAGCGCTACGAGGCGCACCACGGGGTGCGCATCACCGACGGTGCCGTGGTGGCGGCCGCCACGCTGTCCAACCGCTATATCGGTGATCGCTTCCTGCCCGACAAGGCCATCGACCTGATCGATGAGGCGGCCTCGCGCCTGCGCATCGAGATCGACTCGGTGCCACAGGAGATTGACGAGGTGGAGCGCCGCATCGTGCAGCTCGAGATCGAGAAGCAGGCACTGCTCAAAGAGTCCGACCCGGCCTCCATCGACCGGCGTACGACACTCGAGCGCGAACTGGCCGACAAGAAGGAACAGGCCAGCGGCATGCGCGCCCAGTGGCAACAGGAGAAGGACACGCTCGGGGCGGTGGGCCGCATCAAGCAGGAAATCGAGCAGGCCAGGTTCGAGGCGGAGCGGGTCACGCGCGCCGGCGACCTCACCAAGGCGGCCGAAATCACCTACGGGCGCATCCCGCAGCTCGAGCGCAGTATGAAGGAGGCCGAGTCGAAGTTGGCCAGCAACGACGGACGCCCGCAGTTCCTCAAGGAAGAGGTCGCGGCCGACGACGTGGCCGAAGTCGTGGCGCGATGGACAGGCATTCCGGTTACGCGCATGCTCGAGAGCGAGCGCGAGCGACTGACCAAGCTGGAGAGCGTGTTGGCCACCCGCGTTGTGGGCCAGGATGAAGCGGTGCGTGCCGTGTCCGATGCGGTGCGCCGCTCACGAGCCGGGCTGCAGGACCCGAACCGCCCCATCGGGAGCTTCATCTTCCTCGGCCCCACGGGGGTGGGCAAGACGGAGACCGCCAAGGCGCTCGCCGAATTCCTGTTCGACGACGAGCACGCCATGGTACGCATCGACATGTCGGAGTACATGGAGAAGCACGCGGTGGCGCGGCTCATCGGCGCACCGCCTGGTTATGTGGGCTACGAGGAGGGCGGACAGCTCACCGAGGCGGTGCGACGCCGTCCCTACTCCGTCATCCTGTTCGACGAGATCGAGAAGGCGCATCCGGATGTGTTCAACATCCTGCTGCAGTTGCTCGACGATGGACGACTCACCGACTCGCAGGGGCGCACGGTGGACTTCCGCAACGCGGTCGTGATCATGACGTCGAACGTAGGCAGTCATATGATTCTCGAGCGCGGTCAGGGTGGCGGCGACTGGAAGAACGTCGAGCAGGACGTGCTCAACGCGCTGCGCGGCGTGTTCAAGCCCGAATTTCTCAACCGCATCGACGACGTGGTGGTGTTCCACCCGCTCGGTCGCGGCGAGCTCGATCACATTGTCGACCTGCAGCTCGGGCACCTGCGCAAGCTGCTCGCCGATCGCAAGCTCACGTTGCGGCTGACCGATGCGGCCCGGCAGTACCTCGCCGACGAGGGGTACGATCCGGTGTTCGGTGCGCGGCCGCTCAAGCGCGCCGTGCAGCGGCTCTTGCAGAACCCGCTGGCGTTGGCGGTGCTCGAAGGGCGCTTCAAGGACGGTGACATGATCGTGGCCGACCTGCGGGAGGGGGCCGACGCGCTGGTGTTTTCGCGTGGCGATGCCGCCGACGCTGCGGCGCAGGAGGCGTTCGACGCCCGGCAGGCACATCCCGATCGGGCTGGCATGTGAGCGGCTGCACACCGCATGATGCGAACGGCGCTCGTCGCGCGGTGCTGCGGGCGCGGTCTCGGGTTCCCCGACTCGCGGCCGTGGCGGCCCTCACCGGTCTGCTCGTCGGGTGTGCGGAGGGTGCGGCGTCGGCGCCCCCACCGGTCGCGCCTCCGCCGGTCGTACCACCGGTCGTTACCGGCCCGGTTGGACCGCTGGTCGTGGGCCAGATGTATACCGACGCCAGCGGGTTCATCGAGTACGTGCCCGGTGATGCGCCGCTCGTGATTGTGGCGCCGCACGGCGGAACACTGAGTCCGGCGGGGCTGCCCGATCGCAGCTGTGCCGGCTGCACGACGGTGAACGATCTCAACACGCAGGAGTTGGCGCGCACGCTGGTGGAGGAGTTTCGCCAGCGCACCGGTGCCCGCCCGCATCTGATCGTGAATCGGCTGCACCGCCGCAAGTTCGATGGCAATCGTGATCTGGCGGAGGCCACGGGGGGGACCGCGACGCTCAATGCGTCGTGGACGTGGCTGCACGCGGCCATCGACTCGGCCAAGGCCGGCGTCGCCCGCCGCAGCACCCGCGGTCTTGTGATCGACCTGCACGGGCACGCTCACCCGATTGCGCGCCTCGAACTTGGTTACCTGCTGGGGGATGCTGAACTGCGGGCCACCGACGCCACACTCGCCGCCGGTGGTGCCATGTCGCGCTCCAGTGTCGCGCGCCTGGCTGCCGACACCCGCACCGTCGACGACCGCGGCGTGACGCTCCTGCGCGGGCCCCGCAGTCTCGGCGCGCTGCTCGCCGCGGAGGGAATCCGCTCGGTGCCGTCGCCGACGGATCCGGCGCCCCTGGTTGGGGAGGAATACTTCAACGGCGGATACAACACGCAGCGCCATGGTTCGCTGGCCGGCGGGTCGCTCGATGCCATCCAGATCGAGTGTCACCTGACCGGTGTTCGCGATTCTGAGGGCAATCGCGCCCAGTTCGCGCGCGCACTCACCACCGCGCTGCGCACGTACTTCACGGTGCACTACGGGTGGACGGGCCCGTCGTCGTGACCGAGGCATCGATCGGTACGCCCCCGGTACCGGCACACGTGCTGGCGGCCATGCGCGAGGCGCTCGTCGAGGCCCGGGCGGCGGCGCGCGCCGACGAAGTCCCGGTCGGGGCGGTCGTCGTGCATTCGATCACCGGCGCGCTGCTCGCGCGGGCCCAGAACCGAATGCGCCGCGACGGCGATGCGACCAGTCATGCCGAACTGCTCGCCCTGCGCGAGGCTGCGCAGGTGCTCGGCGGGCGAGGTCTCGGCGACTGCACCCTGGTGGTCACGCTCGAACCGTGTGCGATGTGCGCGGGCGCCATCGTGTTGTCCCGCGTCGGCAGCCTGGTCTTCGGGGCATGGGATGACAAGGCGGGCATGTGCGGCAGTGTGGGTGACCTGGTGCGGCATGCGCGGCTCAATCATCGGCCCGCCGTGCGCGGAGGGGTGGCGGCAGCCGAGTGCGGGGCATTGCTGCGGGCGTTCTTCGACGTACGGCGCTAGCGCTTTCCGTTGGGGGGGCGCACTCTTGGGCGATCCGAAGTCCCGGTGTTCGCACCAGCCTGCGAGGAACATGCCAGTGGCCACACGTCGATCCTGGGTCGTGGCAGCGACACTGATCGCTGCGTCGTTCATCACGGCCACGCGCCTCATTGCGCAGGCTGTGGTGCCCAAGCCCCCCACACCCCACTCGTTTCAGACGCTGTCGCTGCTCGGTGACACGCTGCGCTCCCTTCCACTCTCGGCCTCCGTCCGCAGCCGCTACGAAGCCCAGTTGGCCGAGGCACGCCGCGCCTACGAACGTACCCCGGCCGATGTCGACTCCATCATCTGGTACGCGCGGCGTCTGGGGTACCTTGGACAGCTGCGCGAGTCGATCGAGATCTACACCCGCGGTCTCGCCCTCGCTCCGGACAACCCGTGGCTCTATCGGCACCGGGGCCACCGGTTCATCTCGGTGCGGGACTTCGGGGCGGCCATCCGTGATCTGGAACAGGCTACGCAGCTGGTGCGGGGCAAGCCGGACATCGTGGAGCCCGACGGCCAGCCGAATGCGCGCAACATGCCGATCGGCACCCTGCACTCGAACATTGGCTATCACCTTGCGCTCGCGTACTACCTGCAGGGTAGCTTCGCACAGGCCGCCGAGGTGGCGCAGCGGGAGGTCCGTGCAGCCACAAATGACGACCGCCGCGTGTCGATGGCGCACTGGCTCTACATGGCGCTCCGCCGGTCTGGGCGTGAGGCGGAGGCTGCCGCCGTACTGCAGCCGTTTACGCGGGACATGAACGTCATCGAGAACGGCGCGTACCACCGACTCATGCTGCTGTACAAGGGCATCCTGCCGCCCGACTCCGTATTGACGGTGGGGCCCGGCGGAGAGCTGTCGGTGCAGGATGCGTCGGCGGCGTACGGCGTGGCCAACTGGCACTGGTATAACGGCCGCCGCGCCGAGGGCGAAGCGCTGTTTCGCCGGATCGTCGCCGGCGGGCAGTGGGGCGCGTTCGGGACGATTGCGGCCGAGGCAGAACTCGCTCGACTCCGCGCTCGTCCGTCGCGCTAGTACCCGCGCGCCCGATCCACCGTCCAGCGTGGCCACTCCCCGCGCTCGAGTGACTCCACGCACTCGAGAAACCCGGATGCGGCCCCGTCGATGGTGGTGAGGCCGGAGATGTGCGGCGAGATCATCACGCGCCGGTCGCTCCAGAGCGGCGAGGCCGTGGGCAGTGGCTCGGTGACGAACACGTCGAGTGCAGCCGCCCGCAGCCACCCCGCATCGAGGGCCTCGGGAATGGCCGCTTCGTCTACCACCGTACCGCGTCCGGCGTTCAGCAGCACCGCCCCACGGCAGCGGGCGAGTACGTCGCGCGAGACGAGGCCGCGCGTGGCGGGCGTGTCGGGCAGTGAGAGCACGAGCCAGTCGGCGTTGCCCGCAAGATCGGGCAGGGCGTCGATGCGATGCACGGTGCTGAAGGCTGGATGCGTGGATTCGCCGCTACGCGACACGCCGGTGACGTGGACCCCGAGCGCCGAAAGCGACGTCGCGATGGCGCGACCGATGTCGCCGGTGCCCAGCAGCAGCGCCCGTGTTCCCGCCACTCGCGCGATATCACGCGGTGCCCAGCGGCGGTCGCGCTGCGCCTCCGCCAGCGACGCCAGCTGCTGCTGAACGGCAAAGATACGTGCCACGGCCCACTCGGCGATCATCGGGCCGAACGACTCCGACGAGCGGGTGAGCAGAATCGATTCGTCGAGTCCCGGACCGAGCCAGCCATCGACACCTGCACCCGTACTGTGCACCCATTGCACATTGCCCATGGAGGCAATGGTGGGGGGGCGCTTGAAGCCGATGTACGTGTCCGCCCACGCGAGGTCGTCGGCGGTAAGGTCAGTGAACGGCGCGCCCCGGATCTCGAGAGAGGGCCGCCGGCGTCGGATGGCCGCGGCGATGCCCGCGTGAGCGTTCGCGCCGATCACGATGCGGCGCGGGGAGAACGGGAGCGACAGGGACAGCGGCATGGGAGTCGGTCAGGAAGTCGAGGGGGATGCCGGACGGCCCAGTGCATCGCCGACGACATTGCAGGTCAGCACGGTGGCGAAGATGAACAGGCCGGGAAAAATGGCGAGCCACGGTTCCGAGCTCATGGTGGTCTGCGCCTGATAGAGCATGTTACCCCAACTGGCCGTGGGAGGCTGCACGCCCAAGCCGAAGAAGCTCATGGTGCTCTCGAGTAGGATGCCACGCCCGATCGCGAGCGTGGTGGCGACGGACGCGGTGGGCACCACGGCGGGCAACAGATGGCGCAGCAGCACGCGCACCGGTGGCGCACCGATGGCGCGAGCCGCCTGCACGTAGTCGCGGGTGCGCAACGACTGCACGTCGGCACGCACCACGCGTGCAGTTTCCATCCACCCCGTGCAGCCCACGAGGACGATGAGCAGCGGGACGCCCGGTTGCACGACGGCGGCGGCAAGCATCAGGAGCGGAAGGCGCGGGACCGCCAGCATCGCGTCGGTGAGCCGCATCAGCAGATCGTCGATCCACCGGCCGACGTAGCCGGCGGTGCTGCCGATCACCACGCCAATGCCCGCACTGGCGAGCGCCGACAACAGGCCAATGGCCAGCGACACGCGCGCGCCAAACAGCACACGCGTGAGGACGTCCCGTCCGAGTTCATCGGTGCCGAACCAATGTGCGACCGACGGCGCCGCACGGCGATTGGCCAGGTCGAGGGCGTCCGCGGCATAGGGCGCGATCACCGGCGCCACGACGGCCCCGACAAGGAGCATGAGCAGAAACGCTGCCGCCCCGCGTGACGACGGCAGCGCTGCTGGCCGAGGCAGGGCGACCGGACGCGCCATCACGGGGTGGCGCGGCTGCGGGGGTCGAGGGCCTGCACCGCAAGGTCGGCGACGAGGTTGAGCACCATGACGGCCACGGCCCCGCACATGAGAAACGCCATGAGTACCGGGTAGTCCCGCTTGACCAGTGCCTCAGTGAACAGGCTGCCCACCCCCGGCCACGCGAATACACTCTCAGTCACGACCGCCCCCGAGGCCAGCATGGCGGCGTCGAGCAGCACCACCGTCACGAATGGCGCGAGGGCGTTGGGCAGCGCATGCCGTAGCACGAGGCGCAGCTCACTCAGCCCGCGCACCTGCGCGGCACGCAGGAAGGGCAAGGCCATGGTCTCGCGGACCGCACGCCGCAGGTAGCGCGACCACGCGGCGCCCTGCACGACCGCGAGCACCGCAGCCGGCAGGATCACGTGGGCCAGACGATCACCCAGATCAGTGGCGCCGAAGGACTGCCGCCCCGACGACGGCAGCCACCCGAGACGGATCGCGAATACCAGTTGCAGCACGAGCCCGAGCCAGAAGACCGGGAGTGAGATGCCGGCCGTCACCGCCGGCGCACTCGCCGCGTCGAAGCGGCGCCGCACCGCGGCCAGCACACCGACGGGCAGCGCCAGCAGCAGGGAAAGCAGGGTGGACAGGCCCACCAACTCGAGAGTGGCCGGCACGCGCTCCAGTAGCCGGTCGATGACGGGACGGCCATCGGCATAGCTGAAGCCCCAGTCGCCGCGCATGAATGCGCCAAGCCAGGTCACGTACTGCACGCCCAGCGGCCGGTCGAGTCCCATGGCACGCTTGAGGCGCTCGATGTCCTCAGGGCGAACGTGGGGATTTTCGAGGTAGGCGGCCAGCGGCCCGCCCGGCACGGCGTGCAGCAGGCCGAACACCACGACGGAGATGAGTAGCAGCAGCGGTACACTCTGCGCGAGCCGCCGTAGGATCAGCTGACGCATGCTGCTCCACGACGCCCTGGGAACATCGGCGTGCATGGCGGCGCGCCCGTCACGGCGGCGCGATCTCCCACTGGTGCACGTTCCAGAACGGCCCGGCGTTGGTCGGATTCCCGGTGAAACCCTTCAGTGCCGCCGGCACGGCATCTACCTTGGCCGTGTTGTACAGCACGATCTCCGGGGCCAGGGCGGCAATACGGCGCTGAGCCTCCCGCAGCAGCGCGTGCCGCTCCGGGACGCTGGCGGTGCGATCGGACTGGTACAGCAGCGACGTCAGCGCCGTGTCGTCCAGGTAGTTGATGTTGCGCCCCGCTGGCGGCATGCGGTCGCGGGCGAAGAACAGCGTGAGTTCGGGGTCGGCGCCCATCTGCCACCAGTGCAGCATGGCGTCGAAGTCACCCTGGAACCACACACTGCTGATGGAGGTGCCATCGAGCAACCGCAACTGCAGGTCCACGCCGATGGGGCGGAAGGCCTGCTGGAGCGACTGTGCCACGTTCTCGCGGATCGCGAAGCCGCCCTGCGTGATGAGCGTGAAGGCGAGACGGGTCCCGCCCTTCGTGCGGATGCCGTCGGGGCCACGGGCCCAGCCGGCCTCGTCGAGCAGGTGGTTGGCCGCGCTCGTGTCGAAGGCATAGCGGGTCACGTTCGGCTCGTACGCGGGCGAGAGCGGCTGGATGGGGCCGTGCACGACCTCCACCTGGCCGTCGAGCAGGGTCTTCACGAGCAGGTCGCGGTCGATGGCGTGGGCCAGCGCCTGCCGCACCCGCATATCGGCGAACGGCGGGAAATGCCGTTGGTTGAGCGTCACATGCTCGTAGCCGTTGCCCACCACGCGGTTAAGGCGCAGCCCGGGCAGCGGCGTCAGCTCGCGCACCTTGTCCCACGGGACCAGCGCCACCATGTGCACCTCACCCGACTTGAGCAGGTTGATGCGGGTGGTGGTGTTCGTGAGAAACCGGAACAGGATCTGCCGGATCTTCGGCTGCTCGCTGCCGCGCCAGTACTCGGGCACACGCTCGAGCAGGATGTATTCGCCGGTCTTCCACGTCTTCACCCGGTACGGTCCGGTGCCCAGGGGCGCGCGGTTGTAATCGTGTGCCGTGTTGAGATCGCGCCCCGCCAGCAGGTGCTTCGGCAGGGTGCCGCGCACGAACTGCAGCTGGTACGGCGCGTACACCTCCTTGTAGTGCACCACCGCCGTGAGCGAATCCGGGGTATCCACGGCGCGGATGCGGTCGAACCCGTCCACACTTTCCGGCTTCCAGTCGCCCTTGTTGATCGCGTCAACCGTGAATTTGACGTCGGCCGATGTATGGGGCACGCCATCGTGCCAGCGCACGCCGGGACGCAGCTTCCACGTGACGTCCATGCCGCCGTCGGGGCGCAGGACCACGCCCCCGTTGTCGACCGTCGGGATCTCGGCCGCCAGCACCGGGATGATGCGCATCTGCTCGTCGTTGGTCACGAGGCCTTCCACCACGCACGACTCGATGTCCTCGAGGATGTGCGTCGCGTAGCGATTCATGGTGTCCGGTTCGCGATCGTACCCCACGATCAGCAGGTCATTGCTGGCGCCGCCACTGCGGCGCGCCTCGCCGGTGCCGCCGCAGGCCGTGGCCAGCAACAGCAGGGGGGCGCTCAGCGCGCGCATGCGGGCGAGCCCCGTCGCGCTCACAACGCCTCTGCCAGGAGCAGCTTGGCTGCCAGCGGCACCGGAATCGAGCCGCGGCGGAGCAGGGCATCGTGAAATCCGCGTAGCGAGAATCCGGCCCGCGCACGCGCCATCAGCTGCTCACGAAGGGCGAGAATGCCTTGCGTGCCCAGCCAGTACATCACCGCGGTGCCCGGAAACATCGAGTTCTTCACCGCTTCGGCGGTCGCCGCCGCCATCGGCATGCCCACCTCACCCACGTAGAAGTCCACCGCGTCGTCGAATGTCATGGCACCGGTGTGCAGCTGAATGTCCACGATGGCCCGGGCCAGCATCCGTACACGGCTCTGCTGCTCCGACGCCCGCTCGAGGAAGGTGAGGAAACCCAGCTCGTCCGCCAGTTCGGTGGCATAGCAGGCCCACCCCTCGGCCATGCTACCGCCGAGAAACATGCCGATTCGGCTGGCGCCGTCCACCGCCGCCACCGTGCCGATGCGCGAGGTGGATCGGTTGACGGCATGCCAGTTCTGCACGTGATGTCCGAGCGCGCCGTGATGCACCACGTGATTGAGTGTGATGGCGCTGTGGTTCCATTGCCGCAGCCGGCGCGTCTGCTCGGCTGCCGGAAGCGTGTCGTCCACCGGCGTCACGAGGTAGTCATGCACGATTGGCGGCTCGTAGGGGGCCGGCGAGCGATAGAACAGGAAGTACAGCTGTGGCGCCACCTCGCGCGCCCACACGGGAATGGGCACATAGCGCAGCGGCCAGTCGCCCCACTCCACCAGGTCGTGCTCGTCGGCGAAGGCGCGGCAGGCCTGCCACCGGTTGGTACACGCCGCGAGGTAGCCGTCCACCGTGGGGTGGTCTTCGGCAAGCTGTTCGGCGAGCACGTCGGTGCTGCCCGCCTCGTCGGCGGCCAGCGCCTCGAAGCGCGCCTGCGCCTCCGGCAGTTCGTCCAAGGCTCGGCGGAGCAGCGTCTCCGCGTCGTCTTCGCAGAAGTGGCCGCGGCGCAGCAGAATGTCGTACGCCTCGGTGCCGATGGACAGAGGCGCATCGTCCTGTCGCGGTACCTGCGCGAGCCAGTCGTCAGCCAGGTCGAAGGCCGTGGCGGCCGTTTCCGCCGCCTCCAGCACCCACAACGTCGAGGCCTCATCCACCCGGTACGCGTCGAGCCAGAGCGGCAGCCCCTGGCGCAGCAACGTCGCACCGGCGCGCGCCTCGCGCACAGCCCGCTCGACCCACGCGGGTGGTATGGGCTCCGACAACGTCTCCTGCATGTCGCCAAGAAAGCGCGGCACCTCGTGCAGGCGCATGGCGATCGACGCCACGCCGTCCTCGATCGGGGTCGGCGGCCGCAGCATCAGGGACGCGATGCCGAAGATCGCCTCGCCGGTCCACAAGGCCGGATTCTTGTCGTGAAAGAAGCGACTTTCAAACTCGAGCTGCCGCACATCCATGTTGGCGCGGGCCAACGCGGCATCCAGCGCCTCGCCATCGCGCGCCAGCAAGGCCATGTCGTCCGTGGCAGGGAAGGCATCGTCGAGCGCGATGGTGAGCGCCTCGAACTCGTCTATCTCGTCTTCGCGGGCTTCGCGCGTCCAGTCGGGCAACTCGTGATCGTGCAGCCGCATGCCGGTGAACGTGGCGTTCACGGGATGGCGGAAGAAGTACTGCTCGAGGAACTGGTCGATGGGCGAGCGCATCAGGCGACGTCCGCTTCGAGGGGAATCGTCACCCATCGCCGCTGGCGGAAGGAGCGCTCGACCGCGTTGATCAGCTCCTGCACGTGGGCGCCATCGTCGAAATTGCCTTCGTTGCCCGCCACGTCGCCGCGAATCTCGGAGATGAACGACGCCGTGAGATTGGCATAGAACAGCGAGCGCCACGATTCGCGTGGGCTGCCACCCGTTGGGTAGAAGCGGTGAGGGATCTCGAGCGCCGTGAACTCCAACGAGTCCGCCGTGGCGGCCTTGAGCGTCTCGGCGATGCCGTGCTCCTCGACCATGCGGCAGATCAGCGCCCCCCTGCTGCCGTAGACGCGCGCTTCGATCCCGGGATAGTTGCCCACCGTGACGAAGCTGGTCTGGATGGAACCGATGGCCCCGTTGGCGAACTCGCCGATGAAGATGTCGCCGTCGTCGATGTTCATGCGCATCATGGTCCCGGTGGCGCGCACCATGCGCTCGGGGATGAAGTTCTTCATGGTGCCCACCACCTGTGCAAACCGGCTGCCCATGCAGAGGTGGCCGATATCCATGATCGGCGCGCCATAGCCTTCGAGCGACGACACCTGGATGACCGATTGGTCGGCTTCGTGGTCCACCTGCCGCAGCGGGGTCTGCGGGTCGAGCCACTGCGAATTCTGCTCGTAGCCGTTGAAGATGAACGGCTCCCCGATGAACCCGTCGTCGATGAGCGCCTTCATGTAGCGCATGGCCGGGCTGTAGCGGAACGTGAAGCCAAGCTTGGTCTTGAGTCCCCTGCTGGCGGCGAATGCGGCGGCGCGGCGGGTGTCCTGATAGTCGTAGGCCACCGGCTTCTCGCAGAGCACGTGCCGCCCCGCGTCGAGCGCGGCCCAACTGAGCGCGAAATGGGTGGCGCTGGGCGTGCAGACATCGACGAGGTCGAGATCGTGCCGGGCGATGAGCTCCTCGTGCGCGGCGTACACGTGCGGGATGCCGAACTGCTGCGCCAACGCCTGCGCGCGCTCCGGCACGGGATCGGCGATGGCGACCACCTTGCAGCGCGGATCGCGTGCGAAGCCGGGCAGATGGGCGAACTGCGCCCAGGCGCCGGCGCCCAGCACGCCCACCTGCACGACGGAATCGGAGAGACTCACGGAAAGGCTCGGGAGGGGTCGCCGGCGGCGGGGCCGCTGGTCGACGACGGAGGGGCACGGGCGAGATAACGTGCGTGGCCGTGCGCCCTTCGGCAAATCACCGCCCGTATACTGACGGTCGCCGTCGGGACTTGATCCGAGCCCATCCGGCGTTTAGCTATTAGCGCTCCCGGAGCGTTCGCGCGGCGCTTGCAGCATTGGCGCAGCCTGAAGGTTCCCCGAGGACAGGTGGCCGAGTGGTTGAAGGCACCGGTCTCGAAAACCGGCATACCGGCAACGGTATCGTGAGTTCGAATCTCACCCTGTCCGCTGTCTGCAG
>JAJTGR010000078.1 GCA_021299375.1 Gemmatimonadota bacterium
CGGCAAGGCATGGGGGTGGCGCACGCGCATGCCCATGCCGCCCACCTCGCCCACCGGCATCCCGAGCAGATTGGTCATGCGCGTGGGGCCTTCGCCTTCGGCATCGCGCACGGACTCGCGGGCAGTGGCGCGGTGATCGTACTGCTGGTGGCAGCGGCATCGACCATTCGGGCGCAGATGGTATACCTGATGGCGTTCGGCATCGGCACGATCGGGGGGATGTGCGTGGTGTCGCTGCTCGTGAGCGGTCTCGCTGGTCTCGCCGTCGCGAAGAGCCGGCACTGGGCGACGTCGATACGCGTGATTGCCGCGATGGCGAGCACGGTTGTGGGCGTGATGCTTGGGTGGAGCGTCATGGCGGGCGCGTGATCGGGCGGCCATGACGCATCCCCCCACCCCGGTCGTCCTCGTCGGGGGTGGCCGGAGCCGCGCTGGCGGAGGGAGCGGCGCTTCGTGGCGACGCGGGTCGGCATCAGGGGACCCTGCTCAGGTCACCTTCCCACGCTGGCGTTTTGCCGTGGGCGCCTCGGGCTCCAGCAGCGGCTGCAGGTAGGCCAGCAGAATGCGCCGCAGATCGTCAACGAGGGGCTTCTTCTCGGCGGCCTGCGCGCGCGCCCGTCGCGCGAGCAGCACCTGTCCAATGCTGGCGGCCACCAGGGCCGCGCGCCGCCGGTCGCGAGTGGCCAGACGCGGATTGCGCGAGGCGAAGAGCACATCGAGGCGATCCACGAACGACTCGAACAGCTGCCCCCGCAGCCGTGCCGGCGCCGATCGCGTGTCGTCGGCCGGTCCGTCGGCGCTGGCAAAGACGCGGCGGAACGCCGGATTGCGGTCGTGAAATTCGGCGAGCGGCTTTACGATGCGATCGATGAGGCGCTCGAGCGGCAGGTCGTGCGCATCGATGGGGAAGGCGCGCTCGTGAATGGCGCGCATCTCGTCGGCGTAGCGCAGCGCGAGCGCGGCGAGCACGGCGTCGCGGTTGGGGAAGAACTGATAGAGCGACCCCTTGGCGGTGCGGGCCTTGGCCGCGATCGCCTCGGCGGTGGCAGCCCCCAACCCCTGCTCGGCAATCACGGTGGCTGCCGCGTCGAGCAGCAGCTCCACGCGCTTCTGCCCGCGCGACTGGCGGGGGCGCCGGCGATAGGCATCGGGGGCGCCAGACTCGGCGGCCGCCGAGCCGGTGTCGGGGGCGCCGGCGGCACGGGACGCCGTACCGGAGGCCCGCGCCGGCGGCGGTGCGGAATCGTCGGGGCGTGAAGGCATTCGTCACGTTACGGCCGGCCGTCAGCATTGACAACATGACGCGACCGTTACGATCTCCCCGTGTCAGGTCACGGCGATGCCCCGTTGTCGACCGGGGCAGTGCTGGGGTCAGAGCTGGGGTCTGACCCCGACTACCCCCCGACTACCTGTACTCGACGCATTGCCAGTACGGAGCGGGGTTATCCCCGAACGAGGACCGCCACCACGTCCATGACGTTGGTGCCTGTGGGGCCGGTGCGCAGCAGCGCGTCGGCGGCATCGAGTGAATACCAGGAGCGCCCAGTGGCCAGATCTTCTTCGGGGACGCGGCCGGCGCGGCGGGCGAGGGCGGGCACTGCGGCATCCACGATGGCGCCGGCGGCATCGGTGGGACCGTCGCGGCCGTCGGTGCCGGCGGCCAGCACCATGGTGCGCCACGCATGGCGGTCGCCACGAGCGGCGGCCTGTTCGAGCGTGAGCGCCGCCGACAGGGCGAGCACCTGCATGCGGCCGCCGCGCAGCGGCTCGTCAGCCACGGCTACGGCGCCGGCCACCGCGGCGCCCGGCGGCAGCAGGGTGTCCAGATCATCGGTAAGCGGCAGGTGCGCGGCATGAGCGTCGCGCAGGGCTGCATCGCGGCGCGCGTCATCGTCGTCGCTGACCTGCAGCGCCCGTTCGATGGTGTTGCGCAGATGCACGACCGGTTCCCCCCCGGCCACCAGCAGCGCCGTTTCTCCGGCGGGAAGCCGACGCGCAATGGCCAGGGCGCGGCGGGCCAGCAGATCACCCAGCGCGGCCGCGTCGCCCGCCAGCGGTTCGTCATCCACCTGCACATGCGTCAGCCCCGCGTCGCGGGCGCGCGCGGCCAGGGCATTCACGGCGTCGGCGTTGCGCGCCACGAGCGTGTAGCTCACGCGGGCAAAGGCGGGGTGCGACGGCGCAGCGGTGGCGGGCGGCGTACCGGTGCCGGTGAGGCCCAGTACCTGCGACGTGGCCCGCTGCAGGCGGGCGCGCATGTCGTGTGCGTCGAGCAGCGCCAGGAACGTGGCCTCGTCGAGCGGATCGGGGGAGCAGGGACCGGACCCGATCACCGACGGATCGTCGCCGATGACATCGCTGATGGCGAAGGCCGCGATGTGTCGCGCGTCGCGCGCGGCGAGCGCCGTGGCCAGCCGCCCGGCGCCAAAGCGCAGCACGCGCCGGCGAATGGCATTCATCTCGTGAATCGCCAGCCCGCTTTCGAGCAGCGTCTGCGCCAGGTTGGCGAGGTGTGCCTGCGCCGCCTCGGCTGAGCCCACGGCTTGCGAAAGCGCGGCGATGGGCGCCGCGCACAGCGCCGTCGTACCTCCCGACAGGAGAACCAGCACGACGGCGTCGGGCTCCATGTTCTGGAGCAGATCTTCCAGCGCTTCGGCCGCGGCAAGCGACCGCGGCCCGGGCACGGGATGATCGCCCTGCATCACGCGCAGCGTATCGGCGACCGGCAGGCCGTGCCACTCGCTGCGCTGCGGTTCATGCGCGGTCACGACGATCCCGCCGGTTACCGGCGTGCGCTGTTCGGTGAGGGCGGCGAAAGCACCGGCGGCCATCGCCGGCGCGGCCTTGCCGAGCGCAATGAGGTACACCGGCTGCGTGAGCGCCGGCGTGAGTGCCGTGGCGTTCCACCAGGCATGGACGGCGTCGCGGGTGCGCGCAAATGGCGCCGCGCCCTGCACGGCCGCCTCGTGCAGGGCGGTGAGCAGGGCGCGGGGGTTGGACAACGGGTTCACGATGCCGGGAAAACCGCCACGCGGTTACTTCGTGCCGGCGGACTTGGTGATGGCGTCACCCAGCTGCGTGTACGCATCGGCCGACAGCTGATTGAACGGCGTGGTGATGTACGCGATCTTGCCCTGGGGATCGATCACATAGAGGTGCCGCTTGTGGTAGCCGGTGCCGGCATTGGCGCCGTAGGCTACCCCCACCTTGCGCTCCGTGTCGGCGGCGAAGTGGAAGGGGAACTTGGCGTCCTTGGCCCACGAAACGAGCGCCGTGTCGGGATCGACGCTCACGCCCACGAGCGTGACCTTCTTTCCGCCCTTGAACAGATCGGCGTACTTGTCGCGGTACGACTCCATCTGCACGGTGCAGCCGCTGGTGCGCGCCTTGGGAAAGAAGGCGAGGACGACCGTTTCGCCCTTGTGCTCGGAGAGCTTGAACGGCTTGGCGTCCACGCCCTTGGCGGTGACGGTGGTCACGGTGAAGTCGGGGGCCGCGTCGCCGACCTTGAGGGCCGTCTGTGCCCCGGCGAACGCGGGAACCATGGTGACGGCGGCCACCAGCACGGCCATGCGCGAAACGCAACGCGAACGGAAGGACATCGGAACTCCTGAAGGTTGAGACGGACCGGAATGGACTGCAGGAAGGCTACCCCACCGGGGCGTCGATTGTCCACGTGTGGAACGGGACAGTGACCGCGCTGGAGGACAACGACCGCCCGGAAGCGGGGGGGGCCGTGGCAAAACCGGCGCAAGGGCAGTGGCATGGTCCCTGCCTTGGACGGGGATGTCGGCGGTGCACGGTGCCCGCCGCGATCCGTAAGGAGGATTCCATGTCCGCGCTCGTGTCCCGTCTTCGATTGGCCGCGGTGCCCCTGCTGGCCCCCGTGGCCGTGGGCGTGCTTACCGCATGCAGCGACAATGACCGCCGCGTGGACGAGCAGCTGCGCGCCGACCTCATGGCCGCGTCGCAAGCGCCGGCCAACCGTCAGCAGTTCATGAGCCCCGCGGAACTTGGGCTTCCGCCGGGGTACGCCCCTGGGTACACGCAGGGGTATGCGCCGTACCCGGGCCAGTACCCGCCGGGCTATCCGCAGCCCTATCCCCCGCAGGCGTATCCCACACCGTATCCGGCGCCGGCGCCGGCGCGGGTGGTCTATGTGCCGCAGCAGGGCACCGTGCGCCGCGTGGGTACCGCGGGTGACGGTGGCCGCGAGAGCGGCAGCCGCGGTGAGGTGGTCGACGAGCGTCGCCATACGGAAAAGGGCGCCATCATCGGTGCGGCCAGCGGTGCGGCCATTGGCGTGATCTCCTCGCGTGACCGGGCGAGGGGTGCGGCCATTGGCGCGCTTGGCGGCGCGGTGCTGGGCGGTCTCATCGGACATCAGGTGCGCTCGCCGCGCTGACGCGCTCGGCACAGGGCGTGTTCGCGAAGGGGATGGGCGTCACCGAACGGGCGGCACGTTCCGTGTGCCACGGGTACACCCAGGGCAGGGGGAGCTGACGACGGCAACCGTCCAAGCGGTTGTGGTGTCAGAAGAGTTGCAGGGAGAGGACCGCAGGAGTTCGGCCGCCTCGTGGAGGGGGCACCGGACGGGGGACGGCCCGGAACGACCAATCGCGTGGGGGCGAGGTCGTCACCCGGGTCGTTTGCCGTTCCTGCCGGTATGTCCGTCGACGCGGAGTCGCGGAGGACGCCCTCCGTGGTGCGGTTCCCCGCAGACCCGCGTCACGCAATGACCATGAGTTGCCGCGCGGTGACCCGCACCCGAATCTCGGCACCACGACTGCCATACCGCTCACCGTCGGCTTCGAAGGAGAGCGGGGCAGGAGCGATGATGGTGAACGTGTCGCCCGTACAGTGCGTCACCGCGGCGTGGTCGAGATGCGTGCCGCGCACGGCGCGCAGGAACACTCCGGGGCGCTCGAGCGGCGAGAGGGCGCGAATGTTCACGCAGTCGAGCGCGCCGTCATCGAGCTGGGCGTCCGGCGCAATGCGAAACGTGCCTCCGAAGGTGTGCCCGTTGGCAAAGACCGTGAGCAGATGCGCCCCGTCCTGCCGCGTCTGCGGCGTGATCAGCGAGGCGTGGTAGCCGGCGTAGCCGAAGAGCGCGCGAAGCGCCGTCGTGAAATACGCGGCGGTCCCCGACAGCCACGACCGCCGTTGCATGCGTTCCAGCACTTCCACGTCGAAACCCAACCCCGCGGCATTCACGAACGGCATGTCGTCGATGTATCCCACATCGATGTGGCGGGCTGCTCTGCGAGCGACCCGCTCGGTCATGGCCTGCGCGTCGTGTGCGGGCGTACCGAGCGACTTCACGAGGTCATTGCCGGTGCCGGCCGCAAAGATGGCCAGCGGAATCGCCGTGGGGTTGCCCGGGCCTGCCGCCTCGAGGAGGCCGCGCACAAGGTGGTGTACCGACCCGTCGCCACCCACGACGGCAATCACCGTGGCGCCATCGTCGCAGGCGGCGCGTGCGCAGCGGCGTTCATCCCCCGCGGCGCGCGTGTCGTAGCGCCGCAGCGGCCCGAGCGCGCGCAGTGCCTGCTCCGCCGACACGGCTCGTGCCTGCGCCGCGCCGCGTCCTGCTGCCGGATTCACGATGAGCGCAATCACATGGGGCGGGATGGGAACGTGTGTAGTGGCGGGGCCCGGTGTTACGAGCCACGCTGCCGCCGCAGCGGAAACAGTGCACGACCGTGTGGCGCGTCACTGACGGTAGCCACGGTACGCACCAGCTTACCGGACAACTTACCCTCGCGTATGCGGATGGGGGCGTGGGGGGCGCGCCATCGGCCAGCGGTCGACGTGCCTGCCGGCAGCGACCCGGTAGTGGGTTTCGACATCCATAAGGCGTCGAGCAGCGGTTCGGCCGACCGCGCCTTCCGCGTGGCCAACCCGAACTTCCGCGACATCAGCATGGGGCTCGAGGGCACGTACCACGGACGTGTCTTCACTCTCGTCCGCAATGCGAACGCCAAGCGGGACGTGCCGCTGTCGAAGCCGCTTACGATCGGCGAGGGCGGCGACGACGTGACCGTCACGATCGACATGACTGAGTGGTTCCTGCGCCCGAACGGCGGCCTCTACTCCCCCGCCGAAGGGAACAGTGCCGGCTTCGTGCGCGCCAAGATCCAGAACAACATCCGAAACGCGTACCGTGCGTTCCGTGGCACGAATCGCGACGGCAAGAACGACGACGACCGCTGAACGCCGCTCAGGAGAGACCCCCTGGGCATCCCGTTCACCGGGCGGCGGAATGCCGGGGCTCGTTCACGGAGGATCGATGTGCGCGATGCCGCTGGCGGCTCAGCGCGAGGGCGACGCCGCGCCCGCGGCCACGACGGCCGCGCCAAGGGCAGTGTACGCATCTTCCGACATCTGATTGAACGGTCGGGCGATGTAGGCAATGCGCCCCTGCGGATCGATGACATACAGGTGCCGCTTGTGCCAGAGCATGCCGCTGGCGCCATAGGCTTTGCCCACGATCTTGTTGCCGTCGGTGGCGAACCGGAACGGGAAGTTCTTCTTGCGCGCCCAACCGGTGAGGTCCGCCACATCGTCGGTGCTCACCCCCACGAGCGTGACCTCCTGCCCGCCCTTGAACAGCGTGGCGTACCGGTCGCGGTACGCTTCCATCTGGGTCGTGCATCCGGGGGTGCCCGCCTGCGGGAAGAAGGCCAGCACCACCGTTTCACCGCGATGCGCCGAGAGCGTGAAGGGGGCCGTATCGGCACCCTTGGCCGTCACGGTGGTGACGGTGAAATCGGGCGCCAGGTCGCCCACCTTGAGCGTCTGGGCGGCGAGGGGATCCGCGGCGATCAGCAGCGCCAGCGGGAGCAGTGTGCGGAGTGTGCGGGGCAACGGATCCGTTCCGAGTCATGAGTAGGAGTGCCGGCTTTCGAGTCTAATGCACCAGCGGAAACGTCAGCGCACCGGTTCCCGCGCGCGAGGCCGCCCCGCCCGCCCCGCCGCCCCGTGAGCGGATCCCTGAGGGGGTGACGCCGGCGCACGGAGGAGCGGAGCGACGGAGGGCGCACGGCCACCCCGGAAGAGAGCAGCGAACGGGGTGAGCGGGAGCAGGCGGGGCGTGTTGCCCGGGAACGCCACGGCCCACGCCCACGACCCACGAACTTCGACCCACGACCCACGAACTTCGACCCACGACCCACGACCGGCAAACCGCCGAAGGCACAACGGGCCCCGAGCCGAAGCCCGGAGCCCGTTCCGCTGCCACCGAAACGATCAGCGCGAGACCAGCGACCGCAGTACGTACGGCAGGATGCCCCCGTGCGTGTAGTACTGCATCTCCTCCGGCGTGTCGATGCGGCAGCGCACGCTGAACGTCTTCACCGCCCCGTCCATGGCCGTCGCCTTCACCGTGAGCGTGGCCCGCGGCGTGAGCGATTGGTCGAGTCCCACGATCTCGTAGCTCTCGAAACCCGTCAGCCCGAGCGACTGGCGCGTCTCGCCGTTCACGAACTCGCACGGCAGCACGCCCATGCCCACCAGATTCGACCGGTGGATGCGCTCGAAGCTTTCGGCGATCACCGCGCGCACTC
>JAJTGR010000053.1 GCA_021299375.1 Gemmatimonadota bacterium
CAGGGAATACGATGAAAGCGCACCGGCCGGGTGCCTCTGCGTGACGAGGGAAACTTCTGCCAGGAAGTCCCGCGAACGTAAGGCAACCGGCGGTGTTTTTCTATGGCGAACCTACGAACGCATTGCAGGATTCAGGTTGAATTATCCTGTTTCGGTCAGGGTGGAGGCGGAGACGCCGAGACTGACGCAGTGAGGTGTTCCGGCTGAGCGTTCAGGCACTCTTCCCGAGCCGATCGCGAGACTCTTGTCACAGCCGGAGCCTCACGGTCGGCGACCCTAGTATCAGCACCTGATGGAATCTTCGCAGCTGCATCTCATCCCAACGCAACTGCAAGCATGCGCAGCCTTTTCAGTGAGCATTTCCTTACCATCTCGCTTTCTTTCTGCTGCGGGGTTGTCCTTACTGCAGCGTTCGTTGGCTGGCGGAATCCACCGCTAAGACTAGGTGATGGCAGACGGACATCGCAGAGTGTGAAGGAAATCGTGGGCGCGTCCGGTCGCGGTACGCAACTTGTGGCTGTTGTGGTTGGATCCTCGCGCTTGGGTTCCTTGGCGGATCGCGCTATCGTCGACTCGTTGCGTGGCTGCCTCGGCTCTGCGCGTGAATTGGCACGCGGGCGCAATCTCGATCTCGTTTCGATCGGCTCTGCCGTTGATCAATCACCTGACGTTGGGCTGCGATGGTTAAGCCGAATTGGAGACTTCGACGAGGTGGTTGCCGGGCAGGGTTGGACCGGCACAGCCGCACAAAGCTTCTTGTAGAATCTAGGGCCATCACAGCCATCTGTTCCGCAGATCTTGGTCTTCTTGCGGAACGTTCGCGCGATATCGGAGACGGAGCTTGTGGTCACTCAGTCGACTCCTCTCCTGCGCTTACGTGGCGTCCGAGAGCTGGCGCGGTGTAGGACGGAGGTAACGCAATTCTTCGCGGATTCTGCGCGATGGCGCAACGAGTTGCAAGGCCCCCGATGATGGTCAGGAAGCGTTTCCACTATCTCGCTCTTCAAGCTGGGCGCGAGGCCGCGTTCTTTCACTCACCGAAAAGCCCCGACGAAGGGTGATCCGAGGATGCACCGATGTCGCTGCCGAGATCACACTTTTTCGAAGCTCGGTTTCCTCGCGCGAGATGGCATTTTGAGGTCAGCCATGCCTACTTCCCCCGAGGGCAATCGACGTCTGTTCCGCGTGGTCATCTGCAGCGTGTGCGCGACGCTGCTCCTGCTTGTTTCTGGTCTACTGCACGGGCAATCGCCCCAGCGAGCGATCCTTCACCTGTACTTGGAAACGGAGAACGGCCGAGCCGTAGAGCGAGCGGAGCTACGATTGACTCGTGGAGACCTCGAGCATGTCGCGCGGTTCGACTCCGCCGGGACTTTGCGTTTGGCCGATCTGCCGACTGGCGAGTGGACGGCGAGCGTGCGGCGTGTTGGCATCCGTGAACTCCGTATCTCGTTGCGCATCGAACCTGGCTACAATCAGTATGTCCTCATCGCCGAGGAAGTTGAGGCTATGCTTCCAACCGTTCTCGTCGAGGAGATGCGGGTGAAAGTCGCTCGTCACACCGAGTTCGAGTCTCGTCGCGTGCGCGGTGCTCCGAATGCTACGATAACCCGGGGAGAGATCGAGCGGCGGGGTGCCATTGCGCTCTCCCAGCTGCTCCGCGGACGGGCAGGACTGCGGGTTGGTGATTCGCTCGGTTACAAGGTCGCCATCTCGACCCGCGGGGCCAAACCAACGAGGAACACCATCAATCCCGGCTTCGCCCTCGTTCAGTGCGTGATGCGCGTGTCAATCGACGGCGTCATACTGCCGCCGCTGACTGATCTCGATGACATCATGCTCAACGAAGTTTTCGGGATCGAGATCTACTTCGGCCCAGCACGAGTGCCTCCGGTGCTCGCAGGCTCACGCACAGACAATTGGTGCGGGCTCATTGCCGTGTGGACGCGCTAGGAGAACTCGATCCGCGACGAATCGCGGACATGGCGTAGGCCTCGGCGGACACCTCACATCCGGCCACTGATCGCCACCGCGAAACCGGCCACAATGACGACGGGCTGCGGCTGGTTATCGGTGAGTGTCACGACTGTTGTCGTATGTGTTACTGTGAGATGACCCCCCGTCGGCGGTATACGGCGGGTTCACGGCGACGCGCGTGATGGGTGACCAGTCGCGGGTGGCGCCGCTCTTCCGTCTAGACTGCAGCGGTTGGGCCTCAGCGTAGACGCGGGCGGGCTTCGCGAGAACGCGACATCGTGCCTGTCGTGTCGCTGCGCCGGCGTGACGAAGCGAATGGCACTGTGCCGATACTCATGGTTGTACAACTGGCCGAAGACCGCGACCCACGCCGATGCGTGCGCCAGATCGGTGAACGGCTCGTGCGGATAGTCAGGGCGGCACTTCGCCGCATGGAACAGCGCGTCCGAGAATGAGCTGTCGTCGCGGACACCGGGCCGCCTGAACGAGGTCAGCACGCCCAGCCGCTTGTGTGTCGCGAGCATGCTCACCCCTGTCAGCGGTGTGCTACTGCTCCGTGCAGGGGCCCCGACGAGACAACACCCCCTCAATATGCTGAGTGCGCAGCCGCTGCTCGGCGGGGAGTGAATCCCAGGCCGCCCATGAGGCCACCGGCGCCGGCCGCGTGCGACCGGGGGCGCTGGCCGGCCCCTGCGCCAGACGCAGCGGAATATGCTGGCGGTACGTGCCCGAATCACCGGCCGGCTCGAGCCCGGCGGCGCGGTATTGCGCTTCGAGATAGCGCGCCGCGCGCTCCATGCCACGCGAGCCCGTCATGCGCCCGTCCATGGAATCGGCGGCAAGGATGTCGATATGCCGCTGTACCGACGTGGGGTCGATGCGGTCCACATGGCGCGCCGCCGCCGAGGTGTTCACTGGCACCGACGGCCGCGGCGTGGCGTCGGCGACCATTGCCAGCCACTGCCGGTTGGGGCTCACCGCGAGACGGGTGATGTTGGTGAGGTGCGCGAAGCCGAAGTCGGCCACGCGCTGCCACGCGGTGGTGCCGCGCTTCCACACGTGCAGCGTACTGCCGCTGCCCACGAGCAGGGTGGTGCTGTCCATCCACACCACGTCCTCGCTGCGGCCGGGCAGTGCCACCAGCGTGTCCACACGGCGCGTGTCGGGATCGAGCTGCATCACGCGCCACGGCTGCGCCCCCTTCTGCACGAAGCTCACGCGGTTCGTGCCCGGGATGCGGTACAACGAGCGCCCGATGTCGCGCGCGATGACCGTTCCGGTACCGCGGCCATGATACGCCAGCTGCAGCGTGGCCGGTGTTCCCAGCACGAACAGCGCCCAGGTGGAGTCGTTGGGCTGCGCGAAGTAGCCCACCGGCTTGATGTCGGGGAACAGCACGCGGGGCTCGGCGCCGTCCAGCGGCAGTTGCCAGAGCCGCTGCGTGGAATCGGCCTCCACGCGAATGACCGTGATCGCGCGGCCGTCGGTGGCGGGGAACGCCGAGTACTCGCTCTCCGGATTCGTGCGCCGCACCGGGAGCGACAGCCCCGTGGACAGATCGTAGCGGTAGATGTCGGTGTGACCGTCGCCGCGATTCGAGGTATAGAACAGGGAGCGCCCGTCGCGGGCAAAGGCCGGTTGGTTGTCGTAGCCGGGCCGGCGCGTGAGGTTGGCCGGGACGCCCGCCGTCACGGTGTCGCCGCGCACGGTGAGCGGCACGAGGTAGACCTCGGACTCGGGAGCCGGGGGTGACGTGCGGGGCACGCCGCGTTGGGCGGACAGCAGCGACGGGAGCACCGCGAGGGAGCCCGTGGTGAGGGCCCGCATCACGAGCGACGACAGGGACCGCAGACGCATCCGGATGATCATGAGCAGAAACCGAAGGGGAGACGACACTCGGGACCTTCGAAAGCTAGAGCGGGCCGGTTGCGGGCGCAGGGCGACGGCCGCTAGCCTCCCGTCATGATTGCGATGTCTGGAGGGACGGACACAGAGCGGCCCGACGGCCGACGTCGGTCGTCGGGCCTCGTGAGGTGGCTCGCTGCGGGCGCCGTGGCTGCCAGTGCCCTTGGCGCCTGCCGCGACAAACCGAGCGAACCGGTTATGGTGCCGCCCGCCGCGCGCGTGGCCTCGCTGACGGTGAGCCCGGCCTCGGTGAACCTGCAGGCCGGGCAGCAGGTCACGGTGGAGATCGATGCCCGGGACAGTACCGGGATGCTGATCGCGCGCCCGCCCATCACGTGGCGCTCGGATGCGCCGGCGGTGGCCACCGTGGACAGCGTGGGCACCATTCGCGGCGTGGCGCCCGGCGCGGCGCGGGTCACCGCCAGCGCGGCGGGGCTCACGGGGCCGATCTCGGCGCTCGTGCAAGTCACCATCGCCGGCAACACGCCCGACATCCAGCAGTGGCGGGCGGCCCGCCCCGGGCTCTCCGACGTCACCTTCCTTGGCGTGTGGGACGACGGGGCCGGCAGTACGTACGCCGTGGGCCAGAACGGCGGCCTGCTGCGCTCACGGAACGACGGCCCGTGGGAGGCTGTCGCGCTCAACACCACGGAGACGCTGGTGGGCATGTGGGGCGCGAGTCCCACCGACCTCTGGATCGTGGGCACGGGCGGCCTCGTGCTGCGCGGCGACGGCGTGGCATTCCGGCGTGTGGAGGCGGGCACCACGAGCACGTTGCTGGAGGTGTGGGGACTCTCGGCGAACGAGGTGTACCTCACCGGCGACCGCGGCACGATCATCCGCTGGGACGGCACGCGCTTCGAGGCCATGGCCAGCGGCGTCACCGACGAGATCTGGGGGATCTGGGGCGCGAACAGCGCGGCGATCTTCGCGGCCGGCAACAATGGGGCCCTGCTGCGCTTCGACGGCGTGTCGTGGCGCCGGCTCACCTCGCCCGACGGCACGCCGTACTTCGACATCTGGGGCACCAGCGCCGGCAACGTGTTCGCCGTAGGCATTACCGGGACGATCGTGCGCTACGATGGCATCCAGTGGACGCGCATGCAAACGCCGGGCACCGCCAACCTGTTCGCCATTCGAGGGCGCGCTTTCAACGACGTCTACGCCGTGGGCAACGGCGGCGCGACGTGGCATTTCGACGGGTTCACGTGGCGCGCCCTCAGCATCGGGAACGGGCAGAACCTGCGCGCGCTCACGCAACGCGGCGACGGTGCCATGCGGCTGGCCGGCTGGTACGGGACGGTGGTCACGCTGCGCGGTGTCGGCGCCGCGGCCACCGCCACCATCGACGCCACCGACCCGCCGCTCCTGTCCACCTATGGTGCCGGCGACGCGATGTTCGCCGTGGGCTTCGGGGGCAGCATCTTTCGCCGCACGGGGAGCGCCTGGGCGCTGCAGGCGGTGCCCGCCGCCAACGACCTGTATGGCATCAGTGGTAACGGGCCCACGGACATCGTGGCCGTGGGCGACACCGGCTCCATCCTTCGGTATGACGGCGCCACCTGGCGCCGCGATCCGCCGCCCACGTCGGTGGTGCTGCGCGGTGTGTGGAGTGGCGGTGGCCAACACGTCATCGTGGGCGAACGGGGCACCATCCTGCGCTCCAATGGCCCCGCGTGGTCGCCGCAGGCGAGCGGCACCCAACGCTTCCTCCGCGCCGTCTGGGGAAGCGACCCTGGCAATGTGT
The DNA here is from genome assembly GCA_021299375.1 of Gemmatimonadota bacterium. GTDB lineage: Bacteria > Gemmatimonadota > Gemmatimonadetes > Gemmatimonadales > Gemmatimonadaceae > Gemmatimonas. The sequence goes on from JAJTGR010000053.1 coordinate 5,630, forward strand.
TCGCCGTGGGTGACTCCGGCACCGTGCTGCGCTTCGACGGCGGCCGCTGGGCCCCAATGGCCGTCCCGACGCGGAGCCGTCTGCGCGCCATCTGGGGCACCAGCGCGGCCGATGTGTTCGCGGTGGGAGACACCGGCACCACCCTGCGCTACGACGGCGCGACATGGCGGGCTGTCTCGGCGCCCACCACCCGGGACCTGCGCGCACTCTGGGGCCGCGGCCCCACCGAGGTCTATGCCGTGGGCGACTCGGGGACGGTGCTGCGCTACGACGGCAGCAGCTGGCGTCCGCTGACGGCGCCGTGGCGGTCGATCATCTACGCGCTGTTCGGCATTCCCGGCGGCGGGGTGGCCGCCGTGGGTGATGGTGGACGCATCTTCGAGGGCACGCCCTAGTCTCGGACGTGCCGCTCCCGCTGCCGGTCTACCCGGCCCGCCCGGCCTTGTACGCCTCCAGATGCGCCACGTGGTGGTCGCCGTGCCAGGCGTACAGCGCCACCAGCTGATCGAGCGTCATCGGCCCGTTTTCGGGATGCAGCAACCGGCGCCGGAACTCCGCCGGCGTCATCGCCCGCACCACCGCCACCAGCCGGGCGTGCACCGCCGTCAGCATCATTAGCGATACGTGCGGATCGAGCGCCGAGTCGGCCAGTGCCACCCACGCATCCTGGTCGTACGGTTTGATGGTGGGCGTGTCCTCGGTCAGCCCGAGCTTCACTCGCACATACGCGTTGGCGTGGCTGTCGGCGATGTGGTGCACGAGCTGCCCCACGGTCCAGCCCCCCGGACGATACGGCCGAGCGAAATCCTCGTCGGTGAGCCCGTCGATGGCCGAGGCCACGTGGGCCGGCAGGAGGGCCAGGCGCTCGATGAACGCCGTGCGCTCGGCGTCGCTGTAGGGCGTGTCGATATCCAACCGCTGGAAGCGGCCGATGGGAAAGCGCTGGGCGTCGAGCTCGGGGGCGGTGGTTGGCTGGGTCATGCCGCGAAAGCTGGCGCGCTGTCTTCCGCGTTGCCAGCACCGGCCCTAGCATTGCGGCATCGTCCCGCCTCATCCCTTCCCGTTGGAGCCGTCATGCCATTCCCCCTCGGCGCCCCCCGCAGTGCGGGGCTCCGCCGGCGTTCCTCGTCATCCCTGCTGCTGGGCGGCGCGGTCGTGGCCCTGAGCGCCTGCCACAGCGCCAAACCAGCCGGTGGCGATGCCGCCGCCATCCGCGGCGCCATGGCCGGTACCCGAGCCCCCGCCGCTACCGCGAACTGGGTCAGCCTGTTCGACGGCACGACCATTTCCGGGTGGCACAATTACGCCACCCCGGGGGCGCCGGTCACGGGGTGGAGCGTCGAAGACGGGCTGCTCGTGCGCTCGGGCGAGGGCGGCGACCTCACCACCGACACGCAGTACGCCAACTTCGAGTTCGAACTCGAGTGGAAGGTGGGGCCTGGCGGGAACAGCGGCATCATCTACCGCATCGACCACAGCGGCGAGCGCAGCTACCTCACCGGCCCCGAGCTGCAGATCCTCGACGACGCGGTGCATCGCGACGGCAAGAATCCCCTCACGTCGGCGGGGGCCAACTATGCGCTGCACGCGCCCACGCCGGGGGCGGTGAAGCCGGCCAACGAGTGGAACGCTGCCCGCCTCGTGGTGAACGGCAACCACGTGGAGCACTGGCTCAATGGCGTGAAGGTCGTGGAGTACGAGCTCGGCTCCGCCGACTGGGAGACGCGCCGCAAGGCCAGCAAGTTCGCCACCGCCGAGAAGTACGGCCGCGCCACGCGCGGGCACCTCGCCATTCAGGATCATGGCGACCGGGTGTACTTCCGCAACATCCGCATCCGGGAGCTGCCATGATGGGTACGAGGGCACGCCTGTCAGTCATGATGTTCCTGCAGTATTTCGTCTGGGGCGCGTGGTTCGTGACCATGGGCACGTATCTCGGCCAGACGCTGCACTTCACCGACACCCAGATCGGCAGCGCCTACGGCGCCACCGCCATTGCCGCCATCGTGTCACCCTTCTTCATGGGCATCGTCGCCGACCGCTTTTTCGCCTCCGAAAAGCTGCTGGCGGCGCTACACCTGGGTGGCGCGGCGCTGATGTTCCTCATGTCGCAGCAGACCGAGTGGAGCCGCTTCTATCCGCTGCTGCTGGCCTACGCGTTCTGCTACATGCCCACGCTGTCGCTCACCAACTCCATTTCGCTGCACAACATCACCGACTCCACGCGCGACTTCCCGGTCATTCGCGTGTTCGGCACCATCGGCTGGATCGTGGCCTCGGGTGTGCTGGTGGGCTTCGTGCTCAAGGCCGACAAGCTCGCCATCCCCATGCAGATCTCGGCTGCCGGGTCGGTGGCGCTCGGTCTCTTCGCCTTCCTGCTGCCGCACACGCCGCCGCGCGCCGCCGGGGCGCCCTTCAGCGCACGCGACGCCCTCGGCCTGGACGCCCTGCAGCTGCTCAAGCGGCCGGACTTCGTGGTGTTCGTGCTGGGGTCGTTCCTGCTGTGCATCCCACTGCAGTTCTACTACGCGTTCGCCAATCCGTTCATGAACGAGATCGGGGTGGAGAACGCCGCCGGCATTATGTCGTTCGGGCAGGCGTCGGAAGTGGGCTTCATGCTGCTGCTCCCCTTTGCCCTGCGCAAGCTCGGCATCAAGTGGATCATGCTGGTGGGCATGCTGGCGTGGGGGCTCCGCTACTTCGCCTTCAGCCGTGGTGACGCCACGGGCGGCATGGCGCTCATCTACGCGGGCATCCTGCTGCACGGCGTGTGCTACGACTTCTTCTTCGTCGCGGGGCAGATCTACACCGACGAAGTGGCCGGTCCCCGCATTCGTGCCGCGGCGCAGGGGTTCCTCAACCTCGTCACCAACGGGGTGGGCTACTTCGTCGGCGCGTATGTGTCGGGCAGCGTGGTGAACCGCTACGCCACCACCAACGCCGCCGGTGCCGCCTCGCACGATTGGCTCCAGGTGTGGCAGCTGGCCGCGCTTGGTGCGGTGGGCGTGTTCGTCGTGTTCCTGCTGCTCTTCCGGCCGTCGGCGGGGGGTAACCGCCCCGCCGCGGCGCACTGACGGCTCCCGAGCTCATGACCCGCCCGAGTCCCGCCATCCTCGTCGAGGCCTGCTGCGACTCGGTACAGACGGCCCGCGCGGCGCAGGACGCCGGCGCGGGCCGCATCGAACTGTGCGGACCGGGCGACGGCGGCACCACACCGTCGCTTGGTCTGCTGGCCCGGTGCCGCGATCTGGTCACGCTGCCGCTGCACGTCATGATCCGCCCGCACACGCACAGCTTCGTGTACGACACCGCCGATCTCGACGTGATGGCCAACGACATCATGACCGCACGCGTGCTCGGTGCCGACGGCGTGGTGCTGGGCCCCCTGCGCCCCGACGGCCACATCGACATGGAGGCGCTGCAGGCGCTCGTGGCCTGCGCCCGCCCCATGCGCGTGGCCTTCCACCGCGCGTTCGACCGCACCAGTACCAGCGCCGAGCTGTCGTTGCAGCAACTGCTGGAGGCGGGCGTGGACCTCGTGCTCACCTCCGGCCATGCCCCCACCGCTCTCGAGGGCGCGGATACGCTGCGGGCGCTGCACACGCAGGCCGCCGATCGGCTGGTGGTGCTCGCCGGCGGCTCGGTGCGCGCCGCCACGGTGGAGCCGCTGCTCGCCCGCGCCGGTGTGCGCGAGGTGCATGTGCGCGGCACCGACCCGCGCGTCGTGCAGGAGCTCGTCGCAGCGGTGCGCCACACCGGCTGACACGTCGTCCGGACTGTTCCGCTGTTCGCATCCCGCGTCTTCCCCCTGCCTTTCTTGATCATGCGACTGATTTCCGCCCTCGCGCTGTGCTGCGCGGTCTCGACCGCCGCGGCGCAGGACGTCGCCACCGCCGAGCGCTACGCGGTGATTCCGCGCCCGGTCGTGCTCACGCCGGCGGCCGGCGCCTTCACGCTGAACGCCACCACGGTGGTGCAGGCGAGTCCGGCCTTCCGCGCGGTGGCGCGCCGCTTCGTGCGCGACATCGCCAACCCCACCGGCTTCGACCTGCGCGTGACCCCGCTCGGCGCGGCCGGCGGCATCCGATTGCGTCAGGTGCCGGGGCTTGCCAACGAAGCCTACCAGCTCGACGTGACGGCCCGCGGCATCGAGGTGCGCGCCAGCACGGCCGCCGGGGCCTTCTACGCGCTCGAAACGGTCAAGCAGCTGTTGCCCCCGGCCATCTATCGCGACGCGCCGCTGGCCGGTGTCCTGTGGCGGGTGCCGGCGGTGCACATCGAGGATGCCCCGCGTTTCTCGTGGCGCGGATCGCATCTCGACGTGGCTCGGCACTTCATGCCCAAGGAGTACGTCAAGAAGCACATCGACCTGCTCGCGCGCCACAAGTTCAATCGCTTCCATTGGCACCTCACCGAAGATCAGGGGTGGCGCATCGCCATCCGGAAGTACCCGCGCCTCACCGAGGTGGGCGCGTGCCGTGAGCAGACGCTCGTAGGCCCGTATGTGTCCGACCCAGCCAAGCAGGTCTTCGACGGCAAGCGGCACTGCGGCTTCTACACGCAGGAGGACGTGCGCGAGATCGTGGCCTACGCCGCCGAACGGCACATCACCGTGGTGCCGGAAATCGAGATGCCCGGTCACGCCCAGGCCGCCGTTCATGCGTATCCGTTCCTCTCGAGCCTCCGCGATTCCGTGCCCACTCCCGGCGTGATGCAGGTGTGGGGGGTGAGCCCGTGGATTCTCAATCCAAGCGATCGCAGTGTGGCGTTCATGCAGGACGTGCTCACCGAGGTGCTGGAGCTGTTCCCGTCGCCGTGGATCCACATCGGTGGCGACGAAGCCATCAAGGACCAGTGGAAGGCCAGCCCCGACGTGCAGGCCCGCATCACAGCGCTCGGGCTCAAGGACGAGCATGAGATGCAGAGCTGGTTCATCCGGCAGATGGACACCTTCCTCACGCAGCGCGGGCGCCGGCTCATCGGGTGGGATGAGATCCTCGAGGGTGGCCTGGCGGAAAACGCCACCGTGATGAGCTGGCGCGGCATGGCCGGTGGCATCGCCGCCGCCAAGGCCGGCCACGATGTGGTCATGGCGCCCGGCAGTCACACGTACTTCGATCACTACCAGTCGCAGGACAAGACCCGCGAACCGCTCGCCATTGGCGGCTTCACCAACGTCGAGAAGGTCTACGGCTTCGAACCCGTGCCCACCGAGCTCACCCCCGCCGAAGCGAAGCACATCCTCGGCGCTCAGGCGCAGCTGTGGACGGAGTACATGCCCAACCCCAAGCATGTGGAGTACATGGCCTACCCGCGGCTGGTGGCGCTCACCGAAGTGCTGTGGAGCCCGGCCTCACGCCGCGATTACGCCGACTTTCTGCAGCGGTTGCCGGTGCACCTGCGGCGGCTGGACGCGCTGGATGTGAATTACCGGCGGTTGGACGAGGGGCGGGTGCAGTAGCGGGCCGCGTCCAGTCATCTGGCGGCTGCACGGTTCTTGACCCCCAGGCCTCCGGGCGAAGGGTGTCAGGGCGCAGGGAGGAGGACGACCACGCCGAGGCCCTCGCCAGCAGGCAGTCCTGCCCCCTCCGACCGGATGCCCTTCTTCCTGAAGCCTGGGGGTTGGGCCAGCCCTTCACACCGAGCCTACGGCCGCCACGTCCCCTGCCCCACCTGCGGCACAAACTTGTCTACCCCGTTCTCCTTGTACTCGAGCGTCTTGCCCAGCTCCGCGCTCTTGTACGCGTGCATCAGTACGCGCACCACGTCGAGCCCGTCGTGCCACGTGAGCAGCGGCTCCTCCTTGCCCAGGAACGCGCGCACGAAGTGGTTGTCCTCGGCCTCGTAGCCGTAGGCGATCGCCTCGTTCACCACCACCGGCATCTGTCCCTGCTCGGCCATCTGCTTCTCCACGATGTCCTCGCCGGTCTTTCCCCGCACGGCGCGTGAGAAGAACAGGTCGAGCCCCGACTCGAGCGTGCTCCACTTCATGGAGTACTCGGGGCCGAGCAGCTCGGCGCTGAGTCGCAGGCCGGGGCCCACGAAGCTCCAGCTGGTGGTGGCCTCACCGATGGCCATACGTCCCTCGGGCGTCTCGAATTCGATGTGCACGCTGGCGAAGTCTTCCGACGGCGCCTTGAGGTAGTCCACGCCCATCTCCTTCTTGAGCTGGGCGGCGTACTCCTTGCGCGTCCACTTGAGCGACGCGATGTGGCCGGTGATGCGCTTGACCTTGAGGTCGGAGAGCGGCTTGCCGGGCTCGCTGAGCAGCTGGCGCACCACGAGTGCCGAATGGCACATCATGTCGTTGAGCACGCCGCCGCCCTGCTGCACGCCGTTCCAGAACCACGGGCCGTGCGGGCCGCTGTGCTCCTCGGCGGCGCGAGCGAGATACGGACGCCCGGTGGCGGCCGCGCCGCGCTTCCAGATGAGGTGGTGCCCCGTGGCCACCTGCGGCGTAAAGAACTGGTTCTCGAGGTAGCCGTGTTTGATGCCGGCCTTCTCCACCAGCTTCAGGATGTGCTTGGCCTCCGCCACGGTGCGGCCGAGCGGCTTTTCGCAGGCAATGCCCTTGAGGGTGCCGCGGCCGCTGGTCACGGCGTCGACGATCTCCTCGACGTTCTCCACGCGGGCATGATTGGGCCCGTTGATCCAGATGGCGTCGATGGCGGGATCGGCCACCATGTCCCCGATCGTCTTGTACGCTTTTGCCTCTCCCACATCGAGGTCGCGCGCGAACCGGGCGGCGGAGGCGGCGTTCTTCGCGTTGGGGCTCCATACGCCGAGCACGTCCGCGTCGCGCACGTAGCGGAAGGCCTGCATGTGGAAGCGGGTGTTGAATCCGGATCCGATGAATCCGACGCCGAGGCGGGAAGCTGACATGTCGTAGTGAACCTGAGTGGGGAGCGTGCGTGGGGAGTTGTGCAGACGACGGCGGAAGTTACATCGCGGCGGCCTTTGCCCGCTCCTTCTCCACCAGCAGCCGGCGCAGGATCTTGCCCGAGGGGGACTTCGGAATCGCGTCCACGAACTCCACCTGACGCACCTTCTTGTACGGCGACACGCGTTCGGCGATGAACTGCATGACCTCCTCGGCGGTCATCGGGGCGCGCAACACGAGGAACGCCTTGGGCACCTCGCCCGCCTCGGGGTCGGGTACCGGAATGACCGCGGCGTCGGCGATGGACGGATGCCCCAGCAGCAGCGCCTCGAGCTCGGCGGGCGCCACCTGCAACCCCTTGTACTTGATCAGTTCCTTCACCCGGTCGACGATGCGGAACCAGCCATGCTCGTCGGCCACGGCCACATCGCCCGTCTTGAACCACCCCTCGTCGGTCATGCAGGCCGCGGTGGCCTCGGGCTTGTTGAAGTAGCCCTTCATCACCTGCGGGCCGCGAATCCACAGCTCGCCCTTTTCACCGGTGGCCACGTCCTCGCCGGTGTCCGGATTAATGAGCCGGCACTCCGTGCTCGGCGCGCACGGGCCAACCGAGCCGTGCTGCACCCGCTCCTCGGTCATGGGGTGGAAGTGCGTCACCGGGCTCGTCTCCGTGAGCCCATAGCCCTGGCGCACCGTGACATGGAGCCGCTCCTGACACGCCGTGGCCAGCTCGGCCCCCAGTGGCGCCGCGCCGCTGAACAGGTACTTGAGCTTGGACAGGTCGTAGTTGGCCACCACCGGATGCTTGGCCAAGGCGAGGATGATGGGCGGCACGATGTTGGCCATGCGGATCTCGTGCTGCTGCAGCACACCCAGCACCTGCTCGAGATCGAAGCGCGGCAGCGTCACCATGCACGCGCCCCGGCGGAAGGCACCGCCCATCACCACCACCATGCCGTAGATGTGGAACAACGGCAGCACACCGAGGACGCGGTCGCCGGTGCCGAACACCTCGGTGATGCGCTCGATCTGGCAGAGATTGGCCACGATGTTGCGGTGCGTGAGCATCACGCCCTTGGGAATGCCCGAGGTGCCGCTGGAGTACGGCAGCGCCGCGACGTCCTGCGCCGGGTCGATGTGAACCGCCGGTACCGCGTCGCCGTGGGTGAACAGCTCCGTCAGCGGAATGGCACCCTCCTGTTCGCCGATCACCACGATGTCGCGCACCGTGCTGGCCAGGCGGGCGGCTGCCGCGCACTTGTCGAAGAGGTCGGGGATGGTCACCAGCATCACCGCTTCGCTGTCGGCGAACTGGGCTCCGATCTCCTCGGCGGTGGCGATCGGGTTCACGGTGGAACAGATGGCCCCGATGGAGGCCACCGCCATGAACACCACGGGGAACTCGGGGATGTTGGGGCTCACAAGCCCCACGACATCGCCCTTCTGGATGCCATGGGCAGTGAGTCCCGCGGCCACGCGACGAATGGCGTCGGTGAGCGCCGCATAGGTGTAGCTGCGCCCGGTGACGCCGCAGACGATGGCCGTCTGGTCGCCCCAGCGTGCCGCGTGCTCGAAGAGGAACGGCACGAGCGCCATATCCGGAATGGCGACGTCGGGGTACGGGCTTGTGATGATGTGCGGCTGGCTCATGGGGGCTCCGACGGGTGGGGGGCGGAGGGTCGGTCGTTCGGTGCGGGAGGAGCGGCAGGGTACCTTACCGCGGGGAGGGCACCTGGGCCAGCAGGGGTGGGCGCGCGTGCCGAGGGGACGGCGCTTCGATGACGTCGAGTGAGGATGGGGGCTGAGCGAATCGGACGTGACTCGCCGGTGATGCCGTGCGCGCGGGTGGGATCGGACGAGACGCATTCGCGGCGGTCAGTGGGGTGCCTGCACGGCTGCGCGACTCTTGGCGCGATTTCGCGATAGACTGCATTATCCGCAGTGTTGCACGCTGGCGTTCGACTGCGAGCGTTCGCGTAACCTCATGCACTGCAACCACCTGCCGCTCTTGCTCGCGATATTGGGCATTCCGATTATACTGCAGAAGCCTGCAGTCTAACGCGTGCCGTGCAGTGATCGCCTGCAGGCTAATCGCGCGTTAGACGAGCCAAAGACACTTACTGGAGTGGGGAAGTCAAATGAACATGGCGGATGCGAATCGATCGAATTCTAGTAGAGCGTACTTTCGAGGCACGCCTCGGATAAGGCGTGGCGGCACCGACGCCGGGGTTGCGTCTTACACTCTGCTGGCAATTGTTGGCGTGATCGTAATGGTGGCACTCGTTGGCCGTGGCGGCCCCCCAAAGATCGTTGAATCCGCCGAGGCGCTGTCAGTGGAGGCGTGGGGGTACAAGCAAGAAATACTCTACTCGACAATCGACTCGGTTGGAATGCGCCACGGACTCGACGGCCTACGTGGACGCCGCAATGGTCTGCAGAGCGGTAACTCGTATGCTGGCCGATTTGCGATGGAGCCCTACGGAGAGGCCACGCTGTTCGTCGATGCACTGCGCGAGCCACTTGTGGTGATCTACTCGAAGAAAGGTGTAACCCTGCTGTCGGCCTCGGATAGCATGGCCGCGGAGCAACTCGCGATGCGCCTTCGGCTGGCTTCAAATCGTACACTTGAACGCCAAGTCAGCCGCTAGGAGCGCTCCGCGCAGCGACGCAACCAACCGGATACAAGACAGCGTCCCCCTCAACTGACCATGAACCTCGTGCACTTGACCAATCTGTTGCCCTGTCTACCGCGCAAAGTCGTCGTTCGCTTGACGGTGGCCGTGGCAACCGCGTGTGTACTGGCATCCCCCGTTCGGCTCAAGGCCCAGCAAGGGACAAGCGAGGAGGTGACGGTTGTGACCGCCACCGGAACTCTCGCCGGCACGCTGACCCGGCCCGACGTCGGAAAGGTCGCACCGCTCGTCATCATTGTGGCAGGCTCTGGACCAACAGACCGCAACGGCAACACCGTTGGCATGGCTAGCGGCCCAGAGTCTTATCGGATGCTCGCGGATAGTCTTGCGGCGCATGGCATCGCCTCGCTCCGCTACGACAAGCGAGGCGTTGCTGCGAGTCGCGGGGCCACGGCAGCCGAGTCACAGCTGCGATTCGAGATGTACGCGGACGATGCCGCCGCTTGGGTGCGTCAGTATCGATCGGATCCGCGCTTCTCGCGGCTGGTCCTCCTCGGCCACAGTGAGGGTTCGTTGCTTGGCATGCTGGCAGTTCAGCGCGAGCCTACGGATGCGTTTATTTCAGTGGCCGGGCTGGCGCGACGCGCGGACCTCGTGATACGTGAGCAGCTTGCCGGCCAGCTCCCGCCGTCTCTGGAGGCGCAATCGGATAGCATGTTCGCGCATCTCGCGCGGGGCGACACGGTCGCCAACACGCTGCCTATGCTGGCCAGTCTGTTTCGCCCGTCCGTCCAGCCCTACATGATCTCGTGGTTTCGGTACACGGGAGCGACTGAAATCGCGAAGCTTCGGGGCGCCGTTCTGATCGTCCAAGGACGCCACGACATTCAGGTCGCGCCCACGGAGGCAGATCAACTGGCGCGAGCAAGGCCAACGGCGCAGGTACTCATGGTCGACGGGATGAACCATATGCTAAAGGTGACGCCAGCAAGTAAGTCGGAGCAGTTGCGTTTCTACACCGATCCAACCGTGCCGCTCGCACCGGAGCTCATCACAGGAATCGTACGCTTCGTGAACACACTGCAAGCACGGAAGTAGCTCGGCAGGTCCCGTCCCCTGACGGTGGCTGAGCGTCTAACGTTTCGCTGCTGCCGACAGCGACGATGTTGTGCGCCGTGTAACTGCGGCGCTGGCGCGCCTCTGTTCACGGCTGCTTGTTGATAGTCGCTGCAGCAGAGCGCAGCGTTAGCTCTTCATTGGCGAAGTCTCGCGAACGTTCGGCGCATATGAACACCAATCGGGAACTCTTGGAATATGGCGAAGGCAACGAAGAAGCTCGACGCGCTCGTGTTCATCGACACGAACATTCTGCTCGATTTCTACCGCGTCCGCGGATGGGAAGGCGGCTTAACCGTGCTGAACCATATCACTGAAAGCGTCGATAGAATCATCACAGGCAATCAGATCGAAATGGAGTTCAAGAGGAATCGGCAGAAGGTAATTCTTGAAGCGCTTGGAAAGACCAAGGGGCCAGACTGGGGAGCACTTAATGTTCCCACATTCCTGCAGGACTCTCGCCCGAATAAGGCGATCACAAGTGCTAAGAAGCGAGTAGAAGCGCAGGTGAAGCGCATGCGCGGTAGAATCGAAAGGGTCCTCAAGAATCCGTCCGTTCACGATCCGGTCTACCGCGTCGCGCAATCGCTGTTTCAACATCAGTCCGACCTGAACCTAGATCGAGAGAAGGACGCTAGGTTCAACGTCCGGAGACTCGCACTGAAGCGATTCATGCTTGGGTATCCGCCTCGGAAGGACTCCGACACCTCGATTGGCGACGCAGTGAATTGGGAGTGGGTACTTCGATGCGCCATCGACACAGGAAAGCACGTCATCCTTGTTTCGAGGGACTCAGACTACGGCCATCCGTTTCAAAACGCTCCAATCCTGAACGACTGGCTACGACAGGAGTTTGCCGAGCGCGTTGGGCGAAAAAGAAAACGGCTCTTCCGGGTTTGTAGTGGGTTGCCTCAGCCGACGCGGGGCTCAAGGTCCAGCCCCCCGCAGTGAAAGTAGATCGCCATCTTGAACGCCTCCCGGTCGCGGTAGCCGCGGGCGCTGTACTTGATCCATTGGATCTTCGCATTCAGCCCCTCGGTCACCGCGTTGGTGATCCGGTGCTTCAGGTACGTCAAGATGTTCTCGAGATGGCGCTGCAGCATGCGGGCAACCTTCTTCATGGGCTCGAGGCGCGACCGCATCGCCCAGCCATACCAGCGGCGAAAGAACGTGCGCGCGGCGCCCACGTAGGTGTAGTCCCATAGGCGGCGGAGACTTTCCTTCATGGCCCAGGCGCGAGCGGTTTGCAGGGTGCTGTCGCGCAGCGCGGCGAACTCGCGCCACGCCTTCGCCGAGAAGGCGGCCGGGTTTTTGAGCCAGGCCTACTTGGTGCGCGTGAGCGGGGACTTCCCCGCCGCCGCCAACGCCCGGTGCTCCTGCTTGCGCACCGTATCGACGGCGGTGAGCACGTGCTGCATCACATGGAACTTGTCGAACACGATCTTGCGATCCGCCTCCGACACGTGAACGCGAAGCGTCTGGCGATAGGGCTCCCACATATCCATCGCGACGGCGGTGATACCCGTGCGTTGCGCCTCGCTCAGCCCCTCGAAGAAGGGCGCCAGGCTGACCGCTTGCCGATCATCGGCGACGTGCAGGATGCGCGCCGCGTCGAGATCGACCACGACGCTCACACACTGATGGCGCTTCAAGAAACTCTTCTCGTCGATGCCGAGATGCGGCACCACCGCCGGCTGCCGACGGGCGAGACCGCGCCGCACCGCCCGCGCCATGATCCCACGAGCTTCGTCCCACGTCAGCCCCAGTCGCCGCGCGACGGCCGTCGGGGTGGCCTCGCGCAACCACGCTATCGCGAGGCGCTCGAAGAGCAGCGTGAACCGTGAGCCCGGCTCGGCCCACGGCACGCGCGTCGTGCGGACCCCATGCGTCGCACAGTGGACGCGCGGCACCCGGGCGCAAAGCACGGTCCGAAACTGACAGGTGTCCAAGTGGCGCCAGCGTCGCTCGATGTGATCGTGGATCGGACTCGGGGCCGCGCACTCGGGACAACCAAATGGCGTCTCCGTCACCGCCGCGACCCAGACCTCCACCTCACCCGGTTCCATTCGTAACTCGACCTGCTCGACCTGCCACGGGGCCTGCAGCCCCAGAATCGCCTGATACAGCGCCCGATCGAAGAGCCGGAATTTCAATCGGGGCGGGTCGACGATCCGCCGAGTATACGACGCGATCACCGGCCGCGGGAGCACCGACTGGCGGGCGTCGGCGTGCCCGTCGACTCGTTCGTGCGCCGCGAGGGCCGTGGGAACGGCGGGCACCGTGGGGGGAGCGATGCCGGCGGGGGCCAATCCGTCGCGCCGGTGGGACCGCCGCCCACGCCGACGGTCCCCGCGTGGTGGCGGGGCGTCCGGGCCGCACTCAGGGGACCGGCGGCGCGTCGGCGAACGGGCGTGGGGCGCGTGACGCCCCTCGGCTCGCGGGGGCCCGCGTCGAGGGGGGGCTCCGCGGCTCGGCGTGCGCCTCACGGGAGGCGCGGGTCCGGAGGTGGGTGAGGATCTGGTCGATCACCGACGTCTGGGTGATGCAGGCGACGATGCGCATGGCACCGTGGCAGCTGGGACACACGAGCGGGTCGACCTCGAAGATCTGCTGCAGCAGGGTCGCCCACCGGCGGGCGGCCTCTGTCGGCGCCAACCGCGCTGCGGCAACCAAC
>JAJTGR010000038.1 GCA_021299375.1 Gemmatimonadota bacterium
ACGTGCGCTTGCGTCGCCGCGTCCAGCGATCGCCCGTCTACGCGTTTCACCATGGAGGCAATATAACACTACGCACTATTTAATGCCCGGGTCAGTAATTGCCAGATGTCGCCCTGCTGCTGACGGGCGCTCATCGCATCGGGGGCGTCGGCGAAGATCGTGGTATCTATTTGCACGCAGGCCCGCAGAAGCGTGCGGGCGCTCGCGCGCCAGAACGGATCGCGTGAGAACGGCGACGCCGCCGGGCTCAGGGCGAGTGCTTCGTCGAGAACGACGCCCGGATCACGGCCGTCAACAGTGTTGTCGTAGAAGCGCACGGCAGCACTGCCGTGCCGCCCGAGGTGAATGACTTCGGGGTCGTCGGGCGCAACCAGTCCCAACTTTGGGTCGACGATCAAGGCGGCTGGCCTTCCCGCAGCATCCGTTGCCCTCCATTGGCGTCGGATAGCGCTCAGAACAGGGAGCATGGCCGAGGCGGACTTCCCCGTTCCTGACGCCCCGACCACTAAAACGCCTCGATTGAGGATGCCGGGCGTGACCGACAGACCGATCGACGCCAACTCCGGCACCTGAAACGTGCCGTCATATGTCTGTGCCATCACCGACGCCCCCGTGTACGGCGGGGCGACTTTGCCGCCTCACCAAACCCGATGACTCGTCGCGTCTTCGCCTTCCTCAGAGCGGTTCCCTGCAACGCGGAGGACAGGGCCGATGGCGCGTGGAGGTGCACCATGAGGCCGACGTCTTTCGCGGAGGACAGGTTCTGTTGCAGCAGCGTGCAGGCCGCGCGTGACGTGCGTACCGAGAGCAGGCGCAAATGAATCTCTCGAAGGTGGTAGTAACTATTGGCGAGGTGCAGCAGTTCACCGATCTCCACCGCCTGCGCGACGCGGAGCACGTTCGTGCAGGTGATCTCGAGAGCGTCTGGGCGAAAGGCGACCTGCAGTGTCGCACCTAAAGTCATGTGCTGTCCCATCAAAGGAGGTTGGTCAGGGGTACGGTGACCACATCGCCGGCGCGAACGTGGGCCCCGAGATCGGTGAGCATTGTGATCCACCACCGTGTGAGTGCCTGGGTATCGCGCGCATGGCGCACGCCGAGGACACGTACGCGTAGCCCTGGCGTGTTGAGGTCGCATCCCTGCTCCTGCAAGCGCTTTACGAGTGCGCGCGTGACGGCAGGACCGGGCACTGCATGCGCGACGTTGACGATCGCGGATTCCTCACGGCCGTCGCTTAGCAACAGGGCTTCAATACGCGGGGCAGACCGAACGCCGCCATGATCCGCCGCGGTGGATCGCGCCACGTCGCCGGCGTGCCAAACTGCGTCGAGCAGCCGGGACTCGGCGGGGCGTCCTTCGCGTGTCACGGCGCCCTGAATCGCGCGGCGAACCCGGGCCTCGATAAGAGCGCGGCGCTTTGTGGTCAGCGCCGCGTTTCGGCCCGCTTCGAGGCCTGCAGACTGCACCCAGCTGTCGATCAGCGTACCTGGCAGGAGTGTGTCTATCACGGGGCGGAGATCGCCAAGCGGTCGACCGGCAGGAATCACCACCAGTCGGTCCCTAGCTCGCAGGTCGGCGACTATCGATCGCATCGCCGCTGAGTCGTCCGTGCTGCGGCGGCTTGCGGACACGTCGACGTAGAGCAGCACAGTGCGCGGCGCGAGGGGTGTATGCGCGCCAGCCTCAGTAACGTGAGACGGCTGGCATGCCGCCATCGCCCACGTGCCCGCGACGGCTAGCAGCATCAAGAAAAGCCGCCTCATCGCCACGCTCCTCCGGCCATGCGATCACCAGTGTCGATCGCGACGGGCGGCCGGTTTGGCGTTGGCCGATTTGGTAGCGAAACGGGGTGCTGCGTGTAGGCATATACCGCGACCCAATATTCAAGGGCGGCCAACGATTCCGCGAGGCGCGCGTCAAGCCGCGCCGCGTTTCGGCGGTCGGCCTCAGCCCTCTCTTGAAGTGTGCGAACGGCCCGCGCGAGGCTCGCGGTCAGCTGTCCCGCGCGTCGGCGGGCGGTGCTGAGCCCTGGGACAGGATCTGCTCCGAGCCACCCGGAGATAGCGGGTACCCCCAAGAGGCAGGCCTGCAGCCCGGCCCCCACCGCGATGGCAGCAAGCAGGCCGCGCTGATCATGGGCGGGGATACCGTGGACCCGGCTCGCGACGATGCCGAGCCCCAGCACCATTGGCCCGGCGGCGCTGGCGGCAATGGCCCCAGCGTCAAACCACCGAAGCCGACCGGCCCACGCGCAGCGCCGGGCCATCGCGCCAGCCCGGTGAGCGAGGAGGGCCGCCAGCGGCGCGGCAACGATCGAAGACAGCAGGAGGGGGACGGTCTGCTCGGGGGCCACCTGGGCGAGTGCCGTATAGGTCAGCCATCCTTCGGCAATCATGGCCACCCCCAGAAGGGCCGCCACCGCCACGCCGGGGCGCTCTGGAATCGCCCCTCCCGGCAGCGAGGCCTCCAGCCGCGACGTTTCCTCCTGTGCCTGTGCGAGGGCCTCACGAAGGTGGTCGACCCGGGCGACGGTACGTGCCCGCACCCACTCGCTGAGGCCACTGACGCCGGTCGCCCCCTCATGGGCGCGACGGTGGCGGATTTGGTCCCGAGCGGCTTCGGTCGCTGCGGGGCGGGCGGACTCCTGGGTCACGGCGAGTACCGCGGCGAGCCGACGGCCGGAGGCCGCAGAGAGGCGAACCCCACGGGTGGCCAGACAGATGCGAGCCCACGCGGCGCGGACACGAACGGGGAATGAAATCCGTGGAACGGGCAATTCGGGGAATGACAAAGGCGCTCCTTGGTGAAAGGCGCCCTACCCTAGCGGCCCCGCCAGCACGCGCCAGCGCCCCCCCGCCCGCGGATCCCTCACCGGAGGGGGAACGGTGAGGGGTCCACGGGGGCTCGCGCGCGCCTCCTTAGAAGCGTGTAGCGCCGGGCCGCCATTCCCGGCGCTACGCACTCTAGGACCGGCCGATGCACGTAAGTCGTTGCTCAGTAATGTCGAGGGACGGCAACCGAAGTGGGAGGAAAGCGGCCAGTGATACGACGCACCCCCGAAAAATTCGGCGGGTATTCGGTTGGGCCCGACGTGCGGCTACGGTAGTGCATGCCCAGCCCACTTACCTCCCTTCCGACCTGGTCCTCGGTGCTGCAGTTCCTACGGCGCCTCCCCAGCGACTGCCCTGTCACGCTCCATTCGTTCCGTAACGCCAACGGTGAGCAGTTGTGGCACTGGGCTGTTCGTCAGCGGGGGCCAGATGGCCCGACCGGCCCCCACCCTGGCCCTTCCCCGTGGATCGCGTTCGTCTCGGGGCAGACCGTGCGCAACATCTCACGGCTACTTCCGCTCTGGCTCGCGGAACGCTGCCTCCCGGTAGTGGCAGCCAACGAGATCGCACACGCGGCGATCCGGGACCCCGCCGTCCGCCGTCGCTATCAGCTCGCCAATGCCATCGCCGAGGCGATAGCCTCGGCCCCTGAGGACTGGGAATGGACAACCGCGTTGCTCACCCAACTCAACCCCGACCCGTTCGCCGATGCCAATGCCGATCCATGGGCCGACGCCTACGTTCGCGGCGACCCGGCTCCGCGTCAGCGTCGCGAGCCACCGACCACTGCCTTCGCGCGCCCCGAACCCCCACCCAATTCCCCCGAACCAGCGAGCCCCCGCGGCTCCACACGTCCGGTTCTTCGGAGGTTCCGTGATGGCAAGTATTAGGCTTGGCCCGGTGATAAAGGCATGGCTTCGACGCAGAGCGCCGAACGAGACCATCGCTGCGGCCCCAGCATGGAGCGTCATAGAAATCATCGCGGGCGTCACGCTCGCAGGTGATGCGATTGCTGCGCTTCGCCTCGAGGCACCGGATGGTGCGGCAATGCCACCGCTGCGCCTCGAAACATGGACCGCCGCGGCATGCGTCGACGACAGGACTCTCCGTTCGACGGCTACGGGAGACGGACACTTCACTGCCGCGGCGGTTTACAGCGACGTGGAGTTGCGGACCATCAAGTCGTGGCGGCTTACCGACCCAAGTGGCGCGGAGCTCGTCCTCCAGCGTGAAGACGTCGCAGCCGGCCGTCGTGCCTACTTCGTTCGTGTCGACCAACGAAAGATCTTGGTCCCAGGTGACCCGAATCTGCTCGTCGTATGGGGTCGAAAAACGTTGCACCACCGTTTCTGTCCCACGTTTGAGTATTCGGGCGGGGCGAGCCGGCTTCCCCCCGCCGATCTCCAGTCGGAACTGGCCGAGCAGGTCAAGATTTGCAGGACCTGCTTGCCTCGCGCAAACGGCAGGATTGCGGCTACGGCGAAAGAATCGTCGACCACAACCGCCTGGGAAGAATCAGAATCTGACGATGATTCCCTTCCGTTCTGATCCGAGATCTCGCGGGAACATAGAGCCGACTCTGCCGGCCACTCCTCTGCGCAGATTTCAACGCCGCGCTATTCCTCCCAGCACGCCTTTCACGGTAAGGTCAAGCTGTGATCCGTCACCGTAATCGGCCGGGGCGACAAAGTTGACACGCTTCTCGGCGATTAGCCCGTGAAGGACTCGCTGCGCAGAGTCAGATCCAATCTTCTGGGGATCGTACACGGCGATTGAGCAGCCTCCTTGCATCCGTACCGTCCGCATCGCCGGGACGTCGGTCTCACCATCGCCAATGAAGATCATTCGGGAGAACGGGATCGGCCGCTCCTCCTCAGGAATCCACTTGTTGATATTGGAGTTATCCCAAATGGTCTTGATGCCTTTGTTGATCCGGAAGAGGTGCTGCGTCTTCGAGGTATAGTTGATCCCCGTAGCGGGCCAAACGGCAACGTTGTTCTCGAATATGAACTTCGACGCGAATACGTAGGTGAACTTCGGAAAGATCGAGCATCCCCGAATGATCTCGTAGATCCCCGAGCTGATGATGTAGTGCTCGATGTGAAGGCCGCGTTCTGTCCCGTATAGGTTGATCCGATCGAACCAGGTATCGACACCTGGGAAGTAGTTCAACGTCGAGCCATGGCGCTTCAAATCGTCCTTAGAAACTTGCACGTTGTTCCGGCGGGCGATCTCGAGCATGCGCCACATGTATACGAGGATCTCGTCGGCATTGTGACTACGCGTGCGCTCCTTCACATCGGCCCAGAAGTCCGCGGCATTGATGCCGAGTGTCGGCAGGAATGAGTGTTCCTGCATGTTGCCGGGGGCGAGTGTCCCATCGAAGTCATACACAAGTCCGACTTTGAGCGGCTGAGTCATTGTGTTGTTGTCCTCTATTGAACGGATTGCGCGAGACGACGCGCGGGGGGCAGAATATCCAGCTTGAACGGCGCGACCTAAAGCGGTCGAACGAAACCTTTTTCCCTGAGTTGCCGGAACTGCGACGCAAGCCTCGACGCAAGCAGGCGATCGTTGAGCAGGACCCCAGCCTCAATGTTGCGATACTGCGCCGCCTCAGTGAGGTTCGCCGATGTCACGAATCCTTTGCTGTCATCGACGATCACACACTTCGCGTGCAGGACCGACTTGGCTGCATCGCCAAGGGAGAGCGACCGGGGGTCGTAGAACACCTGCGGACGACGCTCCCATGGCCAGTCTTTCGTGAAGAATCGCTGCCGGTGCCGACTGACCACGACGTCCTCTGGATCAGTGTCGCCGCTCTTACGATCCACGTTGAGATAGAGCTCAACGACGAGATCTGGCCGCTCCGTCCATCTTTGCCAGAGCGCCTCAAAGATGCTGGCCCCATCGTATACGGCGTACCCAGAGACGAGCACGGAGCTGCCTGCTGATCGGAACAAGTCGCGCACGACCACCGCGGTATCCCGCGTAGCGGCCCCGTCGATCTCTGGCCCCGACCACACCAGCTCTACGCGCTGATCTGCCGTTCTCTCGCTGGCCTCACGGTCGGCCGCGAGAAGGTCCAGCATCTGCGCGACGGAATCGCGGCCGTACTTGGGGAGGAGTGCAATAACCTCCTCAGGAACCGCGCCCCGTTGCGCTCGTATGTCTGCGGCGAGCGCACGAAGCGCGGCGTGCGACACGCCTGGCAACAGCCTTGCGCTCACAAGAAGAACTCGCAGCCGAGCTGTTCCACGGTTGACACAACTAGCGAGCGATCAAGCAGCTCGTTGCGACGCTCACAGCTGGTTTCCGCGATGAGCAGACATCCATGACACGCGGCGCCAAGCGCGTACTTCTCCTCCAAGACTGCGCTGGGAGAGTGCTGCGCACAGACTGGATCGTTTGAGCAGAGCCGCCCGAGCTCGAGCGCCATCCGCAGATAGTGTTCGACGCGGCGCCCGGCGGCCACCAGCCCGCCAAGGGTGCCGTCCGCGTCTGTCGTACCGGTATAGATGAGGATTCCGCAGCCCTGTGGCGTGAGATAGATCCGCTCACGGAGCGAGCTGGCGTTGTACCCACAATCGAGTGCAACTGCTGCGATGAGCAGGTGCGCGAGCGAATGCAGCATGACATAGCGGACATCGATCGGGATCGAGCCGCCCGGCCTAGGCGCGGCGCGGAACGCAGCCTCACGCTCCTGGACCGCAGGCCTAGTTCGCCATTCGTTGATCGCGTCATCTCGGAAGGAGATGAAGATGCCTTCGCCCCGCGTTTCCATGGCCGGTACCCAACTGATCTCGGTACCGAGTGCAGCCCGACGAACCTCGAGGTCCAACTCTCCCTGAAGGTCGGGAACAACTGGTTCGAAACGCGTGAACCCGATGAGCGAGGTCACCTCACGGAGCCGATGGACCAGCACCACCCGATCAATCCCCTTGAGGACGTCCGGCACCGGCGATGGCAGCGGAAGGCAGCGCGCGAAGAAATCGCCGTCAGGACGGTCATCACCCATACTGTCCTTCGACGCGACCAGCGCCGAGAACTCCTCGATCTTGATGGGCGGACGCTTCGGGAGTGTGCCCCCCTTGATTGCCTCGATCATCTCCAGGACTGCGGTGTCGCTGTAGGGCTCCAGCGCTGTTTTGACCTTTGGGATCGCCCCACGGAACGTGGTAAGGAGTGTGGCGTCGCCAACGTTGACCAAGACGTCCCACACGCTCTTCACAGCATCACGGAGCCCGCTGACCCCATCAGGCAATGAGAGCGCGGACAGCCGCTGTGGATAGTACGCGTTGGAGGCGGTACGAATCAGAAGACGCATCATCTGACCGTTCGCACCACCAGCTCCACAGCGCTCACCATTCGGCAACCACGGACGGCGGCCCTTGCAAACGCCAAGCACAGATGGCTTTGTCGCCTGTGCGAGAGCGCGCTTTACGCCACATTCGCAACGCACTTGTTGATCTGTCAGGTCGCCGCTGGTACCGAATTCGTCAAGCCAAAGACCGCGACGGCAGCTTGTTGGTCCTCCGTGAGCGAACTCGTACCACTCGAGGTCATCGAGGTGGCCGTTCAAGCACGCCTGAACGAAACGAACGGGCGTCGCATCGTAGCTCTTTCCGTCGATTTTGTACTTGAAACCCTTCTCCAGCGCCCGGCGACTCACGAGCGGCCGGCTGCGCGCCGTACCGATCTTCACTACGTAATCCACGACGAACCAGTCCGGGAATGCCAACACCGGTATTCCCACCGGTGGCGTTCCAGGCATGTCTTCATCACGTGGTGGGAGCCGAAGGTCGACCGGCTTCGTAAGTCCCAGTGCTCGAGTCACGGCTTCCTGCAGTCGAGGCTCGGTGACAGTCTCGAGCTTGCTCTCTGGCCACCAATCAAGGCCACCCATGATGACCGATTCATCGGGGAGGTCGATGGTTGCACCCGGACCAAAGCTCGTGATTACCTGGCTGCGTCGCAGCTTTCCGTCTCCCCGTGCCATCAGTTACGCCCCCGCTTGATCAGTACAACCTCAGGCTCGACGTCACGCATCGAGCGCGCGGCGCGGAATGCGCGCTCCTCCTTCGGGAGCACCGACAGGTCTCGGTCGAGCGGGTCGCGAAGCAATGGTTTTGCGGAGTCCACCTTCTCAAAGGGCTGATACTTGAGCGCCGCACCCGCGTGTGACTGGTTGTGCGCGAAGGTGCTCCACATGTCCAAAAGCTCCTCAGCGAGCCCGCGGATCTTGGTCCGAAGGGCATCGCGATGGGCGGAGTCCATGGCGGGGTCGTGCTCGGTGACGCGGGTAGCAAGTGTCTCGGATACGAAGTCCAGTCGCGGACGAAGCGCCTCGACGTCGATCGCTTTGGCCGCAGGCGTGAGCTCGCGAAGCCCATGTCGCGCAAGGGCCACCACGAGCGCCGGTAGGACACGATCAATGGCCCGGGGGGCGAACGGCGTGACGCTGGTGGCCTCGACCGAGCGATAGAACGTGCGGTGATAGAAAGCAAAGCGCTCGTAGTGCGATCGGTCACGCGGCTTATTGACACTCAGCAGCGTAACGACCAATCCTGGGCGATTCGGATCGCGCCCCACTCGACTCGTCGACTGGATGTATTCAGCGCTTCCCTTCGGCTGTCCGAGGACCACCATGAGACCGAGTCGCGTAATATCGAGACCCACGGAGATCATGTTCGTCGCGAGGGCGACGTCGACACTTCGGTCCTTGGCCCCTGCAAGCCACGATTGCTCCAGCCGCTTCTTGGCTTGCGACACCGCGGTGGTTGAGACACGTGAGGTGAGCTCCATCACCTCATAGGCAATATCTCGGTTCGCGAATAGCCCAACCGCTTCACCTACGCGCCGGCGATCCGCGTATGCGCGAACGCGGTCAATCACCTCGCCTTCCACGATACGGCGCGCTCCACCCAGCTCTCGCAGGGCGTTGAAGTAGCCAAGGAGAGAGAGGTATGGATCCGCCGGATTGGTTCCGGCCTTTGCCGCGGCGTCCCCCCCGTTATCCAGATACGCCTTCATCGATGCGGCTAGAAGTGCTACATAAGTGCGCAACATGACAACACGCAGGCTTCGCCCGGGCGCGGCAACACCCACGTACTCGCGCGGGGCCACTTCGCCTGGCGACGCCGTCACCGCGAAGAATGTGTCGCGGCGATCCGGCGACGCTGGAGGGAAGAGCTCTACGGCCTTGCGCGCGAACAACGCTCGACACTGCGACTCAGCGCGTCGCACCGTGGCCGTTGACGCGACAATCTTCGGTCGGATGCGAGCATCACCGTCCTTCCTGCTCGCGAAGTGATCGATGGCCGTTTCGTACAGGCCCGCGATGGTCCCCAACGCGCCTGAGATGAGGTGAAGCTCGTCTTGAATAACAAGGTCCGGCGGTAGCAGCGATCCACCGGAGATAGGCGTGCCTATGCCTGGGTCGGACGCGCCGTAGAAGCCGGCGGCATCATGCCGATCAACATGCCCAAAGAGAGCCCCCGCCCGCTCCTCAAATGGCAGACCAGCGAACTTATCGACAGTTGCGATGACGAAGCACGGCAGGCGGCGATACAGCGGCTCGTCAACGACGATGAGCGGGAGTGGGCGATCTCCCGTAAAGTCACAGTCCTGATTGGCGCACAGTACCGCAAGGTCACCCGGATTGTCCGCGTTCGGCCGGAGATGGAAAGAGTCCTTGGTAAACTCTGTGCCACACCATGGGCACGTCTCCATCGGAAGCGGCGATCCGCCCTTGCCCTGCTTGAACTTGAGCGTGCGGGCACGAGCAGTATCGTCGCGCTGATCGCCCTTCCGCCCCATACGCAACGGTGTGGCCGCCTTGCCGACCCACAACCCGATCTCGAACGGCCAATCGCCCAGCTCACCGGGGTATGCGACGCGCAGTCGCTCGAGCGCGCAAATCAGAGCAGTCGCGCGGCCCAACTGATCGAGCGTGAGCAGACGGAGCGTATAACGCATTAACACAGACACGCCCGCGCCACGTACACCTTCGTTGCGTAAACGTCGCAGAGTTAACGTGAAAGCGGCGAGACCGAGATAGGCTTCCGTCTTGCCACCACCAGTCGGGAAGAAGAGGAGATCCACGATCTCGCGATCGTCATGTGTCGGCTCGGCGATCCCCCGGAGGTTGAGCAAAAAGAATGCGAGCTGGAACGGGCGCCACGCGGGCGCACTCACCGCCTCCGGCTTCTGCTTGAGGCGCGCCCCATCGCGATGTCGCGCCGCGTCAGCCATGGCGGCATTCGCCAGCTGGAAAGCCCGTCGTACGTCACTCGCTTTGAGGAGCGCGATACCGTCGGCCATCCTGGCACACGCGCGATCGGCGCGAGCCAGCAGGTCTTCGGCGGTCTTCCTCCTTTCCGGGTCTACAGGGAGCATGCTGCGACGTGCGGCGATCCATTCCGCGTACCGAGCGACGAGGGGGTTCAGCCCCTCCGCCAGCTCCTGTTCAGAGGCCGCAGCGAGCTGCTCCATACCGCGCATTACGTCAGCGATGTCCGAAGGACTGGTGAACGGCACCTCAGCGCACGGCTGCCACGTCGTCCACACGCGCGTGCAAGTCCCGCCCGCGTCATCCCATGAGCAGGCGATATTGTGGCCAGTCGCGTACTCAAGGGTGTCCGCATACTGCAGGTCGGCGACCCGCTCGTCCCAATCGTCTGCCGTACCACGGCGCGGATCGGGGCGGCCCAGAAATCCCGCGTCGCAATGCAGTTCAACTGACGCTTGGAAGACGTACCCGGTGTCCGGCGACTCCTTATCGCCCGGAGTCCGCTCGTTCACCAGAAACACAGCAACCGACTGTGTCCCCGCGATGAGGCGCGACCCCGCAAAGTCCGCCGGCCGAGCGTAGGCGTACAGCCAAAGCCCGTTGCTGTCGGGAACCTGTACGCGCGTGGGCTTTGCCTTGGGCTTGGGGAGAGGGAGGACAACACCCTGTTCGTACCCCGTCCGCCGCCATACCTCGTCAGTTCGCACTTCCTCGCGCTTTTGACTGTCTGCGGTCGCTTGGCCCTCACTACGGTCGCCGGTCTTCGCGTCTTCGCCCGGGGGCTGCGCTTCGGGCGAATAATCACCCCAACGGACAACGGCCTTGATGGTGTCGGAACCAGCAGGCACGAGAACACTTAGCCCGATTGACGAAGGGAGAAAGACGCGCCGAGCCGCACTCTTTTCGGTGGCTGTGTCCTCGTCCGCAGATCCCTTATCATCGGCGAAGCCATCGATCTCCTCCTGAGAGGCCTCGTCGGACTTTTCTTCCTCGGGAGTCTCCCTCGGAACCAAGAAGCCTGTCAGGTACCAGCGCGACGGGCGCATTGGCAACCGTTCGGCGGCGTATTGAGAATCCTCAGAGAACCTTGCCGGTTCTGGTCCGACGAGATCAAGCCGAAGCGCTCGAATGAGCTGGTGGCGCACTCGGGGAGCGGACTGCTGGTTGAGGGGCATCACAGAATTCGCCGCGTTGTCAGAAATGGAATTCTCAGGTTCGTTCACAGATTTCTCCCCGTTGCTCGCTCCCGGTTCAGTTCGAGCAGCTTCGCAAGCACCTCATCGCGCACCTCGTCAGGCCAGCGTAGGCGGTACTTACGCTTGGCGCGGGTGCCGGGCTCGATCTCGTCCTCGTCGAACTCGGGGATGAACTCAGCGACCGGGTTGATGTCTGTCCAGCCGTACGTTTCGAGCGCGGCGCGATCCAGTGCCGCGTGCAGGTCGCGCAGGCGCTGTGTCTCGGCAGACTGGTCCTCGGGGTCATGGAACCGATTGTAGGTGTCGGTGAGCCCTTGGTCGCGGTTGACCATCAGCTCTGAGCGGTAGTCGTGGTACGCGCGGCCGGCACTCTCGAGCGCTGGTGATTCCTGCCAATCCACAGGGAAGGGGAATGTCTCGAAGCAGTCCGAAGGGGTGTACCGGAAGTCACTCTTCATGGTTGGCCCTAAGAAGAGCGCCCAAAGCTGATGAACCCGCGATTGAAGAACGGCGAAGCCGCTTTGCTGGTCGATCGCGAACAAAACGGACGTGTGCGAGAAGACCTGCCCAGCGTCAAGGAATGCCATTGCTTGAGCATTACTGGTTTGCGCTGTGAAGAGCACATTGCTGTAGCCCCGCAACGCCCTCTGCATCTCGTTACGCCTCTCAGCAAACAGCCACCAATTCTTTCGGTACGACGCCCGATTGTCATTGAGCCGGGACGGCCTGACCTTCGCCTCAACGATCTGCATCAACTCCGGCCAACCCGCCCGCGCCTCCGCTTCGGTCAAATCTCCGAAATTGATGACATACCGCCGATGCGCATGCGTCGGGCTATCGTTGACTTCTTCTCCGCCGATATACGGGAAGATCACCTCCTGATTTCGCGGGTTCTCCGCGATCAGCCTGTGCATTTCCGCGATTGGCGTCGCGTCCGGGTTGTCATCATCGAACGTGAAGCCCATACCGAGCACGTAGCTCCCGATGAAGCTCTTACCCGCGTTCTCTGGTAGGGGGGCTGGATCGGCATCGCTGCCTGCATGAAAGAGGAACGCTGTGATGAGCGACGACTCCTTTCCATCGATGCGATACGGTCCCCCGTATGCACCGCGGACGCCGTGCACCACCGAAACGACCACCGCCGCCGCACCGGGCCACCTGTAACGGCGCCGTGCCTCGTAGAGCGTGCACCGGTGCTCACGCAGCCAACGTAGGCCGGTCGCGCGCGTATCCCCTTGCGCGATCGTGTTCGTTGCGATCAACCCGAACGTTCCGCCCTCCCGCAGCAGGCCGTACACGCGGCGGAAGAAGTGCGCCACCAGATCGGCGTTGCCGTGCGCGCCCTCATGCAGCTCCTGCAACCACGGCAGGTAAAGCGGCGGGTTACCGTTGATAAGCGTGTTCTTGCCAGCGAAAGGCGGATTGCCCACAAACGCGTCGAATCCCGGTGTCGCGCGCCGGAATACTTCGGGGAACTCCACCTCCCAGTGGAACGGCACGATGCCATGCGCACGAAAGTCGTCCGACAGGCGCGTGAGCGCTTCCACGTCGCGACGCCCGAGAGCATTTGCCGCCCGCATCTCGAGCGTCGATCGCAGTGACTCGCGTGCCTTGTCCTTCTCCGCGCCGAAGAAGGCTGTGAGCACCGCATCGCCTACCCGCCGCACCAGATCGAGCTGCGCGTCGGCCTCCCGCAGCAGCACCTGCTTCTCGTTGGTGTCGTCGGAATCGGCCATGGCCTCGATCTGGTCACGCCGACCGTCCGCCTGTACGAGGCAGTCTTCCACTACTGACGCCCACAGGTGCCGCTGTGCACTGCCTCCCGGCGCCCAGTGGAACGTAGTGATCTGCTGGTAGGTGAGCCCCACGAGCGAATCACCGTGCCGCAGCGCGTGATCGAGGAAGGTGAACGGATGCTCGCGCGCGAGGGTCACCAGCCAAAGCGAGAGCTTGGCGAGTTGTACGGCGTACGCGTTGCGGTCCACCCCATACAGGCATTGCTGGGCGACGAGCCGGCGGGCGTACAGTTGCGGGTCCTCGTCGGGCGGCATGGGAGGCATGTGCCCCTGCCGCTGCCACGCCTCAACAAGCTTGTCGCCAAGGTATCGGCAGGCGCCCACCAGAAAGGCCCCTGAGCCCATGGCCGGGTCACACACTTTGAGCGCAAGTATCTGCTCCGGCGTGGGCGCCCCGCCGAACGCCTCGAAGATTGGGCGCAGCGTAGTCGCCACGATCGGCTCTGTCAGCTCGCGCGGCGTGTAGTGCGACCCGCTGCGGCGGCGTTCTTCGGTGGGGTGCAGCACCAGCCCACCACGACGCACCTCCTGTGGCGTGAATGGTGACCGGCGCTTCTGAAGCGCCTCGAGCAACTCGGCCACGCCGGTGGCCTGCTTGAGGAGCGTCGCCTGCGCCGCCGGCAGCTCCACGTCGCAGTGCTCCTTGAGCCACTTCACACGATCGGCGCCTCGCTGACGCAGCAACGCGTCCAGGTCGCACACGGGGTGCGCAGGCGCACCCTTGCCCTTGCTCTTGGGCACCAGCGCCACCGACGTGCCAAGGGCCGGCCTCACCTCGAAGCCCATCATGGCCTCGTATACAGAGCCAATCTGCTCCACGTCGAGCGCGCGATACGAAAGCCGCTCGCCGTCGAGCACCAGCAGCCGCTCTAGCACACCCAGGACGCAGCCGTCGCTTATCCGGGGAACGCTCGCGAGTCGTTCGCCCATGACACGGCGTGCACCCCACGGGCGGCCTTCGAGGAAAGGATATCGATCGGGGTCGAACAGCTCACCGGCGCGCGCAGGGATCCGCATGGCGCCGTGCCGCGCTCCGTCATGCAGGATGCGCGTGAGCGCGAGGAGGCGAGCCCACGCACCGTAGCGTTGCTCCATCGTATCGGGGTACCGCGCGCGATCGGCGGAGAGTTGCTCATACAGAGCGCCCACGCCGTAGTGCTGCACCCACGAGGCGTCCTGCGGCAGCATGCCGCGCTCTTCCGCGTAGAGCACGAACACCAGGCGCATGATGGTGGTGAGCAACCCGCCGTACACTTCCTGCGGCGCTTCAGCGAGCGTATCCCGGAGTACGTCGCCGTCTGCCGCATCGTCAGCAGCCTGAATCCCGCGCAGCAGCACGTACAGCCCATCGAGTACCTGCTCCGCGAGCTGCGTGGATACGTCGTTCTGGTATTTCCGAGATTCTCTCAGGAGGTGCCCGAGTCGCTGGCCGCTCGGGCACGCGCGCGAGAGGCGCCACCCGCTCAGCAACTGCGTCATGGCCAGGAACATCGGGCGCCCTGAGACTGTGCCCATGGCCGACACCGGGAACGACAGGTACCCCGACGACTCACCGCGCGGTGCGTATACGAACCGAATCACACGGTCCGTGACGAGAAGCCCGGCGCCGACCCCAGTCTCCCGCAGAAGCCGCTCAAACTGATCCTGCGGCGACGCCGTCCACGTGCTGTCGTTACTCGGGCGGTCAGGGTCCGCACCGTTGGCCAGCACGCGCACCAACAGTTGAAACGCGTCCTGCTCCGGGTCCGGGACCGCGAAGGTCGGCTCCAGCCGAACCTGCAATTCCGGAAGCGAGAGAACGAGCGAGTCCGGGATAGCGGGGCCGCCCGGCATGCCGGCGATACTCTGAGGGCGCCAGCGGAGGATCTGCTCAGCGAAAGCGACGAAGTCGACCAACGTCCGGTCGCCTCGTTCATCAGGCGCGGAGAGCAAGTCGCTATACAACCGCCAGCTGTCGCGGGCCGATTCATCAATCACAACCCCGGCCCGCATGAGGGCCTTGGGTACGACGACAAGTCCAACGGGCTGGATAAGTCCCAGCCACTCCTGATGCGCCAGCAACTCCCGATCAACCATCACCCGCTCACCGGCCAGAGGTACACAACGCCGAGTGGCTCGACGCGGCTATGACGAATGGAGTACGACTCTCGGATACGCGCCGGTTCGCGCTGGCGCTCTCCCTGAAGCGCCTGCAACCGCGCTTCCCAGTGACGACGCTCGGACTGGAGCTGACGGAGCTCCTGGCTGTCGAGTCCAAGCTCAAGCTGCTGACTCTCACCAACCTGAGCGGTGATCCGGTTCACACGCTCAACGATGAGACGTTCGAGCTCACGGGCTTCCCGATCGCCGCGTTCTGCCAGCTTCAGACGGGCCTCCTCAGCGACCACGTCGGCACGCGCCTCGAGGTGCGGGCGCAAGGCGATAACGTCGTCGTGAAGCGACTCCTGAAGGCGATCCATGACCTCCTTCGGCACGGGGCGCGTGTCTCCCTCAGGGAGCGTGCGGTCGAGAAGCTCCAGCGTCTTCGCCTCTCCCGTCCCGCCTTCCGTAAATGGTTCGAGTGCACCACCGCGCTGCGAGGGTGAGCGCCAACGCGCTGCCACCGCAATGATCTCGTCATGGAGGCGGCCCGCTTGCGGCCCATACAAAGACAGTCTCCCGAGGAGTACGACGCGAGGCACTGAATCCTCGGTGTGCCCCACGCACGCCCTGGCCAGGTCGTATTGCACCAGTCCCTGCGCGGTGAAGCGACCGAGCAGGCGCTGCACTATGCGTTGTTCAAGGTGCAAATGCACGGTGTCCGGATCGGGGATACCGTGATCGCGGAATACGACCGGGCGCAGTGCGGTGCGGCTACGCCATTCAGCCACCGTCATCTTCTTCCGGTCCCGTGACGGACGGAGTGTGTCGAGTGTGTCCTGCCATGACGGATCGTTCGCCGGCAGTGGCACCTGCCAAAGCGAACGACCACGCTCCAGCGTTTCCTGCATTGGCTGTCCGCCAGACAAGACGAGGGCGCGATCAAGCGCGGCACGGAAGGCAGGCTCCCGGAAGTTCAGGTGCGCTTCGGCCTTCTCCCGCAACGACTCAAGCCGCTCGATCTGACCTTCGAGGTCTTCACGCTTCGCGCGCGCCACCTCGAGTTCCTCCAGCATCTGTTGGCGCCTGACAGGATCCGCTTCGACATCTCGAATCTTCACGGTGAGGTCGTTGAGCCCCTTTCTAGTGATGCCATTTGCCAGCAGCCGCTCGACCTGACGTTCGAGTACCGGCGCCATCGACCCGAGCTGCGTGCGGATGCGCTCGGTCTTCAGCACCAGCGTTTCAAGGACGCGGTCTTCGGGGCGCTGTTCCAGCACGAAGTAATGGCAACGGACTTCTTCGGCGGGTTGTCCCTTTCGATCGATTCGGCCATTACGCTGCTCGAGGCGCGCCGGATTCCACGGGAGGTCGAAGTGGAAGAGATCCGCGCAGTAGGCTTGCAGGTTGAGACCTTCGCGTGCCGCGTCCGTCGCGATGAGAATGCGAACGGGGTGCTTCGCCGGATCGGTCGTAAACGCCTTCTTCACCGACTCGCGCGCATCCTCCCCCATCCCGCCGTGGTACACGAGGATGCGCTCATCCTCGCGGTCCGACCCGGCGATGGCCTGGCGAAGCTGCTGCTCGAGATAGCGCTTGGTATCCGCGTATTCGGTAAAGATGATCGCGCGGCGCGGCAACCACCCATACGGCTCCCCTTCCCGACGCAGCTCGTCCAACGCGGGGAGGGTGGGGCACTGATTGCTTCGGATCCAGTCTACCAGCTCCCGCACACGCGGATCGGACGCTGAGCGATGGCGATTGGCGATCTCGAGCATGTCGCGCACCAGTGCGACCTCGCGACGCAGGAGCTCCTGGGAGCCGTACGACGCGGCTTCGGTCGCTCTCGCCATCGCGTCGTCCTCCGACTTGAGGAGCTCCTCTTCGTTCGTCTCCGCCGCGTCGTCGTCCGCCCCCGGCGGGGTCAGATCATCCAGTGTGACACTTGACGCCTGCCCCTCAGGTGGCGCTTGCTCAAGCAGTCGCTCTAGCGTCCTAAGATGCACGGCGGCCGTGCGCGCGAACGCTTCGATCGACGACAGCAGGCGTTTCTGCAGGCCGATGATCGTCAGTCGGCCTGCTGCTTGGGCTGTCTTCTTGGCTGTGGAGAGCCTCTCCTCGCGAACCGCGTTCAGGTCTTCCAGCATGTTCGCGAGCACCAGCTCCGGTGCGTCAGCTGGCAAGCCCTCGATGCTGACCTTCTCTACTTTGCGAACGGCAAAACCGCCCTGAAGTTGGCGCAGGTCTTCCTTGAGGCGCCGCACCATGATCGGTTCGAGTTCCTTGGCACTCTTGACCGGCACCCCGCGGGTAAAGCGCTGAGGATCAAGCAGCTCGAGAAGCGCCGCGAAGCTGTTGGAATGCCCGTTGTGCGGTGTGGCCGACAGGAAGAGCCGATGCTCGAAGCGACCAGCCAAGTCTCGGATGACGCGCGTGAACTGCGAGTCGATCGCGTACTTGGACCCGGACGACGGCGCCGCATGGTGCGCTTCATCGAGAATGAGGAGCGTTCCGGGCGCCGACTCCCCAAGCCAATCTCTGAGACCGCTAGCATACGACTCGTCGGCCAGCAGCGAATGGGAAATGATGAACCGCGAGTGCGTGGTCCACGGGTTGATGGCGTGGCCGCGCTCCATTCGCTTCCGCTGCACGTACGCCCGATCGTACACCTCAAAGATCAGGCCGAAGCGCTGCTCGAGCTCTTCCCGCCACTGCGGGACGACCGACGGCGGCGCAGCGACGACCACGCGGTGCACTCGCTGGCGAAGCATCAGCTCGCGCAGGATCAGCCCCGCCTCGATCGTCTTGCCCAAGCCCACGTCGTCGGCCACGAACAGGTTGACCCGTGGCAGCTGCAAGGCCTTTCGGAGCGGCTCGAGCTGATACGCCATGACCTCGATCCCCGCCCGGAACGGCGCCTGGAAAAGCGTGGGATCCGTGGCCGTGACTGTGTTCCAGCGGATGGCGTTCAGGTAGGCCGCAAACAGGCCGGGGGCGTCGAAGCCATGCTCCCCAATGTGCTGCCAGCCGGCGTCCGCGAGGATTTCAGCGTCCACCTCGCGCTCCCAGAGCACCTCGGTGACCATCCCCAACGCGTCGTCCTCGATGCAGGAGAGACGCACCAAAGTGTCCACGTCGTCCATCTCTGGCGGGACGACTGCTTCGACAAGGTGCCGGCGGGTTCTGCAACGAACCAAGGCGCCGGGGGCAAGAGCTGCGGCTTCAATAAATGTGGGGGTCATCAGTACCGATTTTTGTTGCGATAAGCCGGTGGGGTACCATCGACAGTGCCCGTCATGGACAACTCCAACAGAGTACCCCTATCGAACATCGTGCGGAGTTTGCGCCCCGGCACCGACCGCGACAAGTGGAGAGGAAGTTCGCATCGGAGACCTACCGCGGATCCCTCACCGCAGGGGTAGGGCCAGCCAATTGTAATACTCGCTTCTTTATGGTATGACAGAATCGTCCGACGCCGATGCCCCCGATGTGGCCACCGGCGTGTGTACGATGCCGGAATGGTGCCCGCCCGGGGTCAAGGGCGGCCGGGGCGTACCGGGATCGGCAGTCACGGGCAGGAATGAGCGAGCGGCACCCTGCCTTACACCTAATGTGTGGGGTTGCCTACCCTGGACTCTCTGGGGGATCGCCGTTCGCCGATTATCGACGGCGACTCGAAACTGAAGCTTGCCTCTTTGGGGACTCCCCGCGGATCCCTCGCCTCGGCCTTGGCCAGTGAGGGATCCGCGGGCGGCGACCCCCCTTACAGTTTCGATGCGGCTTCGGCCACGGCGGCAAAGTTCTGGTCGTCGAGGCGGTACCAGAGCCGCCCCAAGTCCAGCGGAAGCACCTGCCCGTCGATGGGCACCTCGGCGATGGCCGCGGCAGCCTCCAGCACCAGCAACTCGCCGGTGCACCAGAAGCCGTACGAAAGGAGGCGCTGGTAGTCCGGGCCGCCAGTCTTGAGGAGAGCACTCCTGATGGTGGAGCTGTTGCGGGCGACCGGAGCCGACTCCAAGAGCTCTCTCGCGATCTGATGGCGGCGAGCGGCGGAATTCGAAGGGGCTGCGGACGAGGTAGTCATCTGGTTCTCCCGGTGAGCGCGAATGTCCCGCGGCGGCCAATCCGCCGGGCGACCCGCCACCATAACGGAGCGAGCGTCGGCTGCCTCGTGGGGCCTGACTGCCGAGTTGACCCCAGCCAGCTGGGTCCTGGTGCGCTCCCGACCGGAAAAAGCCGCCCGCCGGCAACACCGAATCGATTAGAGAGGGCAGACCCGGGGAGCTACGTCGGGTCCTGGTGGATCAGTTCGAGGGCGGCAATCCCAAGGCACCGGGCGTCGGCTTGGTGGCGGGGGATGGGGGGGTTGGGCGCCGCGAAATCGCACCGTTATTGCGGAAGGGCCCCTAACAACAACGGAGACCCTGCCCGCATGCTGGCCGCTGCTTCCCTTGATCTCGCAGTAGAAAAGACCGCAACCCGCTCGCGCACCGACCAGCAAGAGCCGGTGGCCGAGGCCCCGGCGGGAAAGGTGCGATACCTGACCGACCTCGCCCTCCGCGAACGGCTCGCCGCTTGGGAAACGACGCTAAACGACGCTGCAAAGTTCGGACTTGATGTCCAATCTCAGCTTGCGATGGTTTCTCGCTTTCACAAGCTGATTGAGGAGCTGGCCAAGTCGCCCCAGCAGCTTTCCACGCGCGAGCTCGCAGCGGCAGAGGGGGTCTCCCAACGGACGGCGCAACGTCGTCAGCGTGATCTGTCGGCCCTCGGCCCGCGGTATGACCGTCAGAAGGCGCTCGCCGGTGCGGCACGTGCTGGCCGTAGCGCGCAGGTCGGGGGTATGAGCCGATGAGCAACCATATCCTGACAACCTGGAAACTGCCCCTTTCGCACAAGCCCCGGGTCACCCTTTCCCTTAAGGCGAACGGCGCTGGCTATGTGGTGTGGACTAATACCAAGGGCACCGGCAAGGAGGAGCTGTCGACGCTACTCAGCCCGTTCGAAAACGGGATACTCAAACCCGAGTTGATGGCGCAGCTTGTCCACGTGGCTGCGGCCATGGCAGCCACCGTGGCGACCGACAAGTCGACGGGGGCTGTGGCCACCGCTCGCGATCGAGCAATCGAAGCGTATGGAGCCCCGATGTCCTCACCCGCCGCACCGAGTTCGGGCTGGGATTTTGGGGAAGGCGTCGATCGTTACTTCACCGCTGGAGCGACAGCGAGCGCCGCTCAGCAGGCGGACGAGCGCAAGGCCGTCGAAGACCTGATCAAGCTGCTGACAACGCATTGCCACCTGAAGCTGTGGTCGCAACTGCGCTGGCCAGACGTGCAGTCGGCACTCAAAAAGTGGGCGGAACTTACCCACAAGAGGTACATGCTCGACATGGCCGGGGTAAAGCGTGACAGCACCGAGGGCGCATCCGCCCTGAAGGAAAATGCTTCCCGGTCAGGCCTGCCGGAGCTTCGGAAGGCAATACGCGCCGCGAACGTCGTTGTACGAATCTCGGAATGGCTGCACGAGCATGAACCGTCATCCGGCGCTGTACCGGTTCGAGTGAAGAACGCCTCGAAGATCGTTCGCGGTATCTGGCAGGCGAAGTTCGAAGCCACTGGTCAGAGCGAACAGCCTCGACACTCGCCCGCGGAATTCGCCATGATCGTCAACGCGCTACACGACCCGCGCTTTAAAATGGATCCGCGCCTGCGTCTCGCCCTGCTGATCAACCTGGAGCGGCGCGCTGGTCAGGTTCTCCATGTACGTCGTAGTTATCTCCGAATCACCGACGACAAGAAGATCGCGTGCCGAATTCCTGGTCGCGGTACGAAGACGACCGCAGAGCTCTACTTCCTCGTGCCTAAAGCGGCCGATGCCCTCTTGGAAGCGATGAACACGGGCTACCTCTCCGAATTCGAGGCT
Source organism: Gemmatimonadota bacterium (assembly GCA_021299375.1). Classification (GTDB taxonomy): domain Bacteria; phylum Gemmatimonadota; class Gemmatimonadetes; order Gemmatimonadales; family Gemmatimonadaceae; genus Gemmatimonas. The sequence continues at coordinate 21,117 of JAJTGR010000038.1, forward strand.
GAATACCGAGCTGGCAAAATCAAGGATTACTGGATCTTTCCGAAGGGCAAGCTTGCCAAGGGCATCGCAAAGTTCACCGAGGAGAAGATCACAGGCAGCTCCTGGAACGAGCGCTCGCTGAGCGAGGAGTTCGATGACCTCGAAGCACGTTGCGGCGTAGAGTCGGTGCCCGGTCGCGGTTTCTATGGCCTGAAGCGCGCTGCTACGGACATTCTCGATCACCTCGAGGATGACGAGGAGGTGAAGAACGCGTTCTTCTCGCACGCCACCACCGACGTGCGCTTGCTCTATCTGGACATTCTGCCACGTATGGTGCGTCAGGCCAAGAAGATGGCGGCGTTCCAAGAACGCCTGCGCGAGATCGCCGCGAGCGTTGACCTGAACGCGCTCAGGGCTGAAGCTGGTGCCTGAGGATTCGTTCGCGTGCCGGGGGCCAGCAGGCATTGCGCATATCTTCGCGCTTCACCCGATGGATCGTGGGCAACGGCCAGCTGATCCAGTGGATTCCACTGGCTATTTGTGCCCAACGGATTACGAAGAGGGGTAGCATGTGCCCTAATCGTTGGACCTGGCCAAAGCTGGAATCAACTATCGGAGTCTCCCGAAACTCGAGGCGATTCGCCGCTTCTCCTCGTTGAACGAAAGAAGCTGGCGGCGTTCTCCGTTAGTTCCTCCCAACGCTCCTCGTGGTGGCGCGGGTAGGGGCGCGAGGGCAGCGGGCTTGGGAACTGGTTTATCGCGGACCACGATACCAAACTCACCGCCCTACCGACTTCACTGGATACTTTGTCGGCCAGAACGTTCCCGGGTTGGTGGGACGTACTCTCAACAATCGTTTCTAGCCACTCAACATCCCGCGCGGAGAGGATCTCGAGGGGAAGCAGCTCGACTGGATCGCTTGGCTCTGCTTGCAACAGGCGCTCACGCTCAAGCTCGTGGTCAATCCATTTTCGCAGAGGTGGACTGAGCGGCACGGGATCGAGCGAGACGATGATCGGTAACACGCGCCGTACTCGTCTTGTGGTCAGGCCGATACCCGCCAAGGCCCCATCCCTCAGGTATTTCACCGTCTCGTTCAGCTGGTCTGCGCCGTCAATCACAATCTCTTTGAGCCTTGTCAAGAACCGGAGCTGTGATCGTCCGGTGCGGGCCTCGAGATCGAAAAACTTCCCCTTTACCTCCACCAGCAGCAGATCAGAGCCAACGAGCAGTGCGACATCACAAGTTGACGGTGTGTTCTTTGCGCCCCTCTGCACCGCGGAGACTAGTTCTTCGTCCCGAATGAGGAAGACGGGCCCCGGGGGCCGCCGCTCGCGTGGGTGCCATGATCCGCGCGCAGACAGGGCGCGCTCCATCCGCTCGAATGATCGTTCGACGTAAGCTTGAAAGCGTAGGCCGACCTCGCGTTGGACTGCAGCACTGAATTTTCGGTCGTTGCTACCGTCCTTTCTCTTCGCGTTCAGCAAGGTGTGATACAGGCCTACCGTAAGGCGTCGCTCAAGTTCTTCAATAGAAATGCAGATTCCGACCTCGCCCGTCCAAATGAACGGACTCGTCTCGATTGGCAGCCAATGGCGCGGCCGTGTTGCACCTTCAGGCCACGCCTCCTTCGCCCGCTCGCAGTAGAGGTCAATCGAGAGCCCAGTGAGCTCGTGAAATTGCTCTCTCGTGCGTTCGTCGAAGCCGTCGAGGTAGTTCCGACTGAGCATCGGCGTTTGCTCATGAACATTGCTCGAGTCTACCTCAAGCATCTTTCCAATGACCGCGATACAAATCAAGACGTAGGCACCGAGATCCAGTCCGGTGACGTCATTGAACACCGAAGCCAGATCAGGCCGTCCTCTTTCACCTTCATTCGTGGCAGGATCGAGGAACAGCTCGACCGCGCGTACGATGGCCGTGACCGTCGGCTCAACGCCGAACCGATAGGCTGCAACCGCGAAGTAGTACACCCATTCGGGATCTGGGGTGACGGCTCCGTCGAGAGCAGGTGGTTCTACCCCTTGTTCGTACAAGTCGTTCAGAATCAAGAGGGCCTCTCCCAAGAACACCGGAGAGGCCTCTGTATCCTCACGTTCGATCGGCATTGTAGCCCCAGCAAATATTGCGAGAGCCTTTGCTACGTGCGGATCGAACATAGCGTACGACTCTGCGCGATCTCCGCCGCCGTCCCTTCTCGCGGCCAGTTGTGCACGCGTCCTCAACGCGGCTAGCTGGGCGGGCGGAAAGAACGCATGGGCGAGTACTTCCTGCGTTTCATGAGCACTCGTGCTCTTATCGCGAAATACCGCGCCGACCCGGCCGAGCATCGCCAAGACCTGCGGCAGCGAATAGTGCTCCAGCCGCCGCTGTACCTCGCCCATCGTAGGCTCGACCTTCAAAAGATCTCGAGCGCCGACGCGCACTCCGATAAGTCGCGCAGGGTCGATCCGATCATGGCGATTCATTTGCGACAACAAGTGCCTCCAGGTCTGATTGCCGCGAGTTCGATGCGCCCGCAACAGTCCGGTAACGCCCTACCCTGCGCTGTTCCCCCTAGTCGAGAACGCCGAGTCCGTGCTTCCTCACGACCGCCAACATCTTCAGCGCCACCCCGCTCGGCTTCTTGGCCCCGGTCTCCCACTTCTCCACCGTGCTGGCGCTGGTATTGAGCCGGCGCGCGAACACGGCCTGACTCACCTTGGCCTGCTCCCGGATTTTCTTGATCTGGGCCGGGGCGAGGGGCTCGGGAGCACTCAGCGCCGCCTCGTCGAACTGGCGCATGGTCGTCTTGCCGATGGCGCCGACACGATGAAGCGCAGAGGCGGCGGAATGGATCGCCTCGAAGGCGTCGCTCTTGTACTTAGGCTTGGTCGCCATGGCAGATCTCCTCGAGTTCCCTGGCCGTGAGCAGCTCGGTGAGCTGCGCGGCCGTCAGCTTCTCGTACCCTTTGGCGAGCTCCCGAAAGGTCGCGAGCTCGGCCGCATCGATATTGGCCCGGTCCTTCTTTGCGAAGAGGTAGGTAAGCACCCAGTGCCGACCACCCTTCGCCAGCACGATGCTCCGGTAGAGGTTCCGGCTCACCCGCTTCTTGTACACGCCACCACCCAGGTCGTCACACTGCCCCGCCTGGGCCTGCTTTACGGCGCGGCACAGCTCGTCGTCGCCGATACCGGCTTTCCGGGCGGCTTTGACGAACCACGCTGTCTTGAACACGCGGGAAGCACCGGGCGATCGAGCCATTGATGAAGTGTAGCACCAAGTGCTACACCCAGCAAGACGGGGCCAGACGGCGCGACGTCACGTATGCTGCCCGCCCGGGTCCTCCCCAGAGCGCCCCCAGATGCTTCCCCAGAATTGGCGACAACGGCCCGTTCTGGGTGTCGCGCCTGTCGCACTCTCCCCTCTGCTGTGTCGCGGTTGTCGCGACCAGAATCGCCGGGCTCCGGCTTCGGGAGCAGGAGGTCGCTGGTTCAAATCCAGTCGCCCCGACTGACAGACATGAAAGCCCCGTATCGACTCTGGTCGGTGCGGGGCTTTCATCGCTGGGCGTTCAGACGGTCCGACGGCTGGCGCCCGAACCGCGACGCCTGCGTGGAGCCCGAGGTCGGAGGCCAGCGCCGGCCTCCCCACCGTGCGTGCCGACGAACCGGCGTGCCGGACGCGGCTGGTGGCGCGGCGGCAGGTGTGCGCGCCGATGCCGCCCGTCGCCGAATGCATGCCGAGCCGTTACGACGGCGTCGTCGACTGGTCACCGCGTCGTCTCAGCGGGGCGCGAGACTGCCAGTCCATGACGCCATGGCTCCGAGGTCTCGACGCGCGTGACCGCGCCCTGTTGGCTTGCTGCGCCCTCTCCCCGTCGTGCGCCCCGACTGCCCGGCGGTTCTGGCTCACCATCACCCACGCGGGCGGCGCCCGGGCGAGCATCGGCGTGTGCCTCGCGTCGCTGCTCTTCCCCGCCGTGACGCTCACCACGGCGTGGCGCGCCCTGCTGCTGCTCGGGGTCTCGCACGCCGTGGTGCAGCTCGTCAAGCGCACCGTGGGCCGTCCGCGCCCCAGTGCGCAGCTCCCCATCGAGGCGATCGTGGCCGTGCCCGACCGCTTCTCGTTTCCCAGTGGTCATGCCTGTGCGGCCATGGCCGTGGCGGTGGGATTCGCCGCCGCCTTCCCCACGCTCACCGTGCCGCTGCTCGTGCTGGCGTGGCTGATCGGGTTCTCGCGGGTGATGCTCGGCGTGCACTACCCCGGCGACGTGCTGATAGGCCAGGCGATCGCGCTGGCCACGGCGTACCCGCTGCTGCGCTGACGCACCGCATGGGCGTTGCCGTTCATCCGCAGCCCCGCGTTCACATCGGCGAGGGGGCGTTGCCGCCGCGACTGCGTCCGCAGGCGTCGCTCGGTGTGCTCGACATCACCGAGTGGTATGGCGACACCAGCGGCGGGATCAAGACCTACCTGCGGGAAAAGGCCGAGTACGTGGCGAGTCGGCCGTGGCTGCGCCACATCCTCGTCGTGCCGGGCGACCGCGATCATATTCGCGACGCCGGCGGTGGTCGCACGTACCGCCTGCACGGCCCGCCGATCCCGCGCCAGCGCCCGTACCGGTTCATGCTGGCCACGCGGTCGGTGTCGCGCATCGTGCAGCATGAGCGTCCCGACCTGATCGAGATCGGGAGTCCGTTCATCGTGCCGTGGATCGTGCGGCACGCCACCCGCGCGCTCGACGTGCCGCTCGTGTGCTTCCACCACACGAACCTGCCGGAACAGTTCGCACCGCGCGACGCCGCGGCGGGGGTGCTCCATCGCGTCATGCACCGCGCAGTCTGGGACTACATGCGGCGGCTGGATCGCCTGTTTCCACTGACGATCGTGGCGTCGCGCGCGGCCGCGCGCGACCTGACCGCTGCCGGGATCGACCGGATCGAGCGCGTGCCGCTCGGCGTCGACCTGCAGCGCTTCACGCCGGCTCATCGCGTGCACTCGGCGCTCACCCGGGCACGACACGGCCTGCCCGACGCCCCGCTCGCCGGGTACGTGGGCCGCTTCGCGCGCGAGAAGGAGATCGACGTGGTGCTCGATGGGTGGGCCGGAGTGGAGCGCGCTACGGGCGCCCGACTGGTACTGATCGGCGCGGGCCCGATGGAGCGCCGGCTGCGCGCGCACCGCTACGGTGCGCGCGTGATCTTCGTGCCGTACCAACACGATCGCGACGCCCTGGCCGACTTGCTTGCGGCGCTCGACGTGTACGTGGCCCCCGGGCCGATCGAGACGTTCGGTCTTTCGGCGCTCGAGGCGCTGGCCAGTGGTGTGCCGGTGCTGTCGGTGAACCGCGGCGGCGTGGCCGACCTGGTGACCGACAGCGGGGCCGGCCGGTTGTTCGAGTGGCGCACGCCGGCGTCAGTGACCGCGCAGGCCGTGGCGCTCCTGCGCGATGACCTCGCCACGCTTGGGCAGCGCGCGCGCGCCTTCGCCGAAGCGGAGCACAGCTGGGAGACCGTCTTCGACCGGCTCTTCGCCGTATATCGGCGCGTCCTCAGGCGTGCGTAGCTGGCGCGCCACGATTTCGCGGTAGCTCGCGTCGAGCCGCTCGAGCTCGCGCTCCCACGACCGCGACTCGGCGGTACGGCGCGCGCCCGCCTGCAACCGCGTGCGAAGCGGTGCGTCGCCAACGAGGCGGGACATGGCGGCCCGGCACGCGTCGACATCGCCCGCCGGATACGCGAGGCCATTGACGCCCGCCTCGAGATAGTCCGCCACCCCGCCAGCGGGTGCCGCGACCACCGGGAGTCCCGAAGCCATGGCCTCGAGGACCACGAGGCCCAGTGTCTCGGTGGCCGACGCATACACGAAGGCGTCGCTGCTTGCATACAGGGCGGGCAGATCACGCTCGCGGTCGACGGCCCCAAGGAACTGCACGTGGGGGCCGGCCAGGTCGCGCAGCCCGGCTTCGCTCGGGCCGCTGCCGGCCACCACAAGTCGCACCGCACTGTCGGGCATCGTCTGCTGGAGGGCGCGAAAGGCCCGCAGCAGCAAGGCCACGTCCTTCTCCGGGGCCAGCCGCCCCACGTGCAGGAAGGTGAACGCCTCACCGAGGCCGAGCTGGGCGCGCAGCGCCGCGGAACGATGTGCGGGGTGAAAGCGCGTGTGGTCGATGCTGCGGCCCCACAGCTCGATGTCGCGTACGCCGAGCCGGCGCAGGTCGTCGCGCGAAGGCGCCGACGGGGTGAAGACGCGGGCTGCGTCGGCGTGGAAACGCCCGATCCAGGCCGCGACGGCGCGCCGCAGCCACGGCAGGCCATAGCTTGCCGTATAGCGCACGAAGTCGGTGTGGTACGACGTGCACCACGGTACACCGGCGGCCTGCGCCGCGCGCTTGGCGCTGCGCCCGATGAGGAACTCCGTGGCACTGTGCACCACATCGGGGCGCACGTCGTCGATCACGCGCCGCAACCGCACGGCCGTGACCAGAGAGAGACGCAGGTCGGGGTACGGGGGCCAGGCGACCGAGGGCACCGACAGGACCGGCACATCAGCCGGCACGGCCAGCGCCGTGCGCGTGCCGCGTGGATACGCCGGGGCGACCACCGTGCACTCCCAGCCGCGCGCCCGCAGCCCGGCCACCGTGAGAGCCGTGATGACGCTCACCCCGTTGAGCTGCGGCGGGTAGCTGTCGGTGCACATGAGCAGGCGCATACACGCAGTGTGGCGGCGTCGTGTCACCCCGCGGCGACGGCCCGGTCACGAGTGTGCCGGTCCCGACTGGTCGACGGGCTACGTCACCAACAGCCGCGTGACACGCCCGCGCGCGAGCAGGCGGACCGTGCACAGCGACAGTCCGAACACCAGCGCGATCTCGGCGAGGTCGGCCCACCCCGCATGGCGACGCGCGAACCACGGGCCGAGCAGGTCGATGAAGACGGGGTGGACCGCGTAGATGCCAAGGACCGACGGACCGAGCGCGGCGAGGCGCGGACGGCGCAGCCACGGGTGGTCGGACAGCGCGAGCAGGGCGGCGCCCACGCCCGTGGGGAGCGTGCCAACCACGAAGTCCTGGGCGAGGCTGCGTCCATGGTGGGTGCGCAGGAACGACAACTCGGCGGCCGAGAGCAGCACGCCGGCGAGCAGCAGGGCGGCCCCGTAGGTGGCCCACACCGTCTGCGGTGCACGGCGCGCGAGGGCGGCGCCGATCACGAAGAAGAGCAGCGCGAAGCCGGGACCGTTGCGGGGGTTGAACGGGACGCGGAACCCGAGCGAGCTCTTGATGTAGGGTCCGGCGAGCAACGAGGCGATGAACAGCGCGGCGGCGATCGCCCCCAACGGCCAAAGCGGCCAACGGCGCAGCCAGAGCGCGCTGATGGTCACGCAGCCGATGAGCGACGAGAGAAACCAGAGGTGCGTCTGCGTACCCTGCAGCAGCACGGTGCCGGGGTGGGTGCGAATCCAGCGGACATTGCGCTGGAGCGCATCGAGAAAGCCGTGCGGTACATCGCGGAAGAGGCGATCGGCCTCGAAGGGGAGCGCGAACACCAGCGACCAGCCCACGAAGAGCACGAGGAGCCGCGGCAGCATGCGCCGCGTGGTCTCCACGAGGCGCGCGGGGGTGTCGGCACGACGCCCCCAGAAGAAGCCCGACAGCACGAGGAAACAGGGCACGGCGAAGCGCGCCAGCTGGTTGGCGATCGTGGCGGCGCTCCATCCGAGCCCCACGCGAACCGGTGGCGTCCCGTGGGTGAACGGCGCTGCGTGAATGACGATGACGAACACGATCGCGAGCACGCGCACCACATCGACGCTCATGATGCGCGGCGTGGCGGCGCCCGCCGGCGCCGTGGCCGGCGACGCGTGGCTCACTCCGGCGCCGGCCGCCGGTAGAGGCCCACCAGCACGCCCTTGCCCCGCACATGGCCAGCGATGGCGCGCAGCACCGCGTCGCGGGTGGCCGGTGGCGACATGCCCGCGGCCGGCACGTTCACCATGGTGTCGAGCGCGTAGAGCTCGAACACGTAGTGGTGGGGGGGGCCGGAAGCCGGCGCCGCCGGACCGCGGTAGTACGGCCCGCTCGCGCTGATCTGGCGCACGCCGCTCGCATCCTGCGGTACTCGCGGCACGCCTTCGGGGAGCGACGTGGCGGTGCCCGGGATGTTCCACACCAGCCAGTGCAGCACCTCGTCGGTGCCGTCGCCAATGGCGGCGTCGGCATCGTGCATGAGCAGCACGAAGCTGCGGGTCGAGTCGGGGGCGCCGCTCCACGCGAGGGGCGGTGACACATCACGTCCCGCCTGCGCATGCCGCGCGGGAATCGCCCCACCATCGGCAACGGCCGCCGAGGTGAGTGTCAGGACGCGCATCGGCGCGCGCGGTGCGGCACGCGGGGGCTGCGGTGGTTGCGCAGCGGCGATCGTCGCCTGGGCGGCCAGCGGCATCGCCCTCGGCGTCGCCATCGCCCACAGCGACGCGAGCATGAGAAACGAACGGGCCGTCGTCATGGTCGGCGCCCTCACTGGAACGACCTGGGCTGCGCCCTGCGCCACGCGTCGTAGCGCAGGCGCAGCGTCTTTACCGGATTGAGGTTCTCACCCGGCTTGATGGCGTTGGGGCCGCCCTGCTCCGGCTGAACCACCGTGAGGTACATGGCGTACCGGCCATCGCTGTGCGAGGTCCCCACCGTATCGGTGCGGTTGGCCATCAGGATGTAGGCGATGTACGACGTGCGCCCCTCGCACGGGATCGCCGGGCGGGCATTGTCGGCGGGGAGCGGCGGGCACACGCAGCGGCTGTCGCCACCGTACTGGTCGGCTGTTTCGAGGGCCGCCATCACGCGGTCCGTGAGCGACCCGGTCGTGTGCACGAACGCGCGCACCGCATTCGGCACCACCTCGCCGGGACGCAGGATGTTGCCCTGTATGGAGTAGTAGATCTGCGTACCCGGCACCTGCCCCTGCAGGTCCTGCGACACGTAGCCGTTGGTGAGGCCGGAGTGCCCCGCACCACGCCCCTGCAGGTCCACAATGCCGAACTGCCGCGACTGGAATGCCGGGTCGGCCGAGAGCAGCTCGATGATGCGGGCGGGGTCGGTCCCCTTGTGCAGCTCGCGATAGACGAGCATCTGATTGGCGTGGGTGCCGTCCACGGCAGCCTGACAGGCGGCCACCCCCCTGCCGGGGACCACGACGGCCTGGATGCCACGCAGGAAGGCGTCGTCACGATCGACACAGGTGGCCGAGGCGATCACGACGCGGCCGGTGGCCATGTCGACGGCAATGACCGACCAGGTCGCATACGCTGCCCGAGGGGGGAGCAGCAGGACGAGGGCCATGAGCAGCGTGCGCAGGTGCGACATCCGGGACATTCCTCGGGGCAGGGACAGGACGCATCGGAACCACGATGGAGATGCAGCACAATCGTCCGTTTCGCCACCACCGCCGCAAGCGGGCCGTCACTGGCTGGTGCCCACCCGTGACTGATTGCCACTTACCGGAAGTTTGCGGGACCAGCCGATTGGCGGGATGTTGTTGTGACGTCCTGAACGACCCGGGCGCTCGCCCTCCCTCAAGTCCGGAGTGTATCGAGTGCACGCAGCGCGATGCGGTGTGACCACGTGGATCACGGTCGGCATGCTGGCCGTCCTCGGCCGTGCCGTACCGGTGCAGGCCCAGGTAACGGGTACCGTCGCCGGCAAGGTCACCGTGGCTCCTGGCGGCGACCCCTTGCTGGGCGCCTCGGTGGGTATCGTGGGGTCGCCGATCGGGGCCATAACCCGCGCCGACGGCAGTTATCGCTTCTCCCTTCGCCCCGGGACGTACGAGCTTCGCGTCCGCATGCTGGGTTACGCCGGCAAAGTGGAAACGGTGGTCGTGACGGCGGGGGGCACCGTCACCAAGGACTTCGTCCTCGAGAAATCCACCACGCAGCTGGAGGCTGTAGCCGTCACCGGCTCGCGCGGTGGCGAGCGGACGATCGTTTCCAGTCCGGTGCCAGTCGACGTGATCAGCACCACCGAGCTGCGCGCGACCGGTCGCGTGGAAACCGCGCAGATGCTGCAGGCCGCGGCGCCGTCGTTCAACTTCCCGCGCCCGGCGGTTGCCGACGGCACCGACCATGTGCGCCCCGCCACGCTGCGCGGCCTCGCCCCCGACCAGGCGCTCGTACTCGTGAACGGCAAGCGGCGGTACACCAGCGCGCTGATCAACAACAACGGCACGGTCGGCCGCGGCACGTCGGCGGTGGACCTCAACGCCATTCCGGCGTCGATGATCGATCGCATTGAAATCCTGCGCGATGGCGCTGCCGCCCAGTACGGGTCCGACGCCATCGCCGGCGTCATCAACATCATCCTCAAGGGTGCGAGCCCCGGGGGGGCCTCCGTGCAGGCCGGTCAGTTCAACACCGACGTCGACGGGTTGGGCAGGCGCACCGACGGCGGGAACGTCACGGCGTCTGCCGATCAGGGCATCACGTGGTCGAACGGCGGCTACCTGCATGCCGGCGTCGAGTACCGCAACCGCGCCATGACCAACCGCTCCTTCGCCGATCCCCGGGTGCAGTTCGGCGCCACCGATCCGCGCGAAGCCACGGCCAACCGCCTTACGCACTGGTCGGGTGACGCCGCCACCGCCGACGTGGTCGGGATGGTCAACGCCGCCCACAACGTGAACGAGTCGCTGCAGCTCTACGGCTTCGGGTCGTTCGGCCGACGGGACGGCCGCTCCACCGGCTTCTTCCGGCGCCCGGTCCAGACCACGCAGGTCGTGGCGAAGATTCACCCCAATGGATTCCTGCCGAACATCGAGAGCAACATCGACGATCTCTCGGGCGGCATTGGTGCCAAGGGCTCGGCCAAGGGGTGGGATTGGGACCTCAGCCAGGTGTACGGCCGGAATGCCTTCCAGTTCATCATCAGCAACTCGAACAATGCGTCGATGGGACTCAACAGCCCCACGACCTTCGACGCCGGCACCCTGGGCTTTGCGCAGGCGCTCACCAACTTCGACGTGACGCGCGAGTTCCAGGTGCAGAACCGCCCGCTGCGTGTGTCCAGCGGCGCCGAGGTGCGCTGGGAGAACTACACCATCACGGCGGGCGAGGAGGCGTCGTGGGTGAATGGCCGCCAGCCCGTGCTCGACGCCAACGGCGTGCCGGTGCGCAATTCCGCGGGCAACACCACCCCGGCACTGCCGGGGTCGCAGGTGTTCCCCGGGTTCACCCCCAACGACGCCACCGACCAGAGCCGCACGGCATTCGCCGGCTACGTGGACCTCGAGAGCGACCTGACGAAGCAGTGGCTGGTGGGCGTGGCCGGGCGCTTCGAGAACTTCAGCGACTTCGGCTCGCAGGCGACCGGCAAGATCACGTCGCGCTACGCCTTCACCGACCAGATCGCCCTGCGCGGCGCGGCGTCCACCGGGTTCCGCGCGCCGTCGCTGCAGCAGAGCTTTTTCACCTCCCAGGCCACGACGTTCGTGAACGGGCTGCCGGTGGACATCAAGACGCTGCCCGTGGCCAGCCGCGAAGCCCGACTGCTCGGCGCGCGTGATCTCACGCCGGAGAATTCGGTGAACCTGAGCGCGGGCCTGACGCTTCAGCCCACGAAGAGCTTCACGATCACTGCCGACTACTACGACATCGCCATCAGCGATCGCATCGTGCTCTCGGAGAACTTCATCGGCACCGGCATCCAGGCGTTCTTTGCCGCCAACGGGTTCCCCTCGGTGAACGGGGGCCGGTACTTCACCAATGCCATCGACACCGAGACCACGGGCCTCGACGTGGTCGCTACGGGATCGACCTCAAGCGAAACGGCCTGCTGCGGCTGACGGCGGGCTACAACCAGAACAGGACGAAGGTCACCAAGGTGGTGGTGAACACCCCGCCGCAGCTCGGCAATCTCGACGAGCAGCTGTTCGGGCGCGCCGAGCGTGGGCGCATCGAGGTAGGCCAGCCGCGGAACAACCTGATCCTGAGCGGCACCTACGAGCGCCGGAACCTCACGCTGGTGGCGCGCACGCAGCGCTTCGGGGAAGTCACGTCGATCGCCGCGCGCGCCACCGGCACGGCACGACAGGTGCCCGACCAGACGTACAGCGCCAAGTTCATCACCGACGTGAGCGCCTCCTACAAGCTCATGCAGCGCACCACCATTACGATCGGCTCCGACAACGTGTTCGACGTGTACCCCGACGAGAACAAGGATCGCGGTGACCTGGCGACCAACTACTCGGGTCAGGGCACCTTCGGCGTGTTCCGCTACTCCGGGCTCTCACCGTTCGGTTTCAACGGGCGCTTCCTCTATGCGCGGGTGGGCTACTCGCTCTGAGTGACTCGCTCTGAGTGACTCGCTCTGAGTGGCGCGTCCGTGGTGCAGGGCGGCCCGACGCCCCCCGGTTGCCTGGCAGCCGGGGGGCGTCGCGTGTGATGGAGGGGCCAACCGGCACGATTCCGGCGACGACCCGTGATGCCTCCCGGCCGAGCTCACCCTCGTCCAGGTCCCGTGGGTTTGACAACCGCAAGCGATGGCGGTAGCTCGGCGGGGACGGGCGTGTCGTTCCGTCCCCGTTCATCGCTGCCGGCGAGCTGGTTCTCGCCCTCTGTCCCACGGCGCCCGGCCTGCTACCCGGGCTGCCCGTCCCACAGGAGGAGTCCGGATGCCCGTGCCTCGACCGACCTGCCGTCTGCTCGTCTCACTGGCCCTGCTCATGCTTGGTGGCCCCACCGCGCTCCGCGCACAAGGGCAAGCCACCATCAGCGGACTGGTGACCGACTCTCTGACCAAGCGACCGCTCGTCGGCGCCGAGGTGGCCGTGGTGAGCGACGCCGGCACCCTGAGCGGCAGCGCCCGCGTCGGCGAGAACGGCCGCTACAGCATCGTCACGACCACCGTGGGCCCGGTGATCGTGCGCGTGCGCCTCGTTGGCTACGCGCAGGCCGCTCGGCGACTGACGCTCAGGGCCGGCGACTCCTACACCGCCGATTTTCTGCTCACCGAACGCACCGCACAACTCGACCAGATCGTCGTCACGGGAACGGCCGGCGTCACGCAGCGCCGCGCCATCGGCAACGTCGTCAACACGGTCGATGCTTCGAAGGTCCTCGAGACTGCGCCCGCCCGCAGCGTCGAACAACTTCTTGGCGCGCGGACCCCTGGTCTCATCGTCCTGCCGGCCACGGGGCAGGTCGGCACCGGCGCCCAGCTGCGGGTGCGCGGCGCCAGCAGCCTCTCGCTGAGCAACGATCCGCTGGTGTTCATCGACGGCATCCGCATGGACGCCTCCGCATCACGCGGGCCGGGCCAGCGCGGTGGCGCCGGCGCCAGCCGCCTCAACGACATCAACCCGCAGGACATCGAGAGCATCGAGGTCATCAAGGGCCCCGCCGCGTCGACGTTGTACGGTACCGAGGCGTCGAATGGCGTCATCCAGATCATCACCAAGCGCGGCAAGAGCGGCAAGGCGAAGTTCGACTTCACCACCCGGCAGGGCAGCAACTGGCTGGCCAATCCCGAAGGCCGCACCGGCCTGCTCTGGGGACGCACCCCCAGCGGCGAACTGTTCAGCGTCAACCTGTATGAGTACGAGAAGCAGAACGGCGCCGGGCCGATCTTCACCAACGGGCGCAACAGCGGCTACAACGCGAACCTCAGCGGCGGCACCGACGCCAGCCGGTATTTTCTCTCGGCCTCGTACGATGACGACGTGGGCATCGTGCCGTGGAACTATGACAAGAAGTTCAGTGGCCGGGTGAACGCCGACGTCGTTGCCAGCAAGACACTCAACCTGTCGGGCTCGATCGGCTATGTGCGGGCGCGCACACGCCTGGCACAGCCGGCCATCGACGTCGACCCGTTCAGCCAGGTGGTGTGGGGCAATCCCCTCACGCTCACCAGCACCCGCCGTGGCTTCCAGGCGTCACCGCCGGAGAGCTGGCGCACCGTCGAGAGCCGCGCCGACGTGGATCGTACCACGCTCAGCCTGCGGGCCAACTACAACCCGACGCCGTGGTTCACCCACCGCCTCACCACGGGGCTCGACATTGGTGCCGAGAACAACTGGCTGCTCTACCCACGCCAGCCGCTTGGCGCCAACGATGTGCTGGGCAGCAACGGACTGGGCACCAAGAACGTGAACCGCAATCTCCGCACGGTGCTCACCCTCGACTACGCCGGCTCGCTCAAGTACAACCTGGGCGAGAACGTCAACATGACGTCCTCGTTCGGCCTGCAGCACTACCGGAACGAACTCGCCGGCATCGGCGCCTCGGCCATCACCTTCCCGGCCGGCCCGATCACCACCGTCAGCGGCGGCGCGACACGCGCCGGCACCGAGGATTACTTCGCCAACGCGTCGGTGGGCATGTTCGTGCAACAGGAGGCGGCGTGGAGGAATCGCGTGTTCCTCACCGCCGCCGTGCGCTCCGACGACAACAGCAGTTTCGGCAAGGACTTCTCGGCCATCTACTACCCGAAGTTCAGCGCCTCGTGGGTGATCAGCGAGGAGCCGTGGTTCACGCTGCCGTTCACGGAGTCGCTGCGCTTGCGCAGCGCCCTTGGCGCGTCGGGCACCCAGCCCGGCACCTTCGACGCTGCGCGGCTTTACGACCCCAGCGTCGGATACCAGAACCAGCCGGGGCTCGTGCCGGCCTCCTTCGGCAACCCCACGCTGCGGCCCGAACGCAGCACGGAATTCGAGGGAGGCTTCGAGGCCACCATGTTCGATGGTCGGACCACGATCGAATTCACCCGCTACTCGCGCAACATCACCGACGCCATCGTGAACGCCCCCATCCCGCCGTCGGTGGGCTTCCCGGGGTCCCAGGTCATCAACGTCGGCCGAGTGAGCGGCTGGGGCAATGAGCTGGCGGTGAACTACAACGCGCTCCGGGGCGAGCGCGTGCAGTGGGAGATCGGCACCCAGTGGTCGAGCAACCGCAACCGCATCGAGGACATGGGCGCCACCCAGTTTCTCACGGTCGGTGGGGGCGGCCAGGCGCAGAACCGGGTGGGATTCGGCATCGCCGACATCTTCATGTACAAGGTGCGCTCCGCCACCCTCGACGCCAACGGCAACGTGCTCTCGTCGCTGTGCGACGGCGGCACCGGGCGGGCCGGACTCATGCAGGGCGGGCCCGACGTGCCCTGCGCGCAGGCGCCTCGCGTGTTCTGGGGGCACACCCAGCCGGTGTGGCAGTTCGGCGTGAACAGCACCCTCACGCTCTGGAAGAACCTGCGCCTCTATGCCCGCGTGGACGGCAATGGCGGGCATGTGCAGTCCAACACGGAAATCCGCGCCCGGCACAACCAGGGCACCACGCAGGCGGTCATCCTGCGCAATGATCCGTTGCTTCAGGTCTATCGCGCCATCGAGGCTGACGCGCCGGGCACCTACAAGGCGGGCTTCCTGCGCCTGCGTGAACTGTCGGCCACGTACACGCTCGCCCCCAGTTGGGCGCGTACGCTGCGGGCCTCGGCGGCCAGCATCAGCGTGGCGGGCCGCAACCTCTCCATGCTCTGGACCGAGCAGCATGGGTGGAACACCTCACGCGATGGGCAGATCACGGTGGATGTCGCGAACATGACGTCCTGGGACCCCGAGATCCGCGCCGTTGGCCAGCTGTCGAACGGCTTCCAGACGATCTTGCCCCCGACGGCCAGCTTTGTCACCACGCTGCGCCTCACCTTCTGACCGACGGAGACGATCTCATGACGTATACCATCCGCGGCGTGGTGCTGGCGCTCTCGCTCACCGCTACCGGCGCCTGCAACAGCCTCCTTGAAGTGGACGTCCCGGGGCGCGTCACCGCCGACGCACTCACCGATCCGGGTCTCGCCCCCATCCTGCACGCAGCCGCGTTGCAGTCGGCCCAGTGCGCCATCGCCCAATACGTGGCCACCGGCGGGATGCTTGCCGGCGAGTACATCTCCGCCAACGGTTTCGTCGACAACCATCCGTGGGAGTGGCGCGGCATCGTGGAGATCCAGAATGCGCCGGGCAGCTGTCCCGCCGGACGCAACACGACCTCGATGGGTTTCTACACGCCGCTGCAGCAGGCCCGCTTCCAGCTGGAGGATCAGGCCTCGCGGCTCGCCTCCTTCACCGACGCCCAGGTACCGAACCGGCAACTCATGCTCGCGGAGGCAAATGCGTACGCGGGCTACATGTACACGATGCTCGCCGAAGGCATGTGTGAGATGGCCATCGACAAGGGGCCGAAGATGACGTCGGCCAAGGTGTTCGCCATCGCGGACCGGAAGTTCACCGAGGCCATCACCATCGCCACCGCCATCAACAACGCCAGCGTCCTCAGCATGGCGCGGGTCGGGCGGGCGCGCACGCGACTCGATCTCGGCAACCTCCAAGGGGCGGCGGCCGATGCGGCGCTGGTCCCGGCCGGCTTCGTGCGCAATGCCGAGTTCTCGGAGCAGGTGACCAACCGGGAGAACCGGCTGTTCAACCTGACGGTGCGCAACGACTTCCTCTCGGTACACCCGGATTATCGGGGGCTGACGGTGAACGGCGTCCCCGACCCTCGGGTGCGGGTGAACGACATGCGTCGCATCGGGCCGGACAACGTGACGCCGATCTTCCAGCAGCAGAAGTACACGGGGAGTGGCGCCGCGCCGCTGCCGATCGCCTCGTACGCCGAAGCCCAGCTGATCGTGGCGGAAGCGTCCACGGGTCAGGCGGCGATCGACGCCATGAACCGGGTGCGGGCGCTCTCGAACATCGCGCCACTGCCCGCCTTCACGGCGGGCACTGATGTCGGGGCGCTGGTCATGGAGGAGCGGCGCCGCCAGCTGTTCAGCGAAGGACACCGCTACAACGACATGCTTCGCAAGAAGATCCCGTTCCAGATGGGTACCAATGGCGTGAACCGCAAGGGACAGGCGTTCAGCACCATGACCTGCGTACCGCTGCCGTTCGTGGAAACGCGCAACAATCCGAACTTCCCTCCGACCTGATCGCTCGGGCCGTGCACCTGCGCCCCCGCTCCGGCGACGGCCGAGGCGGGGGTTCGTGTTGACGGCCACCAATCGGCTGCACCCATAGCGCTCCGGATCGCGCCACGACATGGCGCGAGGGGTGGCCTCCACGACGCCCCGCCTCAGCGCGAGCACCCCGAGCGCGGCGCGAGGTGATCACGCTGCGCTCGATGTGCTCGGCACGATGGAGTACCCCGGCCGTCGTGAAGGACGCCTTGCGTGTGGGACATTGGCCAACAGCTTACCGACCGCACCCTTCACCCCACAGGCGCGTCATGCTTCCTCGGTTCCTCACCATGCTCGCCGCCCTCACGGTCGGCGCCCAGCACCTTCCCGCCCAAGCCGCGGCCAGTCGGCTGTCGCTCGACGACCTGCTCGACGTGCGCACCACCGCGCTTGGTGCGCTCAGCGACGATGGCCGCTGGGCCGTGGCGCTCATGGCCCGCCCGCGGACGGGCATGGGCGTGGACTACAACCGCACCTTCGGCGACCCCACTTACGCCTCGCCGGCCAGGCGCGAGGCGTGGGTCATCGACACCCGCAGCGGGGCGCGCACCGCGCTGTTCGCCGATCCGCGCGCGCTGGGACCGATGGCCTGGTCGCCCGACGGCGGCACGCTGGCGGTGCTGGTGCAGCGCGCCGACGACCAGCATGACGTGCTGCTCTGGGACCGAGCCACGCGGCGCACGAAGCCGCTGGCCATGCCCACCGGTCGCTATGCCTTTCCCGGTACTCGGCTGCGCTGGAGCGACGACGGCCGTCAGCTCACGCTGTCGCTGCGCAGTAACACGTGGCGTACGAAAGCGGCCGCCGAATTCGCGCGGCTCACGGTGGGCCCGCGCATCGTGATGTCGAGCGAGGAGCCGTTTCTGGCGTGGAATGGCCTGCAACGCATGGGCACGATCGAATCGGTGGTGCGGCTCGACGTGCGAACCGGGGCCACCACCGACGTGCTCCCCGAGGCGATGCGGCAGCAGTGGCAGCTCACGCGCGATGGTACCGCCGTGGTGTACACCGAGGATGCGACCACCAGGACGGACTATGACGTGATCGGTGGCAGCGAACAGCGGCTGCTCGTGCGGGATGTGGCGGGTGGGACGCCGCGCGAGCTGTTCCGCTCGCTCCGGAACATCCGCCCGGTGTGGGATCGCGATGGGCGCCGCTTTGCGTACACGCGCGACGACCAGCTCTACGTGGGCAGCCTTGCCGATACGGTGCGTGTGCGGATTGCCGGTGACACCACCCCGCGCAGCGATACCACGGCGGGGGCCCGCACACGACGCAGTCGTGAGCGCTTCACGCCGGTGAGCTGGGTGCCGGCCAGCGCCGCACAGGGCGCGGCGCTCGTGGCCACCAACCCCGACGGCGTGTGGCTCATCGACCCGGCCTCGCGCCAGCGTACCCTGATGGTGGCGAGCAGCGACTCGGTGCCATCCACTCCGCGTGTGCGCGTTGCCGGTGTCCTGAATCAGGGAGCCGCGCTGCTGCTGGTCATGGAGTCGCGCACCAGCTGGAATCGCGGGCTGCTGCGCTTCGATCGCGCCACGGGCCGGCTGGATACCCTGTCGCAGGACACGCGGCTCGTGGGCAGCATCACCACGTCCGACGACGGCAGCACCGCCATCATCGCCGGCGGCCCGGGCAACCGCCCCGCCGACCTGTGGGCGCTGCACGGTGACTTCCGCCGCTGGCAGCCGCTCACCGACGCCAACCCCGTGCTCGCCCAACGCGCGCTGGGCGCCACCGAGCTGCTGTCGTACCTGGACGCCGACGGGGTGCGCGAGTGGGGCGTCGTGCACTATCCCGCCAACTATGTGAAGGGGCAGCGGTATCCCACGGTGTTCCTCGTGTACGAGGACTTCTTCGCCGACAGCTGGGATGCCGTGGCCAACCTGCTCAACGCCCACGGCTACGTGGTGGTGAAGCCGTCCGTACGCTTCGACATCGGCTACCCCGGCGAAGCGTGGCTGAAGGGTGTCACGGCGGCCGCCAACAAGGTTATCGAGATGGGCCTTGCCGACAGCACGAAGCTGGGGGTGCACGGTACCAGCTACGGCGGCTACGCCACCAACCTGCTCATCACCCAGACCCGCCGCTTCAAGGCGGCCATCAACATCAGCGGCAAGGTGGACGTGATCAGCTTCTACACCGATTCACCGCGCCTCGGTGTGCGCAACGTGCACGCCGCGGAAAAGAGCCAGGACCGGCTGGGGGCCACGCTCTGGGAGCAGCCGCAGAAGTACATCGCGCAATCGGCGGTGATGTTCGCCGACCGCATCACCACGCCGCTGCTGCTGCTCACCGGGGAGCAGGACCACAACGTGCCGGCCATCAACACGCGCGAGATGTACTACGCGCTGCGGCGGCTCGGGAAGCCGGTCACCTGGGTGACGTACGCCAACGGCGGCCACGGCGTGCCCCTGTCGTCGCTCGAGGACTGGACCGACTTTCATACCCGCGTGGTGGGGTGGTACGAGCGCTACCTCAAGGAGGCGACGCGAGGCACGGCGACGCCCTGAGGCGACGGCAAGGCACCCGACGGTGCGGTGCCGGACGGTGCCGCACCGGGCACGGTGGCCGCCAGCCCGAAGTGCGACCGCAGCAGCTCGCGCATCGCGCCCGCCACGTCGTCCTCCATCGCGAACAGGTTGTCCTTCGTGCCTTCCATGCGGTCGGCGAACAGGGTGAAGCCGTCGCGGGCGTCCACCAGCCGCACCGTCAGCCGCACCCGGTTCCCCTGGACCTCGACCACGCCTTCCACCAGCGTGCGCACGGGCACGCGTGCGGTGTCGCCGGTGGCCAGCCGCCGCTGCAGCGCTTCCGCCGCCGAGCGTGAACTCACCTTGAGGCCACGTTCGCGCGCCAGCGCATCGGTGATGGCATCGGCAATGGCGGTGGCGGCGTAGGCCTGCGACGTATCGGCGCTGAGATACGCAAACGGCAACACGGCCACGCTCGGCGTGGGGTCGGGTGGCAGCGCCGCGGCCGGAGTCGCGACGGCCTGCGGCGGTGCGCCCCGGGCCGTGCGCGCGCCTTCTCCCACCCCGAGCCACCAGGCCACGGCCCCGATGAGTACCGCGCCGATCGCCGCAATGCCGGCCCGCGCGCGCACCCACGTGCGCGGGGTGCCGTCGCGGGTTCCTTTGCCGGCCCGAAGCTGTCGCAACGCCTCGGTGCCGGACGGCGCGGCGGTGACCGGCGTGAAGCTGCCGCTCATCATCTGCGGGTCGTCGAACGCCTGCGCGAGCGCAGCGGCGCTCTCGGGCCGCCGCAGCGGGTCCTTTTCGAGGCACTGCATGACCAGCGCCGCGAGCGCCGGCGGCACGTCGGCGCGCTGCTGCTGCACGGGCACCGGCGTCTCGGTGATGTGCGCCGCCATGACCTGCTGCGGCGACCGGCCGCTGAACGGCGGAGCCCCGGTGAGCATCTCGTACGCCATGACGCCGAGGGCGTAGAGATCCATGGGATACGAAGCCTGCGGATCGGCCGCCACCTGCTCGGGCGCCATGTACGCGGGGGTGCCCATGGACACGCCGGCGGTGGTGGTCGCCCCCGCGGCCGAACCGCCCGCCACCAGAGCCTCGTGTTCGTGCCGGGCCTCGGCGAAGGCCTTGGACACCCCGAAGTCGGCCACCACGGCGGCATCATTGGCCAGCAGCACGTTGTCGGGCTTGATGTCGCGGTGCACCACCCCGCGGGCATGCGCCACCGCCAGCGCGCGCGCCACGTCGCGCAGGATGCGCACCGTGTCCACCACCCGGAGCGGCCCGCCCATGAGCCTCGCCCGCAGCGACTCCCCCTCCACGAAGGGCATGAGGAAGTACGGCAGCCCGTGAATGTCGCCGGTGTCCAGCACCGGCACGATGAGCGGGTGTTGCAGTGCGGCGGCGGTACGGATTTCCCGACGAAAGCGGTCGGCGCTCACCCCGGCACCGAGTTCCTCGCGCAGCACCTTGATGGCCACCCGCCGCCCCAACCGATGGTCGTGCGCCACGTACACCCGCGACATGCCGCCCCCGCCGAGCTCACGCTCGACGGTGAAATCGTCGCCAAGATGGCGCTGGACGGTGGCGAGCAGCGTGGACACCGGGGGTCAGGGCGGCAGATCGGAGCGCATCACCGGATTGGACACCAGCACCGGTATGTTCGTTTCGTGCGCCCCGAAGTTCCGGGCACGAAAAAGCCCGGTGCGACGGGGTCGCCCGGGCGTCTTTCGTGTGGAGGCCATCCGGCTCAGTGGTGCGCCGGCCCCATGATGTTCTTCGTGTAGATCGCGATCACGATCGCGATGAGCGCGATCTGCCCGATGGGCCCGATCGCCAGAATGCCGCTGAAGATCGCCGAGATGAGCGTGAGCGGGATCTTGATGATCGGCAGCAGGAAGTCGGCGTTCGCGGGATAGCTGAAGAACGGCATGCAATGGCCTCGTTTGGGGTCAGGCGCAGAAGACTAGCAGGGCTCGTCAGGCGGCGGTAGCGCCGCCCCCGGGTACCCCCCGTCAACGGCCGGGGTTCAGCTCCGGGTTCCGGTGGCCTCGGCCAGGGCGTCGCGGGCGATGACGCCGAAGTCCTGGTCGCCGAAGCCCTGGGCGATGACCGCGTCCATGCGGGCCGCGATCGCCGGCAGCGCCGCGAGCGGCCGGGCCCCAGCGGTCTCCAGCATCAGCCGCAGGTCCTTGCGGGCCATGACCAGTTCGAAGCTGGCGGCGAACTTGCCCTGCGACATGTTCCGCCCCCGGTTCTGCAGAATGGTGCCCGGGTTGAAGAACTCCAGCAGCTTGAGCGAGTCGGCGGCGCTGACATCGGTCCCCGCGGCCAGCGTGAACACGTCCGAGATGAGGGCGCCCAGTCCGATGATGAAGGCGTTCCCCATGAGCTTGTAGGCGGCCGCCAGGTCGGGGCGCTCACCCCAGTACTCCACCCGCTGGGCCTGCTGCTCGAGAGCCGGCTTGACGGCGTCGAAGAGCGCCTGCGGCCCAGCCACCATGATGATGCCCTGCCCCTGCCGCGCCGCCGCCGGTCCGATGAACACGGGGCAGTGCAGATACTTCACGCCCTCGGCATTGAGGCGCGTGGCCCGTTCGGCCGTGAGGGCCGGCTGCGTGGTGGTGTGGTCGACGATGATCGCCTCGGCCGAGAGCCCGGGGCGCAGCGCCGAGATGACCTCCTCGACCACCGCGTCATCCTTGAGCACGAGGTGCACCCGCTCCGCACCCCGGACCGCGTCGGCCGGGGTGTCGGCCACCAGCGCGCCGAAGGGAATGAGCGCCGCCGCCTTTTCGCGTGTGCGGTTCCAGACGGTGACCGAGTCGCCGCGCTGCAGCGCGGCCTCCACGAAGCCGCTGCCGAGCAGCCCCGTGCCGAGATATGCGATGTGTGCCATGGCGGGAAAATAGCGGGGCGCGCCGGGACGCTGCACATTCGGGCGTCCGTGCCTCATGGCCTGCGCCTTCCCTCAGCCCCACCCGCTCATGCGTACGCTCGCCGCTCTCTCGCTGGTGCTCGTGGTCGCCACCGCCTGCCGCTCCGCCCAGGGCGGCGCCGGCGGGGCCGGCAGTGGCGCCGCCGCCAGGAACGCCACCCCCGCCGAGGTAACCCCGGCCCGCGTGGCGCTTGGTGACTCCCTTTTCAATAATGGCGGCTGCATGCGCTGCCACGGGCAGAAGGGGGTCGGAGCGCAGAACGGGCCGGCGCTCAACGACAACACGTGGGACCAGCTGACCACCGGCAGCTTCGAGGAAATTCGCGCGCTCATCGTGAGCGGGGTCCCCAAGGAGAAGATCAAGGTGACGACGCGCCCGAACGCGATGGGGGCCCGTGGTGGACGCATGAATCTGAACGACGAGCAGATCACGGCGGTCGCGGCGTACGTGTGGACGTTGTCGCACCAGTGATCGGCAGTACGGGTTCGACAGTACAACGCGCCGCACCCCGAACCCGGTGCTGGGTTCGGGGTGCGGGGTACCCGCTCGTCGCTCCCGGGTGTCTCGTCAGCCTGCGCGCGACAAGGGCTTCAGCCGCGAGATCTGCGCCGCCGCTTTTGATCGGAGCGCATGCCACAGATCCCAGTCCTGCTGCAGGCCGAGCCAGAAGTCGGCGCTCATGCCGGTCACCTGGGCGAGTCGGAGCGCCGTATCGGGGGTCACGCTCCGCTTCGCGTTGATCACTTCGTTCAAACGCGGGAAGGACACGCCAAGCTGGATGGCGAACGCCGACTGCGAGATTCCGAGGGGCTTCAGGAATTCCTCGAGCAGCATCTCGCCTGGGTGCGTAGGCGGACGATGCGTCGGCAAGCGGCGCAGCACCAGCGGCGTCACATTGGCCGCCTTAGTGGTAGTCCGTGACTTCGACGTCGTCGGCATGGCCTTCCTCCCACCGGAAGCAGATCCGGTGCTGATCGTTGATGCGAATGCTGTGCTGCCCGCGGCGCGCTCCCTTCAAGGCTTCCAACCGGTTCCCAGGCGGCACGGCCAACTCCCGGAGATCGCGAACCCGATTGAGCTGCGTCAGTTTCCGCGCGACGACGACCCAGAGCGCGCGGGGACACGCCTGCCGCGCGCGGCGGCTGTCGGTTCCGTTGAACAGATCCTCGGTTGCCGGATCGGCAAAGGAGCGTATCACAGCACCTATTATAACGGGACCTGTAATACCCCGCCACGCGGCGGCCCGACACGCCGACGATGCAGGTCGCGCCGCCGCCCCACCATCATCGCCGGCACGAACACCAGCACCGCGATGGTCCCGGCGAGCGTGCCGCCCGCCGTGGCCAGCGCGATGGCGCCGAACAGCGTGGTGGCGCCGGTGCCCACGCTGAGCGGCACCAGCGACGCCAACGCCGCCAGCGTGACCACCACGATCATCCCGGCCCGGTCGCGCGTGGCGTGCACCACGTCGCGGGCGGTCAGCGAGCCCGTGATGCGCCGCCGCTCAAGCGCGGCGTCCACCAGCAGGATCGCCTGATTCACCGCCAGCCCCACCACCAGAATCACGCCGACCGCCGCCTCACGCGTGAAGGGTGCGCCGGCGAACAAGAACGCCGCCACCACGCCGGTGAGCGCCAGCGGCAGTGACAGGAACACCACCACCGCGCCCCACACACTGTCGAACACCAGCGCCACCGCCAGCACCACGAGGGCAATGCCGATCGCGAACACCAACCACAGCCCGCGCTCGCTCTGGTCCTGTTCGAACGGCGTCCCTTCGCTCAGGTCCACGATGGCGTACCCCGCCGGGGCCGAGAGCGCCTTCATGAACGCGGTGTGCGTGCGGCGCGCCAGGCGTGCGGGGCCTCGAAAGTCGTAGCTCACCTGCCGTAGATACTGCTGGTCTTCGCGCACCACCGTGGTGAGCGCCTCGCGCTCCGAGACCAACGCCACGTCACCGAGTCGCACCGGCGCATTGGTGGCCGTGGGCACCTGGGCCACCTGCAGTTCGTCGAGGCTGCGCTCGCGCGCCCCCGCCGCCTTCACGGTCACCGGCAGTTCGTCACCGCCGATCTCCAGCAGCTGCCGCCCCACCGGCCCGCGCACTTCGCGTGACACGGCCTGGGTCAACTGCGCGGCGGTGAGCCCGAAGCGCGCCAGCGCCGCGCGGTCGGGGGTGAGCGTGACCTGATAGCCCTTCTCGCTACCGAACCACCCGCCACTCGTGATGCGCACGTCGCGCACCCGCGTGATGCCCTCGAGGCGCGCCTTGATGTCCTCGGCGATACGCTGCACGCCGCTGTACGAAAAGCCCTTTACCTGCATGCGGAACGACGCAAAACCGCCGCCCCCGCCGCCGCTGCTGAAGCCCGGCCCCTCGCCGAACACGCTGACCGACGCCCCGCCCACCAGCACCGCGCGCTGCGTGAGCAGCTCCTGCAGTTCGAGCGGTACGGCCGTGAACCCGCCGGCCCTGGTGAACAGCACACTCATCTGCGCACTCGCCGCCCCGCGTGACGACGCGCGCACCTGCTCCACCTCCGGCCGTCCCACCACCAGCGTCTCGAACTCCCGCATCGCCGCGTCGAGGGTGGCCGGGTCGGAGCCGCGCGGAAACGACAGCCCCACGCTGAGCGTCGTGCGCCGGTCGCCCCAATTCCCGAAGCTCGACCGCGGCACCTTGGCGATGAACAGGTACCCACTGCCCGCGACGAGTACCACCGCCGCCGTGAGCGTCACCCACCGCCACCGCAACGAACGAAGCACCACGCGCCGATACCAACGCGCGACGGCAGTCCTGCCCCCTCCTTCCTGACTCCCCCTCCTTCCTGCTCCCCTGTGGTTCACGTCCATCCCCACACGTGCCCCCACCGCCGGCACTATCAGGAGCGCCGCCACCACACTCCACCCCAACGCAATCACGAACGCCGCCGCAAATGGTACGAACGCCGCCCGCGCATTCCCCTGCAGATACAGAAACGGCACCAGCACCACCGCCGTCGTCAGCGTACTCCCGATCACCGCCGGCGCCATCCGCCCCGCGCACTCGGCACGCGCGTCCGCCGTGCCCTCCACGCGCTGCAGCCGCTCCACCACCACGATGGCGTTCTGCACCAGAATGCCCACGCCCATCCCCAACCCCGCCAGCGTGAGCAGATTGGCCGGGACGCCCAGCACATAGAGCGTCAGGGCCGTGGCGGCGATCGCCACCAGTGTGCTGCCCATGATCACCGCCACGGCGCGCCACCGCCGCATGAGCAGCGCCAGCACCAGCAGCACCGCCCCAAAGGCAATCGCTCCCCGCCGCGTGAGGTCGCCCAGGTCCTCCGCCAGCGCGGTGCTCTGATCATTCGACACCTTCAGCTGCACCCCCGGCGGCATCTGCGGCGTCAGCTCGGCCACGCTCGCGCGCAGCAACGCCGCCGTCTTGATGGCATCGGCGCCGGGATGCCGCGTGACCTCGATGGACACCGCCGGGGTGCCGTCGATACGAAAGAAACGCCCGCGCGCATCCTCATCGGCGCGCACGGTAGCGAGATCACCCAGGCGGAAGAGCCGGCCGCCCGCCCCCACGATCGGCAACGCCTGCAACGCCTCGAGGCTGGCCGGTTGATCGCGCAGCACCACCGGTCGCACTGTGCGGTCGTCGCCAGCGCCACGCGACAGATCGCCGAGCGCCTGCACCACGCGTGCGCCGTTGATCGCGTCGCTGAGCCGCTGCGGCGGAATGCCCAACTGCCTCAGCCGCGTAGCCTCGTAGCTCACCGACACCCCGCGATCGATGCCGCCGCGCACTACCACGCCCGCCACCCCCGGCACACTGGCCAGACGCGGCTGCACCTGTTCATCGAGCAGCTGCTGCAGCGTACCTGCCGTGTACGGCCCCGACACGGTGAGCGACAGCAGCGGCGTCTCCTCGAGCCCTTCGGGCACGAAGTTGGACACCGACGGCGCCGAGGCCCCCGGCGGCAGGTCGCCGCGCAGCAGCTCCAGCCGCTCGAGAATGGCCAGTCGCGCCATCTGCACATCGGCGCGCGGCTCGAGTTCCACCGTGAGGTTCGCGAAATCGTCGGCACTGGTGCTGGACACGCGCTTCACGCCACGTACCGCCTGCGCCGCCGCCTCGATGGGTGAGGTGAGATACGTCTCGATCACCTCCGGCGCCGCTCCCGGCCAGTAGGCATTGATGGAGAGCCGAGGCAGCTCCACGGAGGTGCGCGTGGCCAGCGGCAGGCGCGTGAAGGCGATGCCGCCGGCCAACAGCAGCGCCACACTCAACGCCCACATCACCGCCGGGCGCGAGGTCGCGAAGCGGATCACGCGCGAGGCCTCACGCGCATCGCCTCGCGCAGCGTGCGTCGCAGAGCGTGCGTCGCACAACGTCCCTCACGCCACCACCGCCGACGTGGCCGCAACCTGCTGCCGCTCCCGGCGCCCCTCCAGCGTGGCATAGGCCGTGGGCAGCAGGAAGAACGTCACCAGCAGCGCACTGATGCTCCCGCCGATGATCCCCGCCGCCAGCGGCTGGTACAGCGCGCCGCCGCTCCCCCACCCGAACACCAGCGGCAACACCCCGGTCACCGTGGTGATGCTGGTCATGGCAATGGCCCGAAGCCGCTGCACCCCGCCGGCCACGATGGCGTCGTGAATGCTCATTCCCTGTTCGCGGAACGTGCGAATGGCATCGAGCTTCACCACCGCCTCGTTGTCGGCCATGCCGATCATCACCACGATGCCGATCAGGCTCACAGCATTGATGGACTGCCCGGTAAGCCACAGAAAGACGATCGCCCCCGCGCCCGCCAGCGGCACCGTGAGCATGACCACCACCGGAATGGTGAAGCTCGCGAACTCGCCGGCCAGCACCAGAAACATCAGCGCCGCCGCCAGCACGGCCACCAGCGTGAGTTCATCGCTGGTGCGTTTGCGCTCGGCGTCGGCCCCGCCTACCTGCCACGACACACTCGACGGCCAGGCCTGCTGCGTCATGAGCTGCTGCACGGCGTCGGTGGCCTTGGCGGTGCCGCCTTCCTCCACCAACCCTTCCACGATGCTCACCGGGCGCTGCCCCACCCGCACCACCTCCAGCGGCGCGCGTGTTTCGCGCACCTGCACCAGCTGCCCCAGCGGCACCCCACGAATGGGGGTGCGCAGCGCGGTGGCCAGGTCTTCGTTGGTGGCGCCGGCGTAGCGCACCACGATGGGCGTGCGACGATCGGTCTCGCGCAGCTCACTCGCTGCCACGCCCCCCAACGCCCCCGACAGCGCGCTCGCCACCAGCTGCGGCGCAATGCCACGCTCGGCCAGGCGCTGCCGCTCCAGCGTCACCTCCACCACCGGCTGCGTGCCGGCAAAGGCCTCGCGCACATCGGTGAGCTCGGGAATGCCGCGCAGCAACCGCCGCGCCGAGTCGGCCCACTGCTGCGAGGCGGCCAGAGTGCCCGCCGACAGCTCCACCCGCACCAAGCGCCCCTCGCGGCCAATGAGCGAGCCGAACTCCGACTGCCCCGCCAGGTCGATGGCCAGCGCGCCGTTGGCGAGGTCGGGCACCCGCGCCCGCAACCGCTGCGCGAAGGCGGCCGCCACCTGCCCCTCGGGCACACGCACGATGAGCTGCGCCGTGGCACTCGACCCCGGATCGGCCCCGGCAAGAACTTCTTCGTTCGTCGCCTTGCCCACGCGCGCGTACACCTCGCGCGCCCCCAGCTGCGTGGCCGCCTGCTCCACCCGCGCCACCTGCCGCGCCGTGGCCTCGATGGCCGTGCCCTCGGGGAGCGCCAGCTGCGCCACCAGCATCCCCTCGTCCACCCGCGGCAGAATTTCCTTGGGCAGCCGCGCAATGAGCACCACCGTGACCGCCAGCGCCGCCAGCGCCATCCCGAACACCGCAAGCGGATGCGCCAACGACCAGCGCATGCCGTCCTCGTAACCCGCGGCCATTCGTGCGCCCACCACATCCAACCACCGTCCAAGGCGCCCGCTAGCTCGCGCCGTTCCGGCTCGCGTCGTTCCGGCTCGCGTCGTTCCGGCTCGCGTCGTTTCGGCTCGCGTCGTTTCGGCTCGCGTCGTTCCATCTCGCGCGGTTCCCGCTCGCGCAGTCCCGCCGTTCCCCCGTCCCCGCCGCCCCACCATCACTACCGGCATGAACGTCAACGCCAGCACCAGACTCGCCGCCACCGTCATCACCACACTCAACGACAAGTCCCGAAACAGCGCTGCCGCCAACCCACGCACGAACACGATGGGCCCGAACACCAGCACCGTGGTGAGCGTGCCGGCGAACAGCGGCCCCGCCACTTCGTTTGTTCCGACCACCGCTGCTTCGCGCAGCGGCATCCCTTCGTCACGCCGTCTCCCCACCGATTCGGCCACCACGATGGCCGTGTCCACCAGCAGCCCCGTGCCCAGCGCCAGCCCGCCCAACGACAGCACGTTGATGGACACATTCAGCGCCTGCAGGGCCACCAGCGCCATCAGCACCGACAGCGGCACCGTGAGCCCGATGGCCAGCGACAGGCGCCAGTCTCGCAGGAACAGCAGAATCACCAGCAGCGACAGCAGGCCGCCGGCCACGATCTCCTGCCCGAGGTTGGAGAGCGCGTCCACCACGAAATCCGCCTGCGCCGCCACCACCGTCACCGCCAGCACGGGGAACTCCGTGCCCAACTGCGCCACCGCCTCGGTCATGCGCCGCGTCACCGCCACCGTGTTCGCGCCGGCATCCTTGTACACCACCAACCCCACCGCCTCGGCGCCATCCAGCCGCGTGAGCGTCTGCGGGTCGGCCAAGCCGATCGACACCGTGCCTACATCGCGCAGCGTGAGACCGCGCTGTACCGGCCCCACCGGTGTGGCCAACAGTTCATCGGGCGATTGAAACTCGGTCAGCGCCCGCACCGAAAAGCGGAACTGTCCGCGCCGAATGGTGCCGCCAGCCCCGCTCACGTTCTGCGCCCGAATGGCCGAAGCGACGTCTTCGGGGGTGAGGTCCTGCGCGCGCAGGCGGTCGGCATCGAGCGCCACGCGAATTTCATCCTGCGGCGCGCCCACCACCGCCACACTGGCCACCCCTTCGATCTGCTCGAGGCGCCGCGCATGCACCTCGGCCGCGGTGCGGGCCAGGCTGCGCAGGTCACCGCCACCCGGGCCAGGCGTTGCCCGCACTGCCAGCACGGCAATGGGCCGCTCCCCCGGGTCACTGGTGAGCAGCGTGGGCCGCTCGGCCTTGTCGGGCAGCGTACCGCGCGTGGCATCGAGCCGCTCGCGCACGGTGAGTACCGTGCCGCGCATGTCGGTGCCCCACGCGAAGCGGGCCGTGGTGGTGACCTCCCCGTTGCGGCTCACGCTGCGCAGCTCCACCAGCCCCGGCGTGGCGGCAATGGCCTGCTCGATGGGCTCGGCCACGAACCGCGACACTTCGGGCGCCGCCGCGCCGGGGTACACCGTGCGCACCGTGAGCACGGGCAGCGACACATCGGGGAGCAGCGAGATCGGCAGGCGTGTGAGCGACACCGACCCGAGCAGCAGCACCGCGAGGATCGCCGCCACGGTGGCCACCGGGCGGCGGACGGCCAACGCGGCGAGACTCACGGCGCGCGGTCGCGATCGCGGGAGCGCGCGGCCGGTACCGCCACCCGCACCGGGGCGTCGTGCGTGAGCGTGAGGTGCCCGTCGACGATCACCGGGTCTCCGGCTTTCACCGGAATCTCGCCGCTGCTGCTGTCAGGGAGCACCTCGGTGTCCACGCCGTTGCTGCGCCCGGGCACGATGTAGGTCCACTGCGCGCGGCCATCGCGCACCACGAACACCAGCGGGCGCCCGTCGCGTTCGATCACGGCGCGCGCCGGTACCAGGCGGCGGTTTGGGAGTCGCGTGGCCTCGAGCTTCACATCGGCATACATGCCGGGGCGCAGCACGCCATCGCCGGTGAGCCGCACCACCGCCCGCCCGGCGCGGGCCACGCTGTCCACCAGCGGCAGCAGCGCGTCCACGCGCCCGCGCACCACGCGGCCCGGCGCCCCGGCGGTGGTGACCAGCGCTTCGCCTCCCACGCGCACCAGCGGCAGATCGTGCTCCAGCAGCTGCGCCTCCACGCGCAGGTGGCGCGTGTCCACCACGGTGGCGAGGGCCTGGCCTGCACTGAGCTTCTCCCCCACCGCCACCTCCACCGCCTGCACCACGCCAGCCACCGGACTGCGCACGGTGGCCCGGGCCAGTTCATAGCGAGCGCGTTCGAGCTGGAGCCGCGCCGCGGTCACGCCGGCCCGGTTCATCAGGGCGCGGCGCTGGTCGGGGGTGGGGCCACGGCCGGTCACGAGCGACTCCGGCACGAAGCTTTCCAGGAAGCGCTGTTCGGCCTCATCGGCGCGCGCCTGCGCCTCGCGCACGGCGAGATCGAACGGGTAGGCATCGAAGGTCACCAGCACCGCGCCAGCCGCGACCTGTTGCCCCGGCCGTAGGCGCAGCTCGGCCACGGTGCCCGGCACTTCGGCACGCAGAGGGACGAGCGCGTCGGAGCGCACCTGCCCCGTGGTGGTGACGCGCAGAATGAGATCCCCGTCGCGGGCCTCTTCGGTGGCGACGGGGAGGGCGACGGCGGGTGAGGTGCTGGCCGTATCGGCCGACCCGTTGCCGGCGGCGGCCGCTGCGGTGTCGGCGGTGGCCCCGCCGGCCTTGTCACAGCCGGCGAGCAGCCCGAGGGCACCGGCCAGCGCGAGGAGCACCACCCGACGCGGGAAGGGACGAACAGCAATGGGCATACGACTCACTCAGGGACGGAGCGCGGGGGACAGCGACCGGCGAGACCGCACGAATTCATCGTCAGAATAACACGCGGGCGGCGTCAGTGCATCATCATTTGGGCGCGCGTCATCCACTTTTCGTTTTCGGCGCCCGGGCTGGCCGCAGCACCACGCGCCACGTGCCGTCTTCCTGTTGGATGCCGACCGCTGTCGGACTGGAGGTGACCGCGATGACGACTTCGCCCGGTACCGTCCGGACTGCCGGGCAAACATCACCGGGCGCGACGACGAGGCACTGCACATCATGGGTCAACCGGCTGGTATCACTGGGAGCGTACGCGGCGACGGTTCCGCGTGGGGTCGACATTAGCCGAAGAAATCTTGGGTGTTCCTGGACCCGCGGGACATTCGACTTGGCCGCCCGCACTCGGTCGCGAAACTCACGAGCCGAGCGGGCCACGATCGTGTCCCACCGTTCTTCCCAGTCCGCATCATCGACACGGAATGCCGGCAATGACAATGGAAGGGTGTCGATGCGGCCAGTCAGCGGATCGTGCATGTGTGCGTCGGAGTCGCGAGAGAACGCCCACACGAGCTTCTCTCAAGCCACGACGGCATCGCCTGCGCCGGCGAAAGGGAAGCCGCATGTCACCCGTTGAAAGCCGACCCCATGCGCGAACCCCTCGCTGAGCACGATCGAGTCCACGTCACTGACCTGCCGCGAGCTTGAATCGAAAACGATGAGTCGACTCCATTGCTGAACAAGCCCAGTTCGCGCCCGCGCGCGAGGCACGAAGGCCGTGCGGTCGAGAAAGAGAAACTGACCGCCGTCCGTCTGTCCAAGATATCGCGGCAACCAACCCGTAAGCTCCGCAAACCGCGTGTCCTGCACGATGGGTCCATCTCCAGCCGCTGACCACAACTATAGGACTGGCAGCGACATGCAACGCGCACGACAAACCCTTGTGTCGTGTCAGTATCTCGGGCGCCTGCGATACTTGCGTTACCAGCGAAACTGACCGTAGCACCACCCAAGGCCGGTTCGTGCATCGTTGATTGATGCGTCGACGCGAAACGCCGTGTACTTCGCCACCTCAAGGTCCGAGTCTACGGAGAGCGAGAGCAGGAATCTGGATCCGACTCGGTACGCTCCGGGGGCCAGGAAGCGTTGCCGTAGCTCCTGGCGATCAGCATACAACGCGTACGCGGTACCCCTCTTCGCTCCGGGACGCGGATACCAGATGATTCCACGGGCATCGATGAGCACGTGATTCATGGCGGAATCAACCTCCTGCCCTACTGCTCTGAGGGCCTCGCGTGTTTTCTCCGTAAGCACTCCGGGGACGACGTCGGCAAACTGCCGACTCACGACCGCCTCGATGCCACCATACCGCTCGATGGACGTCCGTTGGAAAGGGTGCGACGCGGACCACACTTCCTTTCCCCCGACCGAAAGAAGTCGCACGCCCGTTGTATCGGCGAGAATCACGCCGCCTTCACAGACGGCACCTGCTCCCGCCGCAACCTCGTGCAAATCGAATCTGTACGAATTCCCTGACGTTACCAGATCGACCTGCCTGACTCTGGCGATCGTCCCGATGGGCGACGGGGCAGCTTGGGGGACGCCCGCAAGCAGATGAATGGAATCCGCCCCAACGCGCACGCCTTCGCTGACCAACGGTCGCGGCTGCCCTGCGACAGCGACCCATCTGCCGTCGGCGAACCGACCAAGTAGAACCTGCCCGCGCTTGGCAGTGAACGGCCACTCACGAAAATCGACTCGCCTGTTGGTTGCTCGGTATTCGTGATACAGGTAGCCGATCTGCCGCGTTCGGTCGAAGATCATGACCGTGTCGCCTGGCAGGGAGAATACCCCCTCGATGTCCTCGAACTCCCCGGGACCCTGACCTCGTCGCCCGATCTGCGTAGTTGGACGACCGGTAGAATCGAAGAAGGCCACGCGCTGGGCGCGCCTATCCACCAAAGCCAGGTCGCCATGCCTCTGTTCAGCAACCAGATCCGGGTCCGTCGCGCCAAGGCCCACTTCATCGCCCGTGAGCGAGAAGATGCTATCGAGCTGAGATTCCTGCGGCGCCACCCTCCCTCGATCGTCGGCTTGGCTCTCCGAACCCTTCGAGTGATCGCAGCCCATGAGCAGGCACGGGAGGGCCAAGGTCGCGCACCAGAGACGGCTTCTCGTTCTCATCGTCATGCCCATTGCTACGTGCACGGGAATGCTA
Source organism: Gemmatimonadota bacterium (assembly GCA_021299375.1). Classification (GTDB taxonomy): domain Bacteria; phylum Gemmatimonadota; class Gemmatimonadetes; order Gemmatimonadales; family Gemmatimonadaceae; genus Gemmatimonas. The sequence goes on from JAJTGR010000038.1 coordinate 54,472, forward strand.
CGGCCGCATCGTGAGCATTGGTGCTCAAGTCAGCGTTCATGGCATTGAACCAAGAGGCGAAACCGAACCCGCTCGACGGGTGGTGAATCCAGGAGAAGCGGCGATCATCTCGACGATCCGTGCCACTGAGGGCGCTCCGCCGGACCGAAGCGGCACTGCCCCTCTCCGCTTCAGCAGCTGCTCGATCGTCGCTCCGCTTTCGTCTCCGAGCGCGGGGTCCAGCATTGTCCCTGACCTCACACTCGAATGGGAGATGTCGCCGGAGCCATTCACGGCATGCGACATTGGAAGTCCTTCGATGCCGGTGGCATCGATCTCCTGCATTACGCGAAACGATCGCCGATCGTGCCCATCACACGGCGTGTCCCGCCGACACCCTTCTACGATCGGTAAGCTCGCGACAGATACGCCGCAAGCGCGTTCCCGGATGCCGTGATCAGTTCGCGTGAGCGAGTTGCAAGCCGATGCGCGGCGTGTCCCGTCGGCTCGCGCACCATCCCCACCGGCCGCGGTGCTTCCTTGCCGGCCGAGCAGGCGGCCGCTGCAGTTCGAGCCGGTCAGCGAGCCACGCGCGCCAACCCCGCCGCATCCCACCGCGCCCGCACAATGGCCGGGTACTCCTCGAGCGACACCGCCACGAGATCCGCCATGCGGCCCGTGAGCACAGTGAGCCCGATCGGCAGGCGAAGGCTCGCCAGGTAGCGGCCGGTCGTGGCGACGTAGACATCGAGTGTGCGCCCGTCGAACGCCTCACCGGCCGGAAGCACGAACAGGTGTTCGCCCACGATCGCCACGTCACGAATGGCGGGCTTGGTGCCAGGTGGAAAGCCCGCCACCACCAGACCGTTGTCCCCGGCGAGTGGCACGCGTGGCGGGAGGGGCCGAGCGTCCAATCCGTCGACACCGGAATTCAGCGCGAGCGCACCAGCGCGGAGGAGAAAGATGCGCGCCGTGACCGTACTCACCGCCACCGCGCACGGCCAACAGCGAGGTGGGGTTCGCAAACTCACCCGGCCCCGGCCCGCGACGCCCGGCCCGCCAGAGCAATCGCCCGGTGGTGTCCATGGCGCTGAGTCGCCCGTCGCCGTCATCGAACCAGTAGATGCGTTGGTCGTCCGCTGTCAGCAACAGCGGCCGCGCGAGCGTGTCGTCGCGGGCGCCGTCGCGCAGCGTGTCCACGCGCACGGGCAGTGTGACGTACCGGCGCGGCTGGAGATGCGACGTTGGGTGAGCAACCCTCGCGCCAGACAACAGGGCGGCGCATACCAGGGCGATCACGTGGGGCCTGACCACCGCAGTGTTGCGCATGTTTTGTTGAAGCTCATGATCGACGGTGAAGGACACCATAGACACGGTGAGGGTGCAGTGGTCCCCGCCAGGTGGCAAGCGAGCGCGACGACGGCGCAGGAGCACTCCGGGGCCGAGGAGGTGTGACGGCACCTATTGGCATACGTTTACTACAGCAAACACACGTACACGCCCATGAAGACCAAACTGACCGTCACCATTGACCGCGACCTGCTCCCACGCGCCAAGCGATACGCGCGTGAGCGCGGCATGTCGCTCTCGGAGATCATCGAAGGGAGCCTGCGCCAGCTGAGCAGCAAGGGTGAGACGCCGTCGTTCTCGTCGCGCTGGCGTGGGCAGTTCGAACCTGCCCGCCATGATGACGCCCGTTTCGAGGCCTTGGCCAGGAAATACCTGTGATCGTCCTGGTGGACACGGATGTGCTGGTCGACCTCGCCCTTGGCCCTGCGCCCTGCGCCGATGACGCGGCCGCCCTGGTCGATGCCCTCGAGCGGGGCGCGGCCCGTGTGTTCGTAGCGTGGCACACCGTGTCGAATTTCTTCTCTCTCGTGTCGGCTCGGCAGGGCGCCACGGCGACCCGTCGATTCATCGATGATCTCATGCAGTTCATCGACATCGCCCCCGCGACCACGGTCCATCTGCGCGCGGCGTCGGCGCTGGCACTCAAGGATTTCGAGGACGCGATGCAGGTCGGCGCCGCCCTGGCGTGTGGCGCGGAAGTCATCGCGACCCGCAACACGCGCGACTCTCGCAAGTCACCCATCCCGGCGCTGGCGCCGGCGCAGGTGCTGTCGCGATTGCTGTAACGTGTCGTCGCCACGGCCGCGGGAGAGCCACCGAAGGGCTCAGGACCCGTCGGCGTACCCACCGCGACCGTCCGACCTTGCACACCCTCACGCGCCAGTCCCTCACCACACCAACCCCACCCCCGCACAACCGGCGATCGCCGGATCGCGCGTGATGAGCGGCAGCTCGAGCGCCATGGCCGTCGCCGCAATCACGCGATCACCCCGCTCAGGGATCGCGAACAGCTGGTGGGCCGTGCGCACGATCTGGTCCGTCAACGGCTGCGCAATGAAACACGGATTGCCGAACACCCCGTCCATCCAGTCATCGAACGGTACCTGCAGCATGATCCTGCCGAGGTGCGCCAACTCGCTCACTTCAGCCAGGACGAGCGCCGGCACGTACACAGCTGCCTGACCCACATCGGCCCGCTGAAAGAGTGCGAGCGCGTGGCGCCCAAGCTTTCGATGTGCACGCGGCTCGCCATACCACAACAGACTGTGCGTGTCGGTGACCGCAATTTCCGCCGCCATCAGAGCGCGTCGAACTTGGCCGTGGCACGCTCGGCCTGCGCCGCCCGCAGTGCCGCCAGGGAACGGTCGAGATCATCGCCTTCAGCTGACATCGTCAGCGAACCCGCCAACGCGAAGCGCGGCCCCGCCGCCGGTCCGACCAGCGCCCGCACCGTGGCCTCCAGATCGCGGACGTACTGCTGGTAACGCTCGCTCACCAGCATCGCACGTCCCGGCAGGTCCTTGTGTTCGACATAGACCACTTGGCGCCCGTCCTTGACCACCGACTCCAGCAGGGGAAAGAACTGCTCCCGCGCCTTGGTGGCCTTCACGGACGTTTCGCGCTCCTCATGGCTCGCCAAGAGGGCGAGCGCGGTGGCCGCGTTGATCTCGGACGGCGCGGTCATGGCGACACTCCTGTACAGGTGTACGTACAACTGTACACAGTCCTCGGTGCAGATTCAATGCCGGGCCATCGAACCCGAGTACGTCTCGGCCTATGCACATTCCTTGCCGCCCGCCCCCCCGCCCCGTTAGGTTGCCCAGTCTGGCGGGCGATGGGTCGGTCAGTGTGGCCGACGCAGCACCCCCCAGGCGGCTTTCCTGGCAGCCCCACCGCCCGGTTCGCCCGCATTGCGCGCGTAGCTCAGTTGGATAGAGCGTCTGCCTCCGGAGCAGAAGGTCGCAGGTTCGAGTCCTGCCGCGCGCATGGCCTGGCCGTTCACGCCACGCCGGATCGGCTCCGGCCGCAGTGCCGGTGGCCGCCCGCTCCCCATGTTCTCCTTGCCTAGTGCACGTCGCCGAACTGAAGCGGAAGTCGGTCCCGGAGCTGCTGGCACTCGCCGAGTCGCTGCAGCTCACGAGCGTGACCGGCCTGCGCAAGCAGGAGCTCATCTTTCGCATCGAGCAGGCGCTGCTCGAAACCGAGACGACGCTCTACGGTGAAGGCGTCCTTGAGGTGCTGCCCGAAGGGTACGGCTTCCTTCGCGCGCAGGACTTCAACTACCTGCACGGCCCCGACGACATCTACGTTTCTCCGTCCCAGGTCAAGCGCTTCGACCTCCGCACCGGCGACACGGTGATGGGCGAAGTCCGCCCCCCCAAGGAATGGGAACGGTACCTCGCGCTCCTCAAGGTGGAGCGCATAAACGGTGGTGACCCCGAGCAGTCCAAATTGCGCAGCGCTTTCGACAACCTGACCGCCAAGTACCCCGACGAGCGCATCCGCCTCGAGCGAGCCAACGGGGAAGTCGCGACTCGCGTGTGCGACATCATCGCCCCCCTCGGCAAGGGGCAGCGGGCCCTCATCGTCGCGCCCCCCAAGGGCGGCAAGACGATTCTGCTGCAGCAGCTCGCCAACGCCATCGTCGAGAACCATCCGGAAATCACGCTCATCGTGCTCCTCATCGACGAGCGTCCGGAAGAGGTCACCGACATGCAGGCGAGCTGCCCGAAGGCCGAGGTGATCTGCTCCACCTTCGACGAAACCGCCGAACGCCACGTGCAGGTGGCCGGCATGGTGCTCGAGAAGGCCAAGCGTCTGGTGGAGAGCGGCAAGGATGTCGTCATCCTGCTCGACTCCATCACCCGCCTGGCCCGCGCCCACAACGCGGTGGCCCCGCAGGGTGGCAAGCTGATGTCGGGCGGTATGGAAGCCACCGCCATGCAGAAGCCCAAGGCGTTCTTCGGCGCCGCGCGCAACCTCACCGAGGGCGGTTCGCTCACCATCGTGGCCACGGCGCTCATCGAGACCAACTCGCGCATGGACGAGCTGATCTTCGAGGAGTTCAAGGGCACCGGCAACATGGAGCTGGTCCTCGACCGCAAGCTGGCCGAGAAGCGCATCTTCCCCGCCATCGACATCAACAAGTCGGGGACGCGCCGCGAGGAGCTGCTCCTCACCCCCAAGGAGCAGCAGCGGGTGTTCCTGCTGCGCACGTTCCTTGCCGACATGCCGTCCGACGAGGCGATGCTCTTCCTGCTCAAGCGCATGGAGCGCGCGAAGAACAACCAGGAGTTCTTCGAGCAGATGGCCGAAGCGTGACGGCGACCACGGCGGGGCGACTGTTCGCCGTGGACTGGGGCGACAAGCGCATCGGTCTCGCCATCAGCGACGAACTCGGCATGCTCGCCTCGCCCGCCGGCGTGATCGCCCGCCGTGCCGGCAAGCGCCCGCCCATCGCCGAGCTCATGCGCCAGGCCGAGGAGCGTGGTGCGACCGGTTATGTGTTCGGGCTGCCACTGGACCCGTCGGGCAGCGAGACGGACCGCACGCGGGAAGTGCGCGAGGTGGCCGCCAAGCTGGCGGCGCGCCAACCGCTACCGGTGCGCCTGGTGGATGAGCGCTTCACCACGTCATCCGCCCTGCGGAGCATTCGTGAGCAGGGCGGCTCCACCCGCGGCCGCAAGGCCGATGTCGATGCCATGGCCGCGTGTGTGCTGCTGGAGAGTGTGCTGCGCGCGACGTCGCAGGGGGTCGAGTTGGGTGAACCGGTCGTGGCGGCCGTTGAGTCGGGGCGGAACTGATTGACGGAGCTTTGGAGGTGCGGAGGTAAAGAGGATTCCTCGTTTTTCCTCTCCACAGCTCCTGAGCTCCGAAGCTCCATCGTTCAGGGACGCAGTTCTCAGCCAATGCGATGTTGTTCAGCCCCACCACACGCCGCCGTCTCGTAATTCCCCGCACGTCCCACGCGCATGGCCCGTAAACGATCCAGGAACTCGCGCCTGCTGACCCTCGGCGCCCTCGCGGCGGCGATCGTCGTGGGCGCATGGGTGTGGCGGGAGATCGCCGGTGCCGCGAGCCCCACCGGCGAGCCGGCACGTGTGGTGGTGCCACGCGGCGCCAGCGTGCGGGTGGCCGCCGAATCGCTGTCGGCTCGGGGGGTGATCGGCTCCCCGCGTCTGTTTCGGCTCTTCGCGCGCATGACCGGAGCGGAAACCACGATCAAGCCGGGCACCTATCAGTTCGCCACCGACGCCGGCTACCGCGACGTGCTCGACGCCCTGGTGACCGGGCGCGGACTCATGGCGACCGTGGTCATCCCCGAAGGCTTCGACCTGCGGGACATCACGCCGGCACTCAGCAAGGCCCTGCACGTGCCGGCCGACTCGGTGCGCGCGGCCGTGACCGACACCACCTGGCTGCGAAAGCTCGAGGTGCCGGTGCCCAGTCTCGAGGGCTATCTCTTTCCCGCCACGTACACGTTTCCGGCAGGCACCACCGCGCGTGATGCGGTCGACGCCATGATCGAGCGGTTCCTCGATGCGTGGAAGCCCGAATGGGATGCGCGCCTGCAGGCGATGTCCATTGCGCGCCACGACGCCATCACCATGGCGAGCATCGTGGAGAAGGAGGCCCGCAAGCCCGAGGAACGTCCCATCATCAGCGCGGTGTACTGGAACCGCGTGAAGAAGGGGATGCGGTTGCAGGCCGACCCCACCGTGCAGTATGCACTGCCGCAGCATGTGGCGCGCGTGCTGTACAAGGACCTCGAAGTCGACTCGAAATACAACACGTACCGGTACGCTGGCCTGCCACCCGGCCCGATCGCCTCGCCGGGCGAAGCGAGTATTGCGGCTGCACTGTCGCCGGCCGATGTGCCCTACCTGTTCTTCGTGGCGCGCCCCGACGGCGGGCACGAGTTCCGCACCACATTCGCCGAGCACTCCAAGGCCATCGCCAGGATCAAGCAGGCGAAGCGGGCGGCGGCCCCGGCGCCGCGTTGACGTGACCACACCCACCACGTCGCTGCTGTTGGCCACCTACAACTGGCCGCAGGCGCTCGCGTTGGTATTGGCCGCCGTGCGCCGGCAGACGGTACGGCCACTCGAAGTCCTCATCGCCGACGATGGATCGGGACCCGAGACGCGTGATCTCATTGCACGTGAAGCCGCGACCTTTCCGGTGCCGCTCGTACACGTGTGGCACGAGGATCGTGGCTTTCGTGCGGCCGCCATTCGCAATCAGGCCATCACCCGCGCGAACGGCGACTATATCGTGCAGATCGACGGTGACATCGTACTGCACCCGGGCGCCCTTGCGGCGCATGTCGCGTGGGCGCGTCGCGGTACGTTCGTGCAGGGCTCGCGGGCCTTGCTCACCGAAGCGCGCACCACCGAACTGCTTCGCACCGGCCTGGTGCCGCTGGGCCCGTTCTCGCGCGGCGTGCAACGCCGACTGAACGCGTGGCACGCGCCATGGCTGGCGCCCCTCTCGCGCGGAACCCGCGACACCATCGAGCGCATCCGCGGCTGTCACATTGCCTTCTGGCGCGATGACCTGCTGCGCGTGAACGGCTACGACGAGGCCTACGAAGGCTGGGGCCGCGAGGACAGCGATCTCACGCTTCGCCTCGGCAATGCGGGCGTGGTGCGCCGCAATCTCAAGTTCGGCGCTGTCGCCTTTCACCTCTGGCACCGTCAGCAGAGCCGGGACGCTTTCGACCGCAACAGCGAACGCCTCGCGCAGGCGCGCCGTGAGGGGCGTGTGCGCGCGCAGCGCGGGCTCGACCAGTACCTCACCTCAACCCCCGCGGCGCCGCCGGCCGCGAGTCAGGAGTCGGCATGAACCGTGGGGAACGCCCACCGCGCAATGGGGCTCGTGGGCCCGCCCGGCCCGGACGCGCCAACGAGCCCGTGCGCGACCGCCGCCGTCATCCGCCCCGCGCGGCGGGCACCGTGGGCGGCGAGATCGCCGTCGTGAACCGCAAAGGCGCGCAGCGACTCCGCGGCGGGCACCCGTGGGTGTTCCGCTCCGACCTCGAACGCCTGCCGGCGTTACCCGCCGGTATCGTTCGCGTGGAAGAGGCCAACGGCACACCGCTGGGGTGGGCGCTCTGGAGTCCGCAATCGGAAATTTCGCTGCGGCGCCTCGAGGCCGACCCGGCGCGCCAGCCCGATGCCGCGTGGTGGCACGAGGCGCTGCGCACCGCCATTGCCCGCCGCGCGCCACTGGCTACCGAAGCGAATGCGTATCGGCTCGTGCACGGCGAAGGCGACGGGCTGCCGTCACTCGTGGTCGACCGGTACGGCGATGCCCTCGTGGTGCAGTTGCTCTCGGCAGGCGTCGACGCGCATACCGGTACCATCGTGGAGAGTTTGCGCGAGCTGACCGGCTGCACCGGTATTCTCGCCCGCAACGATCCCGCCGCGCGCGACCGGGAAGGGCTGCCGCGCGAGGTGACGCTGCTGTACGGCGATGTGCCGCGCGTCGTGGAGGTGCTCGAGCACGGCGTGCGCTATCTGGCCGCACCGTGGGATGGGCAGAAGACGGGCGCGTTCCTCGACCAGCGTGAGAACCGCGTGCTCATCGGTTCGCTGGCGCGCGGGCGGGCACTCGACTGCTTCGCGTATCACGGGTCGTTCGCGCTGCACCTGGCAAAGCACGCCGACCACGTGTGCGCGGTGGACGTGTCGGCACCGGCGCTCGCGCGCGTGCACGAGCATGCCCAGCGCAACGGCCTCACCAACATCGAACCGGTGGAAGGCGACGCCTTCGACGTGCTGCGCGCCTGGCACCGCGAAGGGCGTCGCTTCGACACCATCGTCGTCGACCCGCCGGCGTTCGCCAAGACGCGTGGCGCCCTCGACGGCGCGCTGCGCGGCTACAAGGACATCAATCTGCAGGCCATGAAGCTGCTGGCGCCGGGCGGCCTGCTGTTCACGGCGTCGTGCAGCTTTCACCTGTCGCGTGGCCTGTTCTTCGACATGCTGAGCGAGGCGGTGGCCGACAGCGGGCGGCGCTTTGCGTTGCGCGCGATCACGGGGCAACCGCTCGATCATCCGGAGCTGATCAACGTGCCGGAGACGGGCTATCTCAAGGGGGCACTGCTCGAGGCGATGAACTGACCGGCGACGGGTCGGGCGGGCGGGGAGCGCGCGACATGTTCCTCGGGTGCCACCGGTGGAGGCGTGAGGTGCGGCGGTTTGCCCAACAGGATTGGCTGGCGCCGACCTCGGACTCCTCGCTGTTTCTCAACAGCGTCCATCTTGTGAACGCCGAACGTACCGGCGAGTGCATCGTACGATCCTGTGGTGCATCCTGCCGTTGATCGCAACGGCCAAGCGGGCGCCCCCTCTCCAGTCCGCCCACCGACGGCCACCGACGGCCACCGACGGCCACCGACGGCCACCAGCCGACGGCCAACACCGCGTCAGCGCTGACACCGCCGACAGTAGTATGTGCTGCGCCCGGCCTGCGTGAGCCGCGCGATGCGTGATCCGCAGCGACGACAGGCATCGCCCTCCTTGCCGTAGACGCGCCAGATCTCACGTTCGCTCACGTCGTCGCGCGCGTAGTACCGCCCCGTCGGTGCCGTCTCAAGCACGTGGCGGATGGCATCGCGCAGGCGCGCGAGGCGCTCGCGTGAGAGCGTGTTGGCGGGCGTTGCCGGATGGATGCGCGCCTCCCACAGCGCCTCGGAGGCGTAGATGTTGCCGACGCCGGCCACGACCTGCTGATCGAGCACCACCGGCTTGATGGGCCCGCGCCGACGCCCCAGCGCCGCGCGCAATCCCTCGACACTGAACGCGTCGGTGAGCGGTTCCGGCCCCGCCGGGAGCGGCACGTACGCCCCCGGGGCATGCAGCCGGACGACACTCAGCGCCCGGCCGTCCACGAGGCTGACCCGTGTACCCTGGGCGGTTTCGAACCGCACCCGCTCGAGGCGCGGCGGGGAGTCGGCCACGGCGGTGAACTCCCAGTCGCCGGTCATGCGAAAGTGGATTTCGAGGACGGCACCATTGCCGAGGTGGACCAGTTGGACCTTGGCCCGTCGCTCGATCCGGGCGATGACCTGACCGGCGACCGCCCGCTGGGCCTGGGGTGGGAAGTGCCGGCGCTGGGACGGGTGCAGCGCCTCAGCGTTGGCCAGCGTGTGCCCCAGGACCGCCTCGCGGAGGCGCTGGGCGGCGAATTCGACCTCGGGGAGTTCGGGCATGGCAGTAAATGCACCGGGAGGCCAAACGGTTCAGCGATGGACACTTGAACATCGGGCAATCACAAAACTTGGGCTTGCGGAATCGTCGGACGGTGGTAAGTTGTCCACATTCTTCCACAACCCAGAGGGGTTTCCCCATCAGTTCGCCGCGCTCCCTCCAGTACGAGTACGAGTTGTACGTCGAACGTGAGATCGAGGACTACAAGGACTCGGTGTCACGCGGCGCCCTGCTCAAGATCGGCGACGAAGCCGTGGACGTCCTGCGCAAGTCGGACCAGATCGCGCTGACCGAAATCCTCGTCTGGCAGGAAGTCGACCGCATCATCGCCCGCCGCCTCCGGCTGCCCGCGTTCGCGACGTGGAAGCGTCGGCGCCTCAAGATGCTGGAGGCGTACCGGAAGCCGGAGCACTGGGGGCTGGACCCGCAAGCCGCGCTGGTTCGCGAGCTGGCCGACTCCGGCGATCGGCACGTGCTGGTGGCTGGGGCCGAACGTGAGGGGCCGGCCCTGTATCTGGCTGCCCGCGGGGCGGCCGTGACGTCGCTGGAGCCCGCGGAGGATGCCGTGGAGCGCGTGGTGCGCGCGGCCCATGCAGCCGGCCTCACCGAGCGCGTACGCGGCTACTGCGCCGACCTTGGCGCCTGGGCACCCGACGTCGCGTTGCACGCGGTGGTGTGCACCCCCTCAGCGTTCGGCGGGCTCGATGTCCACGATCGGGCCCGGGTGATCGAGGTGCTGCAGAGCGCGACCGTCGATGGCGGAGTGCATCTGGTGGAGACGATCGTCGCCGGGACCGAGCGTGGCAACGCGCTCCCCATCGAGGAGCTGGCCTCGCGCTATCGCGGCTGGACCATCTCCGTCGAGCGCACGTCAGCGCGCAGCGAGACGTTCATGGCGCGCAAGGACGCAGCCGTCGCGTAGTCCGCCACCCGGCGGACAGCGAATGGTTCGGATCGTGCGTCGCGGAACGACACACCGTTTCTCTCCCGGTGGTGTGTCCTGAGGACACGCGGCGCCTCGACCGAGCGCGCGGACCAGGACCCAAACGCTTGCAGGCAAGCGTGTTGGCGTTCTCCGCTGCCGTGGCATGCCTCGTGCTCCGTGCGTGGGTGACCGCATCGTTTCGCGGTGACACCACAACTCCCTCGGGTGGAGGATCACCCACCATGCGAATGAAGCACATGCTGGAGCGGCCCGCCGACCGAGAACCGATCGGCATTGTCATTGCCGACGGCGGTCGGGGCGATGGCGCCCCCACTCGGTTCAGCGCCTTTGTATGGGGCCCGGTGCCGGAGGAGCTCGACGTCCGCGACGAGCGCGGGGAACTGGTCGCCGCCCACGGGTAAGGCGCAGCGCCGCACCGTTCGCGCCCGACGCGCGGGCAGCCAGAAAACCCGTGCGCATCGAAAAGGCGCCGGCAGACATGCCGGCGCCTTTCGCGTGGAGCAGTCCTGCAAACGCGCGGACGACGGCTTACGCCGCCGGCGCGGCCGGCGCAGGCGCCGCCTTCTTGGCGCGCTTGGCCGGCTTGCGAGCGGCCTTCTTCGCGGCCTTCTTGGCCGCCTTCTTCACGGTCTTCTTGGCCGCCTTCTTGGTCGCCTTCTTCGCGGCCTTCTTCACCGTCTTCTTGGCGGCCTTCTTCGTGGCCTTCTTGGTGGCCTTCTTCGCGGCCTTCTTGGCCGGCTTGCGCGCGGCCTTCTTGGCGGTCTTGCGGACCGACTTCTTCGCCGCCTTCTTGGCGGCCTTCTTGGCAGGAGCCATTTGAACAACCCTCTCACGAGAGGTGGAGATGCTCACTTTCCCCCGGTGGAAAGGTGAGCGCACATCGCGGGCGGCGCATGCACCGCGTCGAGATGCGCTACGTGGCCTCGGCGAGACGCACGTAGTCGGGCGTCCCCGCGGTCACCATGGTGACCAGCGGGGACCAGCGGCAGCGCGCAGGACTGGTGCCAAGGGCCTGCGACGCGAAGACACCATCGTGGAAGGACGTTGCGGCACGCGGTGACGCAACCACGCTCGGACGCTGATCGGCGCGGACAGCGGAGCGAGCCGTCGTTCCGCGCACCAGCGCGAGCGACGACGGCGAAGCGGAGACCAGGGCGAACAGCCTGGACTCGAGACGGCGGGTCGCCGAAGCGACGGGGGACTGCGGGAGGAACTCGTGCCGGTTTATCGCCACGCGTTGCCGGTGAGGACTGCGCGCCCCGTTGCCGCACCAGCTGCGAAAACGAGGAAGTCGGATGTGGACAGCGCGCGCAAGTCGTTGAATTGACGCGAATATACGCGTGGATAATTCCCTCGCGCAATAGCGCGTATAAAGAACGCGCGCGAATACACTACGCCGCCCGCACCACGCCCTCGGGAAATCGCGCCGCGGCCTGCTATACTGTTCTCGTTCCGTTCATGCGAAATCCCTCCGGACCGCGCGTCCGACGTACGCCTGGAGTGTCATGAAAGCGCTGGTAAAGCAGACGGCAGGTCGCGGGCTCACGCTCACCGAGGTCCCGGAACCGACAATCCGCGAGGACGAGGTGCTCATTCGCGTCCGTGCCGCCGGCGTGTGCGGCACCGACGTGCACATCTACGAGTGGGACGCCTGGGCTGCCGGCCGGTGCCGCCCGCCATTCATCTGCGGCCACGAGTTCGCCGGCGACGTGGTCGCCGTGGGCGCGCTGGTCGAGAGTGTGCAGGTTGGTGATCGTGTGACCGCCGAGGGGCACATCGTCGACGACCGGTCGCTGTTCAGCCGCACCGGCAACGCCCACGTCGATCCGTCCACCCGCATCATCGGCGTGGACCGTGACGGTTGCTTCGCCGAGTACATCGCGATGCCGGCAAGCAACGTCTGGCACCTCGACGACGCCATCAGCTACGACGTGGGCGGCATCCACGACCCAATGGGCAATGCGTTCCACACGGCGCTGACGGCCAACATTCCCGGCAGCGTGGTGCTCATCACCGGCTGCGGCCCGATCGGCGCCTTCGCCGTGGGCATCTGCCGGGCGGCCGGCGCGGCGCACATCATCGCCACCGACGTGAACCCCAAGCGGCTCGAACTCGCCCGCACCATGGGGGCGCACGACGCGGTCCATCCGGACGAGGCACAGGCGGCCGTGATGGCAGCCAGCGACGGCCACGGGGCCGATGTCGTGCTCGAGATGAGCGGCGTGCCCAGCGCCGTGCACCAGGCGTTCGCCCTGGCGCGGCCGGCGGGGCGGGTCAACATGCTCGGCATTCCATCGCGCACGATCGACGTGGACTTCGCCACCGAGATCATCTTCAAGGGGCTTACGATCTACGGCGTGGTCGGCCGCCGCATGTACGACACGTGGCACCAAATGTCGCGCTTCGTGCGGTCGGGGATGTTCGACCCGACCCCGGTCATCACGCACCGCCTGCCGCTCGAAGCGGTGGACGAGGCGATGCACCTGATCAAGAGCGGCGAAGCGGGGAAGATCATCTTCACCATCGGCTGACATGTCACTGACTTCCGAACTGCAGGCCGAGCTCGACGCGCTCAAGGCCGCCGGCACCTACAAGCGCCTCAACTACATCGAGGGCCCCCAAGGCGCGCATGTCCGCATGGAAGGGCGCGGCGACGTCATCGTGCTCTCGTCCAACAACTACCTCGGCCTCGCCAACGAGCCGAGCGTGGTGCAGGCCGGCATCGAGGCCCTGCGCCGCTACGGCGCCGGCACCGCCAGCGTGCGCTTCATCTGCGGCACCTTCACGGTACACCGCGAGCTGGAGGCGGCCATTGCGCGCTTCGTGGGCACCGAAGCCAGCATGAGCTACGTGTCGGCCTGGAACGCCAACGAAGCGCTCACCCCCACCATCGTACGCGAGGGCGACTTCGTCATTTCCGACGCCCTCAATCACGCGTCCATCATCGACTCGGTGCGGCTCGCCAAGGCCATCACCAAGTGCACCACGGCCGTGTACAAGCACGCCGACATGGACGACCTGCGCGAGAAGCTGCGCGCCAACCGCAGCGCCCCCAGGAAGCTCATCTGGACCGACGGCGTCTTCTCCATGGAAGGCGCCATCGCCAGGCTCCCGGAGATCCTGCAGATCGCCCGCGAGGAAAGGGCGGTCGTGGTGATGGACGACTCGCACGCCACCGGGGTGCTGGGCAAGACCGGGCGCGGGACCGCCGAGCATTTCGGCGTGCTGGGCGAGGTGGACATCATCACCTCCACCCTCGGCAAGGCCCTCGGCGGTGCCGCGGGCGGGTTCATCGCCGGGCCGGCCGCGCTCTGCGACATTCTCACCCAGCGCTCGCGCCCGCAGCTCTTCAGCAACGCGCTGCCGCCCACGGTCGCGGCGAGTTCGCTGGCTGCGATCCAGTATGCGGAAGCCCACCCGGAGCTGGTCACGCGCCTGCACGAGAACGCGCGCTACTTCCGCGGAGCCATCCAGGAGGCAGGCTTCAACCCGCTGCCGGGCGAGACGCCGATCGTGCCGATCATCGTGGGCGAGACGGCGCTGGCCATTCGCATGAGCGACCTGCTGCTGGAGCGCGGGGTGTTCGTGACCGGGTTCGGCTTCCCGGTGGTGCCCAAGGGGGAGGCGCGGGTGCGGTGCCAAGTCTCGGCCGCGCACACGAAGGACGACCTGGATGCCGTCGTGGCGGCATTCAAGGACGCGGGGCGGGTGGCTGGTCTGCTGTGAACGGCGGACAGCTGAACCGATGACAGCGGAACCGATAACGGCGGAACCGATAACGGCGGAACCGATAACAGCGGAACCGATAACAGCGGAACCGATGACAGCGGAACCGATGACAGCGGAACCGATAACAGCGGAACCGATGACGGCGGAACCGACACCGGCGTCATGTCCGACGGCGTGATCAGGTACGGCGGGCACGCCACGTGCGGGCGGCGGCATCACCCGAACTCCACCCCGCACCGCCGTGGCAGGAGCCGATCCCGCCGGTGGACCGCTCTGACGTCCGGTTCCCTCATCACCGCCCTCGCGTTGCTCGGTGCCCTTCCCTGGCGCCAGATGCCAGCGCAGACGCGCCCACTCCGGGTGGCGGCGACCCCGCAGGTGCGCATCGCGTCGTCGGAGAACCCTGAACCGCTCATCGAGGTCCTGACCGGCGCGACCCGCCTGCCCAACAGCCAGATGGTCGTGGGCAATCGCGGCGCATACGCGCTCAGGCTCTACGACAGCACCGGCCGCGTTATTCGACGCACAGCCGGCAAGGGCGCGGGCCCTGGTGCGGTGCAGTCCCTGGGGTTTCTGCACCGCTGCGGGGACACGATCTCCACACGTCCCCTGATCGGCGAGCGGGCCCCGGCCTTCACCACCAGGCTCGTATTCCATCGCGCCGTCCGCTTCACCGAACTGCCCTATCGCGCGGCCTGCAAAGCGCCCCCGGCCACCCGCGTCGCGCGGGTGGCCAGCGAAGGGCTGCTCTGGGTGCAGGCGGTTCCTGTCGTGGCCTCACCCACCATGCGGTGGCCCGTCTTCGCGCCGAGCGGGGCCGCGGCCGCGCGCGTTTCGCTGACGACCGCTCTGACGGTGCACGAAATCGGGCGCACCTTTCTGCTGGGCGAGCGGACCGACGCCGACACCGGACTTGCCAGGAACGTGCTGGATGCGCTGTCGCGCTGAGCCATTCGGTGCGTTCGCCGCATCGATGTGCGCGGCCTGCGCGCTGGCCGCCACGGTGGCGTGTACCGACGGGGCTCCGCCACTTGCCCTCCAGCGACCGCCACGCGATGTGTTCCGCGGCGCGATCACCACGACCGCCACGCGGCCCGCCACCGTGGCGGCGGACTCGGTGCACTTTGCCACTCGCGTCGTCGGGGCGGATGATGACGGACAGTGGGAGGCCACACTTCGGTCGGGCCGGGTTGAACTCATCCGCGAACTGCAGGGCGCTCCGGGGTATCGGCGGGTACGCGTGTACGCATTCGATTCGCTTGGTGCCCTTCGCGGATACAGTGAACGCGGCTTCCGGACCAGCGACACGGGGCCGCTGGACATCACGCGCATTCCCGACCGAGGCGTCCTGGCGGTCGACTCCGTCGCCCTGTTCGCCCCGGAGGACCAAGTGCGCACCTCGGCGATCTTCCTTGCCGACCTGCCGGTGCTCTATGCCCGCGCCGGCGCGGGTGGGCCGCTGGCGGTGGCCCGCATCGAGTTCCGCAACCTCGTGGCCCGGGCCCACCAGCTGTACACGGTCGCTCAGGCGCGACGTGTCATCGTGCCGCGGTAACCACGAACCGCAGCGGCCACTCCACCGCCTTCCTGATCCCGATTCTCGGCGTCACGGCCACGGCGTCGTCGCACACGGTTTCCCCCGCACCGATCGTGAGCCGTGACCCGCCGGTCAACAGCAGTCCGTCGTGCGCCCGCGTGATACCGAACGCCGCACACACCTTGCCGGGGCCGTTGGCGAGGTCGCGGTCGCTTCGCGCCCGGAGCCGCCGCCTACGCATGAGCGGCACCCCTTCGAGTGGCTGCACCGCCCGTATGAGCACCGCACTGCCGTACCCCTCCTCCCGTGTCACGGCATTCACGCACCAGTGCATGCCGTAGATGAAATACACGTAGGCCGTGCCGGGTGGGCCGAACATGTGCCACGTGCGCGCCGTGCGCCCCACGGCCGAATGCGACGCCGGATCGTGAGGACCGAGATACGCCTCGGTCTCCACGATCCGGCCGCTGATCACGCCTTCGTCGCTGTCGTGCCGAAGCACGGCACCGAGCAGGTCACGGGCCACCGCTGCCGCGTCGCGGTCGTAGAAGGCGGGCGGCAGCGGACCCCCGAGGCGCACTACCCCTTCCGGGCCGCCTTCTTGGCGGGCGCCTTGGCTGGAGTCTTGGCAGGCGCCTTGGCCGCCGGCTTGGCCGCCTTGGCGGGCGCCTTGGCCGGAGCCTTCGGCGCCGCCTTGGCCGGAGCCTTCGGCGGCGTCTTGGCGGGAGCCTTGGCCGCGGGTCTTGCCGCCTTGGCCGGAGCCTTGGCGGGGGCCTTGGGTTCGGCCTTGGTGGCCTTGGCCGGGGCTTTCTTCGCCGGTGCCGCCTTGCCCCTGGCGGGGGCCGCGTCGCCAGCCGGAGCGGCCGTTGTGGCCGGCGCCGGGGTGTCCGCGGCCGGTTCGGCGACCGGCGCCGGAGCGGCGACGGGGGCCGACGCCGGTGCCGCGGCCGCCGGGGCGACCGCCCCGACCGGACGGGCACCAACCACGCCCACCAACAGCAGCTCCGGCGGCGGCCCGCCGGGGCCCTTGCCGCGGCCGACCGTGCCACGCGGCCCGATGCCGCGCGCCCCCATACCACGCGGCGCCGCCGGCAGCAGCGCGGCGGCGGCCTTCGCCTCGGCCTTCTGCGCGTCGTCCACCGACTTGAGCTGCTCGACGATGCTGGCCGCGTCGGCGGCCCGCGCCACCTCCCAGTCGTCGCCGCGGCGACGCAGGTCGATCAGGTTCGCATCGTGCGCATCCTGCAAGATGCGCTCGAACATGCGGGTGGCGAGCGACTCGCTGTCGCGGCCCAGCAGTTCGAACGCACGCTGGCGGGTCGCGCTGGCGCTCGCGACCGCGTCACCGCTCACCAGCGACTCGACGGCCCGACGCACGAGGTCGAAGGCGTCGCTGCGGGTGAGCCGCTCGCCGGTGCGGCCAATCGTCTCCGACACCGTGGCGCCGGTGAAGGTCGGCGCCACCTCACGCGCTGTCGCCGCGCCGGCCTCCGGGCCAGTCGGTTCGGCGCGCTCGGCCGCCTCGCGCCGCTCACGGAAGCGGTCACGACCGCGGCCACGACCGCGACGGCCCCGCTCGGCGCGCCCCTCGCCCCGTGGCTCCGCCTCGTCGCCGGACGCCGCGCCTTCATCGGTCGGGAGCGGACGAATGCCGAGCGACGCGATCACCTCGTTCGGATCCACGAACGCGTCCGCCGGCAACGGCATCTCGGCCGTTTCGTCGAGCGGCACCACGGCGGCCTCCGGGGCCGCCTCGCCCTCGGGCACCTCACCGTCGCGCGGCTCACGATCCCGATCGAACCGATCCCGCCCACGCCCCCGACGCCCCCGACGCCCACGCCGCTCCCGGTCCTCGCGCGACTCGCGTTCGCTCTCCATCGGCGCGGCCTCGGTCGGGGCCGACGCGACCGTGGCCACCGGTGTGCCCTCCGGCCCGTCCACCTCGAGCTGGCCGCTCTCGAGCTTGGTGACCTTGAGCAGACCACGCTGCTGCGCCTCGTGCACGAAGCGCGAGAACTTCGGGTGGCCGAGGTTCTTCTCGTCGAACGAGGCGTCGATCTCCTGCATGACCTGCTTGAGGCGATCACTGCGCATGACGTCGCCGTTGCGCTTCATGCGCCCCACGGCCTCGGTGACAAGCTCCCAGGGATCCCAGCGTGTGCTCTCGTCTTCCCCCGTCTTCACGAGGCCGGCGAGCGCATTGTACGAGTAGTACTCATCGCAGTTCATCACCAGCAGGTCACTCGACGACTCGCGGATGCCCACGCCGATGACGTACTTGCCGTACTCCTTGAGCTTGATGACCATGCTCGAGAAGTCGGAGTCGCCACTGAGCAGCACGAAGGTGCCGATCTCGGGGCGGGTGAACACCAGCTCGAGCGCGTCGATGGCGAGGCGGATGTCGGTGGCGTTCTTCTTCGACGAGCCGTAGGCGGGTGCGAAGATCAGGTCGATGCTCGCTTCGGTGAGCGGCACGATGTACTGCGGATAGCGGCGCCAGTCGGCGTAGGCCCGGCGCACGGCCACCTTGCCCTTCACGATATCCGACGAGAGGAGGTTCTTGAGCTCCTCCTGCAGGTCGGAGCGGATGCCCATGGTGACGTTGTCGAAGTCGATCAGCAGCGCGGCGTTGGGCGCGTGGGCCGGCGGCGCGACATTGGGCTGCGAGACGGGGGCCATGGGGGCGACCGACGCGGGGCCGCGGTGGAATGGCGCAATGGAACGAGTCGGCGACGACGCGCCGGACCGGGAGGGATGACGACTCATGACGGACTGGTCTGGTTACGAAACTGGGTGATCGAGTGCGGGAGGACCGAACGCCGCAGCGCTCAGAGCATTCGCACTCAGCGCGCTGGCACGCGCGCGTTCTCGTCGACGAATCTTGCCGCTCCCCGTCATGGGGAACGTGTCGAAGAAGCG
>JAJTGR010000062.1 GCA_021299375.1 Gemmatimonadota bacterium
ACCGTCCGGGCGAACGAGGAATCGCACCACCCTACCCCGCCAAACACAAACGCCGCCATCACTCGTAAGTGACAGCGGCGCTTGCAATTGCCCCTCCTGGGGTCGAACCAGGAACCTTCTGATCCAGAGTCGCTTCCCTCGAATGTTTTGGCGGACTTGTTTGCGGATTTGGCCAACAGATTTTGCCCAACTGAAAAGCCACTTGTGGAAAGGCGCAAGTCACGCGCTTCAACTTGGACCAACGCCACTCCCGTTCACCATGACGTCCGAGTTGACCGTGCCGGTGAACACGCCGGCGGTCACCGTGAGGAGCGTAGACGAAGTGGTAGCCGCGTCGGTTCGTGTTATCGACCTTGCCCGGATTTCGGCGCGGTCTGGAGAAGCGCCGCGGAGTAGAACAGCGCACTCTGCACGTCCGTGGTACCGGGAAAGATCACACGGCCGTCGGTGCCCACCAGATACAGCGTCGGCGTCCCCCAGTTGTTGAAGCGGGCCGCGGCGGCACCGTCGACGTCGAGGTACACAGGCGCCTGGATACGCTGCTCGGTCACGGCCTTCGTGAGCTCGGGCGTCACGGTGGACTGCTCCGCGATGATCACCAGCGGCACGCCCCGCTGCGCGAGCTGTCGCCGTAGCGACTCGATCTCCGGCAGCGCCTCCACGGCCGGGCCGCAGAGCGGGGACCAGAAGACCACGACAGTTCCCCTACCCTGCGCCATGGCGCTCATCGCCGCACTCCGGCCGTCGAGGGTAGCCAGCGAGACCTCCCCAACGAGGCGCCGGATCGCGCGCTCATCGAGATGCACTTGGAGGGCGCGCTCGGCGGCGGACTCTTTCGTGGCCCACCCGGATGCCCCGAGCAGTCGCTTACCTTCCCGCTTCAGCGAGTCGCGCACGGGGGCCGTGGTTCGCGGATCGGCGATCACGTGCGCCCACGCATGGGCCGCCCCGACGCTGTCGCGGACGGCGAGGTGCGCCTCCGCCAGACGGCGCCAGGTCGAGGGACTCCACGTGAGTGAGGCGGCAATCTGCAGCGTGTCCCGGGCCGCAGCGTAGGCACCGTCCGCCAGCAGTGCGCCGCCGATGACGGCCAGCGTCCGTGCCCGCTCTTCGGACAGCCGCCGCGCGTTCGCGCTGCGGGACTCGCCGAGGCGGCGGTACGACGTTCCGGGCGCCGACTGCGTCAGCAGGGTGCGAAGACGGGCCATGGCGTCCGCCCGCGTCTCAGGGCGGTCGATCAGTTCCTGGGCGAGGCGGCGACGGCCGCTATCCGTGGTGTCGGCCGCATGGAGTCGGTCGATCCAACGACGCCGATCCGCCGTCAGCTCCGTACGGCCACCGAGCAAGGACAAGGCGGCCCCACCAATCTGGCCCGCCCGCTCGAGCGGGACACGCGGCCAGAGCGCGTCGAGTCGCTGCACCGCGGCGGCACTGTCGATGCCGCCGGCGGCAACGAGTCGTTGCACGTCGACCAGTTCTTCCTGCACCGCAAGTCCGCTGCGAGCGGCCTCGCCGAGCAGCCGCTGGCGCCACGGAAGCGCCAGCGACGAGTCCAGCGTGCGCACATACCAGAAGTGCTCGCCCAACTCACTGGCCGACATAGGCCGCCGCAGGTCCCGCTCAGCGAAGCGCCGCGCGTTGCGCAGGTGTACCGCCCGCGTGCTGTCGGTCGCGATCCCCATCCAAAGCTCGTACATCTGCAGCCACTTCACCGCACGGACCGAGTCCGGGTACAGCGACACCAGTCGTCGGGCGGTAGCCAGCCCCTCCTCCCAGCTCCGTCCCATGAGGTCATGTGCCCGTTGCTCGAGTGCATCGAGCAGCGGGCGCCCATCAGGACCGGCCCGCAGCACTTCCCAGGCACGGCCGCCGAAGTCGTCGACCTCGTTGGCGAGGGTGTCTTCCACCGCCAGCGCGGCAAACACGAAGGAGTCGGGGAGCACGAACCGCCCACGATACTCGTTGCCGTCCACGCGCTCCAGCGTGCCGAGGGTGATCACGGGAACGCCCTGCTCGTAGCTCTCCGCTGCGGTCGTGCGGACCCGCCCCCGCAGGCGGAGCCGCTCGGGCCGGCCGAAGAGCGCGCCGGCCGAGTACCGGACCTCGACCTGCTCTCCGGCGCGGGGAGCGGCAGGTGACAGCACGAGTCGTCCGGAGATCATGCCTGCCTCAAGGACGGGCTTGGGGCGGACGACGACCCAGAGCGCGAGCGCGGCCGCCGTCAGGAGCGCCACGGCCCCGAGCGGCGCGCGACGACGACGCCGTTCGGGCAGACCGTTCTCTTCGAGGTCGTCGTCCACCAGCGGCCCGAGAGGCCTCGCGAGAACGTCGCCACCCTGATCGCCCCCCCGGGCCAAGGTGTCCTCGATACGTGGATACAATCCCGCACTCGGCGCGGGCTCCGGCAGCGCGGCGAGGTCCGCAAGCTGCGACGTGAGGTGAGCGTCAGAGGTCATCGGTCGCAGGAGTAGAAGGAGTCGTCAGTAGCGTGAGCGCGCGGGTAAGCCGGACGCGCGAGTTGCCCTCGGAAATGCCGAGGGTGTCAGCGATCTCGGCGTGACTGAAGCCTTCAATGCGGTGCAGGACGACCACGGTGCGCAGTCCGACCGGTAGCGCCGCGAGTCGCCGTTCGAGATCGAGCAGGTCGATCCGCTGGTCCGCATGAGAAGCCGCAACCAGTTCCGTCGGCGGCATCGGTGCTTCGCGCCGCCGCCGCACCGACCGCAGCGACATGAGCGCCGCCCGAGTGGCGCACTGGACGAGCCATGCGCCTGCACGACCAGTTGACCGGTACTGGATGGCTGCCCTCGGGAGCGCCACGAAGACGTCGTGCACGACGTCCTCGGCTTCAGCGCGGGCGCCGACAATACGCCACGCCACGCGGAGGAGCCGGGGCGCCCAACGCTCGTACAGCGCCCCCAGCGCACCATGATCGCCCGCCCTGATGCGTGCGAGCAGGGCGTCGTCATCGTGCACGGCGGGAGGCGAAGGGGTGACAGTCAATGTCGACATGAAGAGGGAATGCCGCAGGATGCCGCAACGTTACAGCAAGCCTCTTCGGAGTGCCTCCGTCGGTAACTGCCTGAGGTGTCGACGGTTTTGGTGAGCGCCCCCATCCAAGTCGAAGCGCGGTCACGAAAATGTCGTGACCGCGCTTCCACCTACTTCAGGATAGGAATTTCGATTGGGGTCGGTCGAGTATAGTGGTGCGCGACACGGTCACCGCCATGGACGCGATCGAGAAGTCGGCCCCGGAGAAGTGCGAGATATGCTGTGGTGGATTCAACCGGCCCACCAACCGGGAGCGGATCAAGCGGAAACTTTGGGCAAGTGCCACCGATTGACATATTGGAGCAAGTGGTATAATATCTCCCTGTGCGCCCCAAGCTCTTCGACCCCGACACCGTCATTGCCAGCGCGCTGCCCCTATTCTGGCGGCAGGGCTACGAGGGAACGCACATGCCCGAACTCCTGGACGTAATGGGGCTTGGCAAGGCGAGCTTCTACAATGCTTTCGCTTCCAAGCATGCGGTGTTCCTCACCGTCCTCGACCGCTATTTCAGCGCGGTCGATCTCGTACTGGCCAGAGCGCTCGTGGGCGTGAAGCATAGGGACGAAGCGGCTGCCTGCCTGCTGGACGCGATCTTGACCGTAGCACGCGATCCAGAAGGAAGGACGGTCGGTTGGCGCGGCTGCCTGATTGGCAACACGGCCCTCGAGATGGGCGCGCACGACGAAACTGTGCGCAACCGCCTCAATCAGGGCGTGCGTCTCCTGCGAGGCCATTTCGCCAAGGCGCTCAGCCTCGCCGATAGCGACGGACGCGTCCTGCCGGATAGCGCCGTATCCGCGCTCGCTTTGCATGCCGTCGCCGGCATACAGGGGATTCTGGTGCTGGCAAAGGCCGGAATGCTCGAGGAGGAGATCAGGGCAGCAAGGCAGACGCTGTTGCTCACGCTTCAAACATCCCCACCGATCTGAACACTGGGTACGGCATTAGGGAGCGTATAGCCTTGCCCAGTACTGTACCAAACGCTCCACAACGGAACGACGACCATGAAAGTTCTCAACGCCTCGATCCACGGCATTCTCGACTATGCCACGGTCATCGCCTTTGCTTCCGCACCGACCCTCCTCGGGCTCTCGGGCGCACCGGCCATGCTCGCCTACCTGCTCGCAGCTGTTCACCTGACAATGACCGTCCTGACCGACATGCCGCTTGGCCTCGTGAAGATCATCCCCATGCGCGTGCACGCCCTCGTCGAAATGCTCGTCGGCCCCACGCTGATTGCTGCAGCGTTGTTGGCCCCATCACTGGTCATGGGAGCCCAAGGGTTCTTCGTCGCAAGCGGTATCGCGATTTGCGCCGTTTGGTTGCTCAGCGACTATGCGTCAGCGACACAGTCCGCCTGAATGCGGGCGCTACGCGCCTGTCTCGCAGGTGCGTTCAGCCAGATCATCGAGATTGGAGGGGATGCATCATCAGCAGCAAGATCCGGGTCTCTCCACTCAACCGCACTGGCCGGTACACTGCCGTTGATGGACCACCCGCGCGCCGGGGAGCACTACCCAAGGTCACTCGGCGAGTTTCACGCATTGGTTTCGAACCAATGCCGACTGCCTGGACTACGTGGGGGGGCAGCCGCCGCTTCATACCAACTATCCCGATGGTTGGTCTCGCGATGCTGTTTGCACTTGGAGTTACCAGACGCTCGTGGAGAGTCGGGTGACCCGCTTACGCACTCGCACGACGTCGACCCCGCATGTGGGCCGCCTCAAACTGCTCGGGGCTGACGCCGCCAAGGCGGCAATGCCGACGGGTACGATTGTAAAACGTATCGATGTAGTCCGCGATGTCCGCCAGCGCGACGTCATGGCTCGGCTGGAAACAACGCTGTCCAGTTGACCGGAGGGCCGTCGTGACCACGACTTCGCGGGTCGATGGCGAAGGATGATGTGGGGCGCGTGGTGACAATGGGCCGTGCGCTGTGGACGGCGGGGGCGTAACGGGAAGTTACTCATCGTGCGTTTCACGCCGCGCGGGACGACGCGGCCGCGACTCGAGCTGACGACCGGGTGCCGGATCTCCGCCACGACCTGTGGGCGCGCGCGCCATGCCATGTGCCTATCGGCGGAACAGGTAGGCCAGCTTCACCGTCAGCTGACTGTCCTCGCTCGGTCGGCGAGCCGCCGCCAGCCCGTCGACCGCGCGGTTCCCGTTATAGATGACATAGAGGAAACTGAGCGGGGCGAGTTCCCACGAAAGCCGGACGTTGAGGCTGCCGCGCCGCGCGGCCGTGTTGACCTGATAGAACGTGGCGAGTTGCCGTTGCGGGCTGAGGGCGAGGCGGAGTTCGGCGGCGAGCAGGTGCGTGGTGGCCACGGTCCGGGTGCTGTCGAAACTGCCAAGGCGGTTGGCGGTGTAGGACGTGCGCATGGCAAGTCGCGGGTCCGGGCTCCACTTGACGTCACTCTCGATCGTCGTGAGCCGCCCACTGAAATAGGGCCCGGTGCTGGCGAAGGCGCTCCACGCCACGGCCTGCGCCGGATTCCCTGAGACACTCGCCGTCCACCTTCGGTAGGCATAGGTGCCTGGTCCCGAGCCGACCCCGGGCACGAAGGTGAAGGGGCCGTCGAGCCGTTGCCAGTTGAACTCGACGCCGAGATCGGCGGAGGCCGCGTTCTGCCAGCGCAGGGAGAGCGGACTGGCCTGGATCTGGGCTTCCAGGAATCCGCGCGTGGAGGCCTGACGAACGAGACTGCCGTACAGGTATGGCTGCAAGCTGCGCACGGTGGTCGGCAGCCAATCCGGCCGCAGGTCGAGGAACGCATTGCTCGACACCTGCGCGTAGTCCTGCCGCGAGACGAAGCCTGCCTCCGGGACGAAACCGGCGCTCACGAACTCTGCGGTGAGGTCTCCTTGCAGATACGAGGCACTCTGCGACAGCGAGATGTGCCCCGCGTAGCCATCGCCGCCGGAGACCGAGCGCCGGGTGGAGGCGAGTGTTCCGCTCAAATCGAGCGTCGGCGTGAGCTGAGAGAACCCATCGAGCGCTACCGTCCCGTGCCATCTGGCGGAGGCGTCGTGCGCCTGGTCGTGCCGGCCGACCAGCAATGCCCCGCCGCGCGATCGCGAACCGAGGTTGACCGATCCTCGCACGACCCCCACATCGGACGCGGCATGAGTTTCGCTGGCCCCTTGCCGCACCAGCAGCAGTCCTGCGCTGCTGGCGGGGGTACGACGAATGGCACGTCCGCCATACAGGAGCGGGACGGGCTCGCCATTGTCTCCCAACCCGATCCGGCGGGAGAAGAACGGCTGCAGTCGCCCTTCGATCCCGGCGGTGAACAGGGCCCGATTCTCAAGGAAGAACGGTCGACGCTCGGGAAAGAATGGAGAGAAGCGCGTAAGGTTCACCACTTGACGATCGACCTCTGCCTGTGCGAAGTCGGTGTTGACCGTGACATCGACCACGGTACTCACGGACGGTTGCCACTTGACCTCCCCTCCGGCCTCCCAGTCCCGGCGTTCAAGGGGTACCGCCGCCGGCCCCCCGCTCTGGACTCGCAGGTAGGGCTGCAACTGCAGCGGTGTGCGTGAGCGCGGTGGCTCGAGCCCTTCGACGACGCCTGCGAAATCGGTGCGGACCACGGAGATGCCCCGCGGCACGGGGGCCCAGCTGCTCAGTTCGTCACGACGACGCAGGCCCCGATAGAAGTTGATCCGCCACGGCCGCCCCCCGTCCGGATAGCGCAGTGAGCTCCAGGGAATCGCCATCTCGGCGGTCCACTCCTGTGCCGAGACCGTGGTACGCACCCGCCATGGCACATCCCACTCCTGGTCGATGCCGAGCCCGGTGAGGAATTGGGCGTCACGCTGGTTGCCCGCCGCCGTCGTCTGAAAGATCTGTCCCGTGCGCTGATCCGCGAACGCGTCGAACACTACCGCCACCACATCATTCTCGTCGAAGCGGAAGTCCCGCTGCAGGTTCCGCACTCTCGGCGGTGGGGCCCCGACACTGTCGTGGGCCACGAACGCGACGTAGAGGTTGTCTGCATCGAACGCGATGCGTGCCTCGGTGGCCGCAGTGGCCGGTGCGCCCTGGTCCGGATCGTTCTGTCGCCACCCGCCGGCCACGGGGGCGAGGCGCCAGACGGGGTCGTCCAGCCGCCCGTCGACCACCACCGCGGCGGACGAGCGCACGGCGACGATGCGCCGCGGCTCAGGTGGGGGCGCGATCGCGCCGGCCACCTGGAGCCACAGCCCGAGCATCATCGCGGACGCCTCAGGACCAGACTGCCGCCGCCTCCGAGCGCGATGGCCGCGAATCCCACCAGATAAACGAACGCCAATTCGCCGCTGTCGTCCCCGGTCAGCGCGCCGCCGTGGATCACGAAGAAGGCCACACCCATGGTGGCCGCCGTCAGCGTCGCGGCCCACCGGGTCGCCACGCCCAGCAGCACCAGCAGCGGCGCCACGAACTCACTGGCGACCGCCATCACCAGCGTCGGAGTCGCGCCAAGCCCCAGCGGATCCGCGAACTCGACCGGTCCCGCCGCAAAGAGCAGCTGCGCCTTGCTCCAACCATGCAGCAGCACCATGGGGCACCCCAGCAGCACCCGCAGCAGCAGCCACCCCCGATCGCTCCAGCTGGTCATCCGCGCCTCCCTGCCGCCGCGCTCCCGTCGTCGCTGAGGTGGAGGGTGAGGGGGCGCGCGCCACGCACGCCCTCACGAACGGATGGAGGTGTCATGGCACCGGCGCGCCATCCGCCAGAGGCCAGATGCACTGCAGGTCGCTGAAGCATGTCAGAGCCGCGAAATGGGTTCTGGACCACACACCGGGGTGTATGCGGGCCGTCCCGAAGTTCACGGCACGCGCTGGCTCAGCGTGAGCGGCGTCGCATGACCGGCCGCACGACCTGACCAGCGGCATGTACGGTCGACAAGCGGTCGTTTACCCGAGGCGGGCGCGAACCCGCGCGGCGAATCGACGGCGCATGATCAGCGGGGGTGCCATACCGCGCAAGTATACCTGAAAGCGGCCATGGCTCCATTCGTCGACGCGTTGCACTTCATTCACATTCACAAGCGTCCCGCGGTGAATCTGCAGGAAGTACTCATCCGGGAGCCGAGTCACCCACTCCCGCAGGGTTTCCTCACCTGCAGGCAGCGGCCGTCGAGCGTATGAATCACGGCCTGATCACCATCGGCCAGCACAGCGCGAATCTGCGACACCGCAAGAAACCCCATGCGATCGTCGAGTCGGAGGAACAGCCGCGCGGTCCACCCGAGTCGCTCGCGGTGCGGAGGGCGGGCTTCACCCTCGTCGATCTCGGGTGTGACCTTCACGAGGTGACGGCCGCGTTCACTGAGGTGCCGCAGCATGTCGGCCAGGCGATCGGGTGCCACCGACTTGAGGAGGTAGTCCACCGCATGCACGTCGAAGGCCTGAACGGCATACGTGTCGAAGGCGGTGACGAATACCACGGCGACGCTTTCCGGCAGCCGCTCCAGGAGGTCAAACCCGGACTCACCTCGGAGCTGGATGTCCAGGAACACGAGATTGGCGCCAGTCAGGTGTACACGCTCGGCGGCGCCTGCCACGTCGCTCGCTTCGCCGACCACCGCCACGTCGGTGTGTGGCCGGAGGAGCTCCCGCAGTTCACTGCGGGCCAATCGTTCGTCATCGACGAGGACGGCCTGCCACCTCATGCCCATGCCTCGAGGTGGTCGAGCGGAATCCCGATGCGAGCCACCACCTCGCCCTGCGCCTCCTCCACGATCACGCTGCTCCGATCACCGTAGAGATGCGCGAGCCGCTCCCTGATGTTGCGCAGCCCGACCCCGGTACCGTCCGCGCGTGGATAGGAATTTCAATCGGGGCGGGTCTACAATCCGCCGAGTAGAGGGTGCGATCGCCGACCGCGCGAGCACCGTTTGGGCGGCGGCGGCGTGCCCGCCGCCTGTTCGCGTGCGTCGAGGACCGTGGGAGCGGCGGTCA
>JAJTGR010000072.1 GCA_021299375.1 Gemmatimonadota bacterium
ATCGCACCAATGCCACTCGTGCACGTGGACCGGCACAGGCGCCAACGTCACCGTGTCCCCCTGACGCGCCAACTCGTAGGCGCGACGTCCCGCGACGTGCTTGGCGGAATAGGCCGGCGGCACCTGCGCAATGTGTCCGGAGAGCTCCTGCTCCGCCGCGAGTCGCACGGGATGCCGAGGATCAAAGAGGACGCGGTCGGGAGGACACGGTGCTGACCGGGTCGGTGCGCCCGTGGCGTCGTCCGTGTCGGTCTCCACACCGAAGCGGATGCGCGTGACGTAGACCTTGGGCTCGCCGACGATGTACGGGAGCAGTCGCGTACTCGGCCCCACGGCCATGACGAGCAACCCCGTCGCAAACGGATCGAGTGTCCCGGCATGCCCGACGCGTCTCGTGCGGGCGGCCCGTCGCACGATGGCGACCACATCGTGCGAGGAAAGCCCAGCCGGCTTGTCGACATACAGAAGCCCGGAGGTCCGGGCGGCCTCCGTCGGCAACACGTCCGCCACGCCGCCGTCAGTCGTCCGACGAGGCGCCGGACGTCGCCGAGCTGGTGTCTCCCGTCACGGGCGCCGCCTCCCGCTGCTCACGCTCGTCGCGGATCTGCGCCAGCAGGTGTTCGATCCGGGACGCCCGTGCGACGCTCTCGTCGGTCTTGAAGTGGATTTCCGGCGCCGACCGCAGCCGCAGCGACTTGCCGAGGCGCGACCGGAGAAAGCTGGCGACACTGCCAAGACCCTCGATGGTGGACTTCCGGTCGGCCTCGTCCCCCATGAGGCTGACGAACACGTTGGCATGCCGGAGGTCGCGCGTGACGTCCACGCCCGTGACGGTCACGAACGCCTTGAGACGAGGGTCCTTCGCGCCTTCGGCGAGGAACGTGGCGACCTCGGCCCGAATCGCTTCGGCGACGCGGTCAGGACGGCGGGGTTCGCCCATGGTCCCTCCTCACGCCTTGCCGGCCTGGTCGAGGGTCCGGGCCACTTCCTCGGTGCGGTAGCACTCGAACACGTCGCCGATCTTGACGTCGTTGAAGTTCTCGATGCCGATACCGCACTCGTAGCCTTCCTTGACCTCGTTGACGTCATCCTTGAAGCGACGCAGCGAGGCGATGGCCCCAT
The DNA here is from genome assembly GCA_021299375.1 of Gemmatimonadota bacterium. Lineage (GTDB taxonomy): Bacteria > Gemmatimonadota > Gemmatimonadetes > Gemmatimonadales > Gemmatimonadaceae > Gemmatimonas. The sequence continues at coordinate 1,123 of JAJTGR010000072.1, forward strand.
CGTAGATCTCAATGCCGTCGCGGATGACGCGGACCCGTCCCTTCCGGTTGATGTTGCCCGAGCGGACAATGCAACCGGCGATGGTGCCGACGCGCGCGACCTTGAACGTCTCGCGCACCTGGGCCTCACCGTAGACGACTTCGCGCTCCTCCGGCCGCAGCATGCCTTCGAGCGCCGCCTTCACGTCGGCGACGGCTTCGTAGATGATGCGGTAGAGCTTGATCTCCACGCCTTCGCGTTCGGCTGCAGCCCGGGCGTTGTTGTCCGGACGGACATGGAAGCCGATGATGATGGCCCCCGACGCCTTGGCAAGCAGGATGTCCGTTTCGGCAATCGCGCCGACGCCGCGGTGCAGGATTTCCACCTGAACCTCGGGGTTCGACAGCTGGCCGAGGGCGTCGGCCAGGGCCTCGGCCGGACCGCCCTGGTCCGCCTTGATGACGAGGCGCAGCTGCCGTTTCTGGCCGGCGCTGGCCTGCGACATGAAGTCCTCGAGCGAGACCACACCGCGTGTGGTGCGGCGGCTCTTGGCTTCACGATCGAGCCGCTCGCGCCGCTGGGCAATCTCCCGCGCCGCCGTGGCGTCGTCGACCACGAGGAGCTGATCGCCGGCCATGGGCACCCCGGTGAGCCCCAGGATCTGCACCGGAATGGCCGGGCCGGCCTCCTTCACCTGCTTGCCCCGCTCATCGAGCATGGCGCGCACGCGGCCGGAATGAATGCCGCAAATGTAGTCGTCGCCCACCTTGAGGGTGCCGTTCTGCACGAGCACGGTGGCCACGGGGCCCTTGCCCTGGTCGAGCTGGGCTTCGACCACCGAACCCACGGCCCGACGGTTGGGATTGGCCTTGAGCTCGAGAATATCGGCCTGCAGGAGGATCTGCTCCAGGAGTTCATCGACGCCGGTGCCCTTCTTGGCCGAGATCTCCGAATGCAGCACGGAGCCGCCGAACTCTTCGAGAATGACATCGTGCTGCAGCAGGTCCTGCTTGACCTTGGGGATGTTGGCCGTCGGGAGATCGACCTTGTTGATGGCAATGATGATCGGCACACCAGCGCTCTTGGCGTGCGAGATCGCCTCGACGGTCTGCGGCATGACCTGGTCGTCGGCGGCAATCACGATGACCACAATGTCGGTGACCTGGGCACCGCGGGCACGCATGGCGGTGAACGCCTCGTGACCCGGTGTGTCGAGGAACGTGATGGTTCGCTTCCCCGCCACTTCGACGTGGTACGCTCCGATATGCTGCGTGATGCCACCGGCCTCGCCGGCGACGACATTGGCCTTGCGGATGTAGTCGAGCAGCGACGTCTTGCCGTGGTCGACGTGTCCCATGATGGTGACGACGGGCGGGCGCGGACGGAGATCCTCGTCCGCGTCCTCGATCTGCTCATCCTGCAGGTCGGCAGCGTAGTCGCTTTCCTTGACGGCCTGGAACCCGAACTCGCCAGCAATCAACTCGATCTGGTCGAAATCAAGTCGCTGGTTGATGGTCACCATGAGGCCAAGCGTCTTGAACGCGAAGCCCACGATCTGGGTGGCGGAGATGCCGAGGATCTGCGCGAGTTCGGAGACCGTGATGAACTCGTTGACGCGCACGGTCTTGCGCTCGCGTTCGGCCGCGGCCGCGCGCTGCGCCTCCGCCTCTTCTCGCATTTCGGCGCCGAAGCGACGCCCGGCCCGGCCGCGCTGCGGCGCGCCGCGCATGGCGGTCATGGTCTTGGTGATGTTTGCCGACACCGCTTCCTGATCCACCGCGCCACGCTTGCCCTTCTTCCCACGGCGCTGCTGGCCTTGGGCACCGCCGCCTGACGACATCCCGGACTGACCGGCACCGGCCGCGCCCCCGACCTGGGGACCGCCGCCGTGCTGGCCGCCACCGTGCTGGCCGCCACCCTGCTGGCCGCCAGCTTGCCCACCCGGGCGACGATCGTCCCGGCGCTGGCCCTGCGACAGGCCCCCTCCGGGGGCCGCGGAGGCCACGGGGCGCGCCGAGCCGAAGTTAGGTGACGCGCTCGCGACCGGGCGGGGACGCGGCGCCCCCGGCACGACCGGGCGGGGCCGCGGCCGATCGGGGGGGAGCGTCGGCGGCGGCGACGGCACCGACGCCGCCGGCGGAGGCTCCGCCGGTGGAGCGGATGCGACGAGTGCCGGAGCCGGCGCCTCGGCGGCAGGCGCGGCAGGCGCGGCAGGCGACTCGGGCACGACGGGCGCCGCGACAGCCACGGGCGCCGGACGCGAAACCGGCCTGACCTCGCTGGCGGTGGGCGCCGGCGGCTCGGGCATCGGCGGTGCGATCACCACGGGTGCCGGCTCGACGGGAGCCGGCTCCACGGGGGCGTGCGCTGCGGGCTCGGGCGCGACCGCCTCTGCGGCGACCGGCTCGGGCGTCGGTTCGGGGAGGTCGGCAGCACGCCGGCGACGGACTGCCGGCGCTGAGGCGACGACTTCCGGCTCCGGAGCCGGCGCAACGTCAGCGGCGGCGGTCCGGCGGCGGCGTGGCGCGGCGGGAGGCGCGGGCTGCGCTTTTTCGGCGCGCACGCGCTTCTCGCGCTCCCAGCGGGCGCGAATGCGGGACACCTGATCGTCGGTCAACAGCGACAAATGGCTGCGAACCGGCACATCCATCTGGCGCAGCAGCGCGATCACCTCGTCCGCCGAGATGCCGAACTCACCCGCCATGTCATGCACACGAAGCTTGCTCAACCCGTCCTCCTACCGCGAAACGCGCGTCGCGTCGCCTGCCGGGGCTGCCCCGGCTACGGCGCCACGGATACCGCGCGCCAGCGCCTGATCTACGATCCCGATTGCCGCCGTGGTTTCCCGTCCGACGGCGCCGCCCAGCTCGGCCGCACTTGGCCACTCCACCATCTCCACGCGCCGGGCCCGAAGCACCGGCACCACCTTCTCGAGCGAATGTCGCGACACATCGGTCGCGACCAGCGCGCACTGCAGTTTGCCCTTCACGGCCGCGAGGCGCACCTGATCCACCCCGATGACCACCAAGCGCCCGCGGGCCCCCAGCCCCACCAGGCCGAGCACCTTGCGGCGCACCGCCTCATCCATCGCACCGGGAGCGTCCGCCGAGTCCATCACCCGACCTGACCGCCCTCGCCATCATCTTCCGTCGTCAACTCGTCGATGATGGCCATGATACGATCCGCCTCCTCCGGCGCGATGCCCGGCAGGCGCAGCAGGTCGTCCCGGTCCAGATCGAGAATGTCGTTCAGGGTTCGGTAACCCGCATCGGCCAGCACGGCCACGGTGGCCGTTTCCAGCCCCTCGATCTCGTTGAGGGGCACGTCCGCCTCGGCGTCCTCCTCGGGCAGGGGGGCGAACAGCGGGGCCTCGCCGCCTTTTTCCAACCATTCACGGCTGGAATACAGGTCGATCTTCCACCCCGTCAGCTCCGATGCCAGTCGCACGTTCTGGCCGTTCCGGCCGATGGCCAGCGACAGCTGATCCTCGTCGACCACCGCCTGAATAGTACGCGAGAGCGCATCGCTGAAAACGCGGGCGACGCGGGCAGGCGCCAGCGCCAGCTTGGCGAAACGCTCCGGATCGGGAGACCACGGCACGATGTCGATGCGCTCCCCCCCCAACTCGTTGACGACGGCCTGGACGCGCGCGCCCTTGAGCCCCACGCATGCGCCAACCGGGTCGACCGCCTCATCGCGCGAGGTCACGGCGATCTTGGTCCGGCTGCCGACCTCACGGGCCGCGGCCTTGATCTCCACGATCCCCTGCTGAATCTCAGGAACCTCGAGCTTGAACAGCGCCTGCACGAACAGGGCGTCGGACCGGCTGAGGATAAGACGCGGCCCCTTCGGCGTGTCCTCGACACGCTTGAGGACCGCGCGGACGGGCTCGCCCTGATGGTAATGCTCCCGATGATTCTGCTCACGGTACGGAATGATCGCTTCCGCCTCGCGGAACTTGTTGAGCATGACCACGAGCTTGCCGCGCTCGATCTGCTGGACTTCGCCGGACAGCAGGTCGCCGACCCGGCCGGCGAACTCGTCGCGGATGCGCGTCCGCTCGCCTTCGCGGACCCGCTGAATGATGCGCTGCTTGGCGGCCTGTACCGCCGTGCGCCCGAATTCCATGAAATCGACCGGGATCTCCATGACGTCGCCGACCTGGAACTCCGGATCCATGAACCGGGCCTCCTCGACCGTCACCTCGCGGGACTCGTCGGTGACCTCGTCCACTACGGTCTTGAGCAGCACGATGCGAATTTCGCCCTTGGCTTCGTCGATATCGACTTCCGCCTGGACGTTGGCCCCGTGCTTCTTGGCCAGGGCGGCATGGATGCCGTCCTGGAGAAGCTCGTGCAGCTCCTCGCGCGTGATCTGCTTGAGATTTGCCAGCTCACGAAACGCCGTGAGGATTTCCGCTGATCCGGCCATCCGTCTCCCCTATCGTTTCCAGTGAAACGCCAAACGCGCCTGCGTGACCTCGCGAAGCGGGACGTGCACGTCCCGCCCCTTCGCGTCACGCACCAGCGCGACCTCAGCGCCTTCCTCGCCGTCCACGGCGAGGATCTCGACTTCCTGCTTTCCGCCTGCCAACAGCCCACAGGTGACCGTCGCCCTCCGACCGACGAACCGGCGCCAGTCGGCGGCGTGCCGCAACGGCCGATCCGCGCCCGGCGACGACACCTCCAACACGTACTGCTCAGCCACCAGCGCGTCGGCCTCGAGGCGGGCCTCGAGGGCCCGCGACACCGTCGCGCAGTCGTCGATCGTCACCTTCATTCCATCCCGCCGATCGATCCGGATCTCCAGAACCGGGCGGGCCCGCGAGCCCCCCCGTCGCAACTCCACCAAGTCGAACCCCAAGCCGTCAAGTTCTTGTGAGACAATGGGTTCGATGGACATCGCGCGGTGATCCCTGCCAAACTGCCGGAGAACAAAAAAGTGTGGGGGCCATCCCCACACTTCATCCACCCGCGCGGGGCGGGCGTGGTCACGAAGAAGTTACTTCCAGACTCGCAAGTTATGGCCCGGCAGTTGCGTGGTCAAGATGAACACAGGGCGATCACGCCAAGTTGGCGGCCAGCGTCTCCGCCGCGGTGGCTGTAGAAACGGCTCCCGGCGCAGCGGGTGCAGGCTGCGTCAACCGTTACGGCCGTCACCCGGCGCCGATGCGCCCGCTCGGCCAGGACCGCGCGCACGTCGAGTTGTCCCTTTCCACTTGCCGGCGTACCGGTGACCGCCGCCAGCACCTCGGGCCCGACCTCGTAGCAGGGGCCACAGATGGCCGGACCAAGGTGCACGACACATTCCTCGGCCGGGAAGCCAAGCTGGTCGAACAGGTCGAGGCCCACATCGAGAATGCCGGCGGCCGTCCCCCGCCATCCGGCATGGAGTACCCCGATGGCCCCCCGAGGGTGGGCCACGAAGACCGGCGTACAATCGGCGACCGTCACGGCCAGCGCCGTGCCCGGTTCGGCCGTGACGTGCCCGTCGATCCCCTGCCCCCGCAGCCACCCGTCCCAGCGGGGCCCGTGCCAACGTACGGCGGCCCCGTGCACCTGATGCGCGGTGGCGAGTCGCCCGATGCCGAGCGCGCGCAGATCCGCCTGCAGCGCATCCCAACGGGCCATGACCTCGCCAACCGGTTCTGCCGACCCCAGCCCGAACGACCCACTGTCCCGCGTGGTGGTCCAACCCAGGACGCCATGAGGCAGGGGGTCGACCCTCGCGGCGGTGTGCAAGATGGCCGTCATCGGCACGCGGCGCCGATCAGCGGGCCGATAGTTCGATCCGGCGGATCCGCGCCCCGAGGGCCCCGAGCCGCTCTTCCAGCCGCTCATAGCCGCGTTCGATCTGCTGGGCGTTGCTGATCACGCTGGTCCCCTCGGCGCACAGCGCCGCGAGAAGCATGGCCATCCCCGCCCTGATGTCCGGCGACTCGACCGTACTCCCACGCAGTTGCGTCGGCCCCGACACGATGGCCCGGTGCGGGTCGCACAGCACGATACGCGCGCCCATGTTCACCAGCTTGTCTGTGAAGTAGAGGCGCGACTCGAACATCTTCTCATGAAAGAGGATCATCCCGTCGCACTGCGTCGCCGTGACGATCGCGATGGACATGGTGTCGGCGGGAAACGCCGGCCACGGCTGATCCTCGAGCTTCGGCACATGGCCCCCCAGGTCGCTCTGGATCTGTCGCGATTGCTCGGCCGGCACGATGAGATCGTCGCCGTCGACTTCGCAGCGAATGCCAAGGCGCTCGAACCCCATGAGCGTGCTGCGCAGATGCTCGATGCCCGCCCCTTCGATGCGGAGGGTAGACCGCGTGACGGCCGCCAGCCCGATGAACGATCCCACCTCGATGTGATCGGGGCCGATTTCGTGCGTGGTGCCACCGAGCGGCAGCCCCCCTTCAATGGTGTAGACGTTCGACCCGATGCCCTCGATGCGGGCTCCGAGCGCTACGAGAAAGCGGGCGAGATCCTGCACGTGGGGTTCGCTGGCCGCATTGCGCAGCACCGTACGGCCGCTGGCGGCGACGGCGGCCACGAGGGCGTTTTCCGTTGCGGTCACGCTGGGTTCGTCGAGGAACACATCGGCCCCGACCAAGCCGGACGTCTCGAACTTGAACCGGGCCCCCAGCTCATAGGTCGCGCCGAGGGCCTGCAGGACGTGGAAATGGGTATCCAGCCGGCGCCGCCCAATGACATCGCCACCCGGCGGCGAGAGCGTCACCGACCCGCAGCGGGCGAGCAGCGGCGCCGCCAGCAGGATCGAGGCCCGAATGCGCGCGCACATGTGCGGATCGAGGTCCGCCGCATGGACCGACCGGGCGTGAATACGCAGCGCGTTCGGCCCCGTCCACTCACAGTCGGCGCCGGTCGTGCGCACGAGATCCACGAGCGTCGCGATGTCGCGGATGCGCGGCACGTTGAGCAGCTGGACCGGCTGGTCCGTCAGGAGCGCCGCGGCGACAATGGGCAGCGCGGCATTCTTGTTGCCAGCGGGGCGAATGGCGCCCTGCAGGCGCTGGCCTCCTTCGACGACGAACTGGACGGCGGACATGCGATCGGGGTTGAGGCGCATCGAGGAAGCACGGGACGCGGTGGTCGGCGGCCAGTCGGCCGTGACCGAGGTGAAGCTTACTCACGGCGCACCATGGACACGAGCCTCGGCGGACCTTAGATCACCCTGCATGCCTCTTGCGAATGCAACGCCCTGGTTCCTGTCCGTGCCCGTGCTGCAGGCCGCGAGTTTCCCGGACACGCTCATCGCCCGCACGATCCCCGATCGTGGTGTTCTGGAATGGACGAGTGGCATCCTGCAGATCGTCGTGCTGCTGCTGGCCGTCGGCGCGCTGATTGCGCTGATCCTGCTGCTGATGGCCTTGCGTGACGGCGTACACCGCTTGAACGCGACCGTATCGGCCCTGTCGACCGAGACCAAACCGTTGCTGGCGCATGCGACGGCGATGTCGAGTGATGCCCGGGCGATGGTGGCCCTCGTCAGGGAGGACGTGGCCAAGGTGAGTCAGGCGGCGGGCGCCATCGGGGAGGAACTCCGGTACGCGGCGGAAACGACCGCCCAGCGCGTGGACGACGTCAACGCCGTGCTCGACGTGCTGCAGGACGAGCTCGAGGATACCGCGATCTCGGCGGTCTCGGCGCTGCGCGGCGCCCGCCTCGGCGTCCGGGCCGTGGCCTCGCGGCTGCCTGGCCGCCGTTCGAAGCGTTCTCGGCGCCCCGGTACGAATGACGACGACGACACATAGCGTACGCCGCCGAACCTCGGTGCCGTGGACCTGGTGCCTGTTGGTGGCCATCGGAGCCCTGATGGTCCTGCCGAACGAGGCGTGGGCATGGACGCCCGGTACGCATGTGTTCCTCGGTGACGCCGTGCTGCGCAACCTCGGCCTGCTCCCGGCATCGATCGCCGAACTGCTGTCCGCCTTCCCCGCCGACTTCCTGTACGGCTCGATTGCGGCCGACACGAGCATCGCCAAGAAATACGCCGAAGTGGGCCGACACTGCCATGCCTGGCACGTCGGCCTCGAGATCCACGACGAAGCTGAGCCGCCGCCGCTGCGCGCGTTCGCGCTGGGCTACCTTTCGCATCTGGCCGCTGACGTGGTGGCCCACAACTTCTACGTGCCGCGGCAGCTGGCCGTGACCTCGAGCACGTCGGCCCTCGGACACAGCTACTGGGAGAGCCGCATCGACACCCATATCGGCGATCCCTGGCCGCGGCGTGCCCGTGAGCTGCTTTTCCTCGATCATTCACGAGCGGACCAGCACCTCGATCGCATTCTCAGTCCGACGCTGTTCGGGACGCCCACCAATCGCCGTATCTTCCGCGGGATGGTCTACGTCACCGACACGGAGTCGTGGCAGCGCATCTTCCAGCTGGTGTCGGAGAACAGCCGTTGGGACCTCAGCGATGCCGATGTCGGCCGCTATCTGGCCCGCTCATTCGACTACATTGTCGATCTGCTGAATCAGTGGGACCGGAGCGAGCCGTTCCGATACGATCCATCGGGTGACAAACCGCTGCGGGAGGCCAAACAAGTGCGCCGCCTTGCCCGCCGTCAGGGTGGCGACATGCGCGCCGCCCTCGAGGCGGATCGCATGTTCGGCATGCCGGCCACGCCGCTCCACCACGCCGCGGACCTTCCCGCGCCGCTGTTCAGCCAGCGCGAGCGCCAAGCAGCTGATTGACCATCCTCGGGTCCGCCGACCCCTTGGATTTCTTCATCACGAGGCCGACGAGCACCCCCTGCAGCTTTTTCTCTCCGGCAAGGAAGCGCGCTGCCTCGACCGGGTTCTCGGCCAGCACTTCCCCGATCCATTCCACCAAGGCACTGTCGTCGCGTACCTGGCGCAGCCCCTCGCGCGTGGCGAGGGTCAGCGGATCGATGTCCTCGTGCTCCATGAGCGCGAACACCTGGCGGGCCGCGGTGTTGGACACCTCACCGGACGCCTCGAGTCGAATGAGGGCACCCAGGCGCGCCGGAGACACCGGATGGTCAGCCATCGCCCCCCCCGACGCGTTCACCGAGGCGAGGACGGTCCCGAGCATCCAGTTGGCGGCGCGGCGGGGGTCGCTGGCCGCCTCAGCGACCGCCTCGAAGCGATCGGCCAGCTCCCGGGTTGCGAGGAGCTGCTCGATTTCGACGTCTCCGAGTCCGTACTGCGCGGCAAAGCGCGCACGACGCGCCTCGGGCAACTCGGGCAGGGCCTGGGCCCGGGCGGCGATCCATGCTCGACTGAGCCGCAACGGCGGCAGGTCGGGATCAGGAAAATACCGGTAGTCATGACTACCTTCCTTGCTGCGCGCCGGCCGTACCTGATTGCGCTTGTCATCGTACAGCATGGTCTGCTGCGCGATGCGACCGCCGTTGTCGAGCACGGCGCACTGCCGCGCGAACTCGATCTCCACGGCCCGCTCGATGGCCGAGAACGAGTTGAGGTTCTTGACCTCCGTCTTGGTGCCCAGTGTGTGGCTGCCCCGCGGACGCACCGAAATGTTGACGTCGACGCGGAGCGAACCCTCCTCCATGTTCGCGTCCGACACCTCGACGTACTCGAGGATCTGCTTGAGCCGACGCGCGTAGGTTGCCGCCTCGGCCGCTGACCGGATGTCGGGCTCCGAGACGATCTCGACCAACGGGGTCCCGGCCCGATTGAGGTCGATGGCCGACACGTCACGAAACCGATCGTGCACCGACTTGCCGGCGTCCTCTTCCATGTGGACGCGATGCACGCGGATACCCCGCGGTGTGCCATCGGCTCGGCGGCCGATGAGGACACATCCGTCCGTCGCCAGCGGCCGATCGAACTGCGAGATCTGGTAGCCCTTGGGCAGGTCGGGATAGAAGTAATTCTTGCGTGCGAACACGGACTCCTCGTGCACGGTACACCCGAGGGCGAGCGATGCTCGCGTGGCGAGTTCGACGGCATGACCGTTGAGTACGGGGAGTGCGCCAGGCAATCCGAGACACACCGGGCAGGTATTGGCATTGGGCGCATCGCCGAACGACGTGGCACACCCGCAGAAGATCTTGCTGCGCGTCTTGAGCTGGCAGTGGACTTCGAGCCCGATCACGAGCTCCCAGGGCGTCGACGTGCTCATCGGTGCGCCTCCGGCCCGAGAGCTGTTTCGAGCGCGGCCGCCACCCGCAGCATCGTCGCCTCGTCGAACGGCGCTGCCATGATCTGTCCGCCAACCGGGAGGCCGTCCACGCGGCCGATGGGCTGCGACATGGCGGGAATGCCCGCGAGGTTGGCCGTCACGGTGAAGATGTCGCTCAGATACATCGCATAGGGATCGGATACGGCGCCGAGGCGGAACGCGGTGGTCGGCGCCGTGGGCGTGAACAACAGGTGGACGCCGCTGGCAAACGTCTGGGTGAACTCCTGCGCAATGAGCGCCCGTACGGCCTGGGCGCGGCGGTAGTACGCCTCGTAGTACCCGGCGCTCAGGACGTACGTGCCAAGCAGAACGCGCCGGGTGACCTCGGCTCCGAATCCGCCGCTGCGTGTGCGTTCGTACATCGCCTGCAGATCACGCGCGTCGGCGCGGACGCCGTAGCGCACACCATCGTAGCGGGCGAGGTTGCTGGAGGCTTCCGCGGGCGCCAGCACGTAATAAACGGGAATGGCGAGGTCGGTACTTGGCAGCGAGACGTCACGGATCTCCGCACCGAGCGCCGCCAGTGTCTCGAGTGCGCGAGCGCAGACCGCAGCGATGCGAGGATCGAGCGACGCGGGGAAGTACTCGATCGGGCGTCCGATGACCACCCCCGACAGCGGGCGCGAGGCATCGCTCGCTTCGGGCACGAACGATGGCACGGCCACCTGGGCGCTGGTGGAATCATACGGGTCGGATCCCGCAATCACCTCCAGTCCCAGCGCGGCCTCGGCCACGCTGGTGGCGAAGACACCGACGTGATCGAGGGACGACGCATAGGCCACAAGGCCGTATCGGCTCACGCGGCCGTACGTGGGTTTGACGCCGACCACCCCGCAAAAGGCCGCCGGCTGGCGCACGGAGCCGCCCGTTTCGGAGCCGAGCGCGAGGCGGCACACGCCAGCGGCAACGGCGGCGGCCGACCCACCGGAGGATCCCCCTGGCACGCGAGTTGGATCGAGCGGGTTTCTCGTGGGACCGAAGGCGCTGGTCTCGGTGGACGAGCCCATCGCAAACTCGTCCATGTTCGTCTTGCCCATGATGAGCGCACCAGCCTCACGCAACCGCCGTACGGCCGTCGCCTCGAACGGGCTCACGTATCCTGCGAGGATACGGGAGGCACAGGTGGTGGGCAAACCGAGCGTCGCAATGTTGTCTTTGACGGCAACCGGTACACCGGCGAGCAAGCCAGCGGGATCGGCGCACGTGGCCGCCCGATCGACGCACAGAAACGCGTTGAGGCCATCCGCCCCCGCGCGAACCACATCGTATCGATCCCATGCCGCGCCGGCGTCGTGCGCCTGCAGGGACGCGCAGGCCGCGTCGCGTGCGCTCATGCGCTTTGCTCGTCGTCGCCTACGACCCCGCCCTGCTCCCCGTGCGTGGCGAGGCGGGGCACCAGGAAGAACCCGTCGCGCATCGCCGGCGCGAAGCCGGCGCGTGGGCGGACCAGGGCGTCGGCTGGGGCGGCATCGTCGCGCAGCGGTGCCTCCCAGCCGGGCGGCGTGGGCGGCACCCGCGTGATGTCCACTCGCTGCAGGGCATCCATATGCCCCAAGATGCCGTTGAGCTCCTGAACGAGCGTGGGAATATGTTCCTCATCGAGGCCCACCCGTGCGAGCTGCGCCAGCTGGCGCACGTCCTCCATCGAAACCGACATCAGTCCCACCCGCGTTCGAGTCTGGCCTGCGCCAGGACGAGCGTCTTGCGCCCGACCTCCTCGTCGTCGAAGTCGATACGTACCTTGGTATCGCGGCCACTGCCCGTGAGTTCGGCAATGGTACCGGTTCCGAACTTGGCATGCTTCACCCGCTCGCCCGGCCGGAACACCGGGGCATCCTGCGACTCGTCCTCCGGCGCCGGGATGGGTTCTCGACGGATCGGGGCGCTGAAGCCGCCGACCGGCGCCTTGCCAAATGGAACGTCCCCCGAGCTGGCGCCGGTCCCGAAGTTTGCGGAGCCATAGCCAGACGAGCCGTATTGTCCCGCCGGGCGACGCGCCCCGCTGACGGGCCCCGCGCTGCTGCCTGAATAGCTGCTACGCCCCCAACTGCTGTCGCTGTCGCGACGGGTACCACCATGGCCGCCGCCGCGGCCTCCAGCACCGAACGCCCCCCGCCCTTCGCTCCTGACGCGCGCTGTCCTGCCGCGCTCAGCCAGTGAGGGCGTGATGACCTTCAGGAAGCGCGACGGCACGGAGAGCAGGAACTCCCCATTGCGACGACGCTGCTCAGCGCAGGTGAGATACAGCTTCTCTTCGGCACGGGTAATGCCGACATAGAACAATCGCCGCTCCTCCTCGAGCTGGCTCGGGTCCTCGGCCGCGCGGGCCAGCGGGAAGAGACCATCCTCGAGACCACAGACGAACACCAGCGGAAACTCAAGGCCCTTGGCGTTGTGCATGGTCATGCAGGTCACGGCATCGGCGCTCGGGTCGAGCTTGTCGATACCCGCCACCAGCGTGGACGACTGGAGAAAATGATCAAGCGGCGTGAGGCCGACCTCCCCGCCTTCGTCAGCGACCACCTCGGCGGCACCGGCAATGAGCTCACGCACATTTTCGATGCGTTCGACCCCCTCCGGGCCCTCTGCGCGCAGGTGATCGGCGTAACGGATGGCCTGCACGAGATCCCGCAGCAGTTCGTCCACTGCGGCGTCTACGGCTGCCGTGCGGAGCCGTTGGACCAGAGCGACGAACTCCCCGAGGGCCGTTCGGGCTGCCGGACGGACACCAGCCAGCACGTCGAGGCGCGTCGCCATCTCGAGCATCGGTTTCCCCTCACTCTGCGCCCGCTCCGCCAACAGCGCCAACGTCGCGTCGCCGAGACCGCGCTTGGGGACATTCACCGCCCGCCGGAACGCTTCGTCGTCGGCGGGATTGGCGATGAGCTTGAGATACGCCATGATGTCGCGGATTTCACGCCGATCGTAGAAGCGCACCGCCCCCACGAGCCGATACGGTATGCTGCGGCGGCGGAAGGCGTCTTCGATCGCGCGGCTCTGCGCATTGGTGCGGTACAGCACCGCACAGTCGCGGCGGCTGAGATCGGACTTCGCCATCCGCGTGAGGATGGTGTCGGCGATGAAGTCCGCCTCGTCACGCTCGTCGAGCGTCTCGATGAGCGTGACCGGCTCGCCAGCCGGACGCGTGGCCCGGAGCGTCTTGCCGCGCCGCTCGGTATTCTCGGCGATCACCGCATTCGCAAGAGCGAGGACGTTTGGCGTGGAGCGGTAGTTCTCCTCCAGCCGCACGACGCGGGCGCCGGGAAAGTCGCGCTCGAAATCCAGGATGTTGCGGATGTCGGCGCCGCGCCAGCCGTAGATGGACTGGTCGTCGTCGCCCACCACCATGACGTTGCGGTGTCCGCCGCCGATGAGCTGCACGAAGCGATACTGCGCGGCATTCGTGTCCTGGTACTCGTCGACGAGCAGGTAGCGAAAGCGGCGCTGATAGTGCGCGCGCAACGCCTCATCCATCTCGAGCGCGCGCACCGGGAGCACGAGGAGGTCGTCGAAGGTGACGGCATTTGCCTGTTGCAGAGCCGCCTCGAGATCGGTGTACACACCGGCGACCGCCGTCGCGAAGGTGTCGCGCGCGGTGCGTGCGTATTCACTCGGCGAGACCAGCGCATTCTTGGCGCTCGAGATGGCGCCGAGGATCGCCTTCGGGGCGAACTGGGTGGGGCTGAGCCGACGCCGCTCCATCACGCGTTTCACCGCGCCGATGGTGTCGTCTTCGTCGTAGATCGTGAAGTTCTGCTCGCGTCCGACGAGGGAGGCCACGCCGCGCAGCATGCGGGCCCCGAGGGCGTGGAAGGTCCCGCACCACATACCCTTGGGCTCGTGCCCGAGGAACTTCGCGATGCGCTCGCGCATCTCCCCGGCGGCCTTGTTGGTGAATGTGACCGCGAGGATCTCGTGGGGGGCCACGCCCCGGGCGCCGATGAGGCGGGCGATGCGCGTGGTGAGCACCCGCGTCTTGCCGGAGCCGGCGCCGGCGAGCACCAGCGCGGGGCCGTCATCGTGGTACACGGCCTCCCGCTGGCCGGGATTGAGACCGCGGGTCAGCGCATCGAGGTCAAGCGCAGGCGCCGCCGCCACGGCGTCGAACAGCGAACCAGTCCATCCCGTCGTCGTCATCCAGACAAGATAATGTCGAATGCCGCGCCGCGGTCGGTATCGGCGAGCACGAGACGACCGTCGTGATTCTCCTCGACAATACGGCGCGCCAATGACAGGCCGATGCCCCACCCCCTGTCCTTGGTGGAGTATCCGGCGTCAAAGATGCGTTTGCGCAGATGCCGCGGTACACCAGGCCCGTCGTCCTGCACCCGAATACGCACACCGCCCTCCGGTGTGGGCAGGGCCGATACCACGACCTCGCCGTTCCGCCCGCCCAGGGCGTCCATGGCGTTCTTGATGAGCACCTCCAGGACCCATTCCAGGAGGACCTGATCGCCCTGCGTCACCACCGGCTCATCGGGATGTTCGCTGCGGATGCGTACCGTCCGCGCCAGCGTGGGCGCACGCAAGGCGAAGTACTCGGCGAGCCGATCCACCAGCGCGGCACAGTCCACGGCCTCACGGCGTGGCGGACGGCCGATCCGCTCGAACCGATGCGAGACGCGCTCGAGCCGCTGCAGATCCTGCCCCATCGCCTCGACGGCACGCGCCGAGGACGGACCGGTGACCGTGTCCTGCAGCAGTTCGATCCATCCTGCCATGGCGGAAAGAGGGGTCCCCAACTGATGAGCGGCCTCGCGGGCCATGCCGGCCCAGACTTTCTCGCGCTCCGCCCGGCCACGTTCAACCAGCGCATACAGCCCAAAACCCACCAACAACACGATCCCGAGGGCCTGCAGGGCGGGAATGACCCGCAGCCCAGCCACGACGGCACTGTCCCCGAAGTGCACGGCCCCGACCGACGGCTCGACGATGGGGGGATTGCGCCGATCGAGGTCGCGGACGTAGGCGCGCAGCGCCGCGGTGTCTCCTTGGAGCGTCTCCGGGATGTTGGCACTTGCCGACACGCGCCCGTTCCGGTCGGTCAGCACGAGCGGCAACCCCGACTCGCGGATCTGCTGCGACAGGTCCAGCAGGGCAATCGTCGGATCGGCGGTGGTGCTCGTGTCCTGCAGCGCCTCGTAGATGCGGGCATACATCCGCCCCTGACTCGCCGCCGCCCCACGCAGCTGCGACACCACGTGCTGCGTGTACCCGACGTACCAGGCGAGCAACCCGAGCACGCCCAGCACCATGACCAACACCGGCCACCGGCGACGTCGCATGCGGTGCGAGTGGGGCGTGGAAGGAATCAGCGCGTCAGCGGTCGATCAGCGCAGCTCGACACGCCCGAGATACGGCTGCAGTGCGTCGGGGATGCGCACCGACCCATCCGCCTGCTGATGATGCTCGAGCAGGCAGGCGATGATGCGAGAGAAGGCCAGCGCCGAGCCGTTGAGCGTGTGCACGAAGCGTGGCTTCTCACCTGGCGCCGCCCGGAAGCGGATGTTGGCACGGCGCGCCTGGAAGTCCGTGAACACACTGCAGCTCGACACTTCCAGCCACTTGCCGACTGCGGGTGCGAACACCTCGAGATCGTACGTCATGGCGCTTGAGAACCCGGTGTCGCCGGCCGCGAGCAGCACCCGACGATATGGCAGGTCGAGCCGCTCGAGCACGGCCTCGGCGTGCGCCGTCAACAGCTCGAGCTGATGGCGCGAGTCCTCGGGGGTGGAATAGCGCACAAGTTCGACCTTGTCGAACTGATGCACACGCAGGAGGCCGCGGGTGTCCTTGCCCGCCGATCCCGCCTCACGACGGAAGCAGGCGCTGTAGCCGCACAGCCCCATTGGCAGATCCGACGCGTCGAGGATCTCGTCCCGATAGAGGTTCGTGACCGGGACCTCGGCCGTGGGAATCAGGAACAGCTCGTCGGAGGGGACGGCATACATGTCCTCCTCGAACTTGGGAAGCTGCCCCGTCCCCGTCATGCTCGCCCGGTTCACCACCAGTGGGACCCACGCCTCCTGATATCCATGCTGCGCCGTATGCAGGTCGAGCATCATGTTCATGAGCGCCCGCACGAGCTTCGCGCCGGCGTTCCGATACACGATGAAGCCCGAACCGGCGACCTTGGCGCCACGCGGCAGGTCGAGCATGCCGAGCGCTGCCCCCAGGTCCCAGTGCGGCACGAGCGTGGCGCCATCGGCGCGCGGTGTCCCCCACGACTTCACCACGGTATTGTGCGACTCGTCGCCCTCCGGCACCTCAGGCAGCGTGATGTTGGGCAACTCATACAGCATGGCCTGCACCGCCGCCTCGGCCTCGTTGCGGCGCTGCTCGAGCCCGGTGATCTGCTCACCAATGGCGCGTCCCTCGGCGATCAGAGCCGCAGCGTCCTCGCCAGCCTTGCGTCGCTGGGCCACCTCCTGCGTGACCTTGTTACGCCGCGCCTGCTCGGCTTCCAGCTCGGTGATGGCCGCTCGGCGCTCGCGTTCGAGCCACTCGGCCCGGTCGAGTAGCGGCTGCAGTTCACCGAGCCGGCCGCGACGGCGCATCGCCTCACGCAGGAGATCGAGCTGGTCGCGCAACAGGCGAATGTCGTGCATGACGGAATCAGTTCTTGGGGAGGCCTTCGGTCAGCGCGCGGTAGCCGCAGTTGCGATTCACCAGGGATCGCACCACGAGCCGGCGCTCGGGCACCACGATGCTGTCGACGACGAGCTTGGCGTAGTAGGGGTCGCCCAGAAAGCACCCGGCGCCCTGCAACTGCACCAGCACGGTCTGTCCGGCGGTCACCACCAGCGTGGTATCGTTGACGTAGCCGCGCGTCGGCGCCCGTTCGAGCGCCGAGAAGGCCGCGTCGGACCGCTGCAGCCCCACGACCGGTGCCCCGGCCGGCGGCAGTGGTACCACCACCCGAACCGGGAGGATGGCTACCCGGTTCTCTGCCGTGATGTCAAACGCGACGTCGAAGTTGACGGCGCCGTTGGAGAGCACCTGCGGTCGCTCGAGCGTCTCACTGGTGAACTTGTAGGCAGCGGGCAGCGCTGACGGCGAACCGGACAGGGCGAACACGCTGAACGAGCGGGTCGTGTTCTCCGAATTGGCCGGTGACAGCAGGTTGCTGTTGTCACCGCAGGCGACCAGGCCGCCCACCGTGACAATCAGAGCCAGAAACGACAGGGCGCGCCGAGCAATGCGGGGCGCGCCAATCGGGCGTGCAGACAGGGTATTCCCCATGGCGGAGACGAGGGAGAACCGGGGATTCGACAGCAGTGGAGGTTACCGCTCAACTCCTGTCCGGGCAAGCGGTTCGGTCGTGTTTTGTCGCTTGACTTCACCCCGTTCGGCACGCAGCGTTCCGCCATGCCCACCATTCGTGATCTCGTGAGCGCGCTGCGACGCCGTGACGGCGTCGATGGAGCCATCGTGGTCGGCCGCGACGGCCTGTTGATCGATGGGGCCACGAGTGGTCCGCTCGATCCCGACGGCGTGGCCGCCCACGTGCCGCCGATGGCGCTCGCCGCCGTGGAGATGGGGCTCGCTGCGCGGCGCGGGGCGTTCGGCCTCATGGTCCTCGACTATGCCGGAGGATCGGTCGTGGTGGCGTCCCTCTCGGCGGATGCCTACCTGCTGGTGTTGCTTCAGCCGCACGCCAACCTGGCGTCGCTGCTATTCGAACTGCGCCGTCATCGGGCGCAGATTGCGGCGCTCGTCTGACCGCCAGCGCCGGCGCGTTGGTGCCCGATACCTCTCAGGTCGGCGCAACCGTGCTCGTGGTCGATGACGAACCACACATCGGCCGTATCATCCGGACGCGCCTGGAGCCGGAGGGCTTCCAGGTTCTGCTCGCGGAGAGTGGCCCGGATGCCCTCGCCGTCATCACCGGTACCCCGCACCTCTCGCTCGTGGTACTCGATCTCATGCTGCCGCACATGTCCGGTGTCGATGTCCTGCGCGTTCTGCGGGCCGACCCGCGGTGGCGCGCTCTGCCCTGCATCGTGCTCACGGCCGCCGGTCAGGACCACGAGTTGCAGGCGGTGGAAGCGCTTGGCGTGTCGGACATCATGACGAAGCCCTTCAGCCCTCGGCGATTGCTGGCCAGAGTGCGCGATCACGTCGCTGCCGCAGCGTCACGGCAGGCACCGCCGCCTTTCTCGTCCTCTCCCTGATCATCCCGGCTCATGATCCGTTGGAACGTCGTGCTGGCCGGTGGCGTCGGCTCGCGGTTCTGGCCGCTCTCCACGCCTGACCGCCCCAAGCAACTCCTGCCACTCGTCACGGAGGCACCGATGCTGCGCGACAGCCTCGACCGACTTCGGCCATCAGCACCGCCCGAGCGGACGCTGGTGCTGACGAGCGCCTCGTTGCGCGAGGCCGTGCTGGCGCTTGAGCCCGACCTACCACCAGCGAACGTCATTGCCGAACCACGACCGGCGGGGACCTGCGCGGCCCTCGCGTGGGCGGCCCGCACGATCGCGGCGCAGTCCGGGCCTGATGCCGTGATGGTCTGCGTGCACGCCGACTGGGCAATCGGTGATGTGCCCGGATTCCGGGCCACGCTCGACCGCGCAGCACAGGTGGCGTTCGACGCGCACGCGCTGGTCACGGTGGGAATCGTTCCCGCGCGCCCCGATCCCGGCTTCGGATACATCCAGCCGGGTGATGCGGTCCGCGGCGACATTCGGCGCGTGGCACGTTTCGCGGAAAAGCCTGACCGGGCGACGGCCGAGCGGATGGTCGACGAGGGGTACCTCTGGAATTCCGGCATCTTCGCGTGGCGCGTCGGCGATCTCCTCGGGGAGATCAAAGCGCACACCCCCGAGGTGCAGCCGGCGCTGGATGCGGCGGGTGACGACCTGGCGCGCTTCTTCTCCGGGGTGCAGTCCGTCGCCATCGACGTGGGGGTCCTTGAACGCAGCGCCCGTGTGCTGGTGATGCCGGGCCAGTTCGGCTGGGATGATGTGGGGACGTGGGCGGCGCTGCACCGGGTCCGCGCGCACGACGCGCAGGACAACGCCATGCTCGGTCCCGCCTTCGCCCTGCACGCGACCGGTAACGTCGTCCACGCCGACCAGACGCAGGTCGTGCTCTATGGCGTCCACGACCTGGTCGTGGTGGCCCGCGAGGGGCTGGTCATGGTGACGACGCGTGAGAAGGCCACCGACCTCAAGACCCTGCTCGACGCCCTGCCACCAGAGATCCGCAACTCGTGATCGTCCTGTACGATGACCTGCGGGCCCGTCACTTCGAGCCCTTCGCGACCTCGCGGCCGCTCGGGGAGCTGCGCGCCGGTGCACTCCTCATCCGCGAGCGTTGGCAGCATGTGCTCGGAACGCCCGCGATGGCCTTCGTGTCGAGTGCGCACCTCGAGGGTTTCGCCGAGTTCGAGGCCCCGCCGTTCGCGACCGCGGAGATCCCGGCCGGCACCTGGATCGTCAACACGCGCGCCGTGCCGGCCCTAGACACCCGCCTCGGCGCGGCATCGGCCATCCTGCTGGGCAACGAGGTGGCCGCCGCGCGCCTCGCCGACCCGCTGCCCGTGGAGACCCTCCGCGCCGGCACCTTCTCACTCGACCGCGCCGTTCCGGCGAGTGGCAGCCTGCTGCAGGCGACCGGGCCATGGCTGCAGGATGTGTGGGATCTCGTGGGGACGCTGGGCGCACTCCTGACGTCCGACATTCCCCTCGTGGCACAGACGCTGGTGCACGAGTCGCTCGGAGCGGGCGACTCCTCGGGCGCCCCCGCCCCGCTCGTCACCGGGACCCACCCCGTCTACGTGGAAACCGGCGCGCACATCGAACCACTCAGCGTGTTCGACACCAGCGCGGGTCCGGTCCTCGTTCGCCGCGGCGCGACCGTGCAGGCGTTCACGCGCATCATCGGCCCCTGTTACATCGGGGTGGACTCGACGGTCACGGCCGATCGCATTGCGGGCTCCTCGATCGGCGATACCTGCCGCGTCCACGGCGAGCTGTCGGCCTCGATCCTTGTGGGCCATGCCAACAAGGGACACGACGGCTTCGTGGGCCATTCGGTGCTCGGACGCTGGGTGAACCTCGGCGCGGGCACCATCACGAGCAATCTCAAGAACACTTACGGCAGCGTAGCGCTCTGGACGCCGACCGGCGTGCGCGACAGCGGCCTGCAGTTTCTGGGCACCCTGTTCGGCGACCACGCGAAAACCGGCATCGGCCTGCGCCTCACGACCGGCTGTGTGCTTGGCGCCGGGGCCAACGTGTTCGGCGCTATGCCGCCAAAGGTCGTCGCCCCCTTTGCATGGGGAGGCCAGACACCCTCCGAGACGTTCGCGGCCGCGAAGTTCGTCGAGACGGCCGGCCGCATGATGACGCGCCGGCAGGTCACGCTCGGGCCCGAGCAACAGGCGTGGTGGCGCCGGGTGCACATGCACGCCGTGGCCGACACGCGCTGGCCACGCTAACCGGCTGGCACCAGGATCTGTCGTGCTCCGCGTGACGGTGCTCGGCTCGGGGAGCCGAGGCAATGCCGTGCTGATCGACGGCAGCGACGGGAGCGTACTCGTCGACGCGGGATTCGGCCTGCGTGCGCTGCGCCGTCGACTGCAGATGGCCGGACGCCACCCTGAGGAGATCGAGGCCCTCGTGCTGACGCACGAGCATCTCGATCATGCGTCGGGGGCCGCGGCGGCGAGCGCACGCTGGGGCTGGCCCGTGCACGCAAGCGCGGACACGCTGGCCGCGCTCGCGTCCTCTGAAGGAGGCGCACCGGCGCGCAGCCAGGCCTTTACACCTGCCGGCCCGACCGTGATTGGCGGCTTTCAGCTCGAACATGGTGGCGTACCGCACGATGCCGCGGACTGCCGGGCGCTCGTCTTCACCGACACCCGCAGCGGCGCACGGGTCGGAGTGGTGCTCGATGCCGGGCACGTGCCGGACGGGCTGCCGGCGATGCTGTCGCGACTTGACCTGCTCGTGCTCGAGTCGAATCACGACGCCGACATGCTGGCGCACGGCCCGTATCCGTGGATGCTCAAGCGCCGTATCAGCGGAGGGTCGGGGCACCTGTCGAATGTGGCTGCGGCCGCGCTGGCGGCGGGCTGCGTGCACCGGGGGCTGCAGGGCGTGATGCTCGCGCACCTGAGTGAGACCAACAACACGCCGGCCATGGCGCTGGCTTGCATGCGCGACGGGCTCCGCCGCGCCGGATGGTGCCGCGATGCCATCTGGGCCAGCCCGCAGCGCGAGCCGCACGCCCCCGTCACGGCGGCCGGCGCCACGGCACCCGTCACCGCTGCACAGCTGTCGCTGTTCTGATCCGGGTCGCGAAACACGAACGGGCGCCCCCGAGAGAGCGCCCGCCGTGCACCCCGCAGTCGTGAGCCCGAGGCTCACCACCGCTGGTCAGTACATGCCGCCCATGCCCGGGCCGCCAGCCGGCGCCGCCGGCTTGTCTTCCTTCTTCTCGACGATGAGCGCTTCGGTCGTGAGGAGCAGACCGGCGATCGAGGCCGAGTTCTGGAGCGCGGTACGGGTGACCTTGGTCGGGTCGATGACGCCGGCCTGCACGAGGTCCTCGTACACGTCCGTGAGGGCGTTGTAGCCGAAGCTCGTCTCCTTGGCCGTGCGGATCTTCTCGATCACGATGGAGCCTTCGCCACCGGCATTCTGGACGATCATGCGGAGCGGCTCCTCGATGGCGCGACGGATGATGTCGACACCGATCTGCTCGTCGCGCTCGCTGACCTTCACGTCCTTGAGCACGTGCTGCGCGCGCACCAGCGCCACGCCGCCGACCGGGACGATGCCCTCTTCGACGGCAGCACGCGTGGCGTGCAGCGCGTCTTCGACGCGGGCCTTCTTCTCCTTCATCTCGGCTTCGGTCGCGGCGCCGACGTTGATCACGGCCACGCCACCGGCGAGCTTCGCCAGACGCTCCTGGAGCTTCTCGCGATCGTAGTCCGACGTGCTCTTGTCGATGGCGGCGCGGATTTCCTTCACGCGGCCTTCGATGTCCTTCTGGTCACCGGCGCCGTCGATGATCGTGGTGTTGTCCTTGTCGATCACGATGCGCTTGGCCGAGCCGAGGTCGGTGAGGACCGCGTTCTCGAGCTTGAAGCCGACTTCGTCGGAGATGACCTGGCCCTTGGTGAGCGTCGCGATGTCCTGCAGCATCGCCTTGCGGCGATCACCGAAGCCCGGCGCCTTGACGGCGACGATGCGGAGCGTGCCACGGAGCTTGTTCACGACGAGCGTGGCCAGCGCCTCGCCCTCGACGTCTTCGGCGATGATGAGCAGGGGCTTGCCGAGCTGCGCCACCTTCTCGAGGACCGGGAGGAGGTCCTTCATGGCCGAGATCTTCTTGTCGTGGATGAGGATAAGCGCGTTCTCGAGAACGGCTTCCATCTTCTCCGGATCGGTGACGAAGTACGGCGAGAGGTAGCCGCGATCGAACTGCATGCCGTCCACCGTCTCGAGCGTCGTCTCGAGGCCCTTGGCCTCTTCGACGGTGATCACGCCGTCCTTGCCGACCTTCTCCATCGCTTCCGCGATGGTCTTGCCGATCGACTCGTCGGAGTTCGCCGAGATCGTGCCGACCTGCGCGATCGCCTTGGTCTCCTTGCACGGCTTCGAGAGCTTCTTCAGCTCTTCGACCGCGGTGG
>JAJTGR010000095.1 GCA_021299375.1 Gemmatimonadota bacterium
CGAATCTTGCCGCTCCCCGTCATGGGGAACGTGTCGAAGAAGCGGACGAGATCGGGAACCTTGTCGACCGACATCGTATCCCGGGCGAACCGCTTCAGTTCGTCGCCGGTGATGACGGCCCCTTCCACTGCCACGATGCACGCGCAGACCAGCTCTCCCATGACGTCATGGGGCACACCGATCACGCAGACATCGTCCACCGCCGGATGGGCGCGCAGGAGATCTTCGAGTTCACGCGGATAGAGCTGGGTGCCCCCGCGCGAGATCGTTTCCTGGCGTCGTCCGAGGATCCTCACGGTGCCATCCTCGTCGATGATCCCGAGATCACCGGTGAGGAAGAAGCCGTCCGGCGTGTGGACCTTGGCAGTCTCCGCCGGCATGCGGAGATAGCCCCGCATGAGGTTGGGCCCGCGGACGGCGATCTCGCCGACCGACTCGAGCCCGTGCAGCTGTCCCGTCATGATGTCCATCGCCATGACCTCGATGCCGGGCATCGGAGCGCCCACCGTGTGGCAGCGGAGGTCATCGCGGTCGGTGAACCGGGTCATGGTGACAACGCCCCCCGTCTCGGTGAGCCCGTATGCCAGGAGCACGTCACACCAGCGACGCACCTGGCGCACGAGTGCCTCGCCGACGGCCGTGCCGGACATGAGGCCGGTGCGCAGCGACGTGAGACGCGACGGGTGGAACGACGCCTCGCGCATGAGGAGCTGATACTGCGTGGGCACGCCCAGCAGCACCGTCACCTTCGCCGTGGCGATGAGCGCCAGCGCGCCCGCCGCCTCGAAGGTGGGCTGCAGCACGAGGGTCGATCCGCTCGCCATCGTGCCCAGCATGGCGCTGAAGCCGAAGATGGCGGAAAACGACACCGCCGTCAGCACGCGGTCCTCGGCAGACAAGGCGAGAACCTGAGCGGTGCGGACGGCGTTTTCGACGAGGGCCCGGTGCGACAGCTGCACCCCTTTCGGCTTGCCCATGGTGCCCGAGGTGTACAGCACGGCGAGATCCTCCTCGTCGTCGTACGCCGCGGGTCGCGGCACCGGACGTCCCGACCCACTCGACACGAGATCCTCGAACTGGAAGATCCGGTCGTCGTACCACAGGTCTTCCTCGCCGACCGTGACCACGTACTGCAGGTCGGGCAGGTCGCCCAGCAGCTCCTCGAAGCGCTGCAGGAAATCGACCCCCTGCCATCGTTCGATGGTGACGACGGCACTGACCTCCGCGTGCCGCAGCTGATACCGCAGATCGTGCACACTCAGCGACGGGCTGACCGGCACCACCACCCCACCGAGCTTGGCAGCAGCGAGCGTGGTAATGATCCACTCGATGCCGTTGGGCAGGTTCACGGCGAGGCGATCGCCGCGACCGAGCCCCAGTTCGGAGAACGCCGCGGCGAGGGAGGACGCCTCGGCGTCCACCTGCCGGTACGTCCAGGCCCGCTCACCGTTCGTTGCCAGAACGCGATCCGGGTGCTGCTGGGCGCGCTCTTCGACGAGGGGGGCGAGGGACCACGAGGCTGTCATCTCGGTCCGGGATCGGGTGCTATCGTCCACAGCCACGTAAATTATGGACTATGAACGAGATGCGGAAGCCGACCGGGGCGAAACCTACCACCGACCCGTCCCGTACGGGCGCGCGGGCCGGTGCCAGTGCGGGGCGTCAGCCGGGTGGTGCACGCCGCACGTCGCCGGTGCCGTTCCGGACGCGGCTGTTCGCCATGCTGCTGCTCTTCGCGGTCATTCCCACCGTCACGGTGACGCTGGTCTGGACGGGGGCGATGTCCCGGACGCTCTCGCGGATGTCGGCGCGGTCGGCCTGGGAACGCATTGCGGTGAGTGGGGAACAGGCGTTGCGCGCGGTCGACCGGACGACGCTCGACCCGGAGCAGCGGGCGGCGTTCGACCGGCACGAGGTGGAACTGCGGGAGTCGGCGCAACTGGCCCGGCGGTTCGACTTCGTGGCTGGCCGCTCCATGCGACTGGTGCTGGTGGGCGCCGGGGTGGTGGTGGTGCTGGTGGCGGTCGGGGCGTCGCGGGTGGCCGGGCATCTCAGCCGGCAGCTCAGTCGCCCGCTCGATGAATTGGTGGGATGGACGGGGCTGATCCGCGCGGGGCGGAGCCTGCCCGCGCAGACGGTGCGCCGAGGGGCGCCGGAATTCGAAGTTCTGAGGAGCGGTATGCGCACCATGGCCCACGAACTCGAAACTGGTCGGCGACGGGCGCTCGAAGCCGAGCGCGCCGAGGCCTTTCGCGAGTCGGCCCGCCGCTTTGCGCACGAGCTCAAGAACCCGCTCACCCCCATTCGCTTCGCCGTCGACCGGCTGCGCCGCAGCGCGCCGGATGACCTGCAGGAGACGGTGGCCGTGCTCGCCGAGGAGGCCGCGCGACTGGAGACCATGGCCAGAAGCTTCGCGCAGTTCGGGCGCCTGCCGGACGGGCCGGCCGCTGACATCGACGTCGCGGAGTTGGTCTCGCGCGTGGCCCGCGCCACCGTACCCGACCGCCTGATACTCACCCTGTCCTGCGAGGCCGGCCTGCCGCTGGTGCCCGGCTATCATGAACCGCTGGTCCGCGCGGTGTCGAATGTGCTGCTCAATGCGGTCGACGCCACGCCAGCCGGCGGTATGATCGCCATTGCCGTGGCGCGGGACACCGACAACGCGGATCGTGTGGCCATTCGTGTGCAGGATACCGGCATCGGGATCGCCCCCGATGCACTGACCCGCATTTTCGATCCGTACGTGACCACCAAGCCGGGTGGCACGGGGCTCGGACTGGCCATCGCGATGCAGACGGTGCAGGCGCACCGTGGGTCGATGGACGCCCAAAGCACGCCCGGCCAGGGCACGACCATGACGATACGATTGCCGCTGACGGCGGCGTGACCATGACGACCGAGGAGCGCATGCAGAGCCCGACCGATGCCGTGCAGGCGCGCGCGAGTGCGCGCGAGAACGCCCGTGAAGCCGCCCGTGACGCGGCCCAAGCGGGGCAGCAGGCCGTGAGCGCCGGCGCCCAGCAAGGCGCCCGCGCTGAAAAGACCTCGGTGGAAGTCCGCACGACCGACGGCGGACAGGTGTTCCTCGTGACGGATGGGGAGGGCAAGACGCGCCGCATCGAGGTGGGGAACGATGGCCGTATCCTCGCCGGTGCCCCTGAGGCGGGCACCGCCGTTGCTCCCGTGCCGCCCCCGGCCAGCAGCAAGCAACTTCCCGAGGGCCTCGTGGACATGATGGTCATCATCTTCAGCTCGGTCACCCTCATGTCGCTTGGCACACCACTGGTGAAGGCGTGGGCCCGCCGTTTCGAGAAGCGCCAGGACGCCACGGAGCAGGCGCTGGTCGCGCAGCGCCTTGCCGCCATCGAGCAGGCCATCGAGACGGTGGCGGTGGAGGTGGAGCGCATCAGCGAGGGGCAGCGCTTCACCACCAAGCTGCTGGCGGAACGCGCGCCGGAAGAGCCGGAGCGGTCACGATGAACCCAGGCGTAGTGACCGTACACCGTGGGCAGGGCGGGCAGGCGGGAGCGGCGGCGGCGCCGGCACCCGGTACCGCGCAGGCGGCCCAGCGCGCGGCCGAGGCGGCGCAATCCGCCCAGCAGGCACGCGCCGATGCCGACCGAATGATCGAGCAGGCCATCCAGGAAGCGGAACGTGCCGCCAATGCCGCCGGCACTCCGCAGGTGCCGCCCGTGCCACCAGTCCCGACGCCACCGGGCGACGCGCCCATCGTGTTCTCGAGCGACAACGGCCGTCCGGTGAGCATCTCGATGAAGGACGGCAACCTCGTGCTTGCGCAGGAGGGGAACACGCAGGTCATTCCGCTTCGTACCCTCGTCCCGCGCGAGGCGGTCCAGATCGCGTGGGCCATTCCGGCCACGCTCTCCATCCTGCTCATCTGGTGGCCGCTCTCGCGCGCCGTCATCCGCTGGCTCGATCGCAAGCGCACCGACGACCGGCAGACCACCCAGCTGCAGCAGCGGCTCGACGACCGGTTCGCCACGCTCGAACGCAACATCGACACGGTGGCGGTGGAAGTGGAACGGCTCGCCGAAGGGCAGCGCTTCACCACGAAGCTGCTGGCCGAGCGCGACCCGCGCGTGGCCGTCAACGCCACGCCGTAGTCCCCCGATTCGATGCCGTCCGTCCTCATCGTCGACGACGAACCGAACATCCGGCGCATGGTCGGCGCCCTGCTGAGCGCCGAGGGCTACGACGTGCGCGACGCTGCCGATGGCACCACCGGCCTCGCGATCGCCGAAGCGAGCGAGCCCGACATCGCGCTCGTCGATCTCATGATGCCCGGCGATCTCGATGGCCTGGCATTGCTCGAGAAGCTGCGCGAGCGACGCCCCGATGTGCCGGTGGTGATGATGAGTGGGCGCGCCGCGCTCGCCGATGCGGTGCGGGCCACCAAACTGGGCGCCTTCACTTTTCTCGAGAAGCCGCTCACCCCCGAGGGGGTGCTGCTGGCGCTCGCCTCGGCGTTCGAACTGCGACAGGCGCGACGCGCGGCGGCGGCGCTCCGCGAGGACCTCGGCATTTCCGGGGAGATGATCGGTGACTCGCCGGTGCTGCGCGACGTGCGCGCGCTCATCGCGCGCGTGGGCCCCACCGACGCGCGGGTGCTCATCACCGGCGAGTCGGGCACCGGCAAGGAGCTGGTGGCAGCGGCGCTGCATCTGGCCAGCCCGCGTCGCGACCGGCCCTTCGTGCGCGTGAACTGCGCCGCGATTCCCCGCGACCTCGTGGAGAGCGAGATGTTCGGCCACGAGCGCGGCGCCTTCACCGGTGCGTCCGAGCGGCGCATCGGGCGCTTCGAATTGGCGCACACCGGCACGCTGTTCCTGGACGAAGTGGGCGACCTGGGTGCCGAAGCGCAAGCCAAGCTGCTGCGCGCCATCGAGGCCCGCGAGATCGAGCGCGTGGGTGGCGGCAAGCCCATCAGGATCGACGTGCGCATTCTCGCCGCCACCAACAAGGATCTCGCCCGCGCCGTGGCCGACGGGTCGTTCCGCGAAGACCTGTTCTTCCGGCTCAACGTCATCCCCATGCAGTTGCCGCCGCTGCGTGATCGCCCCGGCGATTTGCCCGCACTGGTGCGGCACTTTTCGGCGCGGCACCGTACGCGCACGGGGCGGCCGCTGGTGTCCTGGCACCCGGACGCACTCGCCGCCCTGAGCGCTTACCGATGGCCGGGGAATGTGCGTGAACTGGCGAACGTGGTGGAACGGCTGGCCATCCTCCATGCTGGCAGCGAGGTCACACCGGCCGACGTGCGGCAGGTCATTCCCGGGGCGTCGCTCGGTGTCGCGCCGACCGTTCCGACGCCGCCGGGGAACGGGGCAGGTGTGGAAGGCACCGAGGCGCTGCCGCTCAGCGAGGCGTTGGATGCCTACGAGCGACAACTGATTTCGGCCGCCCTGGCACGCAGCGATGGCAACGTCGCCGAGGCAGCGCGGCAGCTCCAGACGGACCGGCCGAACCTGTATCGGCGCATGCGCCGGCTGGGGTTGGCGAGCGCAGGGGAATGACGGACCGGGGTCACCCCGTTCAAACCAATGGCCGTGTGTCGCTGTCGGCCCATCCACCTGCGTGGCACTCCGACACACCGGTGTCCCTTCTCCACGCCGACTCGGCCGACGCACCAGCGCGTGCCCAATTGGGTCAGCGCGGCGAAACGACGATATTGCAGGGACTTGCGACGTCATCCGGGCCCCTCGGCCCGATGGCTGGCCCTCCGGACACCAGTGGTACACGTCGTGCGAGTCCGGGGCGCGAACCTTTGCAGGAGCCTTCGATGGGTGATGCCATGCTTCGTCATGGTTTGAGTGGCAGATCGCGGTCTTCCGGGCACAACCGCAACCGGCTGGGGCCCACCGGCATGGTGCTTGGCCTGCTGCTGGCCCTGCCAGCCACCGGCCAGGCCCAGCGCGACCAGGATCGCCGCGTGGGCGGTGTCCCGCGGGACGTCACGCTCGAGGTGACCCGGGTGTTCAACGCGCCCGCCACCCGGCGCGTCCGCGGCGACTTCGCGCTGGCGGCAACCGACACCGTGAAAGGCGATCTGGCCATCCTCAACGGCACGGCCCGGCTGGAGGGCGTGGTGCACGGCGCAGTCGTGGTGCTCAATGGCGATGCGTTCCTCACCGGCGGCGCGCGGATCGAGCACGCGCTCACCGTGCTTGGCGGCACGCTCGGATCGCCCGACCGTCCGAACGTGGGTGGTGAGATCCGCGTGTGGAGCGCGCGCTACCGGTACCACGAGGAGGGGGACACGCTCGTGGCCGAAACGGATTTCTTCACGCGCTGGTCGCACTGGGTGCGCGAAGCCGACAGCAGCGGAACGGAGAGCCAGCTGTTCATGACCACGGCGCATACGTACAACCGCGTGGAGGGGCTGCCCATCTACATCGGTCCGCGCCTGCGGGTGCGGTCGGGCGAGACGCGGGTGCGCACGGAACTGCTCGGGATCTTCCGGACGGGCGACGACATCGCGTGGCGTCGTGAGAATCTCGGACATCGCGCCCTGGTGGAAGTGCGGCAGGGAAACACGGCCGGTCTCGCCGTCGGCGGGCGCCTGTTCGACGAAGTCGACGCCATGGAGAGGTGGCAGCTGACCGAGACAGAGGTGGGGCTCAACAGCTTCCTCTTCACGCGTGACTACCGCGACTACTGGCAACGGCACGGCGGGCACGGCTACGTGTCGCTCTTCGCCGGGCGCGGCAGTGACCTCACAGCCTCGTACGGCGAGGAGCGCTGGAGCGCCCGCCGCGCCCGCGATGTGTTGTCGCTCGTCAACCGCGACATCCGCTGGCGCGCCAATCCTGCCGCCGACGAAGGGGTGTTCAGGCTGTTCACGCTTTCCGGCACGTTCGATACCCGCACCAACCGTGAGAACCCGCGCTCGGGTTGGTACCTGCGCGGGGAGTTCGAACGCGGCGAGGGA
Source organism: Gemmatimonadota bacterium (assembly GCA_021299375.1). Classification (GTDB taxonomy): domain Bacteria; phylum Gemmatimonadota; class Gemmatimonadetes; order Gemmatimonadales; family Gemmatimonadaceae; genus Gemmatimonas. Next base: position 6,950 of record JAJTGR010000095.1, read on the forward strand.
CGCTACGACAACCTCGGGCTGCTGACCGAGGGCGTACGTCCCACCCCCCGCCTCACTGGCCCCGCGACCCAGGACGGCGTCGCCTATTCCCGGGCCCTCTTCGACCTGCGCCGCTACAACCGCCTCGGGCCCAATGCGCAACTCAACGTGCGGGCGGTGCTCGGTGGCTGGGTGAATGGTGACCCGCTGCCCGTCCAGCGCCGCCTTGCGGTGAGTGGCATCGATGCCCTGCCTGGTTACGACTTCCGCCGCATGCTCGGCACCGCCGACGTGGGGACGTGCGCACTGGGCGGTGAATCGGCGTACGAGGCGCTGGGGCGCCCCGCCCAGTGCGAGCGCATCGCGCTGGTGCAGGTGGAGTGGAAGGGCGACTTCCGCGTGAACCTGTTCGGCGATGACGATGATCTCGGCGACCGGCGCTGGGGCATCGGCCGCGTGCGCGCCGACGGCACGTGGGTGCTGTTCGCAAACAGCGGCCGCGGGTGGCTGATCGACCGGCCAAGCGGGGCCGGTGTGCCTTCCGCCGTCGACCGGTCACTCACGGTCGGCAGGAACCGCGTGCCCGACCTGGGCACCTGGCGCACCGACCTCGGCGGCGGATTCGACTTCGGCGACTTCGGGGTGTACGTGGCGCAGGCGGTCTCGCAGAGCGGGCTGTCGCCCAACGTGTACGTGCGTCTCGCACGCCGCTTCTGACCCTCAGCCCCTTCGCTCGCCCGGTGCGCCCCGTCCGCTACGGTTTCCGCCTGCTGCTTGCGCTGCTGCTTGTTGTCGTCGGCGCGGGCACGGCGCGCGCCCAGACGCGCCCGGAGATCGACATCCGCGTGGCCGCCACGGCGTTCCAGCCGACCGTCAGTGTCCGGGGCGTCCTGACGGAACGGGCGTTCGACGAATTGCTGCGGAGCGGGTTCCCGGCGCGGCTGCATGTGCGCGCCGAGGTGTGGAGCGTGGGGCGCTGGTTCGACGAAGTCCGCGGTCGCGCCGAATGGGACGTGATCGTGCAGTACAACGTCATCGACCGCACCTACGATGTGGCACTGCTGGTGGGGGCGAGGGTCACCCCCCTCGGCAGCTATCTGCGCTTCGCCGATGCGCGCGCCGCGAGCGAACTGCCGCACCAGCCGGTGCTGCCGACCCCGCGTCGTGGCCAGAAGGTCTACGTGCTGGTGCAGGCCGAGCTGCAGACGCTCGACGTGAGTGACCTTGATGAACTCGAACGCTGGCTGCGGGGCGAAGCCGGGCCGGCCGTGCAGGGCAAACGCAGTCCCGCCTCGGCGCTCACCCGGGGTGTCCGCACGCTGGCGAGCCGACTGCTGGGCGGCGAGGTCCGACGCCTCGAGGCGCGGTCTCCCACCATGACCTTCTGACTACGCCTCCTCGATCTTCTCGAGTTCGCGCAGGGTGTCTTCGCCGTAGAAGGTGCGGATGTACTTCGCCTGAATGGGGGTGAGCCGCCGCACCGCCCATGACAGGTGCACGAAATGCGGCTCGGTCGGCGCATGCAGCGGATGCATGCCGATCTCGTTCGGCATGCGATTCGCCTTCTTCGTGTTGCAGGGGCTGCAGGCCGTCACGACGTTCGACCAATCATTGGTCCCCCCCCGGGACATCGGGATGAGGTGGTCCCGCGTGAGCGATTCGCGCGGCTTCAGGTCGCTGGCACGCCGTCCGCAGTACTGGCACTGGTAGTCGTCACGGGCGAACAGGAACGTGTTGGTGACCTGCCGCCGGAAGCGCCGTGGCACGTGCACGTAGCGCGTGAGGCGAATGACCGCCGGGCGCGGGAACTGCTGCCGTTCGGAGCGCACCGGGGCGCCACGATCGGCCTCGACGATCTCGGCCTTGCCGTCGATGACCAGGCGCAGGGCGCGCCGCAGCGGCACCATGGTCAGCGGCTCGTACGATGCATTCAGTGCGAGACATCCAGCGATCACGCCTTACCCTCCGCCGAAGTGCTGCCGTGGGCCAGCTGTGGACAACGCGCGGGACTCCTGACAAACCGAAACCCCGCCGATGCGCGGGCACGAGGGCCGACCGGCATCCAGCGGGGCTGCGGGTGACGTCAGGCGAGCACGACCCGGTCGACGACCGCGTGCGCCCCGCGTATCCGGCGAGGACTCCTACATCTGCGGGCGGTCGAGGGTGGCAGGGTGTGCATGCCGAAGCATATCACGCGGGCACGCGTTGCCGCCACTCCCGCAAGCGTACACCGGCCGCCGCGGCACGGTCGGCCCACGCCGGATCCGCGCCGGTCACGATCCCGTCGCGTACGCGTTCGCGCCCGGCCACGGTAACGAGCATGGCGACCGCTCGTCCCGCCAGCGCATGCACGAGCGTCACCGCCGGATCGTGCACCGGCTGCAGATCGGGTCCGTCGAGGGAGAAGGCGGCGAGGTCGGCGTCCTTCCCGACTTCGACCGTGCCGATCGACGTCGAGAGGCCGAGCGCCGCGGCTCCGCCTTGGGTGGCGAGCGCGAGCGCTGCCTGGGCCGAGAGCGAGTCCGGCGCCTCCGCCCGAATGGCGTGCAGCAGGGTGGCCTGCCGTGCCTCCTCGAGCAGGTGCATGCGGTCATTGCTGGCCACCGAGTCGGATCCAAGCCCGGTCGCGATGCCGTGCGCCAGCATCCGGTCGAGCGGTGCCACGCCGTGCCCGAGCTTGGCATTCGAGATCGGGCAGTGCACAATGGTCGCGCCATGGGCGGCGATGCGGGCCAGGTCCTCGTCGTCGGCACGAATCGCGTGAATGAGCAGGGGCCGGGCCGCCAGCACTCCCGTGCGCTCGAGCAGCGCGATGGGCGAGCGGGCCTGCGGCGCCACCGCGATGCCGCGCGCCCGCAGCGCGTCGGCGAACGGCCCCGTGCCCGTGCACACGAATGCCGTCTCGGCAGCACTTTCGGCGATGTGCACAGCCATCGGCAGCTGCTCGGCCCGCGCGTAGTCGGCGGTGGCGGCGAAGAGCGATGCCGAGACCGTGTACGGAGCATGCGGCGACACGCCCACGCGCACGAGGGCGGTGTCGCCAGCGCGCAGCGCCGTCACGCGTTCCTGCAACAGGGCCAACGCGTCGTCACGGTGCGCCGGGTCGGGACCGAAGACCTCCACGTAGCCAATCCCGCGGACACCGAGTTCGCGCATCGCCGTGAGCGAGACGGCCGAGTCGGTGGTGTCGGCCACCGTGGTGATGCCGTGCCGCAGCGCCTCCACGAGGCCGAGCCGCGCCGCGTCGAGGAGATCCTGCCGGGACAGCACCTCGCGCCGCACGCTCGTGAGCGTGCGCAGCCAGGTGCGGAAGTCGAGGCCTTCGAGGAAGCCGCGCAGGCTCGTGAGCTCAAGGTGCGTATGGGCGTTGACGAGCCCGGGCAGCAGGACCGCGTTCCCGAGGGCGACGACCCGAGTGGCGTCCGGCGACACGGGCGCCGCATCAGCACGCCCCACCCAGGCGATGCGCTCACCGTCGACAAGCACCGCCCCGTCCTGAATGGGTGGCGTGACGACCGGGAGCACCCACGCCGCCGTGTAGAGCGTACGCGCGCCGGCAGCGGGCACGGCCCCGTTCCCGGCACCGCGCGCCACCCCGGTCACGGCGGTGGCAGGCGGAACGCGTTGGCGGTGTCCGTCCTGGTGCGCAGGCGGGTGCTGTCCATGCTGAAGGGCGACGGACCCGGTTCGTCGGTGCAGGTCTTCGTAGGCTCGTAGCCCTGCACAAAGAATTCCGTGACCACGTTGCCCATGCAGCTGCTGTTGGCGAGGCGGCCGGTGGCCGCGTCGATTTCGCGCACCACGACGCCATCGGGGCGCGGCCAATCGGGCGGCTGCGGCTTTCGGCGATACACTTCGGTCATGAACGCCGACCAGGCAGGCGACGCCAGTTCACCACCCTGCGCATTGGCCTTGATCTTCTGCGGCTTGTCGAAGCCCATCCACACACCGGCGACGAGGTCGGCGGTGTAGCCGATGAACCAGACGTCGGCCCCATCGTTGGTGGTGCCCGTCTTGCCACCGGCCGGCACCCGGAAGCCGCTGCTCCAGATGCGGGCACCGGTTCCCCGCACCACCACATCCTTCATCATGCTCACCATCAGCCACGACTCTTCCGGCGACAGGACCGCTTCCCGCTCGACCTTGGGCTGCCACACCGCCTTGCCCGACGCGTCCTCCACCTTCACGATCGCGTGGGGCGTCGTGCGCAGGCCGAGGTTCGCGAACACCGAGTACGCGCCGATCATCTGGATGGGATACACATCGGCCGAGCCGATGAACATCGAGGGATACGGGGGAATGGGCGTGGTGATGCCGAACTGGCGCGCCATGCGGATGACGCCGTCGGTGCCGACGGCCATGCCGGTGCGGATGGCCGCCAGGTTGCGCGACTGATAGAGCGCCTTCCGCATGGGCAGGTTGCCCTGGAACTTCAGGTCGTAGTTCTGGGGCGTCCACGTTTCGCCGCTGACTTGCTCGAGCGCGATCGGCGAGTCGTCGACCACCTGCGCCGGGCCGAAGCCTTCGTGCACGGCCGCGGCGTAGACGATGGGCTTGAATGTCGACCCCGGCTGTCGCAGTGCCTGCACCGCGCGATTGAACTTGGAATCGCCGAAATCACGCCCCCCGACCATCGCCCGGACCGAGCCGCTGCGCGGATCGATGGCCACGAAGGCACCCTGCAGGTAGGGCGAGTTGGCGGCCCCGGTCTGTCCGCCTTCGGCACTGCGCGCGAGATAGGCTTCGTACGACAGGTGCGTGTACTTGCCGTGGCGACCGGCCTCGATGGCCTGCAGCTGATTTTCGAGTGCCCGTTCAGCAGCCGTCTGCATGTCCACGTCGAGCGACGTGTAGACCTTGAAGCCCTCGTCGTACAGCCGCTTGCCGAAGTGATCCTCGAGCTCACGCCGCACCCACTCCATGAAATACGGCGCAATGTCCCCGGACTCGGTGCGTTCGGCGAGCTGCAGCGGATACGCCTTGGCCAGTGACGCATCGGCCGCGGTGATGGCCCCGGCCCGGCGCATCAGCTCGAGCACTGTATTGCGGCGCAGGATCGCCCGATCGGCGAATCGGCGCGGGTTGTAGCGCTCGGGGCCCTTGAGCAGCCCCGCCAGCACGGCCGCCTCGGCCACGGTGACCTCACGCACGGACTTGCCGAAGTATCGCTGCGAGGCCGTCTCGACCCCGTAGGCGCCGTTGCCGAGGTACACCTGATTCAGGTACAGCTCGAGGATCTTGTCCTTGCTGTAGCGGCGCTCGATCGCCCGGGCGACGCGCGCTTCCTTGAGCTTGCGCAGCAGCGTCTTCTCGCGGGAAATGCGATCGGAAAAGACGTTGCGGGCCAGCTGCATGGTGATGGTGGAGAACCCCTGCACGTAGCTGCCCGCCTTGATGTTGCGGGCGAGCGCGCCGAAGATGCGCCAGTAGTCGATCCCGGCGTGCCGGTAGAAGCGACGGTCCTCGGTGATGATCACGGCATCGCGCACGGGCTTGGGAATGTCCTGCAGCCGCACGAGGGTGCGACGCTCGAGCCCCAGCTCGGTGATGAAGCGCCCATCGGCGGCGTAGACCTTGGAGGTCTGGCGCGGGACGTAGGCCTCCAGCGAGTTGATCGACGGGCAGCGCCCGTCACGGCAGATGACGGCCCACGCCCCGGCGAGCACCCCGGCACCGAGCGCGCCTCCAAACACCCCGATGACCAGCAGCCACCCCAGCCAGGGGCGACGCGAAAGCGCGGAAAGGAGACCCATAACAGCCTGCAAGGTACACCGCCCCCGAGGGATCGGTACCGTCGCCCCGCCCGCTTATCTTGCACCCATGTCCGCGCACCCTGCCCCGATTTCCGAACTCGCCTGGCGCGAGTTGCTCTTCCAGCACACCGAGGGCCTCCCGGCCGCCTTCGCGGCCGGCATGGTCACCGGGTATTGTGGCTTCGACCCCACCGCATCGAGCCTTCATGTCGGCAACCTGATCCCGGTGATGGGGCTGGTGCACCTGCAACGCGCCGGCCACCGGCCGATCGCGCTCGTGGGCGGCGGGACCGGCATGATCGGCGACCCGAGCGGGCGCAGCAGCGAGCGGACCCTGCAGGATCTCGACACCATCCGCGCCAACGCCGAGGCGATCCGCGGGCAGCTCGCCAGGTTCCTCGATTTCGAGGGGCCGACGGGCGCGAAGCTGGTGAACAACGCCGATTGGCTGGCCGACTTGTCACTGCTGGATTTCCTGCGCGACACCGGCAAGCACTTCTCGGTGAACTACATGCTCGCCAAGGACTCCGTGAAGTCGCGGCTCGAGGGCGGCATCTCGTTCACCGAGTTCTCGTACATGCTGCTGCAGGCACACGACTACCTGGAGTTGCACCGGCGCGAGGGGGTCACGCTGCAGCTTGGCGGCAGCGATCAATGGGGCAACATCACCGCCGGGCTCGAGCTCATCCGCAAGACGGCCGGTGGCGAGGCGCACGCGCTGACGTTCCCGCTGATCACCAACGCCGACGGCACGAAGTTCGGGAAGAGTACCGGTGGCGGCTCGGTGTGGCTCGATCCGGCCCGCACGTCGCCGTACCAGTTCTACCAGTTCTGGATTGGCACCGACGACCGCGACGTCTCGCGCTCCTTGCGCTTCTTCACGCTGCTTCCGCAGGCCGACATCGAGTCACTCGACGCGGCGCTCCGCGCGGCGCCGGAGCGCCGCGCGGCCCAGCGGGCGCTCGCCGCCGACGTCACCGCCCGGGTACACGGGGCCGACGCCGCCCGCGTGGCGCAGGAAGTCTCGGCGCTGCTGTTCGAGAAGGCCGATCCGCAGGGGCTCTCCGAGGCGGCACTCACGGCGCTGCGGGCGGAGATCCCGTTCGCCGAGTACGAAGCCCCGGCCGAGGGTGCCCCGGCCGAGGGCATCGACGTGTACCAGTGCCTCACCCTGCTCGGCATCGCCGCCAGCCGCGGCGCCGCCAAGCGTCTGCTGGAGCAGGGTGGCATCAGCGTGAACGGCGCCAAGCTCTCGGCGGCCGACCGGGTGGTGGGGGAGGATCGCCTGCTGCGCGGCCGGCACCTGCTGCTGCGCAAGGGGCAGCGCGAGTTCGGCCTCGTGCGGGTGCCCTGACGCACGGGACTCCCGCCGGGCCTCTCACCGGGCATCCCGCCGCCCTCGGGTCTTCGGGGTGCCCGACGGTCAGGCGAAGGACAGCGGGAGGTCCCTGGTGCGCCATTGAAGCGCCAGGGTGACGAACCCGGTGCGTGTGGCGAGCGCCCGCGCCGTCAAGTCGTGGGCCGCCAGACGGGCGTACGGAAAGAGTCCCCCGTGCAAGACTCGCGCGGCCAGATGGTACAACACCAGATGGCCCAATCCGCGCTGTCGGAAGGCCGGCGCCACCAGCACCCGAATGGCGGCCAGCTGGCCTTCCGGGGGGGCCATGGACGCGAGCGCGATGAGGTGGCCCCCACGAACGGCGCCGATGCGGTAGGCCGCCGGCACGGCCGCCTCACGCGCCCAGTCGGCGGTGTCGATCTGGCCACGCAGGCCGGCAAGCGTGGCGGCAGCAGGCTCGTGGACCAGTATGGCCGCAGCCGACGGCTCGGGCTGCAACGTCCGCTGATCGGCCAGTACGACGACCGGGCAGTCCGCCGGCACCGCCGCCCCGACGCGCGGCACGAGGCGCGACTCGAGGCGTGACTCGAGGCGCGACTCGAGGCGCGCATCGACTGGCGCGAGTACGCGCCGCGCTTCGGCGATCGTGCGCGTGGCGAGCGCCAGACGGGAACGGTGCGAGGGTCGGAAGGGCATGGAGGGCGAGTCGCGGAAAGGCGCCCCTGAAACATGGCAAGTCCGGACCCAAGGTCCAGTGTCGGGGATCACTGGCGGTGACGCGCCATCACCCGTCCAATACGCGCAGCACGGTCTCCAGCTCGTCCCGCGTGGTGTACGCGTGCGGCGAGAGCCGGATCGCCCCCTCCCGCACCGTGTGAATCACGTGGCGCGCGCGCAGCCGCTCCGCCATGCCCGCAATGTCGGCGCCGGTAAAGGCCAACACGCCGGCCCGCCGTGCGGGGTCGGCCGGGGTGACGAGGCGCACATCCGGCCGTGCCTGCGCCCATTCCACGACCTGCGTACCGAGCGCCTCGAGATGTGCCGCGACGCGGTCGACGCCAAGTTCGAGCAGCAACGCCGTGCCCGCGTTGGCCACCGCAAAATCATGGTAGGCGAGCGTCACCACCTCGAAGCGCCGCGCATCATCGAACAAGTCGAATGCGTAGTCGGTCAGGCGCGTGTAGTCGGTGCTGCCCTTCATGCATGCCCAGCCCACATCGAGCGGCTGGAGCGCCGTGATCAGCTCGCGCCGGACGTACACGAAGCCGGTGCCCCACGGCCCGAGCTGCCACTTCTGCGCGCCGCTCGCGAACAGGTCGACCGGCACGGTGTGCAGATCGATGGGGCGTACGCCGCACCCCTGAATGCCGTCGACGATGAAGAACACGCCCCGTGCCCGGCACGCGGCACCGATGCGGGCGAGATCGGCTACGAACCCGGTCGCGAACTGGACCCAGCTGACCACCACCGCCACCACATCGGGTCGCTGTTCGATGGCCGCGACCAGGGCATCCTCGTCGGGGAGGCCGTCGCGCCGCGGAATGAGATCGAGCGTGATGCCCCGGGCACCGAGCGCCTGGAACGGATAGACGCAGCTCGGGAACTCCCCGTCGAAGGTCAGGATCGTGCCCGGACGCAGCGGCAACGCGCGAGCCGCGAGATTCAATCCGTAGGTGGTGTTCGGCATGAGCGCGATCTCGTCGGCATCGGCTCCGACGAGGGCAGCGAACTGCCGGCGCGCGACAGCCGCCGCCTCGAGCATGCGCGCGAAGGGAATCTGGTGCGGCTGCGCGCGCAGTGCCGTCCACTCGTCGGCCACCAGTGCCGCGGCGCGTGGCATCGGGCCAACCGACGCGGCATTCAAGTAGATCGCGGGATCGTCGGCCATCCACGGGTACTCGCGGTCCCGTAGCGCATTGCTGTCGAGCATGGTCCCACTCCTTTCAGGAAGAACGAAGGGCAAGGCGCGAGGCCGCCACCCGACGGAGTCGCACCGCCGCGGCCTCCACGAAACGGTCCCAGCCGAAGTCGTGCGCCACGCGGACGGCGGCAGCCTCGCCCATGGAGTGATGCACTGCGGGGTCACCGATCACGCGGGCCATGTGGGCCACGACCGTCGACGCTACCTCGGCGTGCCAATGGAAGCCGGTGATGGCCGGCCGCACCAGCGGTGCGAAGGGTGCCTCGGCAGCCACCACCACCGGCACCCGCTGCTGCATCGCGGCAAGCACGCCAAGTGCCCCCGCATCGCCGGCGGCGGCACTCCACAGGACCGTCGGTGCCGGGCGCGCGTACGTCACGAGGGCCTCGCCGTCGATCAGCTGCAGGTCCGCGGTGAGCCTCAAGGCGGCCGCATGCACGAGCGTTGCCTGTGGCAGGCGGTGGCGACTGGCGAGCGTGAGGCGCAAGGACGGATGCCGCGCGCGCAGGGATGCCGCCGCACGCAGGGCCGCCGCCACGCCCTCATCATGGCGCTCGCCGGCCAGGATGAGCAATTCGGGTGGTTGTCCGGGGGTGCGCGGCAGGACCGCGACGTCGGTCGAGTGTCCTGCGGCGCCTGGCGCTGGCCAACTGAGGGCCAGTTCGTCGGCGCCCCACGTCTCCACCGCGGTGCGACGCATCCCCCAGGGAGTGCGACGGGGAACGCCCCATTCATCCAGGGCGACACGTCGGACCACGCCGCCGCGCCGCCCCAAGGCCAGCGCCGCGAGCTGCGCATCCGCGCCATGCCCCACCAGCACCGCGTCCGGACGCAGCGCCGACACCAGCCCACGCAGCTTCGCGAATTGCCCCACGCGGCCGTTGCCAAGCTCGGCCCGGAGCGAGAGCCGCGGCCAGTGCGTTCCGATGGCACGCGCGACGGTACCCTCGCGCGCGCACACCACGGCCACCACATCCCCCCGCTCTGCCAGCGACCACGCCAGGGCGACGAGCAGCTGCACGCCGGCGGTCCACTCGGCACTCGCTGTCAGGACCAGCAGGCGCATCCGTCAGTCGACTGCAGCGGCAGCCGGCATCACCTCGCCGTCCGCGTCGGTGGGGTCCGCACGGCGACGATCGAACTGCAAAGCATGCAGGCGCGCATAGGCGCCGCCGCGTGCCAGCAGCGTCGCGTGCGAGCCTTCCTCGACGAGAGACCCGCCGTCGAGCACGAGGATGCGATCCGCATGCTGAATGGTGGCGAGGCGATGTGCGATCACGAACACCGTGCGCCCGACCAGCAGCCGGTCGATGGCTTCCTGTACGAGTCGCTCGCTCTCCACGTCGAGTGCCGAGGTGGCTTCGTCGAGGATGAGGATGGGTGGGTCGGACACGAGCGCCCGGGCGATGGCCAACCGTTGACGCTGGCCGCCGGAGAGTCGGGTTCCGCGCTCGCCGAGGTTGGTGTCCCACCCCTGCGGGAGCGCCTCGATGAAGGCCAGCGCGTTGGCGGCCTGCGCGGCGGCCGCGAGTTGGGCAGGCGTGGCATCGGGGCGGCCGAAGGCGACATTGGCGCGGACGGTGTCGTTGAAGAGCACCGTGTCCTGGCTCACGATGCCGGTGAGCGACCGCAACGCATCGAGACGGATGTCCCGCAGGTCGACACCATCCAGCAGGATGCGGCCGTGGGTGGGATCGAGGAAGCGCGGGATGAGGTCCACCAGCGTGCTCTTGCCAGCTCCGCTCGCGCCCACGAGCGCCACGACCTCTCCCTTGCGCGCGCAGAAGGTCACGTCCGTCAGGGCCGCAGCGCCGCCATCGTACCGGAAGCCGACCCCCTCGAACGCGAGCGACTGGGCGAACACCGCCGCGGTGCGGGTCCCCCGATCATTCGCGGTCTCCGACGGTGCATCGAGCACGTCGAAGATGCGCTCGGCGCTCGCGAGCGACTGCTGCGCCGCCGACGGCGCCTGCGAGAGCTGCTTGAGCGGCTGCAGCAGCCGCATGACCTGCACGAGGAACACCAGCAGCTCGGCGCCGGTGAGTGCGCCCTCCTTGAGTACGAGCTGCGCGCCGTACCAGAGGATGATGACCGCGGTGAACGTTCCAAGGGTCTCGGTGACCGGCCCCGACAGCAGGGCGAGGCGGCCGACGCGCACGAACCCCTTGGCGTACGCCTCATTCCGTGCGGTGAACTTGGCATCCTCGCGCGCTTCGGCCCGATAGGACTTCACGAGGCGCACCCCGCTCACCACTTCCTGCACGAGGCTGGTCATCTCGCCCTGTTCGTTGCCGAGGCGACGGTAGCCCTTGCGCAGCTTGCGCAGCACCGGCTGGATGGCGCCAATGGTCACCGGGGCGATGACGAGCGCGGCCAGCGACAGCCGCCACGAGGTGGTGAACATGGCGACGAGCGTGGCGATCACCTGGGCGCCGCTCCAGAGCGAACGGGTCACCAGCTCGGTGACGACCGTATTGGCGGTGGCGGTGTCGTTGAGGACACGGGCGATGACCTGCCCCACCTTGTTGCGCGTGAACCACGGCAGCGGCAGCCGGAGCAGATGGGCATAGAGTGCGTTGCGCAGGTCGCGCACCACGAACTCCTGGAGCGTCACCCCCACCTGCCCCGCCAGCCACACCAGTGCGTTCTTGAGCGTCACCGCCGCGATCACGATGAGCAGCACGTTGCGCAGCGATCCCATGCGGTCCTGTTCGTCGAGCAGGAAGCCAATGGTGGCGTTGAGCAGCGTGCCGATGGTGCCGGTGGCCGGCAGCAGGGCGTCCGACTTGAAGAAGGCGTTGAAGAACGGGACCAGCAGCGTGAAGGAGAACACATCGGCGACCGCGGCGGCCGCGTTGAGTACGACCACCGCCACCAGCTTGCCCTTGTGCGGCCCCACGAAGCGCCAGAGCCGGCGCCAGAGCTGCGCCGTCGGCGTCCGGTGGGTGCCCGTCGTCGCCGTTGCGCTCATTGCCTGGGAGTGAGCAGCGAGACCGGCAGGATGCACTCCTCCGGCGTGACGCCGCCGTGCAGGAACGAACCGCGATACCGCCCCTGATACTCGCGCAGCCGGGTGGGATACACGAAGAACGTGTCGCCCGCCGCCAGCAGCGTGTTGCACCCCGGGCCACGGTGCGGCAGCCGCAGCGCGTCGGGATCGCTGAAGAGCAGCGCCTGCTCGGCCCGCTCGGCGCGGATATCCTCGCCGAACTTGTAGCGCAGGTTGGCCGTGGCATCCCGCTTGGCGAACACCGTGGCCGGGGTGTTGCAGTGCAAGGCACCATGGTCACTCGTGACCACCACCGACACCTTGCGCCGTGATGCTTCCGTGAGCAGCGCGAGCAGGGCCGAGCGCTCGAACCATTGCTTCGTGAGCGCCCGCAGCGCGATCTCGTCGCGGGCCACCTCGTAGAGGATCATCGACTCCGAGCGCCCATGCGTGAGCATGTCCACGAAGTTGAACACGAAGGCATGCACCCCCTCGCCGGCAATGGCTGCCGGCAAGTGCCGGGTCAGGTCGTCCGAGTCGGTTGCCGTCGTGATCTTCTGGTAGCGCACCGGGGTCTGCACCGCGAGTTCCGCCAGGTGCGCGATCAGCAGCTCCTTTTCGTGCGCGTTCAGCGACTCGTCGTCGCGCTCCCCCCACCAGTCGGGAAAACGGGCCGCGATCTCGCCAGGAAACAGCCCGCTGAACAGCGCGTTCCGCGCGTAGGGCGTGGCCGTGGGGAGGATGGAGTAGTAGTGCGTGGTCTCCACATCGAAGAGGGGCGCGAGCAGCGGCTCCAGCACACGCCACTGGTCGAGGCGCAGGCAGTCGATCACGACGAAAACCACCTTGCGATCGCGCGCCAGCACGGGCAGCACGAACTCCGCGAACACGTCCACCGACAACGGCGGTCGATCGCCGTCGAGCTCGCGCAGCCAGCGCGGGTAGTCGGTGCGCATGAAGGCCGCGAACTCGCGATGCATGTCGGGATACAGGCCGCGGAGGGATTCATGCAGGCCGAGTTCACCAGCCTCCGCGAGGTCGACATCCCACTGCATCAGCTCGGCGAACCGCTCCACCCACCCGCGCCAGTCGAGCCCGGCATAGCGCTCGGCCTCGATGGCCCGGAAGCGCTCGACGAAGGCGCGCGCCATGGCCTGCGACCGGATGAGGGGCCCCTCGAGGATCCTGGTGATCACCGACAGCACCTGCCGCGGGGTGACCGGCTTGACGAGGTAATCGCGGATGTTGGCGCCGATGGCCTCCTTGAGCGTCGCGTCCTCCTCGCTCTTGGTGACCATCACGACCGGCAGCGTGGGCCAGAGCTCGCGCATGTCCCTGTAGGCGTCGAGGCCGCGCGTGCCCGGCATCTGCTCGTCGAGCAGGACCAGATCGTACGGGTGGCGACGCAAGAGCTCCAGGGCATCGTCGGCGTTGGTCGCCGTCTGCACCTGGTAACCCTTGTCGCCAAGGAGCAGGCGATGCGGCTCGAGGAGCTCCGCCTCGTCATCCACCCAGAGGATCGATTTCATCCCGAAAGGTACCACGGCGCCCCCCCGTCGCAGCAGCACGGTGCGGTCGTTCGCGGGGCGGCTTGTCTCCCTCTCTTCGGGTGGTACTTTTCCGCCGTGACGTTGCCTTTCGCCTCGGAGCCGCTGCGCTTCCCGTTTCCCGCCCTGGCGGCATTGGCTGGACGTTTGCCGCTGGGTGGTGGCCGTGAGGTCGCGCTGGCTGCGCTCATGGCAGCGCACTTGGCGCAAGGCGCGGCCAGCGGCGAAGCCCTGCCCCCAGCCGAGCGGGCCACTCGGGCATCCGCCGCCAAGGTCTGGCTGGCGTCGCTGGCGCTCCCCGCTGCCACCCGGGTTCCGTTTGCCCGCTGTCTCGACGCGACGGCCGGCATGTCGCTGCCGTTGTCCGGGGCACTGCGCAGCCTCGCCGCTGCCGCAAGCGCCCATCTGGATGCTCCGTCCGTGCAGGAGCTCGAGCGGCTTGCCCGACAGCTCGCCGGCGCCTGACGGCAGCCCTGCCACCTCACGCCATGCACGACAGCGACATTTCCCCGCTCATCCGTGTGGTCGCCCGCCTCGACCGAGCCGGAGTCGGCGCCGCGGACGCGGGGCTGGTACCGTCACGTTTCCCGTCGCTCGATCGCGCCCTCGGCGGTGGGTTCCGGCGCGGCGACCTGGTCGTGGTCGGCGGCGACGACAGCGCGGGGACGTCGGCCCTGCTGCTGGCCATCGCCTTGCGGCTCGACGCCCGCGGCCTGCTGCTCAGCACCGAGGTGCACGCCGAGCGGGTGTACGAACGCGCCCTCGCGATGTCGGCCCGCGTCCCGCTCGAGTCGATCCGTCTTGGCGTGGTCACGGAAGACGAGCGCACACGCCTTGCGGCGGCCGCGCTCCTGCTGCGTGACCGTGCCCCGGTGGTGGAAACGGTGACGGCGGGCGGGGCCGAACCCGTGGACCGCGCGCTGGAGGCCAGTCCGGAGGTGACGGTGCTGCTGGTGGACACGCTGGAGGGGCTGCTCGACCGCCCTGAGGGGCACGACGAGGCCTTGGCGTACACCGTGCTCGCGCTCAAGCGTCTGGCCTTGCGTCGCCACGTGGTGGTGGTGCTCGCGGTGCACCTGCGCGCGCTGGCGCGCGACCGGCTCGACCGGCGACCACGGCTGACCGACTTCGGCCTTTGTGGTGCGATCGGTACCCATGCTGACGTGGTGTTGGGACTCTACCGCGAGGAGTTGTACGAGGCGGATCTCGGGGTGTCCGGGGCGGCGGAGTTGCTGGTGCTGAAGCATCGGGAGGGGCCACGCGGATATGTCGACCTGTACTTCGACAGTCGCTACGGGCGGTTCGAGGACGTCCTCGAGGAGTAGACGCACGGGGGTCGACGTTCAGACGGTGAGAGGACCGACCGGGACGGCGTGCTCCGTGGCCCCGCCTTCGCGGACCGGGCTTGGGGTCGCATTCCGTGTCACCCCCACCCGGTTCACCCCGCAACCGGCCGTCGGCATATTTGAGGAGTCCGTTTCACCCCCCGCACGAGGTAGGCAGTCGATGGCCGGTCATAGCAAATGGAAGCAGATCAAGCACTACAAGGCCGCGACGGACAAGAAGCGCGGTGCCCTGTTCACGCGCCTGATCCGCGAAATCACGATGGCCGCCAAGCTCGGCGGTGGTGATCCGTCGGGCAATCCGCGGCTCCGCACCGCGATCGACAACGCCAAGGCGAGCTCGATGCCCAAGGACAACATCGAGCGCGCCATCAAGAAGGGCACCGGGGAACTCGAGGGCGTCGACTATACCGAGGTGCTCTACGAGGCGTACGGACCGGGTGGTGTGGCCATCATGATCGCGGCGGTGACCGACAATCCCACGCGCACCGTCGCCGATGTGCGCCACAAGCTCTCGCGCAACCACGGCAGCATGGGCACCTCCAACTCCGTCGCCTTCATGTTCGACCGCAAGGGACAGATGACCGTACCCGCCGAGGGGGTGATCGAGGACGCGCTGATCGAGGCCGCACTCGAGGCCGGCGCCGACGATGTCGCCAACGAAGGCGACGTATTCGTCATCACCACCGAACCCGCCGCACTGCACGCCGTGAAGGAGGGGCTCGAAGCGAAGCAGTACAAGGTCGAGGACGCCGAGCTTGCCTGGGTGCCCAAGAATACGGTGAAGATCGAGGGAGAGCACGCCACCAACCTGCTCAAGCTGCTCGAGGCGCTCGAAGAGCTCGACGACGTGCAGAAGGTGGATGCGAACTTCGAGATGGACGAAAGCGCGATGGCCGGCGCGTGACCCGTCCCTCGCTCGTGCTCGGGATCGACCCTGGCACGGCGGTGACGGGGTTCGGGGTCGTGGCGTTCGATGGGCGAACGCCCACCCTGATGGAGTGCGGCGTGATTCGCACGACGGCGCGCGATCCGCTGCCGCTGCGCCTTGCAGAGGTGCACGAGGGCGTCCGGGAGCTGATTGGCCGGCACCGTCCCGACACCCTCGCCATCGAAGACGTGTTCTACGCCCGCAACGTGCGCACCACCGTCGTGCTGGGACATGCGCGCGGGGTGATCCTGCTGGCGGCGCAGCTGGCGGCCCTCACCATCCACGAGTATCCGCCGGCCGAGATCAAGAAGGCCATTACGGGCAAGGGCGGGGCCACGAAGGAGCAGGTGCAGTTCATGGTCGCGCGGCTGCTGCGCCTCAGGAGCGCCCCGCAACCCGCCGACGCCTCCGACGGTGTGGCCGCGGCCCTCTGTGCCTGCCTGTCATCCACCCTGCCGCGACTCCGCGACCTCAAGCTGCCGATGATGAAAACCGTGAAGACCACCAGCACCCTGCGCCGCCGATGATCGCGCAGGTCACCGGCACCCTCGTCGTGCGTGAGCTCGACCGCGTGGAGATCATGACCGCCGGCGGCGTGGCCTACGAGTGCCTCATTCCGCTGTCGGTGTACGAGGCGCTCCCGCGTGAAGGCGCCCAGATCACGCTGCAGACGCATCTCGTGGTCCGCGAGGACGCCTGGCTGCTCTATGGCTTCCTGCAACCCTACGAGCGCGCCGTCTTCCAGAAGCTGCTCGGCGCCAAAGGCGTGGGACCGGCGCTCGCCCTTGGTATTCTCTCGGCGCTCACCCCCGATCGCGTGGTGCGTTCGCTGCGCGACAAGGACATCACCACGCTCATGCGCGTCCCGCGCGTGGGGCGGAAGAAGGCCGAGCAGATCATTCTCGACCTGGCCGACAAGATCGACACGATCGGCACGGCGCCCTCAACGGGGGGAACGCCGAGCCCCGTGGCCGACGACGCCATCCGCGCGCTCCTTGCGCTGGGCTACAATCAGGCCGAGGCGGACCGCGCCGTGCGGAGCGTGATGGAACGGACGCCCGGTGGCAACGTGAGCGTGGTGGTGCGGGCGGCGCTCGCCGCGCTGACGGGGAAATAGCGTCCGCGGCGTACCGCACCGCGTCGGGCCCCCACGACCCGGGGGCGGTCGCACACGGCAGGCGACCGCCCTCACGGCCGTTACCGCCGATACCCGCTCGATTCGCGCTGCGGCTTGCCACAGCTCGGGATCGTGATCGGCTGCCCATTCGGGCCGTTCGGGAGCGGGTTCATGAGTGTGCGCGAGCTGCGCTGCGGGTCCTCGCTGGCGAGGTAGGCGAACATCGCCGTCAGGGTCGCGTTGTGCTTGAGATCATCGAGCATGACCTTGTCGAACGAATCGCGGTTGGTGTGCCACGTGCTGTTGCTGTAGTCCCACGACAGCGCGCCCAGGCTGGCGGCCGGCGCGCCGTAGCAGAGGAACGACGCATGATCGGATCCGCCGCCGATCCCCGACGGGCCCGAGAGCCGCACGTACTGCGTGAGCGGCGACGGCATCTGGCTCATGTACTGCGCGAGACGCGGCCCGTTCTCCGGCAGGATGCTCGGCCCGGTGCCGACGATGCGCCCGGTGCCGTTGTCCTGGTTGAAGGCGAACTGCAGCCCCTTCACCACCTCAGGGTGATCGGCCGCCCAGGCGCCCGAGCCATTGAGCCCCTGTTCTTCGCCACTCCAGTGCCCCACCACGATGGTGCGGCTCGGGGTGGGCAGGACCGTCTTCAGGATGCGCAGCGCCTCGAGCATGGTCACGGTGCCCGTGCCGTTGTCGGTGGCGCCGCTGTGCCCTTCCCAGCTGTCGAAGTGCGCCGAGAGCACGACGTACTCGTCGGGCTTCGAGGCGCCCTGGATCTCGGCGATGACGTTGAACACGGGCTGCTCGCCGAGGAACTCCGATTCGGCCATCAGCTTCACCTTCGGCCCCTGCGCATTCTTGGCGAGGCGGAAGAGCATGCCATAGTCCTCGCAGCCGATGTCGAAGGTCGGCAGGGCGCTGTTGCGCGGCGAGCCGAAGATCTTGTCGACGCCCGGGAAGTTCGACCAGTTGGACTCGAACACCGCCACGGCACCGGCGGCCTTGAGGTCGGCGTAGAAGGTGGGCACACGCTGCGTCAGCCCCTGGTAGGTGGCCGACAGGTCACGCTGCGCCGAGTCGAGTGCCGCGGCCGACGCCGGCGTCGCGAACTCCGCCACCTGCTGCGGCATGCGGCAGGTGAGGCGCGGCGCACTGGCCAGCACGATCTTGCCCTTCACGGTGGGCAGCCACGCCTTGAATTCCTCGGGCGTGCGATACGGCGTCACGGTCACGACGTCGCCGTCGACCCATCTGCCGGCCGTATTGCCGCTCCACGAGAGCATCGTGGCTTCGAGCGGCTTGACGCGCGGCGCCGTGAGCTGCGCGAAGGCCGCGCCGCGCTTCCACGAGTTCCAGGTGCCGTAGCGTTCCTTCTTTGCGCTGACACCAAGCTGCTTGTAGGTGGCAAGCAGCCAGTCCTGGCCGCGCGTCATGTTCGGCGAGCCGGTGAGGCGCGGACCAATCGAGTCGGTCAGTGTCTGCGCGAATCGGCCGGCCTGCGAGCGCTGCATCCCCTCCTCCCACAGCTTCACGATGTTCGGGTCGGTGGGCTCGCTGGTGCGCACGTACTCCGGCGCCGGCGACACGGGGAGCCCCTGCGGATTCGACTGCGTGCGCGGCGGTCCGCCGGGGCCACCAGGGCGCTGGGCCTGGGCCGCCGTGGCGGCCACGAGGGAGAGGGCGAGCAGGGCGTGGCGTAGCATGCGAGTGGGTGCGAGATGGCGTGGGGCGTGACCGTGACCGACAGGCGGCGCGGTGGGCGGGCAGGTGGCGCGTCGGGCGCCCCGTCCACGCAGGAAGATACGCGGCGGACCGAGGCGGAAGACCCCGCCACGGGTGGTGCCGAACCTTCCGGACCGAGCCGGGTTTCATGGACAGTGGCCCGATCCCCACGCTCCCGAACGCTCCGTCACGTGACCATCACCGCCCTGGCCGTCGCCGCAGGCAGCGCGTGCCATCGAGACGCTGTCTGGCACGCGCCCGTCGCGCCGGTGCGCACGGTGGGCGGCGGCGTCCTCGCGGCACCACCACCCGAGGCGTCCGCGTTCCCTCCGGCCGCACACGAGGCCTCGGCGGTCCGGTGGATGCAGGGCCCGGCCGGCGACCGCGCGCGCCTCGAACGCTGGCGCGCCGGCGTCGGGCCGGTGGTGGTGTACCGCCCCGACTCGATGGGCCCGCCGCCCGGCGCGGCGGCCCTGCGCGATCTGCCCGTGGTCAGCTGGAACACGAATGTCGGCGGCGGCGATCTCGACGGGCTGGTCGACGATCTCCGCAGCGGACGCCTCACGGACGGCGACAGCGTGGCCCATTTCGTGTTGCTCCTGCAGGAGGTCTTCCGACGGGGGCCGGCGGTGCCACGGGGCCTGGCCGACCGTCCGCGACGGATCGCCGCCCTGCCGCCACGCGGCCCCCGCAGCGATGTCGTGGAGGTGGCGCGACGGCACGGCTTGTTTCTGTTCTACGTGCCGTCGATGGCCAATGGCTGGGAGGCAGACGGCGACCAGGCCGAGGATCGAGGCAACGCCATCGTGTCGACCATACCCCTCGCCGGGTTGACCGCCATCGAGCTGCCGTTCGAGGGGCAGCGGCGGGTGGCAGCGAGCGCGATCGTGCCCGGCGACGGCGAGGCGGGCCATGCGCCGCCGCTCCGCGTCGTGAGCGTCCATCTGGACAACCGGTCGGTGCTCAGGCGTGTGTACCGCAGTTTCGGCAGCGGGCGCACGCGCCAGGCCGAGGCACTGGCTTCGGCGCTCGCGCGCGACCCGGCGGCTGACCTGCCGACCGTGTTGGCCGGCGATCTGAACACGTGGGGACCATCGGCATGGGAGCGCGCGGTGCATGTACTGCGGGCACACTTTCCGCAAGGCTCGGCGCTGAACGTGCCCACCTTCGCCGGTCGATCCCTGATGGTAGGGCGTACGCTCGATCACATGATGTTCCGCCTGCCGGTGCCCCGGGCGACCTCCCAGCGACCGTCGGGGCCGTCAGCTGGCGAGACCGAACGCCGCGCTGCCTTCGTGCCGCCATTGCCCGTGCGGCTCGACGATGCCCGTGGTTCTGACCACTATCCGCTGCTCGCCCGCCTGCTGGTGGGCGATGGTGGCTGAGCGCCGTCGGCCGACGCCTGTCGCTACAGCAGGTCGCGCACCAGACGCGCCACCGCCGTCAGCATCCGCTCGCGCAACAGACTGGCTCGCAGAGACGCGGGCGTGATTTCCACCGACTGCGTCAGGTCGCGCGTGAACTGCGCCACCATGGTATCGGCGAGTGCCACGTCGTGGACCAGCAACACGGCCTCGTCGTTGATGCGCAACGAAAGGTTGTCGAGGTTCAGGCTGCCGACGGCCACGAACGCGTCGTCGATCACCATCGTCTTCGCGTGCATCATGGCCGGCTGGTATTCGTAGAGGCGCACGCCCCCACGCAGGAGTTCGGGGAAGGTGCTGCGTCCGGCCGCCCGCGTGAACGGAATGTCGATGGCAGCGCTGGGTGCGAGCACACGGACATCCACTCCGCGACGCGCCGCCGCCACCAGCCAGGTGCGCAGGGCATGATTGGGCACGAAGTACGAATTCGCGATGTACACGCGCTTGCGCGCCCCGGCGAGGGCCAGCGCGAGGAACCGCTCAGGAACCGGCATACCGTACGCCCGCTGGGTGAACAGCACGCCGGCGATCGCCGCACGGTCACCTGACACCGGCTGGCCGTTCGCAAACAAGGCGTCGCCCGACAGCAGGTCGCCCGTGGCATGGCCCCAACCAACGGCGAAGGCGCCGGCCAGCTGCGCCACGGCCGGTCCGGTGAAGCGCACGGACGTTTCACGCCACCGCGGCGCCCCGTCGCGGTCCACCCACTTGTCGGCGAGCCCGAACCCACCGACATACCCGACACGTCCGTCCACCATCACGATGCGCACATGCGACCGATGCATTGACTCGTGCATGGTCCACCAGCGGACCGGGCGCAGCGTGGCCACGTTGACGCCGGCGGCGCGCACACTGTCGAGCCAGCCGCGCGTGAGGGAGCGGCACCCGAACCCGTCGCGGAGAAAGTAGACGGCCACGCCAGCGCGGGCCCGTTCGATCAGGCGGGTCTTGAACCAGTCCGCCACGTCGCCGGGTTCGCAGTAGTAGTTCTGCACGGCAATCACCGACCGGGCACTCGCGAGATCACGATCGATCCGCGCCAGCGTCGCCGGGCCATCGACCAGCAGCTCGACGTGGTGGCCCGGCTGCATCGTGGTTTGCGTCAGCGCGGACAACGTATGCCGGAATGCCGGCGAGTCCACGGCCGGTACGGCGGCGCCAACCGCCGCGCCCCGCACACGGACGGGGGTGGTGCCGAAGGCGTCGGCGAAACGGTGCCAGGTCTGCGCCCCCGCGTACACGAGGGGGGCGACAAAGACGGCACCGGCCACCCACCGACGCCAGCGGGCAGCCGGTAACCATCGTTGCGTGAACAACCGAAGCCGCGCACGCCCGGAGCGCGGTGGCGCCGTCATCTCGCTGGAGGGCATCGCCCTACCGTGCAGGCTCGGCGCCCTCGCCGCAAGGCGGCGGGCCGCCCCCCGCGCCAGTCAGGGCCCCGTCAGCGCGCCGGTCAGGCCCGCGGCGACAGCCCGTCCACGAGACTCGTCCGGTAGGCCTTCCACGCCGGCACGAACCCGATCAGCATGCCGCTCACCAGGACGATCCCAAGGTACGTGTACTCGGTGGTGCCGAGGGCCCGTACGGCGAGGTGCAACCCGAAGCGCTGTTCGATGGGCCCTTGGGCGATGGCCAGCCCGGCGTACACGAACGCCACCCCGATCACGCAGCCGAGGAATGCCAGCAACGTGCTTTCGAGCACGAGCAGCGACAGGATCAGGCGTGGCCCCGCCCCCACGGCGCGCAGGATGGCCATCTCGCGGCGGCGCGCCTCGAGTGACGAGTACAGCGCCACCAGCATGCCGGTAATGCTGATCGCCACGGCGAAGATCGCGATTACGCGCAGCCCCACCTCGGCGCTCCCGATGTTCTGCCACAACTCACCGAGTGCGACGCCGGGGATGATGGCCGTGAGCGGCTCCACGAGGTCGGTGTTCATCTCGCGCTGCAGCATCAGCGCCTCGAAACGGTTCTTCGTCCCCACGAAGAACGCCGTGATCTGGTCGTCGCCGTGGTCGTGTTCGACGTCCGCCGCTGTGGTCGGTCGCGGCGCCGAGGCGGCCGCCCGGTCACGGGCTGATGCCACCGCCGTTGCCGCCGCCTGCTTCACCTGCTGCACCACCGCCGGCGGCGGTTCTGCCCCCGGCATCACCAATAGTGCGCCGGGCGGCGGGGCCGCGCCCGGCATTACCATGGGGGTACCCGGGGGCGGCGTCGCGCCGGGCATCATGGGCGGGGTACCCGGCGGCGGCTCGGCCCCAGGCATCGCCATCGGCGTACCAGGTGGGGGCGCCACGGGAATCGAAGCGGCCCGCCGCGTGTTGGCCTCCACGATGGCCGCGGCGCGGTCTTTCGTCGAGCGGCGTGAAACCGTCGACTCCTCCCTCACCACTCCGGTCGTTCCACCCGCAGCCGGAGCCGGTGCCCCGGTGCCCGCAACCGCTTCACCCTCGTGCATCGCCTCGATGCCTTCGAGCGTCACGTACACCGACCGGTCGATCGGCGTGAATGTGCGTGCCAACACGCCGACCACGCGAAACGGGTGTGCGTCGTGGCTCGACGTGCCGATGTCGCGCAGGCCGTGCACCACCACCACCGGCGTCCCGACCTCGTACGTGAGCCGTTCCGCCACGTCGCTGCCGATAACGACCTCGGTATCGGCCACGGCGGCACGCCCCGCCGCAAAGGTGATGCGGCTGTCGCGGCGGAAGCGATAGCGCTCGTAGAAGTCGCTCGTGGTTCCCACCACCCGGAACCCGCGATGGCTGTCGCCCAGTGAATACGGCACCACCCACTTCACCGCCGGATGCGCCTCCCAGCGCTCCATGGTGGACCGCTTCACGCTGCCGGCCGGCGACCCGATGCCGAACACGGTGCTGAGCAGCACCTGTAACGTGCCGCCGCGTGCGCCCACGATGAGGTCCACGCCGCGGATGGTGCCGGCAAAGCTCTCGCGGACGCCGGCGCGCACCGTCTCGATGCCCACCAGCAGTGTCACGCTGAGCGCGATCGACGCGATGGTGAGCAGCGTCGTGAGCACGCGGCTGCGCAGCGACGCGAACGCCAGACGAAGAATCAGCATCAGGCGCGCCCTCGTCCAGCCGGTGCGGCGGGCGTACCCGACTGCCCCGAGCCACGCGCCGCCGTGTTGATCTCC
>JAJTGR010000115.1 GCA_021299375.1 Gemmatimonadota bacterium
CCCGGTGCGATGGCGTCGTGGCGCCCCTGCGGGGGGCGATCCACGACGGGAGGCCCCACCGGATCACCCTGGGTACGCCACCCGCGGCGCGCGCGCGGGTGGGCTGCTGGGCAGGGCGATCCGGCTGTTCTCGCGTTGGTGATCGCGACGCCGAAGGCGGCGCCCGCAGCACGGCGCCCGCAGCACGGCGCCCGCAGCACGGCGCCCGCAGCACGGCGGCCGCCTGGCCAGATATCCAGGGGACCGCGATGTGGCCCGACCAACCTACGCCGAATCCGGAAGAGCCCACGTTGCAAGGTCCCCGCTGGAGACTCCATCCACTCTTCTGCACTGCACGGTGCAGCGCTCTTGGACCCGGGGCTCTCCAATTTCGCCAAGCAGGGGAGCAAGGCGATACCGGTAGCGAGCCTCAAGGGCGGGGACACGTGCAAGAACTACCTGCTGACGGCGTACCAGAGCGCACAATCCGGGGTGAGCGGCACGGCAGTGGGAGAGACCGACGAAGACATCAGGCAAGCCGTCGACAATCGCGACTGGCAGCGCAACGACAGGTTCAACACGCTGATCAAGGCCAAGCCCGACCAGATGCGGGCGGCCTACGACGCGCTTGCCGCAGACTGGGGGGCAGCATCCTCACCATTCGGAATCGCTGGAACATCTTCTCGGGTGTCGCGCTGGAGACTGCCATTGAAGCCGCGCTGCAAGCCATGCCGCCGCTGAACGTCTTCCCCTGCAGCTTCTCCCGAAGCGACCTGTCTGGGGACGACCCGCTGGAGGCGCAGAGGGTACAGTACCGGTCGTCTCGAGCGTGGCCCGTGGCGCATCGGCGCGTCGGGAGGCATCGGTCGGTGGAGCGGCGGGTGCCGCCACGCCCATGGTGCGCGCGGCGTACCGGCCTGCGCCGACGTTGTCGGCTCGACGCCCTCGCGCGCTCGGGCTGACACCGCCGGCGCGGCTCGCGCCGCTCCGCACTACGCTACGGCGACCGGTCCCCAGTGGCCGTGACGTGACCGTCCGACCGGTCAGAAGGCCCGGCGTCGGCAAACAGCGCCTCGAAATCCCGAACCGCGCGCGACACAACCTCGCCGGGAACAGAGAACCTCCCTTCCAGCGATAGGCGTGCCGGCAAGTCCGTGCCGGAGCGAGACGCCGACGCGGTGAAGTGCCGGACCAACACCACGCGTAGCTCCATGGCCCCGGAACTGCCGTCGGGCTGCAGCGCGATCTCCACGTCATCGGTGCCGCGCAGCACGACATGACCAGATCGAGACGCCTCGAGCTCTCTCAATGCCGAGCAGAACCCTTGGTGATCGACAAACGCCACGGCATCGTGTTCAGCGTGAAACCGGCCCAGCGTGAGTCGAACGACGAAGTGATGCGCGTCGTCCACGACTCGGCACATGGCGAGGCAGCAGCCTCCGTCCTCCGAAGCAATGCGTAATCCACTCGGGGAGTGCTCGCTGGCCCGGTCCATCGTCGGTATGTTCGCCCAAGCAAAGGTGGAGTACGATGCCGCACGTCGTGCGGGCCACCGAGAAGCCCCGGGGTGATCGCGCCTGACTACCGTACGTCAATATAGACCCCGACGCGATACGGTCTCGGCGATCGCGTACCCCATCGAACGCCTGCGGTGTCGCCCGGCGACGAGGGACCCCTGAGCCACCCTCTTTCGAGGCAACCGATGTTCCACCGTGATGAGTTGGCGACGCTCGCCGGAGATCGGGAAAGGCGTCGTCGGGCGTACATGGGCGTGGCGCGGCGGTGGGTGATGGTATGGGCCGGCACCGTGGGGCTGCTCGGGTGTGTGCACACCCGACCCGCCGCGGTGCCACGCCCGTTGCTCCAGAATGGAGGGTTCGAGCTGGCGTCCGCCGCGGCCCCGACATTGCCGGCGTGGTGGATGGAGGATGCCACCAGCGTCAGCTATCGCCTCGACGCATCCGTTGCACATGGTGGGCAGCGCTCGCTCCGCGTCGAGTTCGCGGAAGAAGCCACCAAGCGCGGCTACTCAGGCGTGATCGCCACGCTGGACGTGAGCGCGCTCCGCGGACAACGCGTGCGCTTCGAGGGGTTCCTCAAGCGCTCTTCGGAGGCCAGCAAGGTCGGGTTGTGGCTGCGACTGGCGGGCACAGACGGCCTCTACGTCAACAGCTACGAGGCCCGGGTGACCGTCAGTGACGGCTGGGCCCGCCATCGGCTGGAGGTTGAGCTGCCAGCCGATGCCACCACCTTGATGCTGGGTGCCGCCATCCACGAGGCCCCCGGGGTGATGTGGGTGGACGATCTGTCCTTCACGGTGAGTGGGCGCCGGTAGTGAGGACGGGAGATCATCAGGTCATGCGCACTGGCGGCCCACCGGACCAACGCACCTGATGTCACCGCGAGGGGAGTGAGGTGTGACGATGGACGACGCGGTTCGCAGCGACCGTTTCCTGGGTCGCGCCGGTCCGTGCACGGCCATCGAGGGATTCGACGACGCCGTGACCGCGGGGCGCGCATGGCTGCCCGTTGGTGACGGCCGGACGCGCCGTCTCCGGACGCGCCGTCTCCGGACGCGCCGTCTCCGGACGCGCCGCCGGCAGGCAGCTGGTATACGGGGCCGGCCGGTTCATCACGTACGGGATGGTGGGCGCACAGGCACACCGCGGCGCCTGCGGGTCCGGCATCGCCTCATCGCACGGCGCGATCGTCCACCAACCCGCTCGTGGTCGGATTCGCTCGCCGGATTCCCTCGCCGGGCGCTGCGCGCCACTCGGTTTGCTGAAGAGCCGTGCGTGCACTGCGGTGGGCTGGATCTCGAGCCCCGCGCGTCCTGAGGGAACCGACTCCAAACCCTGAAGAGCCGAAGAAGAATCGGTATGGGCCGGCGCGGAGAACGGGGGCATTGCTCGATGCGGATGGTGTCGGTCTGGTCGGCAAACCGACCTGACAGGGACCACGTGAGGAGGCGGTAGACCGAGCCGCCCAGCACCCCGAGGTGGAAACGAAACCGAGGGTGCCGGTGCATGGTGGCCTCGAGGAGAAGGTGAGGGTCATGCCATCCCTCGTCGAGATGCTGCCATGGCCCGCCGCAAGTGATGCCAGACGCAGTCGTGGCCGGTATCCAATCGCCATTGCGCCACGTACCGCAGTCCCCTGACGGATCGACGACGACGACGATACGAAGCCCTCGGGGCTGCCGCCGGTGTGTCGGCCCATTCCTTGCGAAACCGGGGCTGGCGCACGAACGCCCCGCATCTGGCGTCGCGAGCGCTGTCGCAGGTCGCCCCGGTGTGTGAGGCATGGCGATTGGCAGCTCGACCACTGCAGCCGGCCGCCACGGCCCGCCCTCACCGCGACACGAACACCCGCCACTGTTCGGCCATCGCCGCGGCCGATGCCGTCTCGTGCTCCGGGCAATCCAGCCGGAGCGACCGATCGCCGAACGGCGCGTCCACGAATGCGCAGTGATGCGGTCGCTCGGTGTCGACATGCGCCCATGGCCGGAAGAAGCGGCAGGTCACGCACAGCCGCGCCGGCGCAATGTCGCCCCGCTCCTGCAGGGTGCGCACCATCTTCACCAGCGAACGCACGAACGCCGCCTGTTCGTCGGCTGAGAGCGCATCCACCACCGCCGTCACGAACTCCGGTCCGCTGGCGGCACGCTGCGCTTCCTCACGCCCCGCGTCGGTCAACGCCAGCGCCATGGCGCGCCCATCGTCCACCGCGCGCGTCTTGGTCACCAGCCCCTTCGTCACCAGCGCCTTCACCGCATCGCTGGCCGTGGGAAGCGTGACCGCCATGCCGTCGGCCACCGTACTCACCCGCAGTGGCGTGGCGCTCGCCTGCAGCAGCGCGAGCACCTGCGACTGGGTCGGCGTGAGTCCGCGCGGCGCGCTGTCCTTCCAGGCATGCGTACGCAGGGCGAGCCCCAGCTTGGCCAGGCCGGCGGCCACCTGCGGGACCAGCGGATCGGCGGGCGTTGGCGCCGGAAGCGCGTCGGATGGAGTGTCGGGAGCCACGGGAACGCACCGGAGAAGGGAAAAAGCGGGTTGACAGAAATATAAGGAGTCCTTACTATAGCACCACAGTTAGGACTCCTAACCAACTCCTCAACCTCTCTGATCATGGCACGCGAAACGTCCACCCCCCGCTGGCGCCCCGTGGCCTGGGCCGTCCTCGCCACCACCGCGTTGGCCGCCGGAACGCTCTCTGCCCGCCGCGGCGCCGCCCCCGATCGCATTGACTCCCCCACCGGCGATGCGAAGGCCGCGACGCTCCGCGGCCCCCAACTGGCCGCCTTCGACCTCGTGCAAACCACGGTGCGCCGGGTCGGCACCCGCCTCGTGTTCACCGAGCAGCTCGCCGCCGCTGCCGGCACCACGCGCCCAACGGCGTCGGGCACGCTGGCCGGCAGCAGCGTCTATTCCTATGTCTGGCCCACCTCGCTTGAGCCGTCGGCCGTGGGATTCGCGGAGAAAACGGGTACGCTCGCCCTCGCCGCCACCTCGCATCCGGACTTCGACGATACCCCGAAGTACGACGAGAACGGCGACGGGGATCCGGCGAACGACGGCACCCTCTGGCACTCGCATTGGGTGGTCCTCACCAAGGACGACGTCTGCGGCCCCGGGGCGCTCAAGGTGCGCGACATTCCCGCCGGCACCACGCCGAAGCTGCCCGCCACCTGGCCCGGGCTTCCCCTTTTCATTGACAGCCCCGGCTACGAGCCGCAACTGAGCGGCCGCACCATCCGCGTGGATGTGCCGCTCAAGGACGTGGGCTTCCCGACCTCCTTCGCTTTCGACGGCGTAACCGCCGCGCTGCGGGTGAACGCCAGCGTGCATGACCCGCTGCTCTGTGTGGTCGACGTCTTCGACATCGCCTCACGCACCCTCACGCTGCCCGGGAAGGTCACGGTGAGCAGTGCCCCGAAGGCCAATCCCTAGCTACCAACGGCTCCACCCACCGGGTCGCCGGTCGCAGGCGGCGTGCGGCGACCGGCCACCCTCCTTTCACCCGGATCCTTGCATGGTTGCCACCGCCCCGGAACTGGCCGTCTCGCGCTGGTTCAATACGCCCAAACCGCTCTCGCTTGCCGCCTTGCGCGGCAAGGTCGTCGTCCTGCACGCCTTCCAGATGCTGTGTCCCGGATGTGTGCAGCACGCGCTCCCGCAGGCCGAACGCCTGCATCGCCTGTTCGCGGATCGCTCCGACGTCGTGGTGGTCGGTCTGCACACGGTGTTCGAGCATCATGCGGCCATGGCGCCGTCATCGCTGGAGGCCTTCATCCACGAGTATCGGCTGACCTTCCCGATCGCCGTCGACGAGGCGAGCGACACGGACGCCGTACCGGTCACCATGCGGCGCTTCGGCATGCGCGGCACGCCCACGACGATCGTGATTGACCGGGCGGGGCGCATGGTCGAACAACACTTCGGACAGATCGACGATCTTGCGCTCGGAGTTCTGCTGGGTGCGCTTGCTGCCAGCGCGGTCCCTCCGGCCCCCCCTGCTGAGGACACGGAGGAGGACTGTGCGGCCGGCCGCTGTCTGATCGCGCCCGTGGCAACAACGTGATCTGGTACCGCGCCGCGCCGGATCGCCCACGGCCGCCATGATGGTCCGCACCATCGCACGGGCGCGCGCCAACCGCGTGTCGGCGCAAGGGCCGGCCGGTGGGGCCGCACGGCGCGCGGGGTCGCCGCGGCGGCGGCGAAGTCGCAGGCGCTTGCGGCGCAGGTGCTGCAGAACCCGGTGCCGGAGGCGGGGGGATTTGCGGCCTCGGCGTTCGAGGCAGGCTTCGGCGGTGCGGTGTGGGCGGCAGCGGAAGCAGGGTCAGCGGACGCCGTCGTGGCGGCGACGGTCACGCGCAAACGCTGGGGCGGCCTGATGGTGCCCGCAGGGGCGGAATGACGGGGTCCGGATCGTGCGGTCGGCGTGCGTAGCCGAGACGCTAAACAAATCGGGGGGTCGCTCGTCTACCCAGACACTGGCCCGCCTCAGATCCCCTTCCCGCCTCCCCCTGCCGCGTCTCCCCATGCGACCCCGCCCCCTGCTCGCCGTCACCGTTCTTGTCGCCACCCTCGCCGGCTCGTGCGGCGGCGACTCGAAGTCCCAGACGCCGCTCGCTCCACCGCCCACGCCGCCCGTGGACGCGCCGGTCGTGATCACGAACGTGACCGTGATTCCGATGACCTCGGCGACGACCGTCCTGTCGGGCCAGACCGTCGTGATCAACAACGGCCTGGTGAGCTTCATCGGTACCGCCAACGCTCCAATTCCGGCCGGGGCGATCACCGTGGACGGCACGGGCAAGTTCCTCCTGCCCGGCTACAACGACATGCATGGGCACTTCACGCGGCGCGAGGAGCTGTTCCTGTAC
>JAJTGR010000073.1 GCA_021299375.1 Gemmatimonadota bacterium
CGGCGCGTGGCTGACCGCGATCTGCCCGTCGAGCCCCTCGACGGCTTCGCGCCCGACGTGGATCTGGCGGCGCGCCTTCGTGCATCGTACGGGGCCCTGCCTCCCGCCGATCCGGTGCAGGTCGAACGGGTGACCCGAGCCGTGCTGGCCAGTGCCATGCACGCGTCGTCGCGTCGCGACGGATCCCCGCGCCCCCGGTGGTGGTGGGGGGCAGCGGCCGCCGCACTGCTCGTGGTAGTGGTCATGCGTCCCTGGCGTCCCGGGCTCAGCCACGCGGAAGCCCACCGGGCGTTTCCGGTGCCGAGTGCCAGCGACGGACCGGTCGGGGCCACGCGCGAGGAGCGTGGCGGCGCGGTGCGTTTCGACCTCGTGCTTCCCTCCCCCGCCGCCGAGGTGTCCCTCGTCGGGGACTTCAACGGGTGGGACGATGAGGCGACCCCCATGGTGCGTCGTGCCAGCGATGGCACCTGGTCGGCCCGGGTGCCACTGCCGCCCGGACGCCATGTCTACGCGTTTGTGGTCGACGGCAAACAGTGGCTCATCGACCCGCTGGCGCCGCAGGTGCCCGATGCCGGGTTCGGCCCCACCAATGCACTCATCGTGGAGGGGCCGCGATGACGGCGCCGTTGGCGATGGCCTGGCTGGTGGTGGCCCATCTCGCGGCGGGCACCCTCATGGTGGAGCAGACCGTCGGTCCCCTCCCCGCGGCGGATACGGCCACTCGGCAGCCGGGCCAACCGCCGACCGGGCGCCGGGAGCAGACCCAATTCGACGCCACGCGTTTCGACTCGGTCACGGCGAACACCCTCCGCGGGCTGTTCGAGGACGCCGTCGAGATGGGGTTGCCCACGCGCCCCCTGATCAATCGTGCCCTCGAGGGCGCCGCGCGGCGCATGAGCAGTGAGCGCATCATCCGGGTGGTGCGGGAGCATGCGGCCGCGCTGTCGTCGGCCAAGGCCGTGCTTGGCCCCGGCAGCTCGGAGGCGGAACTCGACGCGGCGGCAATGGCACTCCGGTCAGGGATCGACGAGCCATCGCTCACCGCCGTGCGCCGGTCCCGGCCGGCGGGCTCGGCGGTCACCGCTCTCGTCGTACTGACCGATCTGGTGCGCCGAGGGGTGCCCCGCCCCGAGGCCCGTGAGGCGGTGACCAGCCTGGCCAGCCTGCCGCGGTCTGACGACGCCCTGTTGGGTCTCCAGAGCACGGTCGCCAAGAACGCACTCCGGGGGCCCGGTATGGCCCTCGATGCCCTGAATCGCTATGTTCGGGGGACTGCATCGGGAACGGTCACGCCGTCCACCCCCGCGACGACGGATCGAAAACCCGTTCGCCCCCCTGATCCGTGACGCCCGCCCCCCGCTTTCTCCGCGCGTCGCGCCGCCGCTCCGCTTGGAGCCGCGGATGGCGTGTGCCGTGCGCGCTCTCCGCGGTCGCGGTGTCCGTTGTGCCGGCGGTCCGGGCTCACGCGCAGGGGCGACCCGAAACCCCGATCACGCCGTCCGCTGCCATCGGCTCGATCACGGACGCGGCGACCGTCTCCGTCCTGGGTATTGCCGCGTTGCCCGACGGCAGCGGCAATGCCCTCACCCGGCGTAATGATGTCTGGCTTGGCGCGACCCAGCCGCTTGGCCGCCTCGGGCGGGTCCGCTTCGCCGCGCTCGGCAGCGGCAGTTGGCACATGCCCGACGGCGTCGGCAGCGGCAGCGGAGGCGATGGGGTGCTCGCGCTGCGCGCCCGGGCCCGCATGGGTGAACATCGCGTATGGAGCGCAATCAGCTACGGACAGTCCTCGCTCAACGGGAGTGCTGCCGCCGCGCTCGTGGGCCAGTCGCCGTTGGCACTCGCGGCTGGCGGCATTGATGGGCGGGGGAGCGACACGACGGTGTCACGCCGCATCGACGTCGGCCGTATCGGCCGCGCCGAAGCCGGGGTGATGACCACGTACGCGGGCCTCGAGCTGTCGTTCGGCATGTCCATGGAACGGGCCACGCGTGTCACCACGCAGACGATCACGGTGGACGAACCCAACACGGGGGCCTTGCCCGCCGCGGCCCGTCGCATGGTGAGCAGCCGATCCCTGCGTACCCTGCAGCGGCGCGACCTCGCCACCGGCATCGCCTCCCTCGGCTTCCACACCGGGGCTACGGGGTGGCTCGTTTCCGTTTCCGCGCCCGTCGCCTCCTGGGTCAGCAGTGATGCGCTCGCGCCACGGCCGCAGGCGGTGCCCACAGTGGCCTCGGTGGCCGTGGCGCAGCCGGTCACGGGCTGGCTGTCGGTGGTGGGCGCCGCCGCCACCAACCCGGGCACGGTCGGTGGCACAGCGCTGCGCGACGAACTCAGTGATCGCCCGCGGCAAGGCTTCTCCCCAGTCGTCGCCCTCGGGATTCGCATCTCGCGACTGCCGTGGCGGCGCGACGACGGTACGCCCGGCGGCATCCTGGGCTTCGAAACCCGGACCCTCGGCGCGGTCGATTCCGTTTCGATCGAGCAGGGGATGGCCTCGCAGGTGCACACGGACACCGACACGCTGCGCGTGGTGCTGCTCATCGATGCGCCGCGTGCCGAGTCGGTCGAACTCATGGGCGACGCCACGGCCTGGACGGTCACGCCGCTCAAGCGTCACCCGAGTGGTCGTTGGCGCGCCGAGCTCAAGCTCCCACCCGGCATGCACCGCATCGCGATCCGCGCCGACGGTGGCACCTGGGTGGCCCCGCCCGGCGTCCCAACCGGTAACGACGATTTCGGGAGCCCTGTCGGCATGCTCCTCGTGAAAGGGCGGCACACGCCCTGATGCACGAACGCCGGACCGCAATCCCGGTCCGGCGTTCGAGGTGCTGTTGCTGCCCATCTCCAGGTGATCAGCGCGCCCCGCGCACCCGAATGACCTGCGTCGTGCTGTCGGTGACCCCGCCCCCGCTCACGATCAGCGTGAGCTGGTAGGCACCCGCCGGCACATTCGGGAAGTTGAGCGCCAGGCTGCGCCCCGGCGCGCCATCCGGCCGCCCGTTGTCGTTGTACCGGATGGACACCGGCGTGAGCGCCTTCGACAGGCCGATCGAGCTGCTCAGTCGCTGCATGAAGCTGGCGCCGAGGCGCGTAGCACGCAGCGACACCTGCAGCGGCGCCGACGGACTCGCCTGCCGGTACATCTCCCAATAGATGCCGATCTGCGTGCCGCCCTCGATGTCGAGCGAGCCGTAGGCCTGCGCCGCGTTGCGCTCGAGGCCGGGCGTCGGCGACGGATCGCCGCGCTGCAGCAGCAGGTAGTCGGACAAGCGCGTCTCGGCGGGCAACGGCTGGACCGTGGTCCGCACCCGGGCCGCTCGCTTGCCGGTCGGAGCGAGCACTTCAAGGCTCGCCAGCATGGGGCGGGTGATCGGCGCGAGCAGGGCGCCGTTCGCGGAGACACTGTCCTTGCGAACCTGTACTGCGGGGCGCTGGTCGATCGCATCGAGCGTCAGTGCGGCGTGGTACGGGGCCCGTCCCATTTCGAGTTCGCGCATGAGCCGGTAGCCACCAGCCACCAACGTCGTGTCACCGCGCCGGAATCGGGCAAACTGGTTCGGCAGCGCCCCGTAGCCCGTGGCGTAGCGCGTCGCGTACCGCATGCGGGCCTTCTTGCGCTTCGGGTCCCAATCCTCGGCCATGGCCGACAGCGGGTTGGTCAGCGCGGGCGGCAGCGGCATGAAGTCGTAGCTCGGCGTCGGTTCGTGCCCGATCACCGAGGGTGGGCGCGGATCGGCCACACCGCCGTTCTGCACCGACCACTGCATGGGCCAGCCATAGCGCACCTGCGACTCGAGGAGGTCGTCGCCCCACTGCAGGTCGTACGGAATGCGCGCCAGCGAATGGACGCGCGACATGGTGTGCCGCGCATACAGTTCGTTCGCGACATCGTTGGCCGGCAGCATCCAGAGCGGTTGGGCCAGCCGGAAGATCTTGGCGTTCTCCACGGTGCGGCCGCCGCATCCGAGCCCCTTGTATCCGGCGTGCATCGCCGGGTCGAGCCACATGGTGAGGTCAGTCCAGCTGCACCGCTGGCCCTCGGGCATCGCGGCCAGCGCACGATCGAAGGCCGCTGCTGCCTCGGTGTGCCGGTTGGCATTGTGCAACGCCAGCCCCTGCAGGGCATCGCACCACCACGCGGTGCCCCCGCAACCGCGCGCCGCGGTCACTGCCAGGTCAGGCATCTGCCCTTCGATCGCGTACCGTACACGCATGCCGCTGACCCAGTCGTCCTTGGGGTCGGCGGCCTGCGCCCGCGCCAGCAGGTCGAGCAGCTGTTCGCGCTCGATCTTCGCATCGGCACGTTCAGCCGGCGGCGGGACATCGCCGTTGTTGTTCCAGTAGCAGATGCGGCCCAGTGGGACCTCACACGACGCATCCGCGCCGCCGTTGTAGAAGCGCAGCCCGAGTCGATGGTTGCGTTCGAACTGGTCCTGCTGGCTGCGCGCCTGCGCGGACAGGGCGCTCAACGTGGACACATTGCCACGCAGCGGATCGGGGGCGGGCGGCGCGGGGCGCGCACTGTCGGCAAGCACGCCAGCGCCCGTCTGTTGGGCGAGGAGCGGTGCGGCAGCGGCAAGGGCCGCCCCGATGGCGAACAGGCGCGCCGTCCGAATGACCCGCACCGTTGATTCACGAAGCTGATTCACGATGGCCTTCTTCTGAGGGATTGCCGATAGCGAAGTCTACCACCCCAGAAGCGCCGGCGGGATCAGAACGTGAATCGCACGCCTGCCGTCAGCGCCCAGTTGTGGGCGAGGTTGCCCTCGGCCCGGAAGCCGATGGCATCCTCAGAGTTGAACCGACTGATCCAGTCCTTGGCCTGGACGCGCACGGCGACGCCTCGCGAGAACCCGACATCGAGACCGACGCCCCCGGTGTACGCCACGTTCGAGGCCCGCGTGGTGAACACGCCGGTCCTGATGTCGTTGGTCATGCCACCAATGCCGCCCTGCACGAATGGCGCGATACCGCGTGAACGGCCGGCCAGGCCGCCCAGTTCGAGTCCGGCGTCATACATCCAGATGTTCGCCGACCCCACGTTGACACCGCCGAGTAGGGGCAACCCGATGCGCAGGTCACCGGAGGCATAGGCCAGAGTCCCCACCAGAGCGATGCCCCTGGTCAGTGGGATGCTCCCCTGCCCGCCCACCATCGGGGCGTTCGTGGCGGCCAGGTTGGTGCCCACCGGCCCGTCATACCAGTTGCCGGTGAGGAGGTACCCCGCATACGGCGTGAGGGTCGCCCCCACGCCGGTCTGGGCGTGCGTGGGCAATGCCAACGCGGCGGAAAGCGCGAGCACACCGAGCGAGCGACGACGGATCGACCACATCACGAAGACTCCGGTTAGGGGACGAAACACCTCCGTGCACGGCGCGGGCCAGCCAGGTGATTGGCCGATAACTGGCGCGGCGACAACGGCTTGTCCCCGAACCGGCTGAAGAGCGCCAAGCGAACACTGTCTCCTATTGGAGACACCAGAGCAGCTCGGGGTGTCTCGATCCGGTTATCTTCCCGCCCATGTCCGACTCCGCACCCAATCGACCGGCCGTCGTCCTGCTTTCCGGTGGCCTCGACTCGGCCACCGCTCTCGCCGTGGCGAAGCGCGAGGGGTTCACGCCGTACGCGATGACCTTCCGCTACGGCCAGCGCCACCAGGTCGAGATCGAGGCCGCGCGGCGCGTGGCCGAAGCGCAGGGGGTCGCACGCCATGTGATCGTCGACATCGACCTCCGCCTCTGGGGCGGCTCGGCGCTGACTGGCGATGCCGCCGTGCCCAAGGATCGTGACGTTACCCACGCGAGCGACGAGATCCCCGTCACCTACGTGCCGGCGCGCAACACGATTTTCCTGTCGTTTGCGCTCGCCTGGGCCGAAGTGCTGGGAGCCGACGCCATCGTCATCGGGGTGAATGCGCTCGACTACTCCGGCTATCCCGACTGTCGCCCCGAGTATGTGGCGGCGTTCGAGGCCATGGCCAACCTCGCGACCCGGGCCGGGGTGGAGGGAACGCAGCGCCTCACCATTCACGCCCCGTTGCAGCACCTCACCAAAGCCCAGATCGTGGCCCTCGGCCGGGAACTCGGCGTGGACTATGCGCTCACGACCAGCTGCTACGATCCGGCGCCGGACGGCATGGCCTGCGGCCACTGCGACGCCTGCCAGTTGCGACTCCGCGGGTTCGCCGAAGCGGGCTCGGTGGACCCCATCGCCTACGCCGGCTGATCCTCATGGCCTACACGGTGAAAGAGTGCTTTTACACCCTGCAGGGCGAGGGCGTGCACAGCGGCCGAGCGGCGGTGTTCTGCCGGTTTTCGGGGTGCAACCTGTGGACGGGGCGCGAGGCCGACCGGGGCAGTGCGGTCTGCACGTTCTGTGACACCGACTTCGTGGGCGTCGGGCCGGACGGCGGCAAGTTCGCGACCGCCGAGGCGCTCGCCGCCTTCGTGAAGAGCCGCTGGCCCACGGACGCCCCCTCCGATGTGCGCCCGTTCGTGGTGTGCACAGGCGGGGAACCATTGCTGCAGCTGGATGAGGCAGCCATTGCAGCGTTGCACGCCGCCGGGTTCGACGTGGCGGTAGAAACCAACGGGACCCAGCCGGCGCCCGCCGGGTTGGACTGGATCTGCGTCAGCCCGAAGGCCGATGCGCCGCTGGTCCTGACGCATGGGGATGAACTCAAGCTCGTGTACCCCCAGCCACTGGCCATGCCGGAACGATTCGAGGGGCTGGCGTTCCGGCACTTCCTGCTCCAGCCCATGGACGGCCCCGACGCCGCCGAGAACACCAGCGCAGCGCTCGCCTATTGCCTCGCTCACCCCCGCTGGCGTCTGTCGGTGCAAACCCACAAAACCCTGGGCATCCGGTAGGCCCCGGGGGCAACCGAACGCTTCCCGCAATGTGACGCCCGCCTCTGGCATTCAGTCCTAACGGCGGGTACCTTCTGCGTTCGCCGGGCGCCCGCCTGCCACTTCCCTCGCTTCGCATCCACGCTTCATGCGCCGCTCCCACCTTCTGCTTCCAGCGCTCGCCACCGCGATATTCGCGGCGGTGTCGACGGTGCAGGCGCAGCGGGGCGTCGCGGCCAACGAGGAGCGGCTCGAATCGCGCAAGCCGTTCGCGGCATTCAGCGAGTCCGCCGAAAGGCTTCGTGACAGCGTGGTCGCCAAAGCCCGCGGCTCCATCGGCACCCGCTACAAGCTCGGCGGGACGAAACCCGGCGTCGGGCTCGACTGCAGCGGGCTGGTGCGGTACGCGATGAGCATGGTGGATCTGGTCTTGCCTCGGACGGCGCAGGGTCAGGCTCAGGTGGGGACGGAGGTGCCCAAGAACCTGTCGGCGCTCAAGCCCGGCGACGTGCTGACGTTCGGGCGCGGCAAGCGCATCTCGCACGTGGGCATCTACGTGGGCGATGGCAAGATGGTGCACGCGAGCACGTCCAAGCGCCGGGTCATCGAGACCAGCCTCAGTGCGCGGTCGCCGCTGATCCGACAGTGGAAGGGTGTGCGCCGCCTCGTCGACGCCAAGACGGCGAAGCTGCGCGACAGCGTCCTGGCCTTCGCCGACTCGCTGCGCTGACCATTCCGGCGCCGTGAACGCGGGCCGGCCCGTGTGCACCGCGCCACGGGTTGTTCTGGCGGCAAGCAGTTGCCAAGGTCCGGCCCGGGCTGCACCGTAGGCGCACGTTGTCCGCAACGTCCCTGCCTGTTCGCCTCATCGGGAGACACCCGCCCATGTCCCAGCTCTCGCGCTTCGGCGCCTGGCGACGCACCCTCCTCGTCGCCTGCCTCTCCGCTCCGACGTTCGCCATCGGCGCCCCCCTGCCCGCTCAGGGCAACGCCCTCCCGAAGGATCGGCTGACGATCGCCGACTACTTCAACTGGGAAGACGTCGCCAACCCGTCGCTCTCGCCCGACGGCAAGCAGATCATCTACACGCGCACCTGGATCGACCAGCTCAACGACAAGCGCGAGTCGTCGGTGTGGATCATGAACGCCGACGGCACGAAGAACCGCTTTCTGGTGAAGGGCGCCGACGCCAAATGGAGCCCGGACGGTACCCGCATTTCGTATGTCGCGCCCGGCGAACCGGGGGGCGCGCAGATCTGGGTGCGCTACATGGATGCCGAGGGCGCCACCACGCAGATCACGCGCCTCACCGAGGCACCGAGCGACGTGGAGTGGAGCCCCGATGGCAGGACGCTCGCCTTCGGCATGCTCGTGCGGCAGAGCGAGGACTGGCGCATCGCCATGCCGGCCCCGCCACGCGGCGCCAAGTGGGTCGAGCCACCGCGCATCGTGCAGAAGGTGCGCTACCGGGCCGACCGCCAGGGCTTCCTGGAGAACGGCCTACGCCAGCTCTTCACCGTGCCCGCCGACGGCGGCACCCCGCGCCAGATCACCACGGGCGAGTGGGCCACCAATGGCACCACCTGGATGCCCGATGGAAAGAGTCTCGTGTTCACGTCGAACCGGGTGCCCGACGCCGAATACTCGTGGCGGCAAAGTGAGATCTACCGGGTGGACGTGGCCAGCGGCGCCATCACCCAGCTCACCAGGCGCAACGGGCCCGACAATGGCCCCGTGCCGAGCCCCGACGGCCGCTACCTCGCCTACACCGGCTACGACAGTACCGACGCCACGTGGAAGGACGCCATCATGTACGTGATGGATGCCGACGGCACCAATCCGCGTGCGCTCACCGAAAAGCTCGATCGCAGCCCGAGCGGCATGATGTGGTCGCCCGACGGGACCGGCCTCTACTTCAACGTCGAGAACGAAGGGTCGCGCAACCTGTACTTCGTCTCGCTCAAGGGCGACGTGCGGCAGGTGACCAAGGGCGCTCAGGTACTCACCGTGAGCGATCTGGGCAAGTCGTTTTTGGCGGTCGG
The DNA here is from genome assembly GCA_021299375.1 of Gemmatimonadota bacterium. Lineage (GTDB taxonomy): Bacteria > Gemmatimonadota > Gemmatimonadetes > Gemmatimonadales > Gemmatimonadaceae > Gemmatimonas. The sequence goes on from JAJTGR010000073.1 coordinate 8,897, forward strand.
CACCATGAGCTCCTCGAGCAAGCCCACGGATGTGGTGGCATTCGATGTCCGCACCCCAGCCATCCGGCAGCTCACCGACGTGAATGGCGACGTGCTCGCCGGCAAGAAACTCGCGACCACCGAGGAGGTGTGGTACACGTCGGCGGACGGCTATCGCATCCAGGGGTGGATCGTGAAGCCGGCCGACTTCGATCCGAGCCGCAAGTACCCCATGATGCTCGAGATCCACGGCGGCCCGCACAGCATGTACAACGTGGGCTTCAGTTTCGCACGCCAGGATCACGCGGCGAACGGCTACGTGATGCTGTACACGAATCCGCGCGGATCGACGGGTTACGGCAGCGCGTTCGGCAATGCCATCAAGAACGCGTATCCCGGCAAGGACTACGACGACCTCATGGCCGGCGTCGATACCGTCATCAATCGCGGCTACATCGACCCCAACCGGCTGTATGTCTTCGGGTGCTCGGGCGGCGGGGTGCTCACCAGCTGGATCGTGGGCCACACCAACCGCTTCGCGGCGGCGAGCGCCAACTGCCCGGTCACGAACTGGCTCAGCTTCGTGGGCACCACCGATGGCCCGAGCTGGTACAACAACTTCGCGAAGTTTCCCTGGGAGGACCCGAGCGAACACCTCAAGCGTTCGCCGCTGATGTACGTCGGCAACGTCCAGACGCCGACCATGCTCATGACGGGTGTGAATGACCTGCGCACACCGATGGGGCAGACCGAGGAGTACTACGAGGCGCTCAAGATCCGGAAGGTGCCGACTGCCATGATCCGCTTCAACAACGAGTGGCATGGCACCAGCTCCACCCCCTCGAACTTCCTGCGTACGCAGCTGTTCCTGCGCAGCTGGTTCGAGAAGTACCGGCAGCCGCCGGCGCAGAAGGTCACGCAGGAGCCGTGACGACGCGGCGCCGGGCGGCAGGACCGTCAGCAGCGGACCTGCCACCCGGCGCGATGTTCGGTGACGCAACGCACACCAACGATGGCCGGCCTCCGGCCTCCGCACTTTCACGTGATGCGAGAGGCCGGTACGTTCCTGTGGTCCCCCGTCGTATTCCCCAACCCGACCTTCATGCGTGGCCTCTCATTCCGCTCGCCGCTGGCGATGACCGTCCTGCTTGGTGCGCTGGCCGCCGCCGCGTGCACCGATAGCGCGTCCCGTGCCCGGGCCGACTCGCTCGAGGCGGCGCTGGCCTTGACGAGTGCCGAGCGCGACTCCCTGCAGGGGCTCATGCAGGGGGCGACGGCCGACAAAGACCGTGCCTTGGCTCAGGTCATCGAGGCGTCCAAGTTCGCCGACGAAGTCGATCGGGAACTGCGTCAGGTGCGGAGCCTGTCATCGAACGTGGGGGTGAACAAGAGCGACGAGTCGGGCAAGACCGGCGCCGCGGCCGCCCAGAAGGACATCCTCGACCGCCTCAAGCAGATGCGGCAGCGGCTCGCGGCACGTCAGGCCCAGGTCGAAAAGCAGCTCGACGAACTCCGGACGCTGCGGGCCGACTCGACGGCAGTGGCGACGCTGCTCGCGGACCTCAACGAACGCCTCGCGCAGCGGGACCGCGAGATCGTCGCCTTCCAGGACGAGATCCGGCGGCTCCGTTCAGCCAACGAACAGCTCACGGCGGACAAAGCGGTGCTGACCGACACGGTCAAGGCCCTCGACACCCGCGAGAACCGCGTGTTCTACCTCGTTGGGTCGCGGCGACAGCTGCTGGCCGATGGCGTCGTGACCGAGGAGGGCGGCTCGCGGGGTCTGCTGATCGTGAAGCTCGGCAAGACGCTCGTGCCGTCGCGCACGCTCGACGAGACGCGTTTCACCCGCGCTGATCGGCGCGACGTGCTGACCATTCCTCTCCCGCGGAGCGACCGCGCCTACAAGATCGTGTCCCGCCACGACGTCGGCTTCATCGAAGTCGCGAAGAAGGAAAAGGATGGCTCGTTCCGTGGCGAGAGCATCCGGATCACCGATCCGGTGCGGTTCTGGGCCGCGTCGCGCTACCTGATCATCAGCGAGAAGTAGTCGGAGCCTGGTTGGTCCCGGCGCGGGCCCGCGATGGCCAGCGCCTCCACACCACGAGCAACAGCGCGGCGCTTACGGCGGTCCAGTAGGCGCCGCGCTGTGCCAAGGGCCCCCAGTTCACCACCAGCCCCTCCACGAGCGGCGCCGGCTCGGCGAAACGCAGCCACCACGTGGTGACCCCCTGCCGGTCGAGCGTCACCGCGAGGACCCACCCGGTGATGAGCAGCAGGTGGGCCCCAACCTTGTGGTCGATCAGCGCGTGCACCGCCAGCGACAGCACGGTGAGGTGGGCAAATGGAAGCCAGAGCACGAACACGGTCCACGCCAGCCACGCCTGCACGCCGACAGCGGAGACGGTGCCGCCACGCCCGAGCAGTACGAGCAACGCCCCGATCGCCAGCGGCCCCACGATCGTGCCCTGCGCGAGCAGGAGCCCCTGGACCCGGCCAGCCACGTGATCGCGGCGCGACACCGGCAGGGTATCCATGATTTCATCGATCCGGAGGTCGCGCTCGCGCCAGCACAGTTCTCCTGCGTACACCGTGGCCAGCAGAATCAGGAAGAGGCGTGCGTGCTCGGAGACCAGCAGCAGGGCGGATACGCCGCCGTCGTCACCCGTAAGCGGACGCAGCACGGCATTGAGCAGGGCGTTGAGCACCGCGAGGCCCGCCACGGTACGCCAGCCGCCATCGACGGCCATCCAGTGCGCCGTGAACCAGCGGAGGGAGGCGACCGCCGACCGCGCCGGTGCTCCCGCGAAGGCCTCCACTATGGCCGGACGCCGTGGCGCGGGGCTCTCCTCGACCGCGGGCGTGCGCGCGTTCCAGTGCACGGCGCCCGTCGCAACACCCGCGGCTACCCCGAGCCACAGCAGCCGGTTGGCCAGCAGCAGCCCGGTCAGCGGCACCACCTGCATTCGCCGCGCCACCGGCGTCCACTCGGCGGTCACGGCCAGTACCGGCGCGTTGCCGAACGGATCGAGCAGCGCCCCCAACGCACGGGTGCCCCCTTGCGCCTCGAGGGCGAGGGCGAGTTGCCACAGCCCCACCAGCACCAGGGCCACGGCCAGCACCCCCAGCACACGGCGCGTGATGACCGCCGCGCTGGCCAGCAGCAGCGTGACCACGAGCACGGTGGGCAGCGTGACGATGCCGTAGGCGCGCAAGGCGCTGGCCCCCGCCGAGGCGATCGTCTGCAGGACATGGCCACCGTGGTCCTGATCGGTGCTCACGGCGTGGACGATCGTGCCCAGCAGCGCACCGATCGGCAGGGCGGCATAGACGAGCGCCATGACGGCAAGCGCGGCACTCACCCGGGCAAGGAACCACGTGCGGGGTGGCACACCACTCGTCAGGATGAGCGCCGACGTGCGCAGGGTCTCATCGCGCAACATCGCGGTGGTGGCGATCATCGTGGTGATCACCTGCCCGAATGCCGTGAGGCCGCCGAACGCGAGCATCAACGCCCATGGCGCGTGGCGCGGGACATCGCCGCGCCCGCTCACCAGCACCACGGCCTCGGACGCCGAGTACCCGAAGGTGAGGAGCAGGAACACCAGCGCGTAGAGCCCCGTCAGCGGCTCGCGCAGCTGGACGGCGATCTCGAAACGCGCGAGGGCGATCAGGCGTGCGCGATCGAGACGGCGCGGCGCGTCCGCCGGACCATCAGAGCTGCGGAAGCTCCCGGTCACCGGGGTCTCCTCCCACGTGATGCCACTCCAGTTCCTCGACCGTCAGCGGGCGGATGGCCAGATCGACGGCCAGCCACGTGGTCTTGGCAAACGGGTAGCAGAGCATGCAACCGGCCAGCATCAGGCATGCGGTGACATACGTGATGAGGTCCCAGGGCGGATTGGGCCAGGTGACGAACACGAACCCCAGCACACAGAAGAACAGGATCAGTTCGACGGCGATCAGGTTGAAGAGATACGCCCCGACGAAGTAGTCGCCTTCCCCTCGCTCGAGGCGCAGCCCGCACGACGGGCAATGCCGCTTGAGTGCGAAGAAGCTTGCGAAGAGGCCCCGGCCACCGCAGTGCGGGCAGCGCAACCGCAGCGCCCGCGTCAGCAGTTGCCAGACGGTGGCGTGTCGCAGGCCGGAACTCATCGCTCCGGGAGCGTGGCGAGGAATTCGCCGAGGTATCGCCCCCAGACGCGTGGCAGCGAATGCGTGCCATGGCCGCGCGTGTCCGCCGTGATGGGCAGCAGGATGAAGCGCGTCTTCGGCATCAGGGCCGCGTACTTCTCGGCGAGGCCCAGCTCGGGTGGGTTCACCTGGTCATCGGCCGAGTTGATGAACAGGGCCGGGGCCTTGATGTCGCCCACCCGCGCGGAAGGGTCGTAGTCGCGGCTGGAATCGAATTGATACAGGAAATCGTTGGCGTCGGTCGCGCGCATGCGCCCGTCGAGGTATGCGCGGATGACGGAGTCGGCCGCGTCGCGCGTGGGAGCCTGCTGCTGTTGGAGCAACGGCGCGCTGCCCATGAGGTACAGCATCATGAGCGCGGTGCGCAGTCCCGGCGGCTGGGAGGTGTACTCGCCCTGCTTCCACGCCGGATCGGTGCGGATGGCGTCCATCGCCATCGTCCGGATCATGCGGTTCCGCCCGGCGATCTGGGTGGGGACGCAGGCGAAGGGCGCGAGGCCGTCCATGAAGTCGGGATACGTATAGCCCCACACCCACGCCTGCATGCATCCCATCGACGTGCCAATCAGGAGCCGGAGGTGGGAAATACCCAGATGCTCGGTGAGGAGCCGGTATTGCGTGGCCACCATGTCGTCGTACCCGTACTTCGGGAAGCGCGCCCGCAGCCCGTCGCTGGGTTTGCTGGACCCGCCGTGCCCGATGTTGTCAGGGAGCACGATGAAGTAGGTGCTGCTGTCGAGCAGCTGGCCGGGGCCGAACAGCTCGCCGGCGTACGTGGCGGAGAGAAACGACCGACCGCTCCCCCCCGTGCCGTGCAGGATCATGACGGCGTTGCGCACCACGCCCCGGGCGTCCTTGCGGGGCGTACCGAGGGTCGTGTAGTGGAGGCGCAGCTCGGGCAGACGCTCGCCGGAGCGGAACACGACGTTACGGAATACGGCGTCGCCCTGGGTACCCGCCTGGGCCCAGGCGCGGGGCGCCTGAGCGTGCCCGGGGGCCGGCGGGCCGACGGTGGCGGCGGCAAGGGCGAACGACGCCGCGAAGACGGTAGGCCGGGGCGACCGGCGCGGGGGGATTGTCGATGCCATGTTGCAAGATATCGGCCCCCGCTTGCCAATGCCCATCCGGGCCGTAGCTTCGCAGATTGTGAGCGTCGCCAAGGTGTGCCCGCAGTGCGGGGAGCAATACGAAGCGTCCGTCGGGTTCTGTCCCCGCGACGGTACCGCCCTCGCGTCCGCGTCCGACGTGAACCTCGTGGGCAAGGTGGTCGGTGGTCGTTACCGGGTGATCGCGCAGCTGGGCGAAGGCGGCATGGGTCAGGTGTACCTCGCCGAGCACATCCGCATGAAGCGCAAGAGCGCCATCAAGATCATGCGACCGGCGCTTGTGCATGAACCCGAGGCACTGCAGCGCTTCACCCGCGAGGCCGAGAACGCCAGCAAGATCTCGCACCCCAACGTCGCCGGCATCTTCGATTTCGGCGAGACGGACGAGGGGTTGGTGTACCTCGCAATGGAGTACATCGATGGCGAGTCGCTGTCGACGCTGCTCAAGCGCGAAGTCGCCATGCACCCCGTGGTCGCCGCCGACATCATCGCCCAGGCGGCCGACGCACTGCAGGCGGCGCACGATCTCGGGATTCTGCACCGCGACATCAAGCCGGACAACGTGATGGTCACGCAGCGCAGCGACGGGACGTTCGTCGTGAAGCTGGTCGACTTCGGCATCGCCCGCACGATGGACCGCGGCACCCAGCAGGTCACCCGCACCGGCTTCGCGGTGGGCACGCCGGAGTTCATGTCCCCGGAGCAGCTCTCCGGTGACGCCCTCGATGCGCGCTCCGACCAGTACTCGCTCGCCCTGGTGGCGTTCAACGTGCTGACCGGCCACGACGCCTTCACCAGCGCGTCGTCGAAGGAGTCGCTGCTCGCCCGGCTCACCAGCCGGCCCCGACGGCTCGATGAAGTGCGCGGTGACCTCGAGTGGCCGCTCTCGCTGCAGGAAGTGTTCGACAAGGCGCTCGCTCCCGATCCGGGCGACCGGTTCCCCACGGTCGCCGAGTTCGGCGCGACCCTCGCGAACTCAGTCGCCGAGATGACGCCGACCCAGACCGCCGAGCTGTATCGCCACGCCCTCGGGCAGCGCATGTCGAGCGTGGCATCACGGACGCCCGGCGATCTCGTGAGCGTGGGCACACCGTCCGTCGGCTTGCCTGGGCCGAAGTCCAAGCCGGCCGCGCCGGCTCCGGCACGCCGCAAGGATCCGCTGGCGTTGGGCCCACGCCGGTCGATCTTCCCCTATGTGGTGCTCGCGGGTGCGCTGACGTACGCCGTGTGGTGGTACGGCTCGCGCCAACCGGCAGGGGCAGCCCGGACAGCGGCCGATCGTATCGGCAGCGCCGCGTCGGCGGTGACCGTGTGGATGAACGAACTCAGGGGCCGACCAGCCGATACGACGGTGGTGGCCGCGCCCGTCGTCGAGGTGCCGGTGGAGAAGCCAGCGACGACGCCGCGTCGGGCGAAGCGGAAGGCGGACAGCGTAGCCCGCACCGCGAAAGACAGCGCGGCGGCCTTGGCCCGGCCTTCGGCCCCACCGCCGACGGACTCTGCCGCAGTGAAGGCGGACACGCTGGCTACGGATGCCTCCTGACGCGAGCACGGCGGCGTGAGCCGATCAACACGATGGGGATGCAGACGCGAGGGGCCCGACGTCAGGTGACGTCGGGCCCCTCGCCGTTCTCACCACGTTCCCGTCACTTGCCGGCGTCGAGGTCGTTCCAGTTGAGGATGGCGTTGAAGCCAAGGAAGTAGGTCCCCTGCGTCTGCCAGCGCCAGAACGGGCGAATGGCGAACATGACGACATGGCCCTTGCCCAGCGGCGCATCGACCAGCTGCGCACGGTTGGCCAGCGCCTCGCCACCCGCCAGGGTGCCCGAGAGCAGCATGTCGTTGGCATTGGCCGGGAACTGCATGATCACGCGTGGCCGGGTACCGTCGATGGTCGCGGCGCCGGCGAAGGCGCTGGCCTGCGCCCCCCCCGGAGCGCCCGCGCCGGCACGGCCGCCACCCGCACCAGCCCCGCGCGGTGGCGGCGCCGGCATGGGTGTCGGAGTGCCGGTACTGTCGGCCTGGTTCCAACTCCACGTGGAGAGCCGCAGTGGGTTCGCGTTGGGGGTGACGTTCTGCATCATCGCCGCCGCACCGGCACCGCTGCCGCCCCCCGCAAACAGCCCCGCCGAGCCACCTACGCTGATGACCGGGTCCTGATTGAAATACACGGGTAGCTGCGCCTCGAACCCATAGGCCAGCGGACTGGTCCGATCCGTGACGACGCCACGAAGGATCGTGCCACGCGCGAAGAGCTGGTTCGGCGACTCGATCGTGATGCCACTGGTGAGGTTGTAGGCCGGGAAGATGGTCGACGTGCTGCCTTCGACGATGAGTGTGCCGCCGGCCTGCACGAACTTGTACAGCTCCGTGAGCCCCTCGATGCCCATGCCGCCACGAATGTCGTCCGCACTGTCGTTGGCGCCGAGGTTGGGCGTCGCCGGCGTTTTCCGGTAGGGCAGCGGCGTGTCGCCGTTCTTGATGATGCCGGCCACGTGCGACTGCGCGCTCCCGCCGACGTGCGGGTAGATGATCACGTCGTACTTCGCGCGCAAGTTGCCCTTCCGCAGCTCGATATCACCGAAGTACGTGTACGGCATGCCGTACGTGTCGAGCGCGGCGCGCACCCACCCTTCGTCCTGTGTGCGCTGCCACGCGTGGACATACCCGATGCGCGGCAGGTCGAGTTCGTGCGTCTTCACGGCCGGCACGGCGGCTACCGCGTGGGCCGAGAGCCCAAGTTCCGTGAGCGACGCCGCGAGCTTGCCGCGGTCCCCAGCGGGCACGATGAACGTTCCGGCGCGGAACTTCCGACCCGCCGCCTCGAAGTCCGCCTCCGCCGCGAGCATCGTGGTGGTGGCGAACCGGGTGCGGAACGTCATGAGGTTGTTGTCGGTGGTGTGCTCCACCAGCAGCACCGGGCCCGTGCCAGTGATGCCGCCCGCCGCGCGAACCTTGGCGGTCACCATCGTCATGGGCTGCGACACGATGGCCTTGTCGCTCACCGGCAGTACGGCCACGTTGCGCATGAACTGGAACGTCCAGCCGGTGTCGTCGTATGGGCGCGGGTTCTGCGGCGCGTAGTTCTGGATGCCGAAGTACATGTCGGCGAGTGTGCGGAACGGCTGGTCGCCACGCACGATCCAGTCGCCGGCCTTCACCGCCACGTCACCGACACGGTAGTCGCCGCCCGCCACGTGAATCTCGAGCCCCTGCTTGCGCAAATCGTTCACGGCATCAGCGGCATCGGCCTTGCGACGCTGGCCCGCGGGAATCACCCAGGCGTACGGCCCCGCGCCAGTCGTCCCCCTTTCCATGGCCCGCTTGTTCTTGAGCCAGTAGTTCTCGAGGTACGTGGCCTTGTTGTCGGCAAAGTGCTTGAGCGAGAAGAGCACCCCCGACTGCTGGATGTTCGTGTTGTTGCGCGGCCCCCACTTGATGTACGGCAGCGGCGGATTGGGGCGGAACCACTCACGGCTGGTGGTGGTGGCGGGCGGTCGCACCTCATAGTTGTCCGGGCCGTAGCTCTGCACCTCGTAGAACCGGCCGATGGCGTTCTTGGTGTGGGCCACGAAGAACATGTAGTTGGGCGTCCAGCCGTCGTAGAAGCCATACGTCCACACGCCGGGCACCCCGCGCTTGGTCAGCTCGCGCACATCCTCCTGCGCGAACGTCCACCACTCGGTCACGGTGATCGGGTCGATGGCCTCGTTGTACGGCCCCGTACCGGTGCTGCTGTACAGGTACGTGACCGACTCGTGCAGGTCGTGCATGACCTGTGGCTTCCACTGCAGGTAGAAGTCATTCACGTTCTTCGTGAGCGACAGGAACTGGCCCATGCCGTCGCGATTGTTGTCGTGGGCCACATACTTGCCCCAGTACATCAGCGGGAGACGCGCGGCACCAGCTGGCAGCTTCCTGTTGTAGTAGTACGTATCCACGTGCTTCTCACGCCCATCCACTTCGATGACCGGCGTGATGAACGTGATGATGTTGTTGCGGATCTGCTGGATGAACGGCGACTCCTGCACGATGAGCCGGTAGGCCAGCTCCTGCAGCATTTCCGGGCCGCCAGTCTCCGGCGAGTGGATGCCGCTGGTGAGCCAGTACATCGGCTTGGTGCTCGTGATCAGCCGCCGTGCCTCGGCCTCACTGGTTTTGCGTGGGTCGGTGAGCGCGGCGATGTCGGCGCGGTACGCGTCGAGATTGGCAATGGTGGCCGAGTCGGCGATGGCCAGCACCACCATGTCGCGCCCTTCCTCGGTCTTGCCGATGGTCCAGTACTTCGCGCGCGGCGAGGCCTTGGCCAGCGCCTCGAAGTAGCGGTGAATGTCCTTCGCGTAGGTCAGCTCGCCCGGTGTGCCCACGATGCGGCCGTGGAACTTGAGCGGCGTGGGGACCGTCGCTGACGCCGGCAGATGGTCGACCAGTTCCGTGGTGATGCGCGGATCCTGGAGAAACTCCTTGATCTTGGCCGTGTACTCGGCGTCGACGGCTTGCTGGGCTGCCAGCAGGCTCGGCAGGAGGGTCAGGGCACTGGCGGCCAGCCAGGTGCGGGTGCGGTGCATGCGGGCTCCGGTGGAGGGTGACTGACATGTTACGCGCGACGCGAGTGGTCCGCTCAGCGGGGCAGCCGATCACGTGGCACATTCACCTGCACAGCTCGTCGGGGGCGCGGGGACCAGACGGTGTGCTTTGCGGTCCCCCGTACCTCCGTCCTCCGTGGGCCCCGACGGGCTGTTTCCGTGACGCATCGCGGCACGCCGCCACCGGTAGCTTCTGCGAACGGCCGCCTGCGGCACGCCGCCACACGGTAGCTTCTGCGAACGGCCGCCTGCCGTTCATCGCCCGAACCCGCCCCGCCGTATGCGCCTCGCTGCCCTCGCCCTCCTCGCCCACTTCGCCGGCCTCGCCATCGCGCCGAGGCTCCCCGCGCAGCAGTCCGCGTCGGGGTCGTTTTCCACGTTGCCGCCTGCCCCGTGGCCGCCAGTCGCCACCTTCTCCATTCTTGGCTATGACCCGGCTACGGGCGAGGTGGGCGGCGCCGTGCAAAGCCGCGTCTTCTCGGTCGGCAACGGCGTGCTCTGGGCCGAGGCCGACGTGGGCGCAGTGGCGACACAAGCCATCGTCGACGTGAGCTACGGGTCGCAGGCGCTGGCGCTGCTGCGACAGGGTGTGAAGCCGGTCGATGTGGTGAAGCAGGTGTGGGAACGCGACCCCGATCCGCGCCCGGACAACTGGACCAAGCAGGGGCGCCAGTTCGCCGTGATCGACGCCCAGGGGAACGTGGCCGCGTACACGGGCCCCAAGGCCACCGAGTGGGCCGGTGACAAGCAGGGCACGTACTGCACGGCGCAGGGCAACATCCTGGCCAGCGCCGAGGTGGTGAACGCCATGGTGCGCGCGTTCGAAGAGACCGAAGGGCACCTGTCGTTCCGGCTCCTCGCCGCGCTCGAGGCCGGGCAGGTCGCCGGCGGTGACACGCGCGGCATGCAGAGCGCGGCCATGCTCATCGTGAAGAAGCATGGCGGGGTGTGGCTCAACAACGATGTGGTGCTGCGCCTGCAGGTGGACGACAGCGCGGAGCCCATCAAGGAGCTGCGCCGCCTGGTGGAGAAGGCGGCCACGATGCGGCGGCCGCGGCGATGATGTTCCGCTCGGGTATCGCCGCGCTGGCCCTGTCACCCGCCTGGCTCGGCGCGCAGAGCACCCAACCACTGCCTGCCGCGACCAGGACCGAGTACGTGATCCTCGTGATCAGCGACGGTGTGCGCTGGCAGGAGGTGTTCACCGGGGCCGAGCGTGCGCTCATGGGGCGGAACGCCGGTGTGAGCGATACCGCCGCGTTACGCCGCGATTTCTGGCGTGACACACCCGAGGCGCGGCGCGAAACGCTGTTCCCGTTTCTGTGGCGCACCGTCGCCACGCAGGGGCAGCTCTTCGGCGACAGCGTGAGCGGCAGCCGCGCACGCGTCACCAACCGCTTTCGCTTTTCGTATCCCGGCTACAGCGAAACCTTCACCGGATTCTTCGATCCGCGCATCGACAGCAACGGGTATCCGCTGAATCCGAACACCACGGTGTTCGAGTGGCTCAACCGCGATGCCGCCTTCGTGGGACAGGTGCAGGCCATCGCCACGTGGCATGCGTTTCGGCGCATCATCAACGCGGAGCGTAGCGGCATTCCGGTGTTGGACGGGTGGGATCAGGGCGTCCCCTCCGGCAATGACGCTCGCACCACATTGCTCCGCGACCTGTACGCCATGAGTACACGCATTTGGCCCGATGTCGCCATGGACGGCCTCATGCACCAGGTCCTGCGCACCGTGCTCGACCGGGGCATGCCGCGGGTCCTGTTCGTGGGCTACGGCGAGACCGACGAATGGGCGCACGCGAACCGCTACGACCTGTACCTGCGCAGCGCGCAGCAGGTGGATCGTTCCCTGGCCGAACTCTGGGCACGCGTGCAGGCCGACCCACGCACGCGCGACAAGACCACGCTGCTCATCACCACCGATCACGGGCGCGGCGACGGCCGTGAATGGACCGACCACGGCGAGAACACCGTGGGTGCGGAGTACATCTGGAGCGCGGTGATCGGACCCGACACGCCGGCGCTCGGCGTGCGCGCCAACACGCCGACGCAGCAAGCACAGATGGCGGCGACGATGGCGGCGCTGCTCGGTCGAGACTGGCGGCGCGCCGAGCCGCGGGCGGCGGCCGTATTGCCGGTGTTTCGCTGACCACCTGAAGAACCGCGCGTCGGAGGGCATGGAGGCCAGAGACCCGGAGGATCCTGTACTGCCCCGTGCCCCCGCCCCCGTGCGGTCAGACAGGCTGTGACTCAACACTCACGGCACGTTCACGCCCACGGCCTTGAGCGATTCCACCAGCGCCGGCAGCGTCGCGGCACGGACCGTGTCGACCTGCTTGAGCTGCGTCGACAGTTCCTGCTTGAGCTGCTTGAGCAGCGCCTGCTGCGCGTTCGACACCGGGAAGTTCGATCCGATCACCGCGTTGAGCGTGTTCGCCCGACCGCTGAATGTCATGTCCGGCGCCCCGGACGCGCCGCGGTTCTCGTCGTCCATCTCACCGGCCGGCTCGGTAGCTGCCGGCGCCGCGCCCCGCTGCGGCAGCGCCGCGCGTGACGCCGGCGACGCACCGACCTCGCGCACGAAGCCCGAGAGCACCTTTTCGATCTCGGCCAGCCGCGCAGTGAGCGCCGGCGACAGCTTCGCCGTGTTCGCATCGGCGGCCTTCTTGACGTCGGCATAGCGACGAATGGTGCTGTCGGCGCCGCTCTGCGCCGTGGTCACCGACTTCTGGAAGCGCACCACGTCCAGCCGGAACGCGTCGAGCGCCACCAACTGCGCCTGCGACATCTGCTGTTGCGGATCGGGGAGCAGCGTGAACGTGCGCGACAGTACCGTGGGCGTGCCGCTCGTGGGCGTGATGGTGAGCTGCGCCCTGTAGTTGCCCGGAACGGCGAGATACGACGGCGCGCCGCGACTGAAGCCGCCGAAGCCGCCACCAGCGCCGCCGCCAGCGCCGCCGCCAGCGCCGCGGGCGGCCGGTGGCGCTGTCGCGACGACCTCACCGGTGAGTGGCGCGCCGACGCGCATATCCCACACCAGGCGGAACAGCCCAGCGCGGGCGGCGACGGGCAGTTCCCGCACCACGCGCCCAGCTGCGTCGATGATCTCGAGCTTCACCTTGCTGTCGGCAGCCACGCTGGTGAGCAGGTACGCCAGACGCACGCCATGTTCGGGGTTCTGCCCGGCATAGCCGGTGGAGCCCATACCGGAGTTGCGGCTGCCGTCGAGGGCGAAGACCAGCTCGTTGCGTGCCGGGAACAGGTACGCGGGACTCGCCCGCTTCGCCTCGGCGAGGTGCTCCAGCGCCGAGAGGTCATCGAGGATGTAGATACCACGGCCGTGCGTGCCCACCACCAGATCATTCCACCGCTCCTGAATGGCGAGGTCCCACACCGGCACGCCGGCCGGCATGCCGGCCTTGAGCGGTGACCACGTGATACCGCCGTCGACCGTGAAGAACACCCCGAACTCCGTGCCCACGAACAGCAGATTCGGCTGGCGGTGATGTTCGCGAA
>JAJTGR010000113.1 GCA_021299375.1 Gemmatimonadota bacterium
CGACGGCTGGGCGCGCAGCGCCTTCACGACGAGCGTCTTCTCACCGGTCTTCGCGTTCACCAGGTACACATCGCGCTTCTGCAGGCCATCGGTGCTGGCCTGCCGTTCGTACGGCTGGTTGTCGGTGCCCAGCAGCCACGCGTCACGGCCACCGAAAGTGCCGGTGCGCACGACCTCGTCGGTGAGCTGCACGACGCGCTCGCCGGCGGGGGAGTACGTGGCGACGAACGAGAAGCCCTTGTCGGCCTGCTCCTGCACCAATTGCATGGACTGCAGCCGCGCGTCCTTGCCGTGCCACAAAATGAGGGTGGGGCGTTCGTCGTCCTCGAGCTGCTCGCTCTTGGGGAGCGGCGGAGTGGCCACGCGCAGCCCGATCACCAGCGCATCCATCGCTTCAGTCCAGCGCGGCGTGCGATCGGGGCTGATCTCCATGCCGCTCGGCAGGGTGCCACGGCCGCCCACCCCGACCGACGCCCGACGGTTGGCGCCGCCCACGTCGGCCACGCCGAAGGCGCCCCAGGTCGTGTCAGTGGCCGCGCTGTCCGGCGTGCCCTTGAGGTACGAGAGCGCGGCCAGTGTGTCGCTCCACGCCAGCCGCCGATACAGCGCCTTGTCGGCATCGAGCGACTGCACCACGCCGGTGCGCAGGTCGCGCAGTTGCACGCCATTGCCGATGCGCTCGCGGGCGTCGATGGCATAGGCGAGCCAGCGGCCCTTCTCATCGAAGGCGAAGTCGCCGACGTTGCCGACGTTGAACAGCGCCTCGGTGCCCAGTTCGTGCAGCAGCAGGTCGGTGCCTTCCACGCGGCCGCCGCCCCCGCCGAGCGGGTTGCCGCCCATGCCCGGTGCGCCGGGGGCCGGGCCACCGGCGCCACCGCCCGCGCCGCCGGCCGGCGCGTCGGGACCGTAGGCCTGCATGGCCAGGAACCGGGGGGCGTCGCCGCCGAAGCTGATGCGCCGCACCCGCTCGAACTCACGCGGCGTGCCGGTGGCGAGGTTCACCACCAGCGCCTTGCTCTGCACTGGGCGCCGCTGCTGCCGTAGGCGCTTGGCCTCGGCGGCCTTGGGGTACACGAGCATCGCCGCCCACTTTCCGTCGCCGGCCAGCAAGAGTCCGGGGTTGGCACCGCCGCCACCCGGCCCACCGGCCGCGGCCGGCGCTTCGCCGATGGGGAAGCGATACACTGTGCCGCCCGCCGTGGTCTGGCGCACGATCACTTCGGCATCGCCCTCATTGGGCGCGACGATGTACGCCATCCACACGCCGTCATTCGACAGCGTGGCGCCGCGCAGCGACTTCCAGGCCGAAATGTCGGCTGGCGTCATGGCGTGCGGCGCGGTGGTGGCGGCGTTCTGGGCGTGGGCCGCCTGCGGCGCGGCGAACGCGGCCGCGGCCATCAACAGGGGAAGGGACAGCGCCGTCGGGCGCCGGGAGGGCGAGCGCATCGGGACTCCGGGTGAAGGACGTCCGAAGATACGATCGGATCCGGTGTCCCGTTCGGCCGCCGGCTGGTCAGCCGCGGCGGGAGCCTCGCGCCCTCAGGCGAGTCGGCGGCTCGCCGGCCGGCGCAGGGCGCGCCACAGGCCGCCGGCCGTGATCAGCAGCGCCCCGATGGCAGGAAAGACGATGACCACGGCTCCGACGTCCGAGGCGGTCGGCCAAAGCATGAGGATGTGGAGCATCGCGTTGAACAGGGCCGTGGCCAGCGCCACGATCAGCGGCCGCTCACGCTCCATCCATGCCGCCAGGTATCCCAGCGCGACGCACCACGCCATGAGGGCCGCCAGGACCGCTGCCACCAAGAGGCCCAACGGGGCGTTGGGTTCGACGAGGATGTCCGCCACAACGGCCTCATGGGCCAGCCCCCCACCGACCAGGGTCGCGACGCCGAGCAGCAGGTGGGCGGACAGCGCCTTCTGCCCCCAGTCGATCACATGCCCCAGGCCAACGCCGCGCAGGCCATCCCGCAGCGCGTGGGGCAGCGCACACAGCACCTCGGCCGCGTACCAGAACCTGCTGCTGAACATGCCGGCAGGACGCGGTTGCGCGCGCAGTTCCTCGAGATCGCCCAGCACATCGTCCACGAAGGCGGGGGAGGCACCGAGGGCGGCAAACAGGCGGGCGGCGAGCGGAGCAGACATGGCGGACATGGGTGGACGGTAAAGCGGGATCACGCCAACGCTGGCGACGACACCCCCCACGCCACATCGGCGCGGCGGCGGAAGTCGTCGAGCGCACGGGCGCCGGTGCCGGTCACGGTGAACAGGCGACGCGCCCGCCCGCCGCGCATCGCCCGCGGCTCGTCGACCCGGGCCACAACGAAGCCCTTCGCCTCGAGCCGCTGCAGCACCGTGTAGATCGCGCCCACGGCGTGCGTGCGCCCCGTGCGCTCGGCCACGACCCGCCGGATATCGAGGCCGGAGGCCCCGTCGCCGAGCGCGGCGACCGTGGCCAACACCGTGGTTTCGAAGGTTCCGCGCAGGGCGTCGTTCATGGCCACAATGTAGAACAAATGGCGCCGCTGCGTCAATTTGCCTGGTCTTGCGCTTTTGTGTACTAGTACACATAGTACACCATGCTTCCGTTCCCCGTGATCCTCACCGCCGGCGAATCCCCCTTCCGGCAGGTCGTGTACGCGGCCACCAAGGCGGTCGTTGCGGGGGGCCTGCCAGCGGGTGCGGCCTTCCCTTCGGTCCGGGAGATCAGCCAGGCGCTCAAGATCAACCCCAACACGGCCCACAAGGTGGTGGCCGAGCTGGTGCGGTCGGGCGTACTGGAGGTGCGACCGGGCATCGGCACCGTGGTGGCGGACCGTGCCGAAGCCTCAGCCGCGGAGCGGCGGGCGTTGCTCTCGGCGCCCGTCGAGCAGTTGGTGGTGGAGGCCAAGCGGCTCGGGCTTACCGAAGACGATCTGCTCGGCGCCGTCTCGGCGCGGTGGGCCGAGCTTTCCGGACATTCCCCGGCGATTGCGGCGAGCCACGCCGCCATGGAGTGACACGTGCAGTCTGACCTGACCAATCTCCCGCTGGCCGTCCGCGCCGCGGCCCTCACGCACGCCTATGGCCGACGCACCGTGCTGCAGGGGCTCGACCTGTCGGTGCCTGCCGGCGCGATGTACGCCCTGCTCGGCGAGAACGGTGCCGGCAAGTCCACACTGTTGCGACTGATCGCCGCTATCGAGCCGGTGCGCCGCGGCACTATCGAGCTGTTCGGGGTCTCTGGCCGCAGCCTCGCGATGGAGCAGCGACAGCGCCTCGCGTATGTGGCCGAGGGGCAGCAGCTGCCGGGGTGGATGCGGCTGTCGCAGCTCGAGGGGTACTGCGCGCCCCTGTATCCCACGTGGGATGCCGCGTTGGGGACCCGGTTGCGCGACCGCTTCGCGCTCGATCCGATGCAGCGCGTGTCGCAGATGTCGCGCGGGCAGCGCATGAAGGCGGCGCTGCTGTGCGCACTCGCGTCGCGGCCGGCGCTGCTGCTCATGGACGAACCGTTCACCGGCATCGATGTGGCCACCAAGGACGAGCTGGTACGCGGCCTGCTCGACACCGCCACCGGCGAGGGGTGCACGGTGCTGGTGTGCACGCACGACATCGCCGAGATCGAACTGCTCGCCGACTGGGTGGGCTTCCTGCGCGACGGGCGGATCGAGGTGTCGGCGCCGCTGGAGTCGCTGCGTGAGGGCTACAAGCGGGTCGAGCTGACGCTGGCGGCGCAAGCCACGGTGCCCTCGCGCTGGCCGTCGTCGTGGCTGCAGGTGCAGCAGGCCGGTCACCGCGTGTCGGCGCTGATGACGCACGAGGATGCCCACGGCGCGGCGCGCGGGTTGCCACGGCTGGCGGCCCAGGTGGACGTGCACGACGTGACGCTCAAGGAACTCTATCTGGCGCTCGGTACGACGCGCCGCGAGGTGGCCGCATGAGGATGTCCGCGCAGACCGTCACGATGGTGCCGCCAATGCAGGCCCCGCGCCGCGCGATCGGGACACTGGGGCAGCTGCGCCACCAGGTGGCGTTCGACGTGCTGCGCATGCGCTGGTGGCTGGTAGCGTACGCGGTGGTCGTGGGTGTGGCCGCAGTGCGCGCACTCGATGTGCCAGCCGTTGCGGTCCTGAATCCGGTGCTGCTCGGTCTCGGGGTACCGCTCTTCACCACCGTCTGTGCCGTGGTGCTCGTGCAGGGCGACCATCCGACGGCGCCGGACGCGTTCTGGCGTGGCAAGCCCATCGCGCCGTGGACGCAGGTGGCATCCAAGCTCCTGCTGCTTGCCGCGCTGGTGCTCCTGCCCGCGTTGGCGATCGCGCTGGCGCTCGGGTCG
Source organism: Gemmatimonadota bacterium (assembly GCA_021299375.1). Classification (GTDB taxonomy): domain Bacteria; phylum Gemmatimonadota; class Gemmatimonadetes; order Gemmatimonadales; family Gemmatimonadaceae; genus Gemmatimonas. The sequence continues at coordinate 4,316 of JAJTGR010000113.1, forward strand.
ATCGGCACGCCATTCCCCACCGCGAGTTCGCTGGCAGCGCAAAGCGCGATCAGCTTGCTCCTGTGGGCCGTGCTGGCGCTCGCCTCCGGTGCGGTCACGCGTGACCTGCGCAGCGCCCCGCTGGTGGTGGTCGTCGCGCTGGTGGTGGCCTATGGTGTATCGGCCACCGTCGGCGGTCTGGCCGGCTTCGAACGCTGGTGGGTGGGGCAGGTCGAGGCGTGGGCGGTGATCGTCGGTGGTGGGGGGCTGGTCGCGGCGCTGTATCATGGTGTCCTCTCGCCGCGCCCCGCGCTGGCGATCACGGTGCTGCTCGGCGTCGCCGCGATGGACGCCGCCACGCGGGAGATGACGGTGTGGGGGCGTCCGCCCGAGCCGCCCACGGCGGCGCGCGCGACTGCTGCCGCCGACGGTCAACCGGAGCGGCTGGTGATCGACACCGTCGACATGGGACGTGACGGAAGCGGTCCCGTGACACTTCGCTATCGCGTGCTCAACGCGCGCGCGAACACGCGCTACGCGGTGCAGCAGGCCCGGATCACGTTGCATTACGCCGATGGCGCCACGGGGCAGCTGGCCATGGTCGCCGGTGGGCTGCTGGAGGCGCCGGCGACTGACATTCCGTTGCCAGCGGGCGCGCACTGGTCAACGGCACCCAGCGACACGCTGCCAACGCGGGGGGAGATGACCGCGTTCGTGCTCACCAGGCAAATCGTAAGGCGCCCGTCTTCGAGCATCCGGCGGATCGAGGTGCGCGGTAACCTGCGGCGCATGACCGTGAGCGACACCCTGACAGTCCCGTGGCAATCCGGTGACCTCGTGAATGCCAATGGCCAGCGTCTCCGCCTGTTCGACAGTGCGTCCGCCGGCGCCGATCGCACCAGTGGCTGGCGTCTACGCTGGACCGAACCGCGCAGTACGGTCGAGGCCGAGCGCGAACGCTACGGGGACGGTGTCAACCACCTGTTCAACACGACCCTCGTGCAGGTCGACCGCGATCAGGTCGCGCGACCGCTGCGCCGACAACATGTGGAGCACACTTCGCATCTGTTCATTCTGCCGTGGACGGCGCGCGCGCAGGAGACGTTGTGGCTCGGTGTGGGTGGCGTCGATGGCGTGGCGGCGATGCCCGCCGACGTGGCTGGCTCACGCCTGCACGTGGTGCGCTGGCAGACCGCGGCGGTGGTGTCGGTGCAGGCGGAGTACCGCGTAGGATCCGGCGGCGTCGACGCTCGCTGAACCCGCTGGGTCCGCGCGGTTGACCAAATTGGTCAAGCCCAATAGGCTTCACGCATGCCCAAGAAGTTCGTCCGCGAATCCGTCGGCCTCTACGAAGCCAAGACCCAGCTCTCATCGCTGGTCGATCGGGCCGCCGCCGGCGAAGAGATCGTCATCATGAAGTCCGGGCAGCCCATGGCCCGGCTGGTGCCCATGGAAAGCCGGGCACACCTGCGCGTACCGGGACAGGGCAAGGACGCGTGGAAAGTCGCCGCCGACTTCGATGCGCCGCTCCCCGACGAACTGCTCGACACCTTCGAAGGCCCGGCGTGAGGCTCTTGCTCGACACGCACGTGCTCATCTGGTGGGACCAGGGGGCGCGGCTGTCGCGTGAGGCTCTGCGGGCCATTCGGGAGGCCGACGAGGTGTTCGTCAGCAGCGTCTCGGCCTGGGAAATCGAGATCAAGCGGGCGCTCGGCAAGGTTGTCGCGAACCGTACGATCGCCGAGGCGGCCCAGGCGTCGGGGTTCTCGGAACTTCCGGTGCTGATGCGGCACACAGAGCAGCTGCGCGGACTCGAGCCGCTGCACCGGGATCCGTTCGACCGGCTCCTCGTGGCCCAGGCCCGCAGCGAATCGGTGGTGCTGGTCACGCGTGACCCGCAGGTCCTTGCGTACGGCGTACCGACGATCCGCGCGTAGGCCGGCCTGACACTCTGCGTGACGTCATCCCGTACATAGATTCCGTCGCGCCCGCCCGGCGGGTTCCGTGTCTCTCTGCGAGGAATGTCATGCGTCGTGCCATCGTGCCGTGGAACCCGACATTGCGTCAGCCCCATCGCGTCGCGCTGCTGGCCGTTTGCCTGTTCGCCGCCGCCTGCGGTGGCGATGCCACCACAGCGCCCACCACCCCGCCGTCGATCCCGGCACTGATCAGACCGCCGGTGGTGGCCCCCAACGCCACTGGTCGCGGCGAGCTGGTGACCTTCACCGCCTTCCCGGCGCGCATCACCCGCCTCGAGGCCACTATTGCCCTGACGGCGTCCGGTGCCATTCCGACGTTCACGCCACGTTTCGACGTGCAAGGCTACGCGGTGAGCTACCGCACACCGGGGCTCGACGGGCAGCTCACTACCGCGACGGGCGCGGTCTACGTCCCGCTCGGCGCGCCCACGGCGCTGCCAGTGGTGGCCTACATGCACGGCACCGTCACCAACCGCCTGAGCGTGCCGTCCAACCCGCTCGTACAGGAGGGGCAACTCTTCGGGACCGCCTTCGGGAGCGACGGCGCCGTGGTGGTGATGCCTGACTACCTCGGGCTGGGCGGCAACCCCGGCCCCCAGCTCTACCTGCACCAGCAGACGCACGCCTCGACGGCCATCGACCTGCTGCGGGCGGCGCGCACCCTCACCGAGCGGCTCGGGGTCGCCACGCAGCGCAACAATCTCTTCGTGACCGGCTACTCGCAGGGTGGCGGCGTGGCGATGGGGCTGCTGCGCGAACTGGAACGGAACCACGCGACGGAATTCCCGGTGCTGGGTGCGGCTCCGATGTCGGGGCCGTACGACCTCTCTGGCACCGTCCGGACGGCCTTGCTGCTCAATCCGCCCTACCCGCCGGCGGTGGGGTACGCGACGCTGATCTCTGGGACCATGGCCACGGTCTACAACCTGGGTCCGCTTGGCAATTTCCTGGTGGCCGGCGCCGTCCCCACGGCCACGGCCATGCTGAGCGGTACCGTGACCGACGTCCAGTTGGCCACCCTCCCACGCACGCCGCGCGACCTGCTCGTGCCATCGTTCCTTGGCAAGATCTCGCTCGACACCAACGACCTCTTCTGGCAGGCCCTCAAGGACAACGACACATACGACTGGGTGCCCAAGGTGCCGGTTCGGCTCTACTACGGCGGGGCCGACATCGACGTGCCGCCGCAGAATGCGCTCACCGCCCAGGGCATCATGCGTGCCCGCGGTGCGGCCAGCGTCACGGCCGTGAATGTGGGCGCCACACTCACGCACGGCAGCGCCGTGCTGCCCGCCACCATTGCCGCCAAGCGCTTCCTGGACAGCCTGCGGGTGCGGCCGGCGGCAATGGCCGACGTCGTGCGCTGATGACCGGGCGCGGCGGGCTCGCTGCTGAGCCCGCCGCGCGGCTTGCCGACCCTTCCGGTGGGCGTACCTTCAAGGGATCCGGTCGTCATGCCCGGCCGGCTCATCTCCATTCCCTGACGAGGTCCGCCATGAACGCCACCTCCGCCCGCGTCCGTCGCGCGCTCACCGGGATCGCCGCGACGACGGCCGGCGCGCTGCTACTGACGGCTGCAAAGCCGGTCACGCCACGCGCGTTTGCCCCGTTGCCCCGCGCCACCGGGCTCACCTTCTCGTACCGTGTCACCTCCAGCAGCGACGACAAGCGGCAGCGTGAGGCGCGCAACATGCTGTCCACGGTACGCATGCTGGATGGCAACATTCGCATGGACTACGTGGAGGGGCTCACCCCCACGGGCCAGAAGAACGGCTACGTGATCGTGAAGGGGGAGACCGGGCAGTTCATCGTCGTCAACCCCAAGGACAAGCAGGCCATGATCATGACCGCCGACGCCTTCGGGAGCGGCCTGGGGGCGCTCATGAACAACCCCATGCTCAAGGTCACCATGAGCAACACGTCCTTCCGCTTCAAGGACATGGGGGCTGGCGAACCGATCCTCGGCTACAGAACCCGCAAGGTGCGGACGTGGTACACGAGCACCATGGAAATGAAGGCGATGATGATGCCCGACCAGAAGATCACCTCGAGCGACTCGAGTGATCAGTGGATCGCCACCGGCATCGACCTGGATGCGAAGAACCTCGAGAGCTGGGCCAAGCGCTTTGGCGCGGGCGTGAAGAGTACCAACCCCGAGCTCGCCGCCGAGATGCAGAAGTACACCAACGAGTACGGCCGCGCGGGGATGGCGCTCAAGTCGGTCACGTGGTCCACCCAGACGGACAAGAAGGGCAAGGTCACGGCCGATACGGTGACCATGGAGATTACCGACCTCAAGAAAGGCGACCTCGATCCCGCCCTCTTCGATATCCCGAAGGGCTACGAAGTGGTCGACATGAGCCAGATGATGGCTGGCGTCGGCGCCAAGATGGACAGCCTCAACGCCGAGGCGGCCAAGAACGAGACGGACGCCAAGAAGGACGGGAAGCCGAGCGCCAAGGACGCCATCAAGTCGGGACTTGGCGGCATGTTCAAGAAGAAGCCCCCGGTCTGATCGACCGGGGGCTTCGGCCCCACCGCGTACGGGAGGTCGCGGTCAGTAGGCCGCGATCTCCAGGTACGCCTTCCGGAACGTCTCCACCTGCGGCAGCGTGGCGTCTTCGAGAGTCGGCGCATAGCCGACGAAGGCATCGGCGCTCGCCACGCGCCGCACCGGCGCGTCCAGCCATGCAAAGCACTCGTCGGCGATCTTCGCCGCGATTTCGGCGCCATAGCCCCACGACAGCGCGTCTTCGGTGGCCACGATCACGCGGCCCGTCTTCTTCACCGACGCGAACACCGCCTCCTGGTCCCACGGCGAGAGCGTGCGCAGGTCGATGACCTCGACGCTCGGGCCCCCCTCCTCGGCGATCTGCTTCGCCGCCACCAGCGCGCGCTGGACCGTGGCCCCATAAGTGACCAGCGTGACGTCGGTACCCTCGCGCAGCACTGCCGCCTTGCCGAATGGGATCATGAAGTTGGGGCCGGGATACTGCCCCTTGTTGTACGTCTGGCGGTACAGGTGCTTGTGTTCGAGAAAGATGACCGGGTCGTCGCCGCGAATGGCGGTGCGCAGCAGGCCGTTGGCGTCGAGCGCATTGCTGGGGCACACCACGCGCAGGCCGGGGTTGTGCGTGAACAGTGACGCCCCCGTCTGCGAGTGATAGATGGCGCCGCGGATGTAGCCGCCGTAGGTGGTACGAATGACCACCGGCGCGCTGAAGGCGTTGTTGGAGCGCCAGCGCATGGTGGCCAGTTCGTCACGGATCTGCATGAAGGCCGGCCAGATGTAGTCGAAGAACTGGATTTCGACGACCGGCTTGAAGCCACGGTGCGCGAGGCCGATGGCCCGCCCGACGATGTTGGCCTCGGCGAGCGGCGAGTTGTACACGCGCGCGCTGCCGTACCTGGTCTGCAGCCCGTGCGTGACCTTGAACACGCCACCCTTGCCCTTGACCTTGCCGAGGTATTGGTCGCGTGACACGTCGGCCACGTCCTCGCCGAACACCAGGATGCGCTCGTCGCGCGCCATTTCGTCGCGCATGCAGGCGTTGAGCAGGTCCACCATGGTGGTGGGCTCGCCGGCGAACTGCGGGTCGTCCTCGGTGTCGAAGCGCTCCGACGTGGGATCGACGTCGGGGGAGTACACGCCGAAGAGCACCGAGTCGGGTGCCGGCTGCGGCTGTGCGAGCGCATCGTCGGTGGCGGCGAGGATCTCGGCATCGACCGCATCGCGCAGCGCCTGCAGCTCGGCTTCGGTGGCGTGCCCGTGGGCGACAAGCCAGCGCGGGAACGTCGTGAGCGGATCGCGCGCGGCATCGGCCTCGCGCTCCTCGGGGGGGCGGTAGAACACTTCGTCGTCCGACAGCGAGTGCGAGTACGGCCGGATGACCTTGGCGTGCACGAGGGCTGGACCCTTGCGCGCGCGGGCGTGCTGCACGGCGCGCTGCAGGACGTCGTAGGAGGCCAGCAGGTCGCAGCCGTCGACTTCCTGGATGTACAGCCCCGGGAACGAGGCGACGAGCTTGGAGATGCTGCCGCCGGCCGTGTTCACCTCGACGGGCACCGAGATGGCATAGCCGTTGTCCTCCACCAGGTACACGATGGGGAGCTGCAGGTTGGTCGCGGTGTTGAGCGACTCCCAGAACTCGCCTTCGCTGGTGGTGCCGTCGCCGGTGGTGACCAGCGTGACGTCGTCACCGGGGAAACCCTCGGATACGCCGAGCTGGCGGGCCCGCAGGGTAGCCTCGGCGCTCCCGACCGCCTGCAGGAACTGGGTGCCGGTGGGCGAGGAGACGGAGACAATGTTCAGCTCCTTCTTGCCCCAGTGGCTGGGCATCTGCCGGCCGCCCGAATTGGGGTCGACGGCGGCGCCCACGGCGCTGTAGAGCATCTCGGCCGGCGTCATGCCGAGCTGCAGGCAGAGCGCGCGATCGCGATAGTACAGGTAAAACCAGTCGTAGGCCGGACGGAGCACCAGGCCGGCGGCGGTCATCAGCGCTTCATGGCCCGCCCCCGAAATCTGGAAGAAGATCCGGTTCTGGCGCTTGAGCTGGATTTCCTTGTCGTCGAGCCGGCGCGAGGTGTACATCACGCGGTAGGCGTGGACAAGCTGATCGCGGCCCAGCGCCGAGGCGCTCGAAGCAGGCGAGGTCAGGGCGGGCTCGGCGGCCTCTCCCTTGCGGGGGCGGCTCGGACGGGTCGAAGTGGCCATCGGCGTGCTCGGGAGAAAGCGGAGACTGCGGACAAAACAGAAAACTAGCGAGTCGCCGCGGAGGGTGGGGTGTCCGCGTGAAAGGCCGCGTGTGCCCGACCACCGGGATCGTCTCGTGCTTGCCGGGCGTTGGTCCGCCTGACAGGTTGGCATGACAGTCCAGACTCCCCGTCCCGCCCCATGCACGCACCCACCGCTCCCATGAAGCCGTCCACCGGGCACTGCATCTTCTGCGATCTCATCCGCGGCGCTGCCGAAGTGTCGATCTGCTATGAAGATGCGACCGCCATCGCCTTCCTCGACATTCAGCCGGTCAACCCGGGTCACGTGCTGGTCGTCCCTCGCGAGCACTACGAAGTGCTGCAGGACATCCCTGGTGACGTCGGGGCCCATCTGTACCAGGCGGCCGTGAAGCTCATCCCGGTGGTGCAGACGGCCGCTGGGGCCACCGACATGAACATCGTCGTCAATTCAGGGGCGGCGGCCGGACAGAATGTCATGCACTACCACATCCACCTCATCCCGCGAAAGGCGGGGGACGGCTTCGATGTGCCGTTGCCGTTCCCGGGCTCGCCGATGCCGCATCGGCAGCAGCTCGACGCCATGGCCGCTCGCATCGGTGGCATGTTGCGCGATCCCTTGCGGAGTGGCGGCAAGAAGAACGGCTGAACGCGCCAACACGCGCGGGCCATGCTCTTGACGGCTCCGCTGTGACCGCCCTATCATCGCGCCGGCATCGTGGGCGCCAGCAAGTCGGGTAGGCGCCACGAACCGGAGTCTTCGCGTCTTGCGTGTCCACTTGGCGAACCAGGAGGATGATGCGCTCCACTCGCGGCAGCTTCCGATCGGCCGGGGCTTCGACCCTGGCTGCCAGTGTTCGGCTCAAGCTGAGCCGTCGCCGGCGTCCTGTCCTCCGATCCCGCCCCGAACCCGGCACCCGCGCCGCGGTCGGGGCGTCGACGTTCCGGGCCCAGGTGGCCCAGAAACAGGCGCTGCGCAAAGGGGCCCTGCGCGATTGCAGTCAGCGGTGTGTGTACTGCGCCACGCCACTCGACCAGCGGACGGTGACGCTCGATCACGTGGTCCCGCTCGCGCGTGGTGGTGCCCACGATCAGGGCAACCTCGTGTCGGCCTGCGCCCCATGCAATCGGCTCAAGGGCGACCTGCTGCCCTTCGAGTTCTTTGCCCGGCATCCGTGGGCGGGGGCCAACTTCGTGCGCTATGCCCGCAACGTGACCCGGGCGTTGAAGCGGGGCGCGCGTCGGGCGGTGAGTCTCGCCTACGCCCGGCCGGACGAGGCGATGGCGGCCTGAGCGCCGGCGGGGCGGCCAGACGTTTCCGGTGTGCCGGACCGTCCTGGCCACGGAGGCGCTATTGTCAGGCATGAGGCGACCGTGGTGTTCACTGCTGATGACGGGACTCGGAGCGCTGGGCGTGGAACTGCCGGCGCAGGCGCCGCTCCCCGCGCTCGCCTCCGATTCCGTGGTGCGTCTGGCCGTCGACCCGGCCCGGGGCGGCGGCGTACCCTACGTGATGCTGCTCGAGGACGGCCACTACCGGCTCGAGCCCGATGGCCGCTCGCGCTACGACATGCGGCAGGTGGTGCAGGTGCTCGACGCCAACGCGGCCCGCTCGCTTGCCGAACGGGCCTACGGCTACGACGGGAGCCGGCAGACGCTGACCGTGCGCTGGGTGCGCGTGCTGCGCCCCGACGGCGCGGTGCTGAGTGATCGGGCCGCGCAGGAGCAGGACGGCGAGGTGCCGGCGGCGATGCAGAGCCCGATCTACACCAACCAGCGCCTCAAGCGGCTGTCGTTGGGCGGCGTGGCCGCAGGCACGATCGTCGATGTCGCCTGGACTATCGAACAGCGCACACCGGCTCGCCCGGGCGACTTCCTGGTGAGCTGGTCGCTCATGGGGCTGGTGCCGGTGCGCCGCTCGCAGTTCCTCTTCGACACGCCGGCGTCGTACCAGCCGCAGATCGTCGAGCGCAATCTCGTCACGCGCCGTGAGGAGCGGGTGGAGCAGGGGCGCCGACTGCTCACGTGGCGCGCCGCCGATCAGCAGGGGGTCCGGCCGGAGCCCTTCGCCGCCGACTCCAACGACATCGTGCCGTCGGTACTCATCGGGCCCGCGGGCGGGTGGCGCGACGTGTCCCGCTGGTACGACAGCCTCGCCACCGACCGCTACATCGTGTCCCGCCCCGTGGCTGCCCGGGCTGACTCGGTGGTGGCCGCCGCGCGTCCGCGCACGCGCGCCGACAGCGTACGGGCGTTGCATCGCTGGATCGCGCAGGACGTGCGCTATGTGTCGGTGTCGCTCGGCCTGGGCGGCTACCAGCCCCGTACCCCCGACGAGGTGCTGCGCACCGGCTTCGGGGACTGCAAGGACAAGACGACGCTGTTCGTGGCGCTGCTGCGCCGCGCCGGCATCGAGGCCGACCCGGTGCTGCTGTCGCTCACGTCGCGTCCGAACGGGACCGTCCCCTCGATGCTGCAGTTCAATCACGCCATCGCCGCTGTGCGCGAAGGCGCCGAGTGGCGCTACGCCGACCTCACGGCGGATGTGCTGCCCTACGGTGATCTGCCGGAGCAGGTGCGCGGCGCGTTTGCCCTGCGTGTGGCGCGCGGCGGCGGCGCCGAGCCGCTGGAGTTGCCCACGACGCCGCTGGTGGAGCCGGCAACGACGCTCCGTCTGCAGCTGCAGGTGGACAGTGCGGGGCGTGCCTTCGGCACCGGGCGCGAGGAGGCCACCGGCTGGCCGGCGATGGCGCTGCGACAGATGCTGGCCACGCCGCTCGACTCGGCGCGGCGTTCGGCGCTGTCGCAGTCGATGGCCCAGCGCCTCATGGGCCCCGATGCGGCCGACGCGGTGATCGATTCGGTGCGTGGCACAGACGGACGTGATCTGGCGACACCCCCCGTGCTGCAGTTTCGGGCGACGATCGACCGGGTGGTGCAGCAGGTGGGGGCCACGCGCGTGCTGCGGGTGCCGCTGGCGGCCCGTGGGCCGGCCCGGCAGTTCCGCTCCGCGCGGCAGTCGCTCGAGGCACTCCCGCGGCGCCGCCTGCCCATCGACGGGGCGCGGGTGCTGCCGCCGATGAGCGCCGCCATCGACTGGCAGATCACGTTGCCGGCGGGGTGGACGGTGGAGTTGCCCCCCAACGTGAACACCACGAGCTTCTTTGGCAGCTACGAGTCCCGCTGGACGCTGAACGGACGCCACCTGCGTCTGGTGCGGCGGCTCACGGGGCGTCGGGGCATCGTCGGTCCAGAGCGCATGGCGGAGATTCTCGTGTGGTTCCGCACGGTGGGTGCCGACGATCAGGAGTTCCTCACCATGCAACCGACCGGCGCCCGCTGACGGGGCAGAGGCAGACCCAGTGCCATGGACACCCGGCGGCCGCAGCCGCAACCTCGACGACCGCCGCGGCGCGAGCGGCAGCGGTGGTTCACACGCGGCTTCGAGTCGGGCCACCCGCGCGCCTGCGACACGTTCCCGTCGGCCTCATGAGTGAACCGATCGTGCCCTACGCGCCGCGTCCCGGCGTGGTGCAGGAGCAGACGTGGCCGGCCATGCGCGAGGGGGCGTGGCCGGTGGCGCTGCTGCCATTCGGGGCCACGGAGCCTCACAACACGCATCTGCCGTACGGCACCGACACACTGCTCGGAGCCGAGGTGGCCGCGCGCGTGGCGGCCGCGTGCATCGCGCAGGGCACCGGCGTGGCGGCGCTGCCGGCCATTCCGTTCGGCGTGAACACCACCCAGCTCGATCTCCGGTTCACGATCAACGTGATGCCCAGCACCCAGCTGGCCATCCTGCGCGACGTGGTGCGCAGTCTCGAGCCGCACGGCGTGAAGGCGCTGGTGCTGCTCAATGCGCATGGCGGCAACGAGCTGCGGGCGCTGGTGCGCGAACTGCAGCCCTCCACGCCCATCGTGCTGGCGATCGTGAATTGGTGGCAGGCGGGCGACCACGAGGCGTTCGAGCAGGCCGGTGATCACGCCGGCGAACTCGAGACGGCGGCGCTGATGCATGTGGCGCCGCATCTCGTGGTTCCCGATCGCGCCACGTGGGGCGATGGCCATGCGCGGCCGAGCGTGTTCGACGGCGTCCGCGCGGGCTGGGCGTGGCTGCCGCGCCGCTGGACGCAGGTGACCGACGACACCGGCGTGGGAGATCCACGGGCGGCCAGCGCCGAGGATGGGGCGGTGTTCGTGGAGCAGGCGGTGGAGCGGATTGCCGTATTCTGTGAGCAACTGGCCGTGGCCAATCCGTCGGCGATGTGGTGGGACGAGCGGATCGCGCGGATCGACTTTCCTGAAACTCGGAAATGACAGATCCCGCAGATCCCACGGATTCCGCTCGTAGCAACGTCGCGACCGTCACCCCTTCTGTACGCGATGGCCGATGCTGGCCCCGAGCATCGCGGCGATCGGGATCGCCGCCACCTGTAACCATGCCCACGGGTCCGTAGAAGGGAAGGTCACCGACAGGCGAGACATCAGCACAAGGCCGGTTGGTAGCATGCTGCATGCGAGTCCGGTGAGCAGCGGCGCGTCCCGATGCACATACGCAGCCACGAAGCCAGCGCACAATCCGGCACCCACGATCGACAGAAGGTCAAACAGGAGCAACGATCCGGTCATGGTCGCCGCCCGTTCCGCGTCGATGTCGATCTGGCCGCCCTGCCAGCGCAGATGCTGACTTCCACGCAACGCGACTATTGCCGCAATCGCGTACAGTACCAGCCCGAAGCTGAGCGTGCCCGCGAGGGCTGCCCGGCCAAGGAGAACAAGTTGATTGCCACGACCTCCCGAAAGGTGCATCGAGGGCGCACCTCCGCGTCGTTGCAGGGTGATGCGGATGCTGTGGGGTGGAGTGCGGCGCGCTGCATCCTGACGCCGAAGATCAGGTCTGTCGCGACCTGTTGACACGCGCTGCCGCCGAAGCATACATCAACTGTAGTTGATTATCGATGTGTGCTTGTCGGAGACCACTCACAGAAGGAGGAGATTGTGAAGTACTTCTCGCTTTGCTTTGCCGTGTCGCTTGCGTTGGTCGCCGTTTCCGCCCGCTCGACCGAGTCGCAAGTCGTTCCTTGTGATGCGACGTGCGCCCCCCCCCCGGACTCCGGTGGTTGCACGTTGCACACTGACGGGGTGTGCTCGTCATGCCCCACGTCGCCTCTGTGTGACTTGATTCCGCTTTTCTGCACCAAGCCGCATCCAGGACAAGAGGGAACCCAGATCCGGCATCGGCAGTGCCCGGACGGGACGCGAACTGAAGAGTGGACGAACAAAGCGTGCGGCTACTGCGGACCGTGAATGTGACGCGCGGATTCGCGGCCACCGCACTTGGCCTCTCGAGCCTGCTCGCCGCGTGCGGCGGTGAGGCCTTCTCTCGTGGTGATTCCGTCATTGCGGTCAATCAGATCCCGGCGAACGCGAAGCGATCGCAGGGATTCCCCAGTGAAGGATGCCTCGGTCCGGTGCAATCGTCCAGGTCGCTAGCCGAGACCCGCGCGCTCATGGCCGAAGGTGCACGTCCTCGCGTCCAGCCACAGGATGCTGGGTGGCAGCCGGTCAGCTTGTCGGACGTTGCCGTGTCCCGTTCTTTTCTCGCCGTTGTTGATCGCCAAGCCCCCAGCGTCAGCTTGCTCACGCATGACTATCGGCGGCTGTGGACACGCGATAGCCGAGGGGCGGGGCCCGGTGAACTGAGCGTTCCGACACGAGTGAAGGTCCACGAACCAACCGGCGCTGTTTGGATACTGGATCAGGGCCGTCGCCGTCTCCTCCGGTTCGATTCGCTCGGGGTATTCCAATCCGATCTGGAGATCCCGAACGACGCGTCGGATTTCGCGATCACTGCCGGTGGTCGAGTGCTGGTGACGCACATGACGGTGGTGGCGAACGCCGAAGGAGAACGTACGCTCGTCAGTGAGTACCGTCCCAGCGGTCAACCGACTGCACTGCTCACGCGACCGTCCGAGCAATTGGTACCGCCCGAGTATGTCCTGAGGGGGCCGAATCGTCCGCGCATCACGGCGTTCGGTGACACGGTGGCGTTGATCTATCAGGCGGCCGGTGTCGTTACGCTGTATCGGCTCGAGCCCCAGCGCCTCATCTTGCTGCGCTCGATCGCGACCTGCATGCCGGCGGCACTCCAAGCGGCGTACGATCAGCAACGTTCGGGAAGAGAGACAGGCCAGACCTCGGTGGATCTGATCGGTGATATCACGATCCGCGCGGATACGTTGCTGACGATCGGGTCGCGTCCCGATGCGCAGGGCCGCTACGGCATTCAGCGGTTCTCCCTGCAGACCGGTGCGAATCTTGGCAGCGTCGCCTTGGATCCCGGTCCCATCCGTCTGCCACAGGAAGTTCGATTGCACCTCCTGCCGGCGAACACCATCCTGGCCATGGATCCGGTCACGGGGTACCTCGCGACGCTCGCGGTGAAATGAGACGCCAGATCGCCACGGCGATTTGCCTCCTGGCTGCGCTCGGTATGGCATCGGCGTGTCGCTCGCCACACGTGGAGGACCTGCAGACGGTCGAGTTTCGGTTGCCGCCTGATGGACTCGCCGATGGTGCGACCGATGCGCCGTTGATGCTTGTGGAGTTCGGCAGTTACACCTGCCCGGCGTGTCGCGTGCTCGCTGACAGTACGCTACCCGGTGTTGAGGAGCGCTTCATTGCATCCGGTCTTCTGCGATACGCCTACGTGGACTTGAGTCCAGCTGCCGCTGAGGCGGTCTCCGCGCTCGTTGAATGCTGGTCGGCGCAGCGAGGCTTCTTGCGGGCCCGCCGGGATCTCTACACGCTGATCGCGGCGAATCCCGATTCCGCGAGGACGCTCATCGCTACGCCTCCCGGGTGTGGGGCCGCTTCGGAACCGCTCCGGCGCCGGCAGGCGGAGCGTGCTATGGCGAATACTACTAGGTTAAGTTAGGAGGAGTCATCCCACGGCCGTCGGCATGTTGGACACCACGCGCCCCAGTGAATCAGGAGGGCTCGGAGCTGCCGACGGATTCCGGGGAGGGTGACGCGCGGCGTTTTTTTTCTGCGCAGCCCCTCGAGCACCAGAAACGCGTACGCCATCGAGGCGAGCGTCACGTGATGATGCCACCCCGGCCATGAGCGGCCTTCGAAGTGGTCCAGCCCGAGCTCGTCCTTGAGTTCGCGGTAATCCTGTTCAATGCGCCAGCGACCCTTGGCGAGGCGGACGAACCGGCGCATCCCCAGATGCTCCCCGCGGAGATCCGCGAACCAGTACGTCGTGGGGGCCTCGGTGTCGGTCGGCCACTCGATGAGCAGTTCGACCGCCGCCGTGGGCAGCGGCCCCCGGCGGCTTACGCCGTGCGCCGGCCAGAAGGCGGTC
>JAJTGR010000039.1 GCA_021299375.1 Gemmatimonadota bacterium
CTGGATCAGTTCGTGAAGGCGGGGAAGCGGGCGACGATGCAGTAGGCAGGCGTCGGCGTTGCCTCCGCATTGAACACAACAGGCCACGGATCACACGGAAACCGACGGAAACCTCAGGATCATGCTCGTTGATCCTGAGGTTTCCGTCGGTTTCCCTGCAACCGGGGGCTCTTGAATTCCAGCGGTTCGCCGTGGATTGGCCGTGGATCGGCTACGGAGGGGCTATCGCTTCGCTTTCGGTGCCTTCGTCGCCGGCGCTGCATGGAACTCGAGCCGGTCGTCCTTGCCGAAGGCGATGGTCAGGTCCGCCGCCCTGGTGAGCGCCGCCGTGGCTTCACCCGACGAGTTGAGCGCCACCCGCATCGATACGGGCCGCTCACCAATGCTGCTGTCGGCGAGAACGGCATCGATGCCGAACCACCGCACCAGCTCCGGCACCACGTTGCGCAACGGCGCCTGCTCGAACACGATGCTGTCGCGTGTCCACGCCAGCGCGATGTCGCGCGCCATCGCGTCGAGCGGGGTCACCGTACCGTCCGTGATGAACCTTACCGCGTCGCCCGCCTTGATGGCGGTGACCGTGCCCGACATGCGGTCCTTGAGCTCGACGGTGCCTTCGGTCACCTCCACGTACACGGCCTTGTCTTCCGGGTAGCTGCGTACGGTGAACACCGTGCCCGTCGCGGTCACGGTGGCCGTACCGGCGCGCACCGCAAACGGGACGCTCTGGCGATCGCCGGTCGTCGGTGTCACCGTGAATGTGGCGGTGCCTTCGAGGGCGACCGTCCGCTGGGTGCCGCCGAACTTCTCCGGTATGCTGAGTCGCGTCTCCGATCCCATCGACGCCCGGGTGCCATCGCGCAGGGTGACCGTGCCGCGCTGCCCCCTGCCGGAGGTGAGGTTCTGTACGTTCTCGCCCTTGAGCGCGCGATCCACCGCCACTTCGCTGCCGGCATTGTCGAGGAACCGCTGCGCGCCGAAGATGGCCGCCACGACCACGACGCCGATCGCGCCGTAGCGCAGCCACTTCGGCTTCTCCGCCACGCGCTCCACATGCTCCCTGGCGTGGGCCCGCTTGGCCGAGAGTACTTCTTCCACGGCCGCCGCGTGGTCCACGGGCGGGGCGTGCAGTTCATCCATCAGGATCCGTACCGCCTCGTCGACCTGCGGCACCGCGATATGCGCCGCGACGTCGCCGTGTCGATGGTGCAGCGTGGCGTGCTTGCGCTTCTGGATGGCCGCCTCGTGCCGCACCGCTTCCTCGAGGAACGCGGCAAAGGCCGTCGGGTTCTGGAAGCGCTCGCGGGTCTGCCAGGCCTCGAGCATCGCCTGGTACGCCACCTTGCCACGGTAGTGGGTGAGGTCGCTGCCGAGCGCCTCGTCGGCCGCGGCGAGCAGCCCATCGAATGCCTGCCGATACAGCGTGACCAGCGCGTTTTCGTCGCCGCTGGCGAACCGTGCGACAACCGCCGGTTCCGGGGTGGGGAGCACAACCGTCATCGACCAACCCTCCTGCGCCGCGGACAGAGGCGGCATTGGGGCGCCTGAAAGGGCGACGCGGGTGCGACGTCCCTCATGACTGGACGCTGCGCCCGGAATCGGCATGCCGCAAACGAAAAAAACCTGACACGATCGGGGGCATATGCCGTTCAGTCCGCCTCGGCGTTCGCGTGGTACCGGGCACATCGTTTCGATGACACAGGGTCCATGGGTCTGCGCTACCGTGGCCCATGCCCTCGTCCAGGTCCTCTTGCCAACGCCCTGCATCACTCGGCACACTATGGCTATGCCCGCGCTCGCGCCCCGTCTCTGGACTGCCGCCGAGGTCCAGGCACTTCCCGACGACCCCACGCACCGGTACGAGTGCGTGGACGGGGAGCTGCTGATGAGCCCGACGCCGCGCATGGTACATCAGTCGGCGGTCTTCATCCTCGCGATGCTGCTCGAGGGTTTCGTCCGCCCGCCCGGTCTGGGTGCTGTGTTCGTGGCCCCGTCCGAGTGGGTGCTCGATCCGCGCACGCTGGTGCAGCCGGACATCTACGTCGTGGCACTCGCCGACGGCCACCGTCCGCGCACCGACGAGGAGCGTGGTCACCCGCTCCTGTTCATCGAGGTGCTCTCGCCGAGCACGGCGCGTTTCGACCGGGTGGTCAAGCGCGGACGCTACCAGCGGGCTGACATCGAGTACTGGATCGTCGATCTCGATTCGCGTCTGGTGGAACGCTGGCTCCCGGGCGATGACCGGCCGATCATCCACGCCGAACAGCTCGCGTGGCAGCCGGTGGGCGCGAGTGCGCCCTTCGTCATCGACCTCGAGCCGTACTTTACCGAGGTGCTGGGGCCGGCGTAGCGGTCAGCGCATCGTGCGCCGCGCCGCTTCGGCATCAACGTCCTTCTCCCAGGCATCGAGCTCGAGGCGCAGGTCGCGCGCCACGTCCGTGCCTTCGCGCGCCAGATCGGTCCGCTCGCCGGGGTCGGTGCGCACATTGAACAGGAGCAGGTGGTTGGCATCGATCACCAGCTTGTAGTCACCCCGGCGCACCGCGTACATGGTGCGGTTGCCGGGGGTGGAGCGCCAGAACAGGGTGCGTTCCGACACCGGCCGGTTTCCCTCGAGGATTGGCAGGAGATTCACGCCATCGAGTGTGACCTCACCCGGCACCTGCACCCCGGCCGCCGCGAGGATCGATGCCGTCAGGTCCGTCGTGATGCCCACCTGCCGGTGACGATGCCGGCGCGAATGCGCCCCGGCCAGCGCACGATGGCGGGCACGCGAATGCCGCCTTCCCACGTAGTCCACTTGCGATTGAACAGCGGCGTGTTGTCCGAGAGCCACTCGCCGCCGTTGTCGTTGGTGAAGATGACAATCGGGTTGCGCGCGAGCCCGTGCCGGTCGAGCGCCGCGAGGATCGCGCCCACGCCCTGATCGAGGCGTTCGACCATGCTCACGTCATCGGCGCGTGTGCTGGTGAGCGAGTCGGCGGGGCGCAGGAAGCGCGCGTTGCCCACCGCCACCGATGGCGCATCGGAGCGCTGGAAGGGCCACTGCGGCGCGTTGTAGACCACATCGATGAGGAACGGTATCTGCGTGTGGGCGCCGATGAAGTCGACCGCCCGTTGCGTGATGAGATCGGTGGTGTAGCCGCTCACCTCCACGCGGGTGTCGTTCTCCCACAGGTCGGGTGCGCCGCGACTGTCGGTGTGCTGCCAGTAGTCGTGGTAGCCACTCTTGAGGCAGAAGAAGCGATCGAAGCCGTGGGCGATCGGGCTCTGCTCTGGCCGGTAGCCGAGGTGCCACTTGCCGAGCAGGGCGGTGGCGTAGCCGCGCGACTTGAGCAGCCTCGGCAGGGAGTAGGGGCTGGCGTCGAGACCGCGATCTCCGGCCACGGGCGTGGGGCCGTCGGCGGAGAGCGGCTGTTCCACGCCGTAGCGCTGCTGGTAGCGACCGGTGATGAGCCCCGCGCGCGTGGGCGTGCAGGTGGTGGCGTTGGCGTAGAAGTCGGTGAAGCGCACCCCCTCGCAGGCGAGGCGGTCGAGGTGCGGCGTGCGTACATCGCGGGCGCCGTAGCTGCCGATGTCGGCGTACCCCATGTCGTCGGTAATGATGAGGACGATGTTGGGGCGGTCGGGTGCCCCCTGCGCCGACACGCGCGGCGGGACGACGAGGGAGGACGCGAGGCCAGCAGCCAGCGTGAGGGCGGGGACCAGGACACGTGGCAACAGCATGGCAGGGCGGTCAGGAGGAACGCGAGCGATACACACGTCGCATTCCGCCAACAGGCGTCCAGCCCGCAGGCGGGGCCAGTCGCGCGCCACTCCGATGCCGCTAGCCGGGCAGTCGCTGGATGCGCAGGCGTTGCGTAGCCGCGTCGTAGGTGGCCGGGAGCACCTGCAGTCCGGTCGGCGCCGGTCCTTCGAGCCGGCGGCCTGTGAAATCGAACTCTGACCCGTGGCAGGGGCACACGAGCCGCGGGGGGCGCACGCCCGACACGCCGCACCCCGAGTGTGGGCAGACGTTGGACAACGCGCGAAAGTCGGCAGCGCCGCGCTTCACGACGATGACCTGCGCCCCGAGGAACACGATGGCCACCTCACTGGTGGTGGCGGCGGCGAAGGCCGGTACGCGCGACACGTCCACGTCGACCGTGTTGCCCGTGACCGTGACCGCGTCATCGGGACCGAACGACGATGCCGGAGGTGCCGTGACGGAGTCCGTTGCACGGCCGCAGGCCACGAGGCCGGGCGCCACGATTGCCGTGGCGCCGAGCAGCAGCAGCTGTCGTCGATGGATGCACATGCCGCAGCAAACAATACCGTGACATTTGCGCTGCCCAGCCGCCACCTGTCACCGACATGTCACGAACGCACATAACGAGGTGCGGTTGTCCGTTCGGGCCTGGTCCGGACCTGTTCGGCACAGCGCAGTCGAAGCCGAGTCGTGACATGTGCGTGATCAATCCGTACGCGTGCCGTCACGAAGCCCGGCGTATGTCCAGCGTCCACGGACCCCATGCTCCTCCACACATCGACATCAGGTCATCCGATGCGCTCCAGCCTTCTTCGCACCTCGCTGCTTGCGGCCATGAGCGGGCTCACGCTCACCGCCTGCGGCGACGACTCCGACAACGGCGTCGTGGCCCCGACGCCTGGTCCGACCCCCGTCGCCCTCAAGAACCAGTCGGTGACACCGGCGCTGCTCAAGTCACTCGTGCCGGGCGTCGAAATCTACAGCCTCGTCGGCTCCGACGACGTGCTGCCTGGCTCGCCGAGCTTCATCTTCGGCGGCTCCGCCGACGGCGCAGGCTTCATCAGGAATACCGACGGCAGCTTCACGCTGCTCACCAACCACGAAGACAACTTCGCGGTCTCGCGCGTCCGCTTCGACAAGGACCTCAAGCCGATCTCCGGCGACTACGTCGTGAACTCCACGGCCGGCCGCTACCGCCTCTGCTCGGCCACGCTGGCCACCGTCGAGGAACATGGCTTCAGCGCGTTCATCACCGCCGGCGAGAGCAATGAAGAGTCGGAAATTCTCGCCGTCGATCCGTCGGGCCCAGCCAATACGCCCAAGTACCTGGCGGCGTTCGGGCGCTTCAACACCGAAAACGCCGTGCCGCTCCCCAAGGTCGCGTTCCCGAACCGCACCGTGGTGCTCATCGGTGATGACGACTCGGGCGTGGAAGGCGGTCAGGTGGCCATGTACCTGTCCAACACCGTGGGCGACCTCGACAACGGCAACCTGTACGTGCTGGCGCGCACCGACGACAACACGCGTGAGCGTGACATGGCGGTCGGCCAGACGTATCCGGTGCAGTTCCGCCAGATCCAGAATCAGCGCACGCTCACGGGCCGCCAGATCAACCAGGCGGGCGCCACGCTCAACGCCATCCGCTTTGCGCGCGTGGAAGACGTGGACTACCGCAAGGGATCGGCGGCCAACAACCGCGAGATCTACTTCGTGGCCACGGGGCAGAACAATACCGGCGTGAACGCTGATTACGGCCGAACCAAGTATGGCCGCGCCTACCGCCTGCGCCTCGATGCCAACAACCCGCTGCAGGGCACGCTGGAGGTGATCGCCGACGGCGATGACAAGTCGCCGACCAACGCCGCGCGCCTCTTCCAGAATCTCGACAACGTCTACGCCGGCCAGAACTACGTCTACTTCCAGGAAGACGACAACGGCTACGGCGACGAAACGCACGACGGCTACATCTACCAGTACAACATCGCCACGCGCGAGCTGAAGCCGGTACTGGAACTGGATCACCGCCGCACACAGTCGGACGCGGCGCTGTACAACGCGGTGGGTGCACGTCCGGCCGGCAAGGCCGGCTGGGAGTACGGCGCCATGATCGACGTCTCCACGCACCTCGGCCAGGAGAACACGTTCATCATCTCGCTGCAGCCGCATTCGTGGCGCGCCGACAAGTACCGCGGCGTGGACGGCGGCACGCTCCGCCCGACCGAGAACCAGGCCAGCATGATGGTGGTCGTGAAGGGCCTGCCTCGCTAAGCCTGCTCCCCCGAACCAGGATACCGGCCCGGGGCAGTGCCTCGGGCCGGTGTCGTTCCCGACCTCATGACAACGATTCGCATTTCGTCACAGCTGCTGGCCGGGCTGCTGCTGGCCGCCTGCACCGCCCCCGCGTCCGACACGCCGTCGGCCGCTGCCCCCGATGACCCCCGCGCCATGCAGGCGGTGGGCATCTGGCGCGCCCACGTCGACACCCTCGCCACTACCGTCGCGCAGCTCGACGCCGCCGCGCAGGCCCTGCGCACTGCCGCCGACGTGCCGCGCGCGCGGGCCGCCTTCGTGGCGGCGCGGCGCGCTTTCAAACTCGCCGAAGTAGGCCTTGAATACTATCTGCCGTCCACATCGAAGGAGATGAACGGCCCGGCGCTTCCCGAGGTGGAGGACGACGAGGGGCCTGAATCGGTGTTTCCTCCCAAGGGCTTCCAGGTGATCGAGGAGATCCTGTACGGTGACGCCCCCGTCGTCGCGCGCGAGGCCCTCATCACCGAAACGGCGACGATGCGTCCGCTGGTGACCCGCGCCCAGACCATGATGGGTGCTCAGCATGCCACCGACGGCCACGTGTGGGACGCCGTGAAACTCGAACTGGCGCGCATCGCCACGCTGGGCATGGTCGGCTTCGACTCGCCGGTGGCGGGTCATGGTCTGATGGAAGCGGACGTGGCGCTGGAGGGAGTTCTACGTACGCTGGCGCCCTACCGGAATGACAACGGTGCCTGGGCTCGCGTCGATTCGCTGGTCACGGTCACGCGCACCATGCTGACGGCCAGCACCGACCGCGACGCCTTCGATCACTTCACGTTCCTGTCGCAACGGCTCGTGCCGCTGGGGCACGCGCTGCAGCAGGCCCGCCTGGCGCTGGCGATCGGCACGCCTGCCGAGCGTCGGGCGTTCCGCATGGACGCGGCCACGGTGTTCGACAGCGCAGCGTTCGACGTGCTCGGCTTCGCGCCGCTTGACGCCACCGCGCCGACGCCGGCCCAGGTCGCGCTCGGCGCGCAGCTGTTCCGCGACACCCGCCTCTCCGGCGATGGCGCGCGCGCCTGCAGCTCGTGCCACCTGCCGGACAAGGCCTTCACCGACGGCATGGTAACCAACCAGGCCCGTGGTGGCGCGCCGCTGGCCCGCAACACCCCCACCGTCATCAACAGCGGCCTGCAGGTGGGCAACTTCGCCGACCTGCGCACCACGTACCTCGAGGATCAGGTCACCGACGTGATCGAGAACGTGGACGAGATGCACGGCAGCCTTGGTACCATCGCCGTCCGCCTGGCGTCGGACACGGCGCTGTCGTGGCAGTTCCGCACCGCCTTCGCCGGCGAGCCGGTGCGGGGCGATACGATCGTGACGGCGGCACGCATCCGGTCGGCGCTGGCAGCCTACCAGCGCAGCCTGTCGCGCTTGAACGCTCCGGTGGACCGTGCGCTGCGCGGCGAGGTGGGCGCACTCAGCGACGAAGAGCGACTCGGCTTCAACGTGTTCGTGGGCAAGGGCAAGTGCGCCACGTGCCATTTCCTGCCGCTCACCAACGGCACGGTACCGCCGATGTACCAGAAGGCCGAGGTGGAGGTACTGGGTGTGCCCCGTCGCGCCGTGACCGCCAACGCGACGGTCGATCCGGATATCGGGCGTCATCGCCTGACGCGCGCCGAGCCGCATCAGTACGCGTTCCGCACGCCGTCCATCCGCAATGTGGCGCTGACCGCCCCGTACATGCACAACGGCGTGTACACGACGCTCGAGCAGGTCGTGGACTTTTACGATCGTGGCGGTGGGGCGGGCATCGGTGTCGCGCTGGGCCACCAGACGCTGCCACCCGACCCGCTCAAGCTCACGACGCCGGAGAAGCGGGCGCTGGTGGCGTTCATGCGGGCGTTGACGGATACGACGGGGACGCAGCGGCGGTGACGGCGGCGTTCTCTGCGACGGCGACTCCGGCCGTGCCCTGTGGGCCCCGCGCCGCCACGAGCCGCGGTGGGGCGGGGCCGAGGGCGAGGCCTACGACGGGGCGAACAGGGTGCGCAGGGCGATCCGGAACCCCGGCAGCACGTCTTCGCCATCGAGTTCGTCGCTCATGGCAAGCATGGCGTGTGAGCCGTCGGCGCGGTACACCGTTGCCGACTCGCGCTGGGGGTCGATGACCCACACCAGCCGACTGCCGGCGTCGAGCCAATCGCCGACCTTGGCGAGCACCTCGCCGAGGCGGTCGGTTGGCGAGCGGACTTCGATGGCGAGGTCCGGGGCCATTTCCGGAAATCTGGCGGGCATGGGCCCGGGGTGCCGCTCGCGGGACACGTAGGCGACATCCGACCCGCGGACGGTGTCGGGACTACGCGCCAGGATGAACCCCGGGTCGCCGACCGCCAGTCGGCCGCGGGGCGCTGGCCAGCCGTGTCGGGCCTGCTCGCTGGCCAGGTGGGCGTGCAGCGCCGCGCCCACCCGCAGCGAGATCTCGCCGTGGTACCAGCCGGGCGGTTCGCGCACCACGAGCTGCCCCCGCACCAGTTCGACGCGCTTGTCCGGCGCCGAATAGGTCAGCAGCTGTTCTGCCGTCATACCTTCGCTCACCCCGACCATGGCTGGCCTCCGGCGTCGCGTTCGGGTTCTGGTCATGCGTGCACGCTGCCATGCGGGCGTCAGCGACGCGTCACGCCCCTGCCTGAAAAAGCTATGCTCGGCGTTCGCGCCGAGTCCACTCGGCGGCGCGCCGAGCACCCGGCACCGCGTGGGCCCGCGACCACGTGCCCCCATGGACAGCGGCGCCCCGAGGCGCCATCGTCGACGGACGCCTCCGGCATCAGGCCGGTCTGTTCCTCCCCCCGCTGCCCCGCCCATGCGTCGTTCCTTTCTCGCCGCCATCGCCTGTGCTCTGGTCACGCCCGCGTCGGCGTCCGCCCAGCCTGCACCGCCGTCCGAGCTCGTCCGCATGATCGAGAGCCGGCTCCCCGCCGTGATGCCCAAGGTCGTGGCGTGGCGCCGCGACATTCACCAGCACCCCGAGCTGAGCTTCGAGGAGGTGCGCACGTCGGCACTCGTCGCCAAACACCTGCAGTCGCTCGGCCTCGAGGTACAGACCGGGGTTGGCAAGACCGGGGTGGTGGGCATCCTGCGTGGCGGCAAGCCGGGGCCGGTGGTGGCGCTGCGCGCGGACATGGACGGCCTGCCGGTCACCGAACTGGTGGACCTGCCGTTCAAGAGCACGGTGCGCACGCAGTGGCAGGGGCAGGAGGTGGGGGTGATGCACGCCTGTGGGCACGACAATCACGTGGCCATTCTCATGGGGGCCGCCGAGGTGCTGGCCGGCATGAAGGCGCAGGTGCCGGGCACAGTGAAGTTCATCTTTCAGCCTGCGGAAGAAGGGCTTGGTGGCGCCAAGGCCATGCTCGAGGCGGGCGCCTTTGCGAATCCGGCGCCCCAGGCGGTGTTCGGCTTGCATGTGTGGCCCAATCGCGTCGGACAGATCGCGGTGCGCCAGGGGCCGATCATGGCTGCTGCCGGCAACTTCACCATCATCGTGAAGGGGAAGCAGACACATGGCTCGCAGCCGTGGAGTGGCGTGGACCCCATCGTGGTGGCGTCGCAGATCGTGCTGGGATTGCAGACCATTGCCAGCCGCCAGGTGAATGTGGCCTACCTGCCCAGTGTGCTCACCGTCGGACAGATCACCGGCGACAACCGCAGCAACATCATTCCCGACAGCGTGGTGATGGTCGGTACGCTGCGCACCTTCGATGATGCCATGCGCAAGGACATCGCCATGCGCATCGAGCGCACCGCCACCGATATCGCGCGGTCGGCGGGCGCCACCGCCATCGTGAAGGTCGATCAGGGCGGCCTCGTGACGGCCAACGACACCACGCTCACCGACCGCATGCTTCCCACGCTGCGCTGGGCCGCCGGCGAGAGCGGCGTGGCGTTCATCAACCCGGTGATGGGTTCGGAGGACTTTCCGGAGTTCACCCGGACCATTCCTGGCGTGTTCTTCTTTCTCGGCGTCACGCCGAAGGGCACGGATCTCAACACCGTGGCGGTGAATCACTCGCCGCTGTTCTTCGCCGATGAGGGCGCGCTGATCACGGGGGTGCGGGCGATGGCGGGGCTGGCGGTGGACTACCTGAGCATGCCGGCGGGGAAGAAGGCGGCAAACTGACGCGCAATGCTCGTCTCTTCGCACCGTCCGCCCAACCAGAATGGTGATGTTGTCCGACCCGCCGCCGTCGAGCGCGTCCTGTAACAGCTGCTCGGCGGCCTGCTTCGCGTTCGTCATGTTTCCCAGTACTTCGGCGATGCGTGCGTTGTTCACGTGCGTGGTGAGGCCGTCGGAGCCGAGCAGGTGCACATTGCCCCAGTCGGCCTGCAGGCGGGTCACCACGGGCACGGTCGTGTCGGCTCCGATGGCACTGGACAGCACGTGCGCCATCGGCGACCGGTCGGCGCTGGCCGCGGCGAGGACCCCGTCGTCGACGAGGTCCTGCGCCATCGTCTGGTCGCGCGTGATCTGCGTGAGCACCCCGTCGCGCCACACGTAATAGCGCGAGTCGCCCACCTGCAGCAGGTAGTACGTGGGCCACACACCGATGTACATGGTGAGCGTCGTGGCCATGGTCCCTTCCAGCCCCTGCTCGTCGCGCCGGGCGCGCACCGCGCCGTGCGCCTGCATCGCCGCCGACTGCAGCAGCTCGATGAACTCGGCCTCGTTGGCGCGAGCCCCGTCGTACACGGTCACGCTGCCGTCCACATAGCGCATCAGCGCCTGCAACGCCGTGGCACTCGCCTCGGCGCCACCCACGCCGCCACCCACCCCGTCGGCGACCATCGCCACGTAGGCCAGTCGCTGTTCACCCACCGGCAGCCGGTGCTCGGCGTCGGGCAGGTTGGTGGCGATCACGTTGACGCGCTTGTGGAAGGTGGCCATCAGGAAGTGATCCTGATTCTCCCGGCGCACCTTCCCGGGGTGCGACAGGCCGTACACGTCCATTTCGTCGTCGCGCGGCTTGCGCGGCAGGGTAGGGGTGTCGCTCATGGCATTGGGGAGGGTGAGTCATCCCCAGCATACGGTCCGAAGCGACGCGCCGCTACGCACCTCACGGTGGTCGGCTATCTTGTGGGGCATGAACCCCTGCACCTGCACGGCCACGCACGACGGGCGTCGCGTGGTCCTCACTGGCGGCCCCGGCGCCGGCAAGTCGGCCGTGCTCGAACTCGCTCGGCTCTTCTTCTGCCACCACGTGCGGCGCCTGCCGGAGGCGGCGGGCATCCTGTTCGGTGGGCACTTCCCTCGCAACGGCCGCCCCGACATCCGTCGCGCGAGCCAGCGCGCCATCTATCACGTGCAGGTGGAGCTGGAGTCCACCACCACCGTCGAGAATGCCGCCATGGTGATCTGCGATCGCGGTACCCCCGACGGCTCGGCCTACTGGGTGGGTGGCGGGACGCTCTGGGATGCCGTGGGCACCACCCAGGCCGCGGAGCTGGCGCGGTACCACGGCGTCATTCATCTGCGCACACCGACCGCCTCGGCCTACAACAACGACAATCCGCTGCGCATCGAGTCCCACGACGAGGCCCGCGCCATCGATGCGTTGATTGCCGAGGCATGGGCTGGCCACCCGCGCTACTTCGAAGTGCCGGCCACCGACGACTTCCTCGGCAAGGCCGCCCATGCGCTGCAGCATCTGCGCGTTCTGATGCCCGAGTGCTGCCGCAAACAGGTGCGGTCACTGTCGTCGCTCTGAGGCCCCCGTGCACCAGCACGCGGTCACGCCAGCGCGCGGCGCCCGCGGATCTGGTCTGGGACGTCGGCGCCGCGGAACCGGTGGAGGGGGCGCGTCGCACGCCGCTGCGGCCGTCGTCACCGCTGCTTCCATCGAACCCGGCCGGAAGCAGCCGGGCCGCTGGACCCCGGCGGGTACGCCCATGGCCGGAGAGGACGCGGTGAGCGGACCGCCTCGTCGGTACGAACCGTGGTGCCGCACCGCCCGTTGCCGATCGGGCGTGACCTTCAGAACATGAACTTGAACCAGTGCGACACGCCCGTCGCGAGCTTCCCGCGAGGCGGAAGCAGCGCGTTCAGTTCGGCGGGGTCACTGATCCACCGCGACTGACCGATCAGGGAGATCAGGTCGATGGTGGCCGTCACCGAGGGCCACCCCGCCAGCATCACCACCGCCTCGCCGTCGCTCACCATGCTGCGATCATTCTGGTTCGCCGAGCCGAGCATCGTGTAGAACATCACACGATCCCGCACGGCCGGTGTCAGCCCGTCGTACCAGCGCTGCACGACCTCGCCACCGATGTCGATGCGCGCATCGGGAAAGTCCTCGAAGGCGGCCACGGCGGCGCCACGCGCCTGCAGCTGCGACATCCGGCGCGGCACGAACTCGCGCGTCATGTCCACCCAATCGGTCCGTGCCATCACCTCCCATGCTTCGCGCGAGGCGATGAAGTTGGCCTTGAGGTGAAGCAACGGCCGCTGGTTGGCCTCGAACTCCGTGCCTTCGCGCACGGGGGCGGGAAGTTGCCCATAGGTCTGCGCGATCTGTTCGAGCCCGGTGTACACCGAGGGGGGGAACGCGAACAGCTCGCGCAACCAGGCGTGCGCCGCGAGTGTCCCCCGTACCGCGAGGATCTTCCTGGGGACATCGGACACCGGGATGTCCGAGGCGTACAGCCCCACCTTGAGCAGGCCGCCGTTGGCCTGCATGATGGGGCCCAGCTCCTGCTCTGCCATCAGCAGCCGCCAGAGCAGTTCACGGCTTCGCACCAGTGAGCCGAAGGCGCGCGCAGGCGCGTTGGCCAGCGTGGGAGCAATCACCAGCACCCGCACCCCACGCATCGCGCATCCCGTGAGCATCGACCCCCAGAAGGTGCCGTTCCAGAGCGAGTCGGGGATCTTGATCACCGACCCTGGCGGCATGAGCGAATACAGGACCGCCTTGGTGACGTTGATGCTCTTGGCGTCGTAGCCGGTACGATTCTGGAGCAGCGCGGCGCGCAGCGGACGGCCACCGACCAGCGTGGCGCGGGCCACCTGGACCTCGTAATCCCGTGCGCGCGGTTCTGCCCGCAGCACGGCGGGAATGCGCTCGGGGGTGAACCCCTGACTCAGCAGGAGCTCCCGCGCTGCCGTCTTGAGCGCAAGGTTCGCCGGCCCGCGCACGAGCAGTGAGCGGTCCTCCCACGACAGGTTCGCATAGTGCTCTCCGATCCCGGCGCCGGTGATGATCGACTCCCCCCGATAGAGATCGCGTTCGGTGATGTCGTAGAACACCAGCTTGCGATGGTCGCGCATCCACGTGTCGGGCACGGGGAACGCCGTCGCCACCTTCCAGCTCCAGAAGGTCGGATCACTGGCGTTCGTGATGTTCACGTGCACCTTCACGAGATTCCGGAGCCACGCCTCACCATACTGGGCCCGCTGTGCTGACAGCAGCGACGACTGGGCAATGGCCAGCCGCAGGCTATCCTGCGCAACGCGCAGCGAGTCCTGCCACGCCGAGAACCGCGCCGGCAGCTGCACCTCGTGCTGCAGCGGGTTCTCCAGCAGGTTCATCCACAGATTTCCCCTGGTGTTGCGATAGAACCACTCGTCGAGGATGATGAAGTACGACGGAAAGACGCCCGTGCTGTCGTAGGCGCGCACGCGGTTGATCATGGCCGCGAGATACGAGCGCAGCACGTGCCGAAAGCTCATCTCGTCGGGGTCACCGCGGCCATCGATGCCCCGGAAGTCGTGCGTCCAGAGCACGTGGTAGTGTCGCGCGGCCCGGATCGTCCGACTGAGCTGATACTGGAACTGTTCATTGATGACGTAGGTGACGTCGTTGCCATCGGTGAGCGCCTCCCCGCTGGCGCGGTCGACCAGGGCGTCGATCTCCGCTTGTGAATCGTGCTCCTCGGGCAGCAGCGCGAGCTGCAGCGGCAGCCACACGAAGCGCGACCCGTGCCAGTCACGGTGTGCCGTGGCACGCACGTCCTCGGCGATGTCGAGCAGTCCAACGAACACACCGAGCACATCGTCGATGCGATCGCGAGGCACCCCCGATGCCACATGCAACCAGCGCAGGAACACGCCACGCGCCAGCACGGCATACTCGCGCAGCGTGTCCTTGTCCTTGTTCTGGCCCAGCAGCCGGTCGTATGGCAGCAGCACCTCGTCCAACAGCACGGCCCGCGCCTGCTGCGCGACTCGGCGTCCCAGCACAGTCGCGGTGCTGTCACCGGCTGCGCCAAGCACGAGCACGAACGCCCGCTCGATGGCGCTGTGAAAGCGTCGGGTCTCACGCTCCATGGTGGTGCCATCGGCGGCGCGGGCAATGTCCCGCAGTCGCCTGATGACGGCGGCGTCGCTTGTCCGGCCGCCGCCGCCCTTGTGGTCCACCCAGGGCACGGCGAGCAACTGCATCTGGCGCGCCGCGATCCGTGCGTCGGCGAGGGCGGCGGGGACCTCCGGACGCGACGTGGGCAGGGGGGCATAGGGCGCCCGTCGCTCCGATAGCGACACATGGTCGTGGTATGGACGCGTCGTGCCCCACGGGATGCGGCGCCGGAACGGTGTCTCGACGCCGAGCGTGAGCATGCGTTCCCGGCCCGGGCGATAGTCCAGCCGGAGCATCGTGCCGTCGTGGAACAACCCTCCGCGCCGGCCTGGCCAGGAGAACGACAGGAGCGGCCGCACCTGGTGATCGAGGCCGCTGTAGTCGACCCCGATGGCGAAGCGCGTGAACGGCGACACGAAGCGCGCGCGGGCGCCGCCGTTTGCCCCGGCATCGAGGGTCCCGCCGTACACTTCGAGCTGTGCGCCGCCGAGTCCGAGGGCGCGGTTGAGGAACTCGTAGTACACCCCGACACGGGCCTCCGCCACACCGGTGGCCCTGCTGTCGCGGCGCCCGACCCCCGTGGCTCCCCCGATGCTGGCCTGCCATGCCCCGGGTTGTCCAAGCGAGAAGATGGTGCCGCCATCCGACGGAAGGCGGGGCTGGGCCCCAACGCCCATGGCCCCGCCCGTGCCCAGCGCGAGCAGCAGCCCCGCCCGTGCGGCGGACCGCATGGTCATGGCTCCACCCCGAAGGCCGGACACGTCCGCCACGCGTCCAGCTCCGGAAGCGACACGCGACGCAGCGACCAGGTGCCGTCGTCGTTCCTGACGCCGGTACCCAGTGTGCTCCGGCAGGAGGCGCCCCGACCGGTGCCGACGACATTGGCCAGATCGAACAACATCCCAGCCTGACGGCGAATGGCATGGTGCGTGCCGAACAGTCGCTGCACCCATCCCTCGGTGGTCACGCCGTCGGTGATATCGACGGTCTCGAGCGTCGGCCCCGTGAGCGCCGGCCGACTGCGTCGGCCCGCCCGTGGCGTCCCGTCTGCGCCGCTGACCAGGGCGAGTGCCCGGTCACGTCCCGAAACGTACAGCACCCGTCGCGCCGCGATGTCCACGAGCGCCGGAAGCAGATCGTCACGGAAGTGCGCGGTCTCCACGTCCGGCACCAGAAAGGCGAGGGCGCGCAGTGGTCGCCGCCGCAGCGTGGCGCGGAGGGCCGAGTCGCCGGCGATTGACTCGCCTGCCAGCTGGGCACCAAGCGAATGGACCGCCATGACCAGCTGCTGGCGATCGAGCGCCTCCACGAGCTCCATGGCGGTCCTGGCGAATGCGGGCCGGCTGGCCTGTGCCGAGACGGAGTCCTCGTGGTAGGCACGCATGAGGAGTTCCCCATTGCGGGGCCGGGCGATGCCATGGCCATTCGACGGCCAGCAGAACGCGATCCATGGGGCACGACGGCCCGTGAGCTGCCGGGCCTCGGCCGTGTACTTCCACGCTTCGTGCAGCGACGTCGCGAATCCGTGCACGTACAGCACCGCATAGTCCTCCGGCGCCGCGAGTGCCGCCACCTGCTGGCGCAGGGCCTGGGCAAAGGCATCCGCCGACATGGCGGTGGTGTCGAGCAGCGTCCATTCCACATTCACCGTGGGTCCGTCGGTCGCGGTGCGGCGGAAGATCGCCACCCCGTACTCCAGCGAGGCCGCCAGTGTTCGGGTGTCCCGCCCGCCATCGCGTGCCCGCACGGACACGTACCACACGCTGTCGATCGCGGTGGGGAACGGCAGACGTACGGCGCGCACCGCCGGCGCGCAGCCAGCGATGACACCCAGGCACACCATGGCCAAGGTGGATGTCGTCAGGCGCCAGCGCTCGTCGATCGTCTGCACCCGGTGGTCATGGAAGAACCGTCGCGCCATTCGCCGACGGGGTCATCGCGAAATCATGGTACACCTGCCCATAGCGAGCCGCGCCAAGCACGGTCGGAATGTCGGTGTGGTCAGCCCCGCGAATCCGCACGAAGCGCCTGATCGATGCGCCGTTGGCCGCGAAGAGTGCCTCGCCAAAGGAGAAGGGGACGAAGGTGTCCGCATCGCCGTGCAGCAGCAGCGTCGGCGCGCGCACCGCCGGCATGGCGGCCAGGTTGTCGAAGGGATCCTTGACCAGCCAGCGCCCCGGCACGTCGAGCACGGTGCCGCTGCGGACCAGCGCTTCGCTGCTGGTGAACGCACTCTCCACGATGAGGGCGCGTGGAGTCACGATGCGCGAGGCCAGATGAATGGCGCAGACGCCGCCAAGCGAGAACCCCGCCACGACCAGCGACGAGTCCGCCACGCCACGTGAGCGCAGGAATGCGAGTGCGGCTTCGCCGTCGGCGCGCATGGTAGCCTCGCTGGACGTGCCGGTACTGCGACCGAACCCCCGATAGTCGAAAATCAGCACATCGAAGCCCGCGCGCCAGTAGGTTTCGACTCGGCTCCAGTACTCCTCGATGTGGTTCTTGTTGCCGTGGCAATACAGCATCGACAGGCGAGGCGCCGACCCCGGGCGGCGCGCCAGCACCCACGCCACCCGGTCCGTGCCCACCTGCCACTCTCCTTCGGTGCGCAGCGAGTCGGGGATGATGGCGTTGGACAGCGCATAGCGATCGAGCGGGCGTTCGTTGAAGAGATAGCCGTCGAGCGAGCAGGCGCTGACGGTGAGCAGGCCGGCGGTCAGCGCCGCGCGCGCTCCCGACAGCCATCGCCAGCTCCCGGGTGCGCGTGGGCGCCTCATCGGGCTCCTCCCCGACGCACCACGGCGCCGAGCTGCACGGCCATCGCTCCGCGGCCGCCAACACTCGATTCGCCCTCGAAGACGCCGGCGCGCGTGTCGGCATTGGCCGCCATCCACCGGACCTCGGCCTGCACCGCGAGCCGGCGCCCCAGGGAGCGTTGCGCGCCGAGCAGCGGACTGAGCACCAGTGACGGTACGCCGTCGAACTGGCCAA
The DNA here is from genome assembly GCA_021299375.1 of Gemmatimonadota bacterium. GTDB lineage: Bacteria > Gemmatimonadota > Gemmatimonadetes > Gemmatimonadales > Gemmatimonadaceae > Gemmatimonas. The sequence goes on from JAJTGR010000039.1 coordinate 17,347, forward strand.
CCCCCGTCCCGCCGCCATAGAACAGCATACGTGCGCCGGAGCGCCAGCTGCCGACCAGACTCGCGCCAGGGTACACGCGCGTACCGCCCTCGCCGGCAAACAGATACCCATGGACGGTGCCCGCAAGCGCCAGCGCGTCGTCACGGGCGCCGAGCAGCCGATGCGTGGCCGACAGTTCGCCGCCGGCCACACCAAAGGCCGCCATGGTGGCGTGCACCGCCCCACCCACGGTCAGTGCGTCGGTCACGCCCCGCTGCCACCCGACCGTCAGGTCGCCGGCACCTCGAGCGTGAACCGCAGCGCCGCCGCCACGCCGCCATGCGGCTCCAGCCGCGCCTGCGCCTCGCCCTCCACTTCGATCACCCGTGCTCCCTGGGCGAAGGCCGACCGCATCATCGCACGGGCGTGCTCCGGGTGCTCCTGCACGAAGCGGTCGGACACGATCAGGTCGGCCACCTGTGCGCGCTCGAGCGCCTGATGGGTGTCCACCGGACCAACGACCCCGCGCGATCGACTTGCGGCCTCGTTCTCGACGGCGTTGACACGTTCCACCTCCCATGCACTGCGGAGCTGCCGGGCCGTCGTTGTGGCGGCCCTTGTCCGCTCGGCCGGCGTCGCGGCCATGTCCAGCGACGACGCGATACCTGTGCGCGTGGCTAGCGCGGCCGGCAACATGGTCCCAAGCCTGGGCAGGAGATGCGCGTTGCCACCGAGCACGACCCAGTCCTCGGGCTGGGTGAGCTTGGCGACGCGCGCCGCAAGGTCGCGCAGCATGTGATCGCTGGCGTCACGCAGGGAGCGTTGCGCCGCATCGGTCACGGCGGTGCCGCGCGTCCCCGCGTGAAACCCCGGCTTGGGGGCATCGCCCATGTGCATGCCGAGCTCCACCTCCACCTCGGCCTCGAGCTGGTCGAGCACGTCGAGATGACCGTTGGATACACGGGCGATCTCTCCGTGGCGGCTGTCGGCCATGACGAGCAGCACCGGCACCTGCTGCCGCAGCGCCCGCAGGTAGGGGACCGTATCCGGTCCCTCCTGCCACGTGACGACCGCGTCCATGACGATCGGCAGCGTGGCGGTGTGCTGCACACCGTTCTTCGTCACCATGGCGACCCAGCTCGGGTTGCCCAGCGGGCCGCTGTGGTTCGCGATTTCCGCGTGCAAGGTGTCGACGCAGGCATCGAACGCCGCGCGCTCCTCCGGCGCCTTGTCGTCCAGCGCATGGGCGATGTCGCGCAGCCGGGGCTCGAGCTCCCGCTGCCAGCGATAGCGCTCGGCGGGATCGCGTGCCGCGCCGGTGAGATAGACGGTCAGCACCATCTCGCCGTGCAGCGCACGTTCGAGGGTGGCCAGCGTCTGGGACGTCAACATGACAGCCTCCGATTCACGGGACATTCCGATGTGAAATCCAACCTACCCCGCAGCCACGGCCACGCGACGGCGAATCCCTGACGACGCGTCCGAAATCCACGCACAGTGCTGCAAGTCTGCGGGCGCCACAATGCCGGCCTCGGCCAGGTCCGGCGGCGGGCAACCGTCTTTCCGTTACCTGCCCACCGACGTGCCAAGCCGTCGAATCACGTAGGCCACCGCACGGTCGAGTGTGGCGAACTCGCCGTAGTCCGTCTCCGGTACGTCGACGCCCAGTTGCTCATGGAGCCGCGTCAGCACGCGCAGGAAGTCGAACGAATCGAGCTCTGCCTGATCGCGGAACGCACGGTCGGGGCGAATGGCCGTGAGGTCGATCTCGGGGGCCACGCTGGCGATGGCATCGTACAGCGCGGTCCGCACGGACTCCGGGGTGTGGGTGGTCATTCGAGGGCCTCCGGGGCCTGCAGCAGCTGGTCGAGGGTGGCGAGGAAGCGGGAACCACGCATGCCATCGCTCACTCGGTGGTCGGCCGACAGTGTGGTGTGCAGTACCCGGGCGGGCACCACCTGTCCCTCGATGACCCACGGCTTCGTGGCCACGCGCCCCAGCCCCACGATCGCCACCTGTGGCGGCGTGATGACGCCGTAGACAGTGTCCACCCCGAGGTCGCCGAGATTGGTAATGGTGATGGTCGGGTCGACGATCTCGGCGCCGCGCAGCTGTCCGCGGCGCGCCCGCTCCAGCAGGTCGGCGAGCGCACGCATACCGTCATCGAGCGGGAGTCGATCGGCGTCGTGCAGCGCCGGGGCGATGAGGCCACCGCCGCGCAACGCGACAGCGATACCGGGGTGGATGCCGGCCCCCGGTCGGAAGGTGCCGTCCACGTACGTGCCGTTGAGCTCCGGCACCTCGCGCAGTGCCAGCGCCACCGCCTTGAACAGCAGCGCGGCGAACAGGACGCGCCGGTCGACGGGGCGTTCGGCGTTGCGCGCACTCAGCCAGGCGGTGGCGCGCTCGACGATGATGTCGGTGCCGAGGTAGTAGTGCGGGATCTCGCGCTTGCTGCGCGCCATGGCGGTCGCGATGGAGCGGCGCATGGCGGCGGCGCGGTCGTCGGGGCTGGTCGCCGTTTCCGGCGTCTCACCGGCTCGCGTCTCACCGGCTCGCGTCTCACCGGCTCGCGTCTCGGCCGCCCGCTCCACGTCCGCCAGCGACAGGGCCCTGCCCGGATGGGCCACGGCGAGGCCCGAGAGGTCCACCCCCAGTTCACGTGCGCGCCGCCGGGCAACCGGCGACGCGCGCACCGGTTCGCCGGCTGGCCCCTCCCCCTCGCGCCCCTCCTGCTCGCGCCCCTCCCGCTCGCGCCCCTCCCGCTCGCGCCCCTCCCCCTCGCGCCCCTCCCGCTCGCGCCCCTCCCCCTCGCGCCCCCCCCCCCCGCCCCCCCCCCCCCCGCGCCCCCCCCCCCCCCCCCCCCCCCCCCCCCCCCCCCCCCCCCCCCCCCCCCCCCCCCCCCCCCCCCCCCCCCCCCCCCCCCCCCCCCCCCCCCCCCCCCCCCCCCCCC
>JAJTGR010000050.1 GCA_021299375.1 Gemmatimonadota bacterium
CCGGGCGGCCTCACGCGGGAACGCGCCGGCTTCGAGGTGCGCGACGTGCACTACTCGCAGTACGGCCGCATGTGCCCCATCGAGACGCCGGAAGGCCCGAACATCGGCCTCATCACGTCGCTCGCCTGCTTCGCCCGCGTGAACGATCTCGGCTTCATCGAGACGCCGTACCGCGTGGTGAAGGACGGGCGGGTGACGGGCGAGATCGTGTGGCTCGACGCGAACCGCGAGGAAGACGCGATCATCGCGCAGGCCAACTCGAAGCTCAACCCGGACGGCACGTTCGTCGATGACCTCGTGCTGTCGCGCAAGCGGGGCGACCTGCCGCTCGAGCCGCCGGCGAACATCGATTACATGGACGTGGCGCCCGAGCAGCTCGTCTCGATCGCCTCGGCGCTCATTCCGTTCCTCGAGCACGACGACGCCAACCGCGCGCTCATGGGTTCGAACATGCAGCGTCAGGCCGTGCCGCTGCTCAACCCGCGCACGCCGCTGGTGGGCACGGGCCTCGAGGCCACGGTCGCCGTCGACTCGGGCGCGGTCATCATCGCGCGCCGGGCCGGCATCGTCACCAGCGTGACGGCCGACGAGATCATCGTCGACGCGGGGCTCATCGAGGGCGCGGTGGACACCGACCGTCCGCTGGCGCGCCTCGGGCACCTCGATCGCTACAAGCTCAAGAAGTACTGGCGCACCAACCAGGACACCGCCATCAACCAGCGTCCGCTGGTTCGTCTTGGCCAGAAGGTCGCCAAGGGCGAAGTGCTCGCCGACGGCGCGGCCACCGAAATGGGGCAGCTGGCGCTCGGCGCCAACGTCACCGTGGCGTTCATGCCGTGGTACGGGCACAACTTCGAAGACGCCATCGTGCTCTCCGAGCGCCTGGTGAAGTTCGACGTGTTCTCGTCGATCCACATCCAGGAGCTCGAACTGCACGTCCGCGACACCAAGCGCGGTCAGGAAGAGATCACGCGCGAAATCCCGAACGTGGCCGAGGAGTCGCTGGTCGACCTCGACGAACGCGGCATCGTGCGCATCGGCGCCCAGGTCAAGCCGGGTGACATCCTCGTCGGCAAGATCACGCCGAAGGGCGAGACCGAGCTGTCGCCGGAAGAGAAGCTGCTCACGGCCATCTTCGGCGAGAAGGCCAAGGACGTGAAGGATTCGTCGCTCAAGGTGCCGCCCGGCATGGAAGGCACGGTGATCGACGTGAAGATCTTCTCGCGCGTGGAAGACCAGGTGGTCGAGAAGGATCGCGGCGAGCGCATCGGTGAGGTGCGTCGTCTCGAGGGCGAGGAGAAGATCCGCGTCAACGAGGTGCGCGACGCCGAGCTGGCGACGCTGCTCGAGGGCGAGAAGGTGTCGCTGGCGCTCAAGGCGGGCACGGTGGAGGAAGCGATCGCCGCGGGCACCGTGCTCTCAAGGGACCTCCTGAGCGGGCTGCGCTTCGCGACGCTCGACCTCAAGACGTTCCGCGTCGAGAGCAAGGCGGCCAATGACCGCGTGCGCGAGATCATCGACGCCGCCAACGAGGAAAAGAGCCGGATCGAGGAGCGGGCGGAAGAGCGCATCGACCGCATCCTGCAGCCCGATGAGCTCCCGCCGGGCGTGATCCAGCTGGTCAAGGTGTACCTGGCCGAGAAGCGCAAGATCTCGGTTGGTGACAAGATGGCCGGCCGTCACGGCAACAAGGGTATCGTGGCCCGCATCGTCCCCGAGGAGGACCTGCCGTTCCTGCCGAACGGCCGTCCGGTGGACATCGTGCTCAACCCGCTCGGCGTGCCGTCGCGCATGAACGTGGGGCAGATCCTCGAGACCCACCTCGGGTGGGCCGCGAAGCTGCTCAACTTCTACGCCAAGACGCCGGTGTTCGAGGGCGCGAACGAGCGTGAAATCGGCCTGCTCATGAAGCTGGCCGGTCTGCGCTGGGCGCGTGAGACGCTGCTGCTGGGTGACGCCTCGATCGACACCACGCCCGCCGAAGTGAAGGTGCTGCTGGCCGACATCAAGCCCGATCGGCGCCTGCCCGACAAGGTGGAGTTGCTGGGCGATGCCAACCTGAACGATCTGGGTGGCAAGGGCATGTCGCCGGAGACCAAGGCGCTGTACGGTCGGGTACGCGAGTTCGTGTCGACGGCGGCGAAGACGCTGGCGGCGCGCGAGATCGACGCGGTGCAGGCGGCCATTGCCATTCATCGCCACGACGCCGGCGAGTTGCCGGGCGACGCGGCGGACGCCATCGCCGTGCTCGAGACGCAGGCGGCGATGACACCGTCGGCCACGCTGCAGCGCATCGGCCAGCCGGCGCTGGCGGCCATCGTGGGCGCGGCGAAGGATGCCGACGTCGACGCCGCGGCCACCGAGCTCATCCGCCTGGCGGGGCTCACGCCCACGGGCAAGGTGCGCCTGCGGGATGGTCGCACCGGCGAGATGTTCAACTCGCCGGTCACGGTGGGCGAGATCTACATGCTCAAGCTGTCGCACCTGGTCGATGACAAGATCCACGCGCGCTCGATCGGACCGTACTCGCTCGTGACGCAGCAGCCGCTCGCCGGCAAGGCGCAGTTCGGCGGCCAGCGTTTCGGCGAAATGGAAGTGTGGGCGCTCGAGGCCTACGGCGCGGCACACACCCTCCAGGAAATCCTGACGGTCAAGTCGGACGACGTGAACGGCCGCAGCCGGGTGTACGAGGCGATCGTGAAGGGGCAGAACTCGACCGAACCCAGCATCCCGGAGTCGTTAAACGTGCTTGTGAAGGAACAGCAGGCTCTCGGAATCAAGGTCACGCTCGGCGCCACCGATGGCACCGGCGTCGAACTGATCGACGCCGGCGGCAACAGCAACGGCGGGGAGGAGTAAGCACATGATCGATTTCCGCAGCTCGCGCGAAGCCCGCGCGTCGGCGTTCGACTACATGTCGGTCCGCATCGCCTCGCCCGAGGAGATCCGCGGCCCGAAGGACCCCAAGGAGCGCGAGCGGCTGGAGATGGCCGGCCTGCGTACCTGGTGGTCGTGGGGCGAGGTCACCAAGCCCGAAACCATCAACTACCGCTCCTTCAAGCCCGAGAAGGACGGCCTGTTCTGCGAGCGCATCTTCGGTCCGGTCAAGGACTGGGAATGCCATTGCGGCAAGTACAAGCGCATCCGCTATCGCGGCGTGATCTGCGATCGCTGCGGCGTGGAAGTCACGCTGAGCAAGGTGCGGCGCGAACGCATGGGGCACATCGAACTGGCCGTGCCGGTCGCGCACATCTGGTTCTTCAAGACCCTGCCGTCGCCGATGGGGAACCTGCTCGACGTCACGCTGCGTGACCTCGAGAAGGTCATCTACTACAGCAACTACATCGTCATCGATCCGGGCTCGCAGGAGGTGCGGGAGCGCCAGCTGCTCGACGAGGACGAGTACCTGACGCTGCGCCAGAAGGCGAAGGCGGAAGGCGACACGGCGTTCCAGTGCGACATCGGCGCGCCGGCCGTGCGCGAGCTGCTCAAGCGCCTCGACGTCGACAAGACGGCCGAGGAACTGCGCGCGAGCGTGGTCGGGGAGACGTCGCAGCATCGCAAGAAGCAGATGCTGAAGCGCCTCAAGATCGTCGATGCGTTCCGCACATCGGGCGAGGGCGGCGAGATCCGCAATCGCCCGGAGTGGATGATCCTCGACGTCATCCCGGTCATCCCGCCCGACCTGCGTCCGCTCGTGCCGCTCGACGGCGGCCGCTTCGCGACGTCGGACCTGAACGACCTGTATCGCCGCGTCATCAACCGCAACAACCGCCTCCAGAAGCTCATCTCGCACCGCGCGCCGGAAGTCATCCTGCGCAACGAGAAGCGCATGCTGCAGGAGGCGGTCGACGCGCTGTTCGACAACGGCCGCCGCTCCAAGGCCATCCGTGGCCGCGGCAAGCGCCCGCTCAAGTCGCTGTCCGACATGCTCAAGGGCAAGCAGGGCCGGTTCCGTCAGAACCTGCTCGGCAAGCGCGTGGACTACTCGGGCCGTTCGGTCATCGTCGTGGGCCCGGAGCTCAAGTTGCACCAGTGCGGCCTGCCCAAGGCCATGGCACTCGAGCTCTTCAAGCCGTTCATCATCCACAAGCTGGTGGAGAGCGGTGAAGCGGAGACGGTGAAGCGCGCCAAGAAGATCGTGGAGCGTGAGAACGCGATGGTCTACGAGGTGCTGGAAGGCATCATCAAGGACCACCCGGTGCTGCTCAATCGCGCGCCGACGCTCCACCGCCTGGGCATCCAGGCGTTCGAGCCGGTGCTCGTCGAAGGCAAGGCCATTCGTATCCACCCGCTCGTCTGCGCGGCGTTCAACGCCGACTTCGACGGGGACCAGATGGCCGTGCACGTGCCGCTCTCGTTCGAGGCGCAGATCGAGGCCCGTGTCCTCATGCTGTCGTCGAACAACATCCTGAAGCCGTCGGACGGCCGTCCGGTCGCGGAGCCCAGCCAGGACATCGTGCTCGGCTGCTATGTGGCCACCAAGGCGCCGACCGACTTCGACAAGCACGCCAGGGACGCGGCGTGGGTGGCGAAGCTTCCCACGTTCACCGACACGGCCGAGGTGGAGCTCGCGATCGCCAACGGGCGCGCGACCTACCAGACGCCGGTCCGCTGGCTCGACCGCCGCGGCGACGCGCCGTCGTGGATCACCACGACGACGGGCCGCGTGCTGTTCGACGCGATCGTGCCGAAGGGGTTGCCGTTCCTCAACAAGGACATGAAGAAGAAGGCGCTTGGCGAACTCGTGTTCGAGAGCTACCGCAATGCGGGGCTGGCGGAGACGGTGTCGCTGCTCGACCGCCTCAAGGAATTCGGCTTCCGCAACGCAACGCGCGGTGGCGTCTCGATCGGCATCGAAGACCTGCACATCCCGAAGGAAAAGGTCACGCTGCTGCAGGAAGCGAGCGAGCGCGTGGAGCGTTTCCAGCGCGCCTACGCGACGGGCAACATCACGAACGGCGAGCGCTACAACAAGGTCATCGACACGTGGACGCACGCCAACACCGACGTCGCCGACGCCATGGTCAAGACCATGCGGGAGTCGCAGGGCGGCTTCAACCCGGTGTTCATGATGTTCGACTCCGGCTCGCGTGGTAGCCGCGACCAGATCCGCCAGCTGGCGGGTATGCGCGGCCTCATGGCCAAGCCGCAGAAGAAGCTCACGGGTGGTATCGGCGAAATCATCGAAAACCCGATCAAGTCGAACTTCCGTGAAGGCCTCTCGGTGCTCGAGTACTTCTCGTCCACGCACGGCGCCCGCAAGGGGCTGGCCGACACGGCGCTCAAGACGGCCGACGCCGGCTACCTCACGCGCCGTCTCGTGGACGTCGCGCAGGACATGACGATCGCCGAGGAGGATTGTGGCACGATCCTCGGCATCGACACGTCGGCGCTGAAGGAAGGGGAAGACGTGATCGAGCCGCTGGCCGAGCGTCTGGTCGGCAACGTGGCGGCCGAGGACGTGTTCGACCCCATGGAGCAGGACGAGGCCGGCCGGCCGCGCCTGCTGGTGGAAGCGGGCATGCTCATCTCGGAAGAGATGGCGCAGAGCATCGAAGATGCCGGCATCGAGACGGTGAAGATCCGCTCGGTGCTCACCTGCGAAGCGAAGCGCGGCCTCTGCCGCATGTGCTACGGGCGCAACCTGGCCACCATGCAGATGGTGGACCTCGGGGAGGCCGTCGGCATCATCGCCGCGCAGTCCATCGGCGAGCCCGGTACGCAGCTCACGCTCCGGACGTTCCACGTCGGTGGCACGGCGTCGCGCATTGCCGAGCAGACCACCAAGCGCGTCAAGTTCGGCAAGGACCGTGAGGTCGTCGAGTACGGGGATCGCCTGGTGTACGTCGTCAACAAGGACGGCGCGCGCATCGTGACGTCGTACGAGGGCGACGTGATGATTCGCTCGGCCAAGGACGGCCATGTGCTCGCCCGCGTGCAGGTGCCGCTCGGCGCCACCATGCTGGTCGAGGACGGCGGGGTGCTCGAGCGCGAGAAGGACGGCAAGGACCCGGCGCTCTTCTCGTGGGATCCGTACACGAACCCCATCATTGCCGATGTCGAGGGCACGATCCGGTTCGTGGACCTCGTCGAGGACGAGTCGCTGTCCGAAGAGCTCGACGAACTGACCGGCCTGCGTCAGCGTGTCGTGATCGAGGACCGCGAAAAGAAGCTCCACCCGCACATCGAGATCTGGCAGAGCAAGGGCGGCAAGGAGAAGCGCGTGCGCGACTTCATCCTCCCGATCGGTGCCATCATCACGATCGAGGATGGTGAGCAGATCACGGCCGGTACCACGCTGGCCAAGGTGAGTCGCGAGGCGTACAAGACGCGCGACATCACCGGCGGTCTGCCGCGCGTGGCCGAGCTGTTCGAGGCCCGCAAGCCGAAGGATCCGGCCACCATCTCCGAGATCGACGGGTTCGTGCGGTTCGGCGAGATCAAGCGCGGCAAGCGCGAGGTGTTCGTCCGTCCGGCCACGATCGAGAAGGGGGTGTGGCAGGTCGACGAGGCGCAGCCGGAGCAGGTCTACGAGGTCCCGTCGGGCAAGCACCTGCGTGTGCACGAGGGTGACCGCGTGCGTGCCGGTGACCGCATTTCCGAAGGCCCCGTGAACCCGCACGACATCCTGCGCATCAAGGGGCCGCGCGCGGTGCAGGAGTACCTGCTGAACGAAGTGCAGGAGGTCTATCGCCTGCAGGGCGTGAAGATCAACGACAAGCACATTGGCGTGATCGTCAAGCAGATGCTCCAGAAGGTGCGCATCGCGGACTCGGGTGATACCGAGCTGCTCGAGGCCGAGCACGTCGATCGCTCGCAGTTCCGCGAGGTCAACGAGGATGCCAAGAAGCGGAAGATCCGGCCGGCGACGGCGGAGCCGCTGCTGCTGGGTATCACCAAGGCCTCGCTCACCACGCAGTCGTTCGTGTCGGCAGCCTCCTTCCAGGAGACCACGCGGGTGCTCACCGACGCGGCCATTCGTGGCTCGCGCGACGACCTGCTGGGGCTCAAGGAGAACATCATCATCGGTCACCTCATCCCGGCCGGTACGGGCATGTACCGCTACCAGGAAGTGGATGTCGAGAGCGATGCCTTGCCCGAGCCGGAGCCGCTGCCGGAAGCCCTCGAGCCCAACTTCGACGCGTTGCTGCCGAGCTTCGAGCCGTCGGCCTTCACGATGCCGGACGAGTAGTCTCTACGTGGTATGTGGATGGAACGGGCGAGCCTTGAGGCTCGCCCGTTCTCGTTTCCGGTCCTCTGAGTGCTGCGATCCGAGAATTCAGATCGCAGTGCCTAGAATCCAGACGATGATAGATGATTGAGAAGTGAGCCACCCAAGAGTGTCGAGAGCACCGAGCACTTCGTCCGCGAGGTGGTGCCGGGCACACACGCGCGGAGGCCACTGCTCGGTACTCTCGATGTCTTGCGTGACTCACTTCTCAATCGATCTCTCGCCGTCCCGGATCTGCCGGCTGGACTCTCCTGCTCGATTCTGTTGCAGGTGCCGTCTCAACCCGAAGCACATCTTGCGGATCTCGATGACCTCGTCGACGAGCGTGTCGTAGTCGGCGGCGATCACGTCGAGGGCTCGCCCCAGGCGCCGTTGCCGTTCGACTTCGTTGGCCGACGCAATGGCGACCATCAGCTGAGCCGACGTACGGGTGGGCGACGTGTGTCCGGCCGCTTCGGTGATGTTGAGCGCAATGGAATCCACCGCGCGAAGCAACTGACTGCGCAGGCCCGGTGACACGCGTGCGATCTCGGCCTGGTGGCGATCCGCCAGCTTGTGGACATCCACGGCGAGCGCAAAGGCGCGCTCGAGCACCTTGAGACGACTGGGATTGTGCGGCATGGGCCACACTCGCACCGTCGCCGTACCAACGCGTCATCGAAACTACGCTTGTGAGATCATGAGAGCTCAGCGCTGAGCGTGGAGAACCCAGACGACGATAGATCGATTGAGACGCTGAGCCACCAACGAGTGCTGAGAATACCGAGCAGTGGCCTCCGCCGGCGCGTGCAGGGCACGACCCAGCGGATGGAGTGCTTGGTACTCTCTACACTCGTTGGTGGCTCAGCGTCTCAATCCTCTATCGCCGTCTCGGTTCTCCCCCGCATCTCTCACCTTTCATCATCTCGGCCGTCGCTGCTCGTCGGCGGGTAGGAGCCTGACCCCGGTACTTCTCGTGATGCGCCGGCCGCTGACGAGGTCGGTGACCGTGATGGCGATGACGTGCCGCCCTGGCGAGGCATTGCTTGGCAGCGGAATCCGGATGTGCTCAACGATGGCCTGGGACGCCGGTGCTTCTCTCGAATAGTTGAGCGACGACGCATCGGGTTCGTCGGCGACCACCTTGCTCGCCGCGGTGCGCGTCGTGACGAGTGCCTGTCGTACATCGCGGCTATCGACGCGGGCACCGATCTCTCGGCGGATCTCCACCTGCCAGCGTACGCGACCATCAGCGTCTGGCCGGAGGTCGTAGATCTCCCAGAGCACACTGAACGGCTGCAGCGCGGCCACCACGGCGGCGTTCGGCGTGAGGTCGAAGTCGGTCCATCGGGCCGGCCGTCGCGCGCGTTCCCTGACATCGCCGGCGATGAGAATGTCGCTCATACCGAAACCACGCAGCGGAATGGTGACCGACGAGTCGGAGGTGAACAGCATCGCACCGCGCGCCCCAGAGGGTCGTCCGGTCTCGAGCGCCTCCACCCGGTGCAGGGCAATCCCGCTGCCCACGCGCGCGGTCCATTGGCCGAACCACGCGCGTACCGACGACGCGGGAAGCGCGCGCGATTCGAGCTGCTCCGTGAGCGGGTGGCCAAGGACATCGGCGATGATGAGGCCCCAGCGAATCTGGTCGCCGACGCCTGCGCCTGGTGCCGTGCGGTGCCGGAAGGTTCGGAGTGGCAGTCGCGCTGCCGCGTGCACGTCCACCGAGTCGCGCGGGCCGCGGAAGCGCGCCACCATGACGTCGATGGTGTCGAGACCCGACGCCAACGGGACATCCGACCAGTCGGCCACCTGCTGGTCGGCACAGGTGGCCAGCGAGACACCAATCGGCGCCATCGGACACGCCGGGCTGCCGAATGGCAGCCGCGAACCGGCGACCGACTGGGGGAGGAACGCATCGCTGTAGAAGCTCTTCCAGAACTCGCGCGTCTCGTCGATCCACGGCACGTGGTCGATGCCGCGCCAGCCGCCACGTACCTGTCGCGCGAAGACAGGAGGATCCCTCGATACCTGCCGTCGCGCTCCCAGCAGCCGGCGCCGTTGTGGTGCGCCGTGGCGCAGCAGCAGCTGGCCGGCCGGCGTGTCGCTGCCGCTGGCCCCGTTCGGGACGATGTCGGCGTAACGGTAGTCGGCTTCGATCACCCTCGCGCGCCGTGCCAGCCGAATCTCGTTGACCGCCGTGCTCCAGAGCGGGTCGAGCAACTTCCAGCCTCGGGCCTCGATCGTCAGGCGGTCGGACGGGAGAAAGCCGTAGCGCCATGTGTCGTCGTCGCGCGTCAGCACCTGGTCGAAACCGTCGATCCTGGCGGAATCCACCCGCGGCATCACACGCAGGACCGAGTCGAACAGGGCATTCACCCGGTCCTGCTGGAACACCGGGCGCCCCATGCGTCGGTAGGCGGCGAGCGCACGGGCCGGAAGGGCCCCGGTGTCGAGCGGCGTGTAGCGCAGCGCCTCGAGTGCTGCCGAGTCCAGCGATCGCCAATCGCCCATGATCACCCAGGGCGCCAAGGCCATGCGACTCCAGCGGCTGCGGGCCGGCATGGGTGTGAGCGTCGCCGCGACGCTGAACAACTGGGCCGACCATCGGGCCTCGGAGACCCCGAACTCGGCGCTGCGCATAGGTGGGGAGGGAAGCACGCGCAAACGGCCCACGTTGGCGGTGAGGTGGCGCACCTCGCGCTCCATGGCATGGAGCGACTCGACGGGACGCGCGAGCATCAGCTGCGCGCGCTCCCAGATGCCGTTGGCGAAGCGGCCGACGGCCTCACCGGCCGCCGCGCTGTCACCGCGGAGTACCGCCGCGTGCACCACCGAGTCGAAATGGGCGAGCGACGCGCCCCGGAACGGGGCGTGCACGGAGGCCATGGCCACCACGGTGGCCTCGGCGAGGTCCGGCAGTATGGAGCCGGGCTGGCTGTCGATCGCGATGCGCCACGCGCGACGCACACAGGCGGCGTGTGTCTCCAGCGAGTCGTGCGCATGTCGGCCGCGCCGATTCCACAGCAGTCGGGCGTGGGCAGCCGCCGCCTCCGACGAGACCATCGCGGTGTATGGCAGGCACGGTGTGCACACGAAGCGCCGCCGCACCCGCGTCGTTTCACTCCGTCCGAGCGAATCGGCACACACCAGCAGCGTCGCGAGACGCGATTCGGCCATCTGTTCGCGGGCCTCGTACACCGGGGGAAGGGCCGCCGCTGCCCATGCCGACTCCTTCGAGCCTCCACGCCAGCAGGCCGAGAGCAGCACGAGCGCGGCCATCAGGCCGAGCAACCTCACCGTCCCGCCCGCCCGCGCGTCACGACGAGAGGGAACGGTCCGGCGTACACCACCGTCGGGGGCCATTGAGAGGGCAGGCTGAGAATTGAGAGAACAGTCGGCGGAACCGAGACAGCGATAGAGGGTTGAGACGGTGAGCCACGCAGGACACTCGGAGTACCGAGCACCTCATCCGCTGGCCGTTCACGACAAAAGGCCTCGCCGGCAGCAAGGGCGCACCCGCAGGGTGCCGCCTCCCGCGGATGAAGTGCTCGGTGTTCTCAAGCATCGTACGTGGCTCACCGTCTCAACCCTCTATCGCCGTCTCGGTTCTCCCACTCGCCTCTCCCCTCTCACCATCTGCGTCCGTCGAGGGAGGTGGGAGGGCGTGGTGTCCCCCGCCGCGCCGCGAGCATGGCCGCCGTGTCCAGCCAGGCGGCCACCTGCTGTTTGGCCGGTTCGAAGGCCCGGCTCGGATCGGTCAGCGGCACCGCCGTTTCGGCGGCCTTCGAAAACCGGCCGGAGCGCACGTCGGTGAGCATCGTCACGACGGCGAGCGAATCGCCACGCACCATGAGCATGCCACTCACCACGTAGTCGGCACGCAGTGCCCAGCCGGCGGCCATGCGATCGGGGAGCGAGCGTACGGCGCGGTCGGTGAGTTCGTCCGAGACGACATCGAAGCGATCCACGGCAATCGCGCCGCGCACCACGTGCGCCACCTCACGCGCCGCACCAGTGAACTCCCGCTTGCCCGTGGTGTTGGTGTAGTTCGTCACCACGATGCGCAGCCGCGCATCGTTGGGCGGGGCCAGCAGGGGGGTGATCATCTGCGCTGACCGCGGCAGGTCGACGCGCGCGGTGCGCGGCGCTCTGGCCAGGGCGGAATCCATGTGCTGGAGCGCCCGGCTCATGGAATCCGCGAAGATCTGGCCGAGTTCCGCCAGCAGGAGGTCACGGGCGATCTCGGTGGTCGCACCGTCGGCCGTGCGGATGAAGATGCGGGTGCCGGTGGTCGGTGCCGGCGCCGCAGCGACACGGGATTTCGTTTCCGTCGCGGCGGGCACGGCGGCCTGTGTCGAGCGAGCGGCGGCCTGCCGTTTGCGCACCGCCTCAGCGATGGCCAGCGACTCCGCCCGCGTGATGACGAAGGGGACCGCCGTCGAGGGGGCGCCGTCGGTGATTTCGCGAAACACCGGGATCGTCTCGGCGGGTGGGCGTACGCCCGTGGTGTTGCCGGTGGCGATCTCCATGGGTCGCGCGGCGCCGCCCGGACCGGTGTCCCGCGCATCGAGCGAGTCGACGCCCGGTGTTGCCTCTCGCACATCGCGCCACGTCCTGGTGCTGAGGGCCCAGGCCAATGCGGCCACGCCCAGTGCGCCTGCGGCGAGCACGACCGGCGAACGCCGTCGCACACGCCGGGCAACCGCGGTGCCGCTCGACATTGGCGGTAACGCCTCCAACTCGGCGAGCAAGGCCTGCGCCGTTGGGGGGCGCCGGGCAGCGTCCTTCTCCAGGCAGTGCATGATGAGCAGGGACAACGGCTCGGGGATGTCGCTGAACGACCCGTGCGGGGGCTTCGGCATCACGGTCAGCTGCGCCGCGAGCGTGGCCTGAGGCGAGGGGCCGACGAACGGACTCGTCCCGGTGAGCAACTCGTACGCAAGCAGCCCCACGGCATACAGATCGACACGGTGATCCATGGCCGGGTCGGCGGCGAGCTGCTCGGGCGCCATGTAGGCCGGCGTGCCGATTGCCGTGCCCGTGGTGGTGCCGCCATGCGCCGGCGTGGCCGCGCTCAGCGCCTTCGCCACACCGAAGTCGGTCACGAGCGCGTGCATGCCCGACGTGAGGATGTTGTCGGGCTTGATGTCGCGATGCACGACGCCACGGGCGTGTGCATAGGCGAGCGCGTCGACAACGTCGTGAAGAATGCGCACCACGTCGCGCGGTGCGAGCCGGCCGCGCCGGGCGAGTGCACCGCGCAGCGACTCGCCTTCGATGTACGGCATCGAGAACCAGAGGAGCCCATGACTGTCGCCAGCGGCGAGCAGGGGCACGATGTGCGGATGCTGGAGCTGGGCGGCCAGCTGAATCTCCCGCCGGAAGCGCTCCACGTTCACGCCGGCGGCAAGCTCCGGCGGGAGCACCTTCACCACGACCGTGCGATTGAGGGCCCGCTCGGTTGCCACGAACACCCGGGACATACCGGCCCCACCGAGTTCGCGGTCGATCGTGAACTCGGCCGCCAAGGCGGTCTGCAGGCGGTCCTGAAAATCAGTCACGGCGGTCTTTCCCCAGTCGCAGCGGCATCGTCGAGATCACCCTAGTCTACGCGCGACAGCCCCGTTTGTTACTGCACCGACCGGGCGTCGATCATGACCCGGCGCCGACGCCATCCACCATCCGGCCGCTGCCCTGGCGGCGGCGACGACGCCTGATGGCGAAACAGGTCAGGGGCAGGTCGACGGACCGGAACGTCCCATGAGCGCTCCGTACCGTCTATGGGGCGGCCCACCCGCGCCCCCGCAGCACCACGCCGGGGCGCGCGCCGGTGACCTCGCCATTCCGGACAACGGCCACGCCGCGGACGAATACATGCGGAATGCCCGCCGGATACTGGTGCGGGGCCTCGAACGTGGCCCGGTCGGCAACCGTGGCCGGGTCGAAGACCACCAGATCCGCCACCGCTCCCGGTTGGAGACGGCCTCGGTCTGCCAGCCCGAGCAGGGCGGCCGGCGCCGAGGTCATGCGACGCACGGCTTCCTCGAGGCTGATCACGCGCCGCTCCCGCACGTAGCGCCCCAGCACGCGCGGGTAGGTCCCGTAGGCGCGTGGGTGGGGACTCGAGACCCCGAAGGCCACCAGTGCCCCGTCGGACCCGATCATGCCGTACGGCGAGGCCAGCAGCCGCTCCACGTCGCCTTCGTCGAAGGAGTGGAAGATGGCACTGCAGCCACCGCGGCGAACGAGTTCGAGAATCAGCGCCGAGATTGCCTCGGGGCTGACGGCCGTGCGGCGGGCGGCCAGGACGTCAGCCAGGGTGCGTCCAGCCAGGGTGGCGTCGAAACCGCAGCGGGCGAGCTGGATCCTCGACGGGTCATTCGAGAAGCGCATCGCCACGAAGGCCTGCATCTCGTCGAGAACGCGTTGGCGTGTCGCCGCCCGGGCCAGGTTCCCCTCGAGCCCATCATCCGCCCGCGCCCACGCCGGAATGATGCTGGCAATGCTGGTGTGAGATGCGGTGTAGGGGTACTGGTCGAACGCGACCGTGACCCCGGTCTCCCGTGCCTCCCGCATCAGCGTCAGCGACTGCACGGTGCGGCCGTAGTTCCGGCGCCCGCCCACCTTGTGGTGGGAGATCAGCACCGGGATCCCGGTCTCGCGGCCAATGCGGAGGGTTTCCGTCACCGCCGCCAGCACGCTGTCGTCCTCGTTGCGCATGTGCGAGCTGTAGATCCCCCCGGCGGCGTGGGCCACGCGGGCCAGCGCCACCAGCTCCTCGGTGGGGGCGAAGCTCCCCGGCACGTAGAACAACCCCGAGGAGAGCCCCACGGCGCCGTCGGCCATGGCCTGCCGCACCAGTGCTTCCATGGCGGCGAGTTCGTCGGGGGTCGCTGGCCGGTTGGCGGTGCCCATGACCTGCCGGCGTACGCTGCCGTGCCCCACGAAGAGCGCCACGTTCGGCGCCACGTCCCACTGCGCGAGCGAATCGAGGAACGGCCCCAGCGGCAGCGGGGAGCTGCCATCGTTGCCATCGACGATGGTGGTGATGCCCTGCCGGATCAGGTTGTCGGCGGTGGGGATGTCGCGCAGCCTTTCGCGCCCGTGCGTGTGCGGGTCGATGAAGCCCGGCGCCACCACGTGGCCGGAGACGTCCACGGTGTCCGCGGCCGTGCGCGTCCGGAGATCGCCGACCTCGACGATGCGACCATCGCGGATGCCCACATCCGCAACCATGGCCGGCGCCCCAGTGCCATCGAGGACGCGCCCACCGCGCAGCAGGACATCGAAGGGAGCGGGCGAGCAGGCGCCAAGGCTCAGCGTCAGGGCCACGCGATTGAGGCTGCGCACGAGAGCAGGTCGCATGGTGTTCAGGAGGTCTCGGGAAGGCCCGCCGCGACGCGCGGGAACGCGCCGCGCCTGGCGGAGACGCGGTGGGACCACGGATACACTGCCCGTGGGTGCGTCGGGACGGAGATAGCCCCCGCACCCCGTGGCCGCCAGCCCCGGAGCGCGCGAGTCGCGGCGCCTGGGAGCCCAGCGTGACCGCGGCAGCCGCTGCCGCCGCCGTGCCGGCAGGTGAAGGCCCGCGCGACCGGCGGTTCACGGAGATGCCGCGCGACGGCGCCCTTAACGTTCGCCCCGGTCGGTCGTCACCCGAGTGACGCCATTACGCCGCGACCTCCCTCGTCTCTCTCCGCCCATGCGACCAGCGCTTCCTGCCATCATCTTCGGTGCCCTCCTGTCCGCCTGCACCAGTGCGGCCACCCAGCCGGACGCGTCCGGCCCCACACCGTCGACGCCGCCATACCCCGTGGGGCAGATGACCGACCAGACCCTCGTGGTCGGTGGGGTCACGCGACAGTATCGCGTGCATGTGCCGGCGGGGCTCACGACCCCGAAGGCGGTGGTGTTCGTCCTGCATGGCGGCGGGGGCGAAGGACTCGATGTGGCGATCCTCGGGCGGCACCCGCTCTCGGTGTTCCGCACCGTGGCGGACCGTGAAGGCTTCGTGGTGGTGTACCCCGGGGGCTTACCCGCGAACGATGCCCAGCGCCTGCCGGGGTGGGTCGACTGCCGGGCTGACAACACGGTCGAAAGCAACGCCGACGACATTGGCTTTCTTTCGGCGCTCGTGGAGCGTGTGCGCGGCGAGTACGGGTTGACCACATCACGCATGTTCATGACCGGCGGATCGAACGGCGCCCAGATGACCCACGCGTTCGCGTTCCAGCGTGCCGATCTCGTGAGTGCCGTCGCCACCGGCGCCGGCAGTCTGCCCGTGACCCCGAAGCCGGGCCGCTGCACCACCGGCCCCGCACGCCCGCTCCCCATTCTGCTGCTGCACGGCAGCGGTGACCCGCAGATGCCGTGGAATGGCGGCTGCGTGGCCGACATCGGCGGCGCCTGCAATCGGGGACGCGTGATCTCCGCCCTCGCCACTCGCGACCGCTGGCTGGCCATCAACGCCCTCTCGAGCGTCACGCCAACGACCGCTGTGATCGATTCGAGTACCGCCGACACCGGCCCCGCCAATCGGTTCGATTACGCCGGCGCGCCCCCCGTGCAGTGGTGGCGCCTCGATGGGGCAGGGCACGCGGTGCCCAGTCGTACCGTGTTCTCGGCCAGCAACCCCACCACCGGCACGCAGAATCGGGATGTGGAGTTCGCCGAGGTCGTGTGGGCGTTCTTCAAGGCGCGGCTGCCGTAGGTCGGGGTGCGCTTCGCGTCACAGAAGGTCGGGGTGCGCTTCGCGTCACAGAAGGTAAGTGCGCGCCCGGACCCGGAGCTCCCGAGGTAGCCCACACCGTTTCGACATATACTTCCCAAGAGGTGAACGGTGTGTCGGAAGGCCAGCGCCTGCGTTCACGCGTGACCGCTTCCCCCTTCTGAGATCCTTCAGGGAGGCACGCATGCCGGAGTTTCTCTTTGCCGGAGAGCGGTACCAGAGTCCCGTCGAGCTCGCGCTCGAGGTCATCGGCGGCAAGTGGAAAATGCCCATCCTCTGGCGCCTCCATCAGCGTTCGTGGCGCTACGGCGAACTGCAGCGGGACCTGCCTCGTGTGACGCACAAGATGCTCTCCCAGCAGCTGCGCGAACTGGAGGAGGCGGGGCTCATCACGCGCACCGTGCAGGCGGTCGTCCCGCCGCGCGTGGACTACGCCATCACCACCTTGGGCCAATCGGCGCTCCCGGCCATCGACGCGCTTCGCAGTTGGGGGGCGGCGTATCGCACGGCACGCGATCCCGGCTGGCAGCCCACGCTCGATGGGCCCCGGCTGCGAGTGCGCCCACTCGCGGCGTCCGATCTCGAGCCCCTGTACGCGGTCGCCAGCGATCCTGATCTGTGGGCCCAGCACCCGGAACCCACGCGGTGGCAGCGTCCGGTGTTCGAGACGTTCTTCGCCGGCGCCTTGGCGTGTGGCAGCGCGGTAGTGGCCGAAGCGCGCGCGACGGGACAGATCGTCGCGTGCTCCCGCTACTACGACATCGATCCGGCGGCGCGCAGTATGGCGATCGGCTACACCTTCGTGGCGCGTTCGCATTGGGGCGGCGCGACCAATGGGGAGCTCAAGGCGCTGATGCTGGCCCACGCCTTCAGACAGGTGGAGACGGTGTGGTTTCACATCGGGCGCGACAATCACCGGTCGCGCAAGGCCGCCGAGAAGATCGGCGCGGTGCTCGATCACGAGGGGATGCGGGCGCAGCACGGAGCCATGGTGCCCTACTGCTGGTACCGGATGGATCGGCCCGAGGGATGACGCGCCTGCGCTCTTGATGTGACCTCAGGGGTGGGCTGCCGCTGACGTCGCAACCTTGTCGAGGCCGCGCAGCCACGCCAGCGTATCGATCCACCGTGCCGAGGCCGGTGGCCGGAAGGAACCCCTGTGCCCGAGATCGCAGTGGTCGAGCGTCTGCGTATTGAGCGCCGGCACCGCGCGTACGGGTATGCGGACCGCCGCCGACTGCTCTTTCAGCCCGGGTAGCACCGGGGTTTCGAAGAAGTCACGCGGCCACCGGCATCAGCCGTGCCACCCTGCGCCGGTGGCGAACGGGCGCACCCACTGGATCCGTTCGTGTCTGGGCGGCCGTCCGATGACGTGACCGCCGGAGGAATGCCCCACCATCCAGAGCAGGGCGTCACCCCGTCCGGCGCAACCGTCGGGCCGTACGGCCGGATCGAGACGGGCCCGGTCGCGGGAGTCCGTGCGGAAACCCCGGGGCGACGTGGGGCGCGAGGCGCCGACGCCGCGAGCGTCCAGCGTCCATGCCGCGATCCCCTGGGCGGCAGCACGCCGGGCGACGCACACGTCGACGCGCTGCGGGAGCCCCGTCGCGTCGGCGACGAGGCGAGCCCCTGCGCCGGTGCCGCTACGACGCGGCCCGGAGCGCGCCCCCAGCCCCCCCGTTGCCCATCCGCCGATGGTGCGGGCCGGCCGTTGACCGCAGTAGTAAGTATGGTTACCATAATCGCTATGGCGAAGCGGGTTCCCCACGCATCAGGAGCGCATACCGCATGATTTGGTCGACAGTGGCAACGGCACGGACGAAGGCGCGACCCGAGGACGTATGGAGACTCTGGACGGACGTGGCCGGATGGCGGCACTGGGACGACGGGGTCGCGTCGAGCGATCTTGACGGCGCGTTCGTGGAGGGGGCACGTGGATGGTTGAAGCCCACGGCCGGTCCGGCAACGCGCTTCGTGCTCACGCAGGTCGAGCCGCACGTGGCGTTCACCAACCGGTCGAGGCTGCCGCTCGCCACGATCGACTTCATCCACACGGTGCAGCGCGACGGGCATGACACCGTCATCGTGCATCGCGTCGAGATGGCGGGGCCGCTCACGTTCCTCTTCCGTCGCCTCATCGGCGCGTCCATCGCGCGCGGACTGCCCGCCGTTGTCGATCGTCTGGCGCGCGTCGCTGAGGGCATGGCCGCTTGACCAAGCGGGCGTTCGCGTCACGTTTTCCTTCCCCCTCCGCGAGCCCCGGCTTTCTCCTGTGGAAAGCGGCGAACGTGCACCAGCGGCTGCAGCGTCAGGCGTTGGCGGAGTTCGGCATCAGCCCGACCCAGTTCTCGCTGCTCGCGAGCTACTTCTTTCTTTCGAGCAGGATGCGAGGGCCGGTGTCGCAAGCCGACCTGGCACAGTACGCTTCGCTCGACAAGATGCTCGTCTCCGACGGAACACGCGCGCTGCTGGGCCAGCGACTCATCGTCCGTCGACGAAGCCGGACCGACGGGCGAGCGTTCGCGATCGAGCTCACCGAACAGGGGGTGGCCGTCTGCAACCGGGCGCTTCGCGTGATCGAGGAAACCGATGCCGCGTTCTTCGCCCGGACGGGGGACGTGCCCGCCTTCGTCGATCTTGTGGCGAAGCTGCTGACCGACCCATCCGCTGGGGATTGAGACGGAGGCGACAGCTGCCCGGGACGTGCGGAGGTGACCCCGTCCGCGGCCGCACGGGCCACCGCCAGAGTCGCCGTGTCGGCGCCGTGGCCAGCGCGTGGCCCAGCGCACGGCCACGCGTTGGCCACGGGGGCGGTCCTGCCCGCGGAGCCTGCCGCCGGGTGCGCAGGCAATCGCTCGCGTGACGCAGAGCACGACCAGCCTGCCGCCGCATGCGGTCGTCGGGCATCAGCCGAAGGCCGGCGCTGCATCGGCGGCCGGCCTCCGCTCTCTCATGACTCCCTCATGACGCGTACGGTCGCGCCGGGCGCTCCCCTACCACACCGGCGTGTCGGGAAGCACCACCAGCGGCGCGCGTCCCTGCTGCGCTCCCTCCAGGTGCAGCAGCGCCACCCCCACGCCGGCGCTCCCTTGCATGTACCCGGTTTGGGCCTTGAGGTCCTCCGGCGTCGCGCGATTTTCCGCTTGCACCCATCGCAGGGTGTCCCCCTCGGTGGTCGCGCGCGCCACGGTGTTGTCCATCACCCGCTGCGCGAACGCCAGGTCGGCGGGATCACGCGTGACCCGGAAACGCGCCGTGAAGTACTCGGCCACGCCACAGTTGCCGCAGCACTGCGAGATGTTGTTCCAGAATCCCGACCGATCGGGGTGCTGCTCGGGGACGCCGCTGTCGATGATCCCACGGCTCAACTCCGGGAGGCGCGCACTCCACGCGGGGTTGCCGGTCAGGCGCGTCAACTGCCGGTAGAGGCGTGCGGTACCAGCGGGCCCGTGACACCAGCTCAAATAGAACAGCTGCTCGCCTCCCGGCTCGGAGTGAAAGATGCGGCGCCCGCCGTTGCTGGTGCGGGTGGTGATGCGCTCCAGATACCGCGCGGCAGCCAGCGCGCCCTCCTGCGCAGCGGCGGCAGGGGCCCCACCCTGCGTGCCCCGCAGCGCCTCATGCTGCGCCAGCGTGGCCAAGGTGTACCCCACTCCCGCGGCACCGTGCGAGAAGTTGGGGTAGCGCCGCGGCATGAGGGGGGTGATGGCCCACGTGAGACCGTCAGCGGCCGGGCGGCCCGCCGCCAGCAGGGACTGTGATGCGCCACGCAGCAGGGCATCGGTGTTCGCGCCGTGCGGCGTCTGCGCGCCCAACCACGCCAACGTCAGGGCAATCCCCGCGGTCCCCGAGATGATGTCGGTGGAGTCGTTCCAGGCAATGCCGGCATCGGACGGGCGCGCTGACTGCTTCAACAGCGCGACCAGGTGCGCCACGCCACGGTCCAACTCGGGGGCGTTGGCTATCCGCTGCACCAGCGCCGCCACGTATGCGAGACCGGCCACCCCGGTGTACAGCCCCGCCCCGTCGCCGCTGATGCCCCCCGCTGACGACGGCGCCGCCGCTGTCAGCGCGCGGGTACCGGCTACGGCCTCCTTCAGGTAGCGCTCGTTGCCGGTGGCGTGGTGCAGCTCGAGGTAGAACAGCACCACGCCGGCGCTGCCGCTGTAGAGGTCGGGGGTGATGGCCGAGGGCATCGCCGGATCGGCGGGCCAGCGTACGCCGTCGCGGTCGCGCACCGCACTGGCTGCGATCCATCGTTCGGCCGACAGCGCGGCGGCGCGATAGTCGGCGGGCGCACCGCGATGGCGCACGCTGTCGGGGGAGGAGGCGAGGGCGCGTAGCACGCGCGGGGGGGCCACCCACGAGGCAGCGGCAAGGGCGGCGGTGTGCGCCAGGGCAGTCCGGCGGTCCATGGAGCGAAGGGGAGGGGGGAGTCGATCTGTCGTCACGTGCCATTTCCCGTTCATTCACGCTACCATCATTGGTGCAGGCCGGCCATCTCCGGTCATCGAGGCTCGGCTCCCGTCAAGGGCCACGAGCGAGTATGGCGCGAGCTCCCTCTGTTCCATAACGTTGCACCGCGGTGCCCCGTCAGGACATCCGGTCAGGCACCCGATGTCTCCGAAACCAATGCCCTGGAGAGTCCGATGGTCAAGCGCCCGTTGATGTTGCATCCCGGTGGTCCGATTCGCCTGGCCGCCGCGGGGTTCCTGCTGGCGGCAGGCGTCGTGTCCGGGGCATGCGCCAGCGGCGCCGGGAGAGCGGCCCGCGCTGATGACATGGGCGGAGCGCAGGTGCAGACGGCCGTGCTTCAGAACGCGTCCGGCGCGGCGCGGGGCATGAACATGGTGTCGGTGACGGACGTGAACAAAACCCTCATCAGTTCACCACCCGACCAGACCTTTCAGGCGCTTTCCGCCGCCTACGCCACGCTGAACATCCCGATCACCGACATCAACCAGCAGGCGCGGACGCTCGGCAACGCGGCCTACCGGGTACGCCGGCGGATTGGGGATGTGCCGACGATGCGGGCGGTGGATTGTGGCGGCGATTCCGGCATGCCCAATGCGGAGACTTACCAGCTGATCCTGTCCATCCAGTCGCGGGTCGTCCCGAACGATGCGGGTGGCAGCGTCATCCAGACCACCGTGGAAGGAGTCGGCCGGAACCCCACGACGTCGGCCTCCAGCGACGTGCGCTGTGCGTCGCTGGGCGGGCTGGAAAAGCGGCTGAGCGAACTGGTCAAGCAGCGGCTCGCTGGCAAGTAGGGGCCAGGGCCGGGGCCGGGGGGCCAGCGGCCAAGGCGCCGGCCGCGCGAAGTTGCCGACCGCTTCCCGTTGACCCGCCCTTGGGGGCGGACTAAGCTTAGGGTTCTGTTCCGTGCCGTCCTCCGTCCGGTGCTGCCGTCGGGAGGGCGATCCACGTAGAGGTCGGAGTACGAACTTCCCGGCAGAGACACCATCCGCCGGGCCACCAGAATCTGATGCCTACGATCAACCAGCTGGTCCGCCGCGCCCGCAAGGACGTGATGGAGAAGTCCAAGGCCCCCGCGCTCAAGAGCAATCCGTTCAAGCGTGGCGTGTGCACCCGCGTCTACACCACGACGCCCAAGAAGCCCAACTCGGCGCTCCGCAAGGTCGCCCGTGTCCGTCTCACGAATCAACTCGAAGTCACCGCGTATATTCCCGGTGAAGGTCACAACCTGCAGGAGCACTCGATCGTGCTCGTGCGCGGTGGCCGCGTGAAGGACCTCCCGGGTGTCCGGTACCACATCGTCCGCGGCACGCTCGACGCGTCGGGTGTCAACGGCCGCAACCAGAGCCGTTCCAAGTACGGCACGAAGCGCCCCAAGAAGGGTGCCGCGCCCGCCGCCGGAGGTAAGAAGAAGTGAGCCGTCGCAAGAGTGCCGTGAAGCGCACCGTCCTGCCGGACGCGCGCTACGATAGCCAGACTGTCTCGAAGTTCATCAACAACCTGATGATTCAGGGCAAGAAGTCCACCGCCGAAGGCATCTTCTACGGCGCCATGGACATCGTCGAGGCGAAGACCAGCCAGCCCGGTGTGGGCGTGTTCAAGCAGGCGCTCAACAACCTCAAGCCGGTCGTCGAAGTGAAGAGCCGCCGTGTCGGTGGTGCTACCTACCAGGTGCCGGTCGAAGTCCGTCAGGACCGCCGCACGGCCCTGGCCATGCGGTGGCTCATCGGATATTCGCGCGATCGTAACGAGAAGAGCATGGCCGAGAAGCTCGCGGCCGAAGTGCTGGCGGCGTCGCGTGGCGAGGGCAACGCCATCAAGAAGAAGGAAGACACGCACCGCATGGCCGAAGCCAACAAGGCGTTCGCGCACTACCGCTGGTAAGTGTTCCGCTGGACACTCCGAAGGCCCCGGGAATTCCCGGGGCCTTCGACGTTTCGCCCGGTGGACCATGGTGGTTTCGTGGGGGGGTCACTGGCGAAAGCCGTCGCCGTGGTCCACGTTAAGGCCTTCTCGGGGCCGGTCCGCCGGTCTGCAGCCCTTGCGCCGCAGCGGTGTGCAGGCAACGGTCGGTTACGCGGCATTTTCGCCGCGCGTCCTGCCGATGTGTCCGGCTCTCACGCGTTGCACTCTCCGATCTCCCTGCGAATCCCGCGCTTGCCTCACGTCTTGCCATTTTTTCGCGCCGTCCGGCGTGGCGCCCGAGTCTTGACGCTGCTCGCGCCGGTCGGCCTCGCTGCACAACCTGGCGACAGCGTCCGCGTCGTGGCGCCTGCCAAGCCGGCCTCCTGGCATGTGCAAGCCTCAGGGTACTACAGCTCGGCAGACAACGGTTTCGGCGTCTGGCGCGGTCAGGATGTGCGCCTCCTCTATTCCGGCAAGCGCTTCAGCCCCTTCTTCAGCTTCGGTTCGCAATCGCGCTCCAACGGGCACCAGGAAGCGTACGGCGCCGGGTCCTACGTGGTGCTTACCCCGTGGATGTTCAGCATCGTGGGGGTGGGCGTGGCGCCCGACCGCGGGACGGTGCTGTTCCCCCGGGTACGCACCGACGCGAGCCTCTTCGTGGCCGTGCCGGGCGTGAAAGGCGTGCTGATGTCCGGCGGCGTGACCGACTTGCGGTTCACCGATTCGCGCGCCGGTGGCCGCATCTACTCGCTGGGGCCGACGGTCTACAAGGGGCGCGGCATTTACTCCGGGGCCGTCTATCTCAACCGGGATCGGGCAAGCGGCGCGCGATCGCACTCGTGGCAACTCGGTGGCCAGTGGGGCGCCCAGGGACAGTACTGGGTCGGCGCGGGCGTCGGCGCGGGCAACGAAGCGTACCGGCTCCTGTCGGCCACGCCGTTTGATGCCCGCTTTCGGAGCCAGTTCGCCTCGGCGTTCGTGTCGAAGTGGATCACGAAGGGCACCGGGGTCTCCGTGCGCTTCGATGGCGAGCGCAAGCTCGACGTGTTCAATCGGCGTGCGATCGGCCTGACGTACTTCGTTGACTTCTGATTGATGGCGGAGCCTCGCGCCAGCCGTTCGTTCTTCGGGGCCACGCGCACCGCGGTGGCCTTCGGGCTGGCCGCCGTGGGCAGCCTCGCGCTCTACCTCGCGCAAAGCCAGGCGGTGGTGCAGTGGCGATCGGGGGTCGACTACCTCGCCTTCGTGCTACGCTCGTTCGCGCAGACGCCGGTGCTGCATCCCATACCGCTCGATGGCCCCGCACTTCCGTGGGCATTCGGCACGATGGCCGTGGGGCTGGCGGCGTGTGTCGCCGTGGGGTGGTTCGTCTCACGTGGCATGCGGGCCAGTCGAGGCGCCGCGCCGATGGGATGGGTCGCTGGCCTCGCGGCGGCCGTCGTGCCGCCCATGCTCATCGCGTCGGCGCGTTGGCCAGACGGTCAGGGGAGTGTCACGAACGGCGTGCTGGCCATCGGACACGCCCTCCTGGTGCCCCTCGCGTGGTGGTGGGCGCGGTCCCAACCGTTCAACCGCGTCGTGCGTACCGCGCCGCTTCCACCACGCAGCAGTGCCCCACCGCCTCTCGCCGACCTGCCGCGGGGCTGGGCGACGATCCTGCTCGTGGTCGCCGTTCCGCTCGCCGTGCTCGTGCTGGTGAACGGTCTGTCGTCGATCAAGGGATACGACTCCTTCAGCGACCACATCGCGAGACCGGCACGCTGGCTGGCCACGGGCCGGCTGGTCCCCGGCGTCGCCGAAGAAGTGGTCACGCATTATCCAGGCAACTTCGAGTTGCTCGTGCGCTGGACCCTCTCGCTGGGGACTGATCGTTTCGCGTTTCTGGTAGCCTACGGCAGCAGCGCGGCCTCGACGTGGGTCGTGTACCGACTGGCGCGTGAGGTCGACCAGGGACGGGTCGCCGCGTTGGTGTCGGCGCTCGCGGCTGCGTCGCTGCAGGTGCTCGCCTATCAGAGCGTCGTCGTATACAGCGACAGCTTCACGGCGCTCTGCCTGTTGCTGGCCACTTGGCTGTTGCTCGTCTGGATCCGTGAGGGTGCCGCCGACCGCCGGCTGGTGTTCGGGTTTGGGCTCGCGCTCGGCCTGGCCATGGGGGCGAAGTACTCGGCCGGCCCGCCGGCCGTCGTGCTGGGGCTGCTGTGGACGTGGCATGCCTGCCGCGACGTCACGCGGGAAGGCTTCGAGCAGCCGCTGGTGGACGTGCGTTGGCTGGCACCGCAACTGGCGTGGCTCGTGGCGGGCGTGTTGCCGGGCATGGCCTTCTGGTATGCGCGCAATCTCGTGCTGCAGGGCAATCCCTTCTATCCGCTGTCGGTGGCGGGGCTGCCCGGCATTCCGCTGGGCAGCCTGCTTGCCGGCGCGCCGGGGCCGAAGACGCTCGGCGAGATCGTGAGCTATCCGTGGTTGGAAACCGGCCATGGCCCCGGCTTCGAAACGGGACTCGGCGCCACCGTTGCCACCATCGTGGTCCTGGCCCTGCTGGCCGGCCCGCTCGTGGCCAACAGGCGGCCGCGCCTGCGCCTCCTGTGGCTCGTGTGGGGCCTGACGTTTCTGGCGTGGGTGCAGTCGGGGGTCATGGTGCCCCGTTATGGACTGTACCCGATCCTGCTGGCGTTCGTGTTCGTGGGTGCATTGTTGAGCGCCTATCCCTCCGGGCTGCTCCGTTCGGTGGCGACCATCGCCATCACGGGGACCATGCTGGCGGTGGGCTTCGAGATGGCGGGTGGCACCGCGTACAGTGCGTTGCTCTACGATCCACGCCCTCCGGTGCCAGCGGCCATCGATTCGCTGCCGGCAACGCAGATCTTGAACCTGGCGGGTGAACCGGCCGGCTACTACGCCATGGGGCACGACTATCGGCATCGCGTGCTGTCCCCCTTCCGGCAGTTCTCGCCGGATGATGCCCGTGCGGCCAAGTTGCCGTATCTCCTGCTGCCGCCGGCACGCGAAGCCGAGTTTCGTCGGGCGCTTCCCCTTCAGTTCATGGGTCGGTACGGGAGCGACAACGGACCCGGTTCATCGCTCTGGCATCTGCCCTAGGCGACAGACGAGTCCGCCGCCCATGGATCGTGACGCCTACCAGCTGATGGCGGCGGCCGAGCGGGACCACTGGTGGTTCCGCGGGCGTCGGGTCTTCATCGAGCGCGCGGTACGCACGCTGGCGTTGCCGGCGATGCCACGCATCCTCGACGCGGGCTGCGGATCGGGCGGCAACCTGGCGTTGCTGGCGCGGTTCGGCACCGTGTACGGCTTCGAGTACGATGCGGAGGCGCGGGCGGTAGCCGCGTCGCTCGGTATCGGCACCATCGCACCAGGGGCGCTGCCGGACGACGTGCCGTTTCCTGGCACCCCGTTCGACGTGATCGGTCTTTTCGACGTGCTGGAGCACCTGCCGCAGCCCGTCGAGTCGCTGCGAGCGCTGGCTGCGCGCCTCGCACCGGGTGGGGCGCTCATTCTCACGGTGCCGGCACTCCCATGGCTCTGGGGGCCACACGATGTGGTGCACAATCACTTCCGGCGCTATACGGCCGCTACGTTGCGTGCGCATGTGGCCGAAGCCGGGCTGCGTGTGGAGCGCCTCACGTACATGAACGCGCTGCTGCTGCCGTTGGCTATTGTGCAGCGCGTGAAGGAGCGCCTGTTCGGGTACCGCGTCGAGGCCCTGTCTCCCTCGCCGGTGGTGAACCGGCTGCTGTACCGCACGTGGATGCTGGAGCAAGCATGGATCCCGCAGCGGCGGCTGCCGATCGGGCTCTCGCTGCTGGCCGTGCTCCGGTGTGCCGAGAGGTCGTCATGAGCGACGGACCACGCGTGGCGCTGGTGGTGCCGTGCTACAACGAGGCCCGTCGTCTCGACCGCGACGCCTTCGCCGAGGCCCTGGCCGCGTCACCGTGGCTCGACCTCATCTTCGTCAATGATGGCAGCACCGACGGGACCGTGGGCCTCCTCCACGCGCTCCGGGACCAGTGGCCAACGCGGGTCGAGGTGCTCTCCCTCGAGCGGAACGCCGGCAAGGCCGAGGCCGTGCGTCAGGGCCTGATGCGCGCCCTCGCCCACGAGGGCGTGTGTGGCTTCTGGGACGCCGACCTGTCGGCGCCGCTGGATGAAGTGCCCGGACTGCGTACCGTGCTGGCGGAACATCCCCAGGTGGAATGGGCGTGGGGCATTCGCCTGCGCGCCCTCGGTCGCGAGGTCACGCGGCGCCCGGTGCGGCACTATCTCGGCCGGCTCTTCGCGACCGTCAGTTCCCTGCTGCTGGCCATCGATTCGTACGACACGCAGTGCGGCGCGAAGCTCTTTCGTGTCTCGCCGCTGCTGCGTGCCGTACTGGCCGAGCCCTTTCGCTCACGCTGGATCTTCGATGTCGAACTGCTGTCCCGGGCCGATGCTCTCCTGCGCTGCGGCGGCACACGTACGCTGTCCCAGGTGGTGTATGAGCAACCGCTCGCGGTGTGGCGTCACAAGCCGGGGTCGAAGCTCCGGAGCGGGGACTTCGTGAAGGCACTGCGCGAACTGCTGGTGGTGCGTTCGGCACGCCGGCGGTGGTATCGCGCCGGCGTGCCCTGAGCCCCATCAGCCCACCGTCAGTCCGCTCTCGCTGGCCATGACCGCCCCGTAGATCGTGGCGCCCGGCAAGAGCCGAATCACGGGCGCCGTGACCGTGGTGGGCTTACCACTGCCACCGACCACGGCGGCCTCGATGACGATGGCCGACTCCGAGATCACCGGTCCGCTGACGCGTGCCCCGCGCTCGATGGTGATGCGTTTTCGAGCCGCCAGGGAGCCAGCCACGACGGCGCCACTTCGCACGATGATCTCGTCGTGCGCCTTGAGTGATCCGGTCACACGAGCCCCATCGTTGATGACGATCGCGCCGGTCGCCACGACGGAACCCGCCAGCATGGCGCCGGCCGGGATGGGCAGGCCGCCGTCAATGCGCCAATAGCTGGGACCGACCTGCTTGCCGTATGACGGGACGAACCGCGCGTAGGCACCGCTCGGCAGCAGCGCGGCTTCGCTTGTTTCCTGATCCGTGACGCGCACGACAGCCGACTCCAAGCGATCGAAGGCGACACCCGTCCCGAGAATGATCGCGCGCTCCGCGGTCGCGCGGCCGAGCAGGCGGCTGCCATTGCCGACTTCGAGCCGCCCGCGCGCGTGGATCCACCGCAGGACGGTGGACGCCTCGCCGAGCAGGATGTCGCGCTGGCCGAGGACGGCGCGATACGTACCCCGCCGCCCCCCGCGCATCGTGAGGCGCGCCAGGCACTCCGCCACCAACTCGCAGCCGTCGGGCAGCGGTTCGCTGTCCATGAGCACGACCAGGTCGGTGATCGGCGTCCGCTGCGCCGGCAGGGGAGCGTTGACGGAGTGCGCGCGAATGCCGGTGCCGTCCGACAAGCGCGGGGGCACCATCGTCCCCAGCAGGCCCTCACGGGTGGCACGCTGCGTAAACGACTCGGCAAAGTAGGTCAGGCGGCCAGCGTCGTTGCCCACGGCGTTGAGCGGCGCCGCATCGCGGGGGCGTAGCAGCTCGAAGACCGCCGGCAGCAGCGGGATCGCCATCCAGCCGATCAGCGCGAGCAACAGCAGCGCGAACGCTGCTTCGGGAGAGCCGGCCATCAGCGCGTCTCCTCGCCACCGGGGCGGGTTTCACGGTGGCGCTCCGTCTTCTGCCAGCGCACCGGCTGGCCGCGCAGCCATGACGCGCGCGAGAACGAGGCGCGACCCACCGCGAAGGTGCTCACGAGGAACCCGAGAAAGAGCAGCGGAAGCATCCGGATGCGCTCACGCGATCCGTCGAGCCGGCTGGCCGCGGCCACCTGGAAGAACGCCGCGAAGTTGCCGACCGTATTGAAGGACGAGATGGCGAGGATGGTGAGGATGCCCCATTCCGGCGGATACCCCGCGTAGAAGAGCAGGATGGTGCAGGACCACCCAAGCAGCAACACCAGCGGCACCACGAAGACGCCCAGCAGGAGCACGCCGTCGATCACTTGCCAGAAGGGCAGGTGGGTTCGGTTGAGGATGAGGGCCGTGACGTAGCGGCGCAGCGCCTGGTTGTGCCCCTTGGCCCAGCGCTTGATCTGCCGGATGCGCGACTCCCATGTCTCGGGCACCTCCTCGTAGCACTCGGACCGGTTCTGGTAGACCACGTCCCAGCCGGCGATCACGAGGCGGACGGTGAGGTCGGTGTCTTCGGCAAGCGACGACGTGTTCCAGCCGCCCACGTGCTCGAGGGCCACGCGACGCACTCCCCCGACCGTGCCCCCGTACTGCGGCACCAGGCGCAGATTCATGCGCGCCTGCTGGTCCACCTGATAGCCGCCGGCGCGCTCGAGGTCGAGCAGGCGCGTGAGCAGGGACACGCCCACGTTGAGCGGCACCACGCGGCCCATGACGGCACCCACCTCGGGGTCGAAGAACGGGGCCACGAGCTGCTTGAGGAGCCGTTCGCCGGGGATGTAGTCGGCGTCGAAGACCAGGAAGATCTCGTCGTCGTGCAGGGCCATGGCCTCGGACAGCGCGGCTGCCTTGCCGGGCATCCCGCCGTCGCGCAGGAACGGCACCACCTGCCCGGCGTACCCCTCGGCATACTCGAGGAGGATGGCCCGGGTATCGTCGGTCGACCGGTCGTCGATCGGCACGATCTTGAGCCGGTCGGTCGGATAGTCACAGGTGAGCAGCGCGTCGAGCGAGTCGCGAATCACCCGCGACTCGTTGTGACAGGGCACGTACACCACCAGCGACGGCCAGTCGGCCTGGATGACGTCGACGAAGGGCTGGCGATGTCGCCCGAACAGCCGGTTCAGCGTGAAGAAGTAGTGACGGAACGTGTAGATGGCGAGGATCGCGATGCAGATCCACAGGCCGGTATTCGCGAGGGCGATGAGGGTACTCACGCCCGTCCTCCGAAGCCGAGGCGGCGCCAGAGCAGGCCACCGACGCTGAGGGCCCGTACCACCTGCGTGCCGATCGGCGTGATGGCGCGAACGGAGCCGGGCGTGGGTGTCGGGCGCGGACGGGAATCGGGGTAGCGGGCGGGCGTCGTGGGCGGGCGCCGGTCAGTGGCATCGAGCACACCACCCGAGCGCCAGCTCATGCCCCAGCCGTACAGCGCGACGTACACGAACACGTCGAGCAGCACCCCGAAGACGAGAAACATCATCGGCATCGCCAGCAGCGACCCGCGATAGATGACCCACGTATGGACGGCAGCCTGCAGCGGCAGCAGCACGGCGAGATGCCCGAGCAGCAGCGCGCCCATGGCGAACTTCTGCCAGAGCAGAAAGTCGAAGATGTGGAAGGTGAAGGCCACCAGGAACGGGGACAGCACCAGGATCACGACGCCGCACACCAGCAGCCCGCTGACGTACACCGGTAGGTCATACGTGAACGGCGGGTGCATGAACGTGAACCACAACTGCGCGGTCAGTTGGATGATGGACAGGAAGCGCAGGAAGTACTTGACGGGTGTGAGGCGACCATTGAGGAAGAAGCTCACGGCGAAGAGCAGCACCGTCACCAGCCAACCCGTCTGCAGGTCGCGCGCTTCCGGCCAGTAGGTGCCGGCGGTGAAGTACGGAATGGCCACGGCGAGCGGGCCGACTTCGAAGACACGGGTGGCCGTGAGGCCAGGCAGGCCAAGCGGTTCCCGCACGGCATCGAAGAACTCGCGCCACCCACTCATCAACGGGTCGATGAAGGCGAGGGTGAAGGTCGCGAAGAGCACCGGCAGCACCAGCAGGTCCACGAGCAGCGTCCACGAGACCTCGAGGCCGATCATGGCCCGATGCGGGGCGATGCGGCCGCCGCGGAAGCCGCGGTCCCGCAACTGGTCGATGCGGCGGGACGGTCTACCTGTTACACGAGACACCGAAGTTCGCTCCGGAGAAAACGGACCATGGGCGTACGGCGCGGCGCGGGCATTCAGCCGCCACCGGCGAGGCGTTCCAGGGTCGCATTGATCTGGTCATGATGGAGGCGGCGGGGGCCGCGATGTTCGGGCGGATGCCGCAGGCGCGTGTCGACGACCTCGGCGATCCGGTTGGCGGCGCGGCCGTCACCGAAGGGATTGGCGCCGGACGTACGCGCCGCGTACAGCGCCCGGTCCGTGAGGAGCGCGGATGCGCGGGCGAGGATGCGGGTGGCATCGGTGCCCACCAGCTCCCCGAATCCGGCGTGCACGACCTCGGGGCGTTCGGTCGTATCGCGCAGGATGAGGATGGGCTTGTTGAACGACGGGACCTCTTCCTGGATCCCGCCGGAATCGGAGAGCACGAAGGCTGAGCGGCGAATGAGCTCGAGGAGTTCCGGATATGGCAGGGGTTCGAGCAGGTGGATGCGGGGCACGTTGCCAAGGCGCGCGAACACCACGTCGCGGACGCGGGGATTGAGGTGCACCGGAAACGCGATCTCGACGTGCTCGTGCATGCGCACGATGCCCTCGAGGGCATCGCAGATCGCCTCGAGGTGTTCGCCGAGCGACTCGCGTCGATGCACCGTCGTGAGCAGCACACGGTGCTGGTCCCACGGGAGGCGATCGAGGACCGGGGTGTCGAAGCGCTCGCGGGCCGGAATCATGTGCAGCGCATCGACGACGGTATTGCCCGTGACGAAGATGTCGCCATCGGGGATGCCCTCGGCGATCAGGTTGTTCCGGGCCTCGGTGGTCGGCGCAAAGTGGACGTCGGCCGTACAGGTGGCGATCCGGCGGTTCACCTCTTCGGGAAACGGGCTGGAGAGGTCGAAAGAGCGCAATCCGGCCTCGACGTGCCCGATCGGGATGCCCTGGTAGAAGCCGGCCAGGCAGGCGGCGGTCACCGTGGAGGTGTCACCCTGCACCAGCAGGAAGTCGGGCTGGTGCGCCAGAAAGGTCTCGGTGAGGGCGGCCATGGCCCGCGATGTGAAGACCCCGAGGTTCTGGCCGTTCTGCATGAGACCGAGGTCGATGTCCGGCACAATCCCGAACACGTCGAGCGCCTGGGTGAGCATCTCACGATGCTGGGTCGTGGCGATGACGAGCGGTTCAAGCGCGGGATGAGCCCGAATGGCGTCGACGACCGGGGCCATCTTGATGGCTTCCGGCCGGGTGCCGATCACGAGACACACGCGCTTGGGACTGGGGGGAACAGACATCGGGTGGCGGCATCCGGGGACGGGGAGTACGAAAGACGGCGGCCCTGCCACCGACCGGTTGGGCCCGGGGCAATATGGCGGGTGCGCGCCGGGCGGCTAGGGGCGTGGGGAGCGACGGGAGGCCGCGAGGGGCGACGCGGCGGTGCGGGAGGGTTGACATCCGCTCCCGAGGGCGCGAGGTTAAGAGTCTGCCGAAAAACCCGTGCCACGCACCGGGACCGGCCCCGTTTCACGCCAACTCAACGTCGGTCATTGAAGTCTGCAGGTCTTCGATGATCGGCGCGCCTTGGGTCCCCACTCGTGCTGCAGCGGCGAGCGTACCCGGCGACAGCGGATGGATACCGCTCCCGCGCCACGGCGGGGGGACTGGTCCAGCCGTTTTTTTGCTGGTCCACTCAGCTCACTTACTGCGCCGTCTCGGCGGCGCTGACCGAAGACTATGCCGCGTACGACCCCGCTGGAGCATTACCGGAACATCGGCATCATGGCTCACATCGATGCCGGGAAGACCACCACCACGGAGCGCATCCTCTACTACACGGGGAAGTCGCACAAGATTGGTGAAGTCCACGACGGCGCCGCCACGATGGACTGGATGGAACAGGAGCAGGAGCGCGGCATCACGATCACGTCGGCGGCGACGACGTGCTTCTGGATGCGCCACGGCCAGTCGCACGAGAAGGGCAACGGGCCGGAGTTCCGCATCAACATCATCGACACCCCGGGGCACGTCGACTTCACGGTCGAGGTGGAGCGGTCACTGCGCGTCCTCGACGGCGCGGTCACGCTGCTGGACTCGGTGGCCGGCGTGGAGCCGCAGACGGAAACGGTATGGCGCCAGGCCGACCGCTACCGCGTGCCGCGCATGATCTTCTCGAACAAGATGGACCGCGTGGGCGCGAACTTCGACCGCTGCCTCGCCATGATCCGTGACCGCCTGAGCAAGCGCGCGTTCCCGCTGCAGCTGCCGGTCGGTTCGGGGGAAACGTTCACGGGCCACATCGACGTGCTCGAGCGCAAGCAGTACATCTTCCACGACGAGACGATGGGCAAGACGTTCTCGGTGGTCGATGTGCCGGCCGAGTTCGTCGAGGCGTGCGACCGGGCGCGTCACGAGGCGGTCGAGGCCGCCGTCGAGTTCGACGAGGCCCTGATGGAGAAGTACCTCGCGGGCGAGGAGCTGTCGCTGGAGGAGATCCGCTCGGCGATCCGGAAGGCGACCATCGCGATGGAGTTCATCCCGGTGTTCTGCGGTGCCTCGTTCAAGAACAAGGGCGTGCAGGCGCTGCTCGATGCCGTGATCGACTACCTCCCGGCACCGATCGACGTGCCGGCCATCAAGGGGCATCTGCCGCATCACGACGAGACGTTCGTCGAGGCGCCGATCAAGGACGACGCCCCGTTTGCCGCGCTGGCCTTCAAGATCGCGACCGACCCGTTCGTGGGGAAGCTGACCTTCTTCCGCGTGTACTCGGGCGTGATGACGTCGGGCTCGTATGTGTACAACAGCACCAAGGACAAGCGCGAGCGCGTCGGCCGTCTGCTGCAGATGCACGCCAACAAGCGTGAAGAGATCGAAGAGGTGCGGGCCGGCGACATCGCCGCCGCCATCGGGCTCAAGGACACGCGCACGGGCGACACGCTCTGCACGGAAGACAACCCGATCATCCTCGAGGCCATGAAGTTCCCGGCCCCCGTCATCGACGTCGCGATCGAGCCGAAGACGAAGGCCGACCAGGACAAGCTGGCCATCGCGCTGCAGAAGCTGGCCGAAGAGGATCCGACGTTCCGTGTGCGCTCCGACGCCGAGACGGGGCAGACGATCATCGCCGGCATGGGCGAGCTGCACCTCGAGATCATCGTCGACCGCATGATGCGGGAGTTCAAGGTCGACGCGAACGTGGGCCGCCCGCAGGTGGCGTACCGCGAGACGATCCGCAAGCGCGTCGAGAAGATCGAGGGCAAGTTCGTCCGCCAGTCAGGCGGCAAGGGACAGTACGGCCACGTCGTCATCAACATGGAGCCCAGCGAGCAGGGGCAGGGCTACGTGTTCGAGGACAAGATCGTGGGTGGCGTCATCCCGCGGGAGTACATCGGACCGGTGGAGCAGGGCATCAAGGAAGCGCTCGAGACGGGCGTCCTGGCCGGCTACCCGGTGGTGGACATCAAGGTCCAGTTGACCTTCGGCTCCTACCACGATGTCGACTCCTCGGAAATGGCGTTCAAGATTGCCGGGTCGATGGCGTTCAAGGAGGCGGCCCGACAGGCCAGCCCCTGCCTGCTCGAGCCGGTGATGAAGGTCGAGGTCGTGAGCCCGGAAGCGTACATGGGCGACGTCCTCGGCGATCTCTCCTCGCGGCGCGGCAAGATCGGCGGCATGACGCAGCGTGGTGAGGCGCAGGTGATCTCGGCGACCGTGCCGCTCGCCGAGATGTTCGGTTACTCGACCAAGCTGCGCAGCATGTCGCAGGGACGGGCGGTCTACTCGATGGAGTTCTCGCATTACGAGGAAGTGCCGAAGTCGAAGGCCGAAGAGATCATCAGCAAGGTGAAGGCGTAAGCCTCACCCACTCATTCACTACCCAAATACCAGAACCGAACCATGGGCAAGGCAAAGTTCGAGCGGAACAAGCCGCACGTGAACGTGGGAACGATCGGCCACGTCGACCACGGCAAGACGACGACGACGGCCGCTCTCACGAAGATCTCGGCCGACAAGGGCTACGGCACCAAGTATGTCGCCTACGACGAGGTCGCGAAGGCGTCCGAGTCGCAGGGACGCCGCGACAGCACGAAGATCCTGACGATCGCGACGTCGCACGTCGAGTACGAGACCGAGAAGCGTCATTACGCGCACGTCGACTGCCCGGGCCACGCCGACTACGTCAAGAACATGATCACGGGGGCGGCGCAGATGGACGGCGCCATCCTGGTCGTGTCGGCCGTCGACGGGCCGATGCCGCAGACGCGTGAGCACATCCTCCTGGCCCGCCAGGTGAACGTGCCCTCGGTCGTCGTGTTCCTCAACAAGTGCGACCTCGTCGAGGACGAGGAGCTCCTCGACCTCGTCGAGCTCGAGGTGCGCGAGCTGCTCTCGAAGTACAACTACCCGGGCGACGATGTGCCGGTGATCCGCGGTTCGGCGATCAACGCCATCAACGGCGATCCGAAGTGGGTGGCCGAGTTCCAGAAGCTCTACGACGCGCTCGACAACTACATCCCCGAGCCGACGCGTGAAGTCGACAAGCCGTTCCTCCTCCCGGTCGAAGACGTGTTCTCGATCACGGGTCGCGGTACGGTGGCCACCGGTCGTATCGAGCGCGGCATCGTGAAGGTCGGCGAGGAAGTGCAGCTCGTCGGCTACAACGCCGAGAAGAAGACGATCGTCACCGGCGTCGAGATGTTCCGCAAGCTGCTTGACGAGGGTCAGGCCGGCGACAACGTCGGGCTCCTGCTCCGTGGCGTGGACAAGAAGGAAATCGAGCGCGGCATGGTGCTGGCCAAGCCGAACTCGATCAAGCCGCACACGAAGTTCACCGCCGAGGTGTACGTCCTCACGAAGGAAGAGGGTGGCCGTCACACGCCGTTCTTCAAGGGCTACCGCCCGCAGTTCTACTTCCGCACGACGGACGTGACGGGCAACATCGAGCTCCCCGAGGGGATGGAG
>JAJTGR010000029.1 GCA_021299375.1 Gemmatimonadota bacterium
GGCGACGTTCCCCGGCAAGCGCGGCAAGGACAAGGAGAGAGGGCGCGCCTTTCCGGACGTCCACCAGGAGTCATCGTAGATGAACTCTGTCCGCGGCGTTGCGCCGCCTCGCCATTCCCCCACCTTTTCGCCGTTCATCCATACGGCGAGCGCGCGTGTCTGTGCCCGCCGCTTGGTCATTCCCACCTCCCGTGCGGGGTGGGGATGGCCTTGTCTTGGGGGGAGTCTTGGGGATCGTGAACGGTCAGCTGCACCCCGAGCGCGGTAAGCACGGAGAGCAGATTGGTGAGCGTCACATCTCCCGGGGCCTGCTCGATTTTCCATACGCGCGGACGCGTCACGCCGAGTCGGCTCGCGAGATCTTGTTGGGTCATGCCCCGCGTTTTTCGCAGCGCTCGCAGGTACGCGCGGAGTTGCTCACCATTCGCGATTGGATAATCAGCCATCGAGGACTCCCGGTTGCGACTACCAGAAACATAGGAGTGTCTTTCTTTGAAATCAAGATGTATATTTCTACAGTAGAAACGTATGAGCTTCTATCCGATTAGGAAACCTAAAGATAAGCAATAACGAAACCCAAAGGTTTCTTGCCAGGAAAGAAATCTTTGGGTGTCTATATCATCCCTTTCTTGGTAGAAAGGGAAACACGAGACTGACCTTGCCCCAAAAAACGGTGTGGTCGAAACAATCGCCTCGTCCACTCATGCGTGCCAGCATTCGGTGCGCTTCGAGCTCCGCGCGAAACGCCGCCGACACGTATTCGGCGGATTCAATCGGTCGGGGCCCTCAGTCTGAGAAACAATGTCCCTCAGTACACGAAAAAACACCGCGCGGATCACAAGATCCGCGCGGTGTAAGTACAAGGAAATCAACAGCTTGCATGCAGTGGCTAGGGACGGAATCGAACCGCCGACACGCGGATTTTCAGGTCCCGTGCCACGTGGGCGGACAGAGACGTACTCCAGAGGAGAATGCCCGGCTTGGGACCGCGGGGTCCCTCAGTCCGGCGTTCACGGTCCCTCAGTCAGTGAGTTGGCGAGTCCATCCAAAATTTTTGCCGACGATGACGGCATTCGCCGCCCGGCTTGAGCGATTGGGTTTGCGCGTGGGCGCGCCGCTCCGCGAGGCTCGGGGGCGGCGCTTGGCGGCGCCAGCGCACCGACCACGGCGCTGCGCGCCTTACGGGCGGCGGCGGTGGAAGAGGCGCCCACGTCGCGGGTGCTCGGGGTGGACCCGCGCTGGACAACTGTCTAGTTCCACGAAACGACGGGGCTGCACGCGGGGCGGATCAACGACGCGAAGCGGCCGGCACCCTAAAGATGCCGGCCGCGGACCCTGCGGCGACTACGAACGCGGGACGGACCGGTCCCCAGCCCCGTGGGTCCGTCGTTGCCGCCAGCGGTGGACCAGCGCAGTGGCGACCGCGCCACCCGCCCCGCCGTAGAGCAAGGCGCGCAGGCCCGAGTTGGAGGTCCCACCGAGCAGCAAGGCCTGCGCAGTCATCGCAGCCGCGACGCAGAGCAGGCCGACCCGCCGGATCCAGCCGCGCGCCGAGGCATCGGCCGAGCGCCAGTTCAGGAGCAGAACGAGGACGGCACCTACCGCCACTCCGGCGTTCACCACTTGTTCAGTCGACATGTCCGCCTCCCGGAAGGCTCGACCAGCGCGTCAGGCGCTCCATCGCGCCACCGACCACAGTACACGAGGGCGCAAACCGCCGCCAGCCGCAGCGCGACGCAGCGTCGCCTCGGGCGCAGCGGGCCCAATCGTCGGGTGCGAGTAGCACTGATAGGCCTTCCAGAGTAGGTAGCAGGTCGCCACCCCGAGGGAGCAGGCAAGCACCGTCGAGCACACCGTCGAGATGGCCGCCCACGTGGCGCCCGTAGTAACAGCCTCAGCGAAGGCGCCGGCAATGGCCGTCTTGATCGAGCCGGCGGAGAAGTACGTGCCGGCTGCGGCCGCGACAGCGCCAGCGACCTTCTCAAGGCAGTCCTCGCCCACGATGGGCGTCACGCGCGCGATCCCACTGCTTCGGTCATGCGTGACCCACCGGGAGCACCCTGATGACGCATCGAGGCCAGCGGTCAACCGGGCCTGCGTCACGGCGACCTCTGCACGCAAGTCCTGCAGGATCACCTGCACCGCGGCGATCTGCACGACCATCTCTTCCAAGTCCTGACTTGTGAGCGCCCCCGGGTGGGTCGGGGCCACGGGCTCGAAACCGAGCCGCCCACCGGCCACGCGCACCGTCCGTACTGGCGCCCGGGACGCCCCGGTGACCCTTGGGGGCTCGGTGGTCACCCGAAGGAACGCCCGCTGCTCAAGCAGATAGGTGCGCTCGTGCGCTACGCCCTGCGCGGTCTGGACGGTGCGCCGGCTGACCCGAATGGGCAACTGGCGGAGCAGGGCGCGTGCGTCCGACGACGACCGAGCCCTACTGGCCGATACGAGCACGCCGAGGTGCGGCCGCTCGCGAAGCCATGGGCTCGCCAAGAGCGCCTCCAGCTGGCTGGGCGGGAGCACCGGTGCGGCGGTCGCAGACACCAGCGTGCCTTCCAAAGCCGCAAGTGCGGCGGAGTCGGTCGGGACGGGCCAAGCCCGCCCCGTCTCGTCGATCTCTTCGATCAGCGGCGAGCGGTCACGCGGCAGTGCGACAAGCGCACGCGGCGATTCGGGCCCGACGCTGCCGCTAGCCCCAGGGTAATCGGCGCAGGCACCGAGGGCGAGCAGCAGCGCGCCGCACAGGACGCGAGACCTCACCATGGCATTATCCTCCAGTGGCAAGGTGAGTGGGATCGAGGTGCCCGGGGCGGACGGTCCGGCGGGAGCGAGTCGCGCCGCCAGGCTTTACGAACGCGCCAACGTAGGACGGGGCGTCACCGGAGCGTCATTCCCGGACGGGCGCCCGGTGTCGACGGTAGGAACAGAGTGGATCTCGACCACTCTCCTTGAGCCGCTGCGCTTGCGTGGCGGAGTCACTCTGCGAAATCGCCGGTGCCGGGCCGGCGTCGTAAGGCCGCCCGGTCTCTGGTTCAAACCGCAGGGTCCATTAGTCAGGGGGTCAGCGCTGATCTGCTGGCGCTGACCAGCGAGACGACGTAGCCGCCATTTGGCCAAGCACCGAGATCCGCTACCCACAACGCAAAGCGGCGCCCTGACCAGGTCAGGGCGCCGCTTTCTCTGTACAGTGGCTAGGGACGGAATCGAACCGCCGACACGCGGATTTTCAGTCCGCTGCTCTACCAACTGAGCTACCTAGCCATTCGGCCGACAGAACCCCGCAGACCGAGCCTTCCAATATAGCCAACCCCACCGCGTGGGCAACCCACGGGCCGCCCCCCACCCGTTACGCCGCCGTGAACGTGGCCGTGATGATGCTCTTCAGTCCACCCCGCACCCGAAAATCCCCCACCACCGTCATGGACCGGGGCGAACAGGCCGCCACCAGATCATCAAGAATCCGGTTCACCGCCCGCTCGTAGAAGATCCCGTCGTTCCGGAAGCTCCAGAAGTACAGCTTGAGGCTCTTCAGCTCGAGGCACTGCGCCGCCGGCGTGTACGTGATGCGGATGGTCGCAAAATCCGGCGCGCCCCCCTCCAGCAGCTTCAGTTCGACCGCGTCCGTCTCCACGCCGCCCAGCGGGCACAGCGACGTGAACTCGTCGGTCTCCATGTAGATCTCGTATCGCCGGTCGGCGTACGGGTTCGGAAACGATTCCAGCAGTTCAGGTTTCGGCATGCTTCCCGTCGAAGAAAGAATCGGGCGCCTTGCACGGGCACCCGGTGTCTGCTCAGGTCAGCGCAGGGCGGCTCAGGCCAGTTCCCGCAGCCGCTTCGACCACTCGTCCAGCATCAACCGCTCCGCCTCCGTGAGGCTGTCCATTCCTTCTGCGGCGATCTTGTCCAGGACGGCGTCGAGCGCGGTGCTCCCCTGCGGCGCGACCGCCGCCACCGGCGTCGGACGCGGCGGCGGCGCAGCGGGCCGCACCCGCGCCACCGCCGCCTTGCTCTGAGCGACAATGTCGTCGATCTCGCCGCGCTCGCGCGGACGCGCCGACGTCTTCGGCACCGCCCGCGGCGGCTCGTCGCCGTAGTCGGGCGCCGGCGCAATGCGGCTCCGGAACCGGCCCAGGCTGCCCGCACTCGGCACTCGCAGATACAGCCAGCCGGCCACCATGCCGCCGATGTGCGCCGCGTACGCCGTCCCGCCGAGGCTCCCCGCGTCGACCACCGCCATCGTGATGTTGATGAGCGCCATGAACACCACCAGCCAACGCACCTTCATCGGCACCACGCCGAAGAACAGCACTTCGTCGTCGGGCCAGCGCGACGCATACGCCACCGCCACCCCGAGAATGGCCGCCGACGCGCCCACGAGCACGCCGGCGCCCCCCTGAAACATGTAGTGGAACGCCCAGCCGCCGAGCCCGCACCACAGGTAGTACCACGTGAACGTGCTCGCACCCCACGCCATCTCCACCCGCGGGCCGAACAACCACAGGGTCCACATGTTCAGCAGCAGGTGCATGAGGCCCCCGTGCACGAACATGTACGTGACCACCGTCCACATCGACCCCGACGCCAGGTCGCCCGCCGAGTAGCCGAAGTACCTCGCCATGTTGGCGTCGCCCGTGAGCGTGGCCTGCACGAAATACACGGCCACGCACAGCCCGATCAGCCAGTACACGGCGCTCGGAGTGCGAGGAGAATCGATTTCGTCGTAGGTCACGTACGTCATGGCAAATGAACGGAGTCAGGCCCGCGACCGATCCCGGTGAGCGAGCGCCAGCTGCACGATGCGTTCGCACAGATCGGGAAACAAGACGCCCGCCGCCGCGGCCGCCTGCGGGATGAGACTGGTGGGCGTCATCCCCGGCAACGTGTTCGCCTCCAGACACCACGGCTGCCCGTGGGGGTCCAGCCGGAAGTCGATCCGGGCATACCCGCCCAGCTTGAGCGCGCCGAACGCCCGCCGCGCCTGATCGGCCAGCTTGGCCTGCAGATCCGGCGACAGGTCGGCCACGAACTCCCGCGCCATCCCCGGTGTGTACTTGCATTCGTAGTCGTAGAGCGCCTTCACGGGCTGGATCTCGATCGTGGGCAGCACCTGGTCCCCCAGGATCCCCACCGTCAACTCCTGCCCCGGCACGAAACGCTCGATCATCACCTCGTCGTCGTAGCGAAACGCGTCGGCGACCGCCGGCGCCAGGGCGGCCGGCTCCCCCACGATGGACAGCCCCACCGTGCTCCCCTGCTTGGACGGCTTCACCACGACCGGCCAGTCGAGGGTACGCCCCACCGCGTCGGCGTCGAGCGCCGTCCCGTCGGTGGGGGCCATGATCCAGTTGGCGGTCGCCACCCCGGCCGCGCGCAGCACCACCTTGCTGAGGTGCTTGTCCATGGCCAGGGCGCTCGCCAGGTGGCCGCTGCCGGTGTACGGCACACCGACCATGTCGAGCAGGGCCTGTACCGTGCCGTCCTCGCCCTGACCGCCGTGGAGCGCCAGGAAGACGCAGTCGGCGCCAGTGATCTCGGGGAGGGTGCCCATGACCGGCGACAGCGAGCGCTGCGCCAACCCGGCCAATGCCTCCAGCGACGGCGGCGCGCTCCCCACCCCCGCCGCCAGCAGCCGCTGCTCGGTGTCGCGCGTGAGCACTCCTTCCGCGGGGTCGAGGCACGTGACCGTGTGCCCCTGCTCGCGCAGGGCGGCGGCGATGCGCAGGCCGCTCGACAGGGAGACGTCGCGTTCGGCGGACACCCCGCCGAGGAGGACCGTGATGCGAAGGGGGGAGAACATCCCGGAAAGTACAACCCGGGGTGCCGGGCTACACCCGGGGCGCCTGCTCCAGCACGAAGCACACGATGCGGTCGAGCATGGCCGAGTCCGGCACCCGGGTCCATTCCCGCAGCACGATGACCCGGTCCCACGGGTCCAGCGTCACGTGGCGGCCCACCGTGGGCGCGTGGGGGTCGATGGCGATCCACGCCTGCCAGAGGGTCAGGCCGGCATGGTTGACCACGACGCCATGGGCGTCTTCCCAGGTGGACGGGCGAGGATCCGCGAAGAGCGCGGCCAGACGGCCGCGGCTGTAGTCGCGGAGCGGTTCGCCGAGGGCATCGGTGAACTGGTCGAGAGCGTAGATCATGGACAAGGGCAAGGAATCCCGGCCGCGCCAGCACGTGGTCGCGCCTGACCGGGCTGTTCTGGAGAGACTCGGCATGCGCGCGCAGGTCACGGATGGGCCACGGCGAGGCCAACCGTGAGCGCGCCCAGCTGTGACGCACCCTGCACACCCCGGGTAGGGCAGGATGACAGATCGAAGTCCCCGCAATCCGGAGCCGCGTTGCCCATGTCCCGCCTCTCGACCCCCCTCATCCTCGCCGTGAGCCTGCTAGTGGCCGGCTGTGCGGGCGCCGCCAGCGAAACGACGGCCCCGGATTCCGTCATCGGGCCACCAGCGGGCAACCAGGGTATCATCGCTGGCACGCTCGAGGTGCGGGCCGTGCCGCCGGCGCTCACGTTGCGCAACGCCACCGAGCAGGTGGTGGGGTATCTGGTCATGGACGCGGACCAGATGGTGGTGGCGCTCTACCCACCGTGCGGGCAGCGGTGTTCACTGCTGGTGCCGGGGGCCACGGCGACGACCACGTATTCCCAGATTGCCGGGTACACACCGCAGTCGACCCACGCCCTCGTGCAGTGGTGGACATACCGCCGCACCGCCGACGGCACCCTGCAGCCCGAGAGTGCCGTGCAAACCATCCGCGTCCGCCTGTAGGCGTTGCTGCTTCCTGATCTCCTCCTCGCTGACACCCAGGGGTCCATGCTGGACGCCAGCACCTTTCATCTGGTTCTGCAGC
This sequence comes from Gemmatimonadota bacterium, assembly GCA_021299375.1. GTDB lineage: Bacteria > Gemmatimonadota > Gemmatimonadetes > Gemmatimonadales > Gemmatimonadaceae > Gemmatimonas. Next base: position 6,862 of record JAJTGR010000029.1, read on the forward strand.
AAGCCCGACGCGGCGACCGTGCCAGCTTCGCCCGGCTCGTGGAGCACTATTATCCACGCGCCCTGCGCTTCGCCCTGCAGATGCTGGACCACCGGGAGGATGCCGAGGAGGCCGTGCAGGATGCCTTCGTGCGGGTGCACGACAACCTGGCCCGGTTCCGCGAGGATGCGCCGTTCGATCCGTGGTTCTTCCGCATTCTCGGAAACCGGTGCCGCACACTCCTCGTCCGTCGCAAGCGGCGCCATGAGGTGATCGAGTATGGCGACCTGCCGATCGATGCGGCCGCCGAGGACCCCCTCGATGTTGCCGATACCGGCTTCGCACGCGACGTACATCGTGCGCTGGCCCAACTTCCCCCCGAACAACGCGAAGCGTTCCTGCTCCGTCACGTGAACGACATGGATTACGAAGAGATGGCCATCGTGACGGGAGCGAAGGGCTCCACGCTGCGCATGCGCGTCAAGCGTGCGATCGATGCGTTGCGCGAGCGACTCCGCGAGGGTGCCATCCATGAGTGACGTCACGCCATCCGACGCGCGTCCGCCGCGCGACCCCATGCCGCGCGAGGTGAGCGCCGACCACGACCTGCTGCTGCGTCAGGTGCGCGCCGTGCTGACGCCGATGCCCGAGGTGAACCGGCGCGCCGTGGCGAGCATCATGGCGGCGGTGGCCGAGCGCAGGGGCACGCCATGGCAGCGGGTGGTGGCGCGGTGGGAGTACGCGGTCGAATGGTGGCGCTTCTCCACCTCGCCGCTGGCCCGCGGCGCCTCGCTGGCCGCGGCGGCGCTTACGATCGGCTTCGTGGCGCGTGGCTACATGATGCGCGACGGATCACTCCCGGCCGACGCGTCGCGCGTGGCCGCCGCGAGCGCCGTGGCGGCAGAGCGTGCCGCGCCGGCACCGGCACCGGCCCCGACGCCCGCCACGCTGCGAGCCGTGGACGCCACCGATGACCCGAGCGCCTTCCGCATTCCCACGCAGTTCATGATCGATGCCCGCGACGTGCCCGTCGGTGCGCGAATGAGCCTGGTAGGCGACTTCAACGACTGGAACGTCACGGCCCTGCCGATGACCCTCGAGCGCGGCGTGTGGGTCGCCACCGTGCCGCTCTCTCCCGGCCGGCATGTGTACGCCTTCGTCGCCAACGGCGAACGCTGGATCGCCGACCCCCGCGCCCCCCGCGCCCCCGACGCCGACTTCGGCCGCCCGGGCAGCGTGATCATCGTGCAAGCCCCGTAGGCACGACCATGACCAAGCTCTCCCCTCTCCGCGCCGCCCTTGCTCGCGCCATTCCAGCTCGCGCCATTCCAGCTCGCGCCGTTCCAGCTTGCGCCGTTCCAACTCGCGTCGTTCCAGCTTGCGCCGTCGCACTCTTGCTCCTGTCTGCCGCCCCCGTCCATGCCCAGGACAGTTTCCCCGCACTCCCCGACGAACCCGCCGCAGCGGCCATTCGCACCCTCATTGCCGATGCCGCTGCCCGTGGCCTTCCCACCGCGCCGCTGGTGACCAAGGTGCGCGAGGGCATCGCCAAGCGCGCCACCCCGGACCGTATCCGCAGCGCCACCGCCCTGCTCGCCGACCGAATGACGGTCGCCGCCAAGGCCCTCGCGCCCATCCGCTCGGCCGACGAACTCGCCGCCGCCGCCGACGCCCTGCAGGCTGGCGTCCCGGCAACCACGCTGCGCGACCTGCGCGCACTCTGGCCCGGCACGGCGCTGACGGTCCCGCTGGGGGTGCTGTCGGAAATGCTGGCCAGCGGTGTCTCCCGCGCGGTGGCGACGCGCCGGGTGCGCGAGCTCCTGGTAAAGGGCGCCTCGTCGGCGCAGTTCGCGTCGCTGGGGACCAGCGTGCGCAACGATATCGCCGCCGGCCTCGCGCCGGATGCCGCCATGGAGCTACGCTCCAAGGGTGTGCTCTCCTTGCTCACTCGCTCGGGAGGCGGTGCTGTCGGCAGCGCCATCGTTCCCCCAACGCCGACCGTTCCTCCGCGTCCTCGCAGGTAGTCCGCGACCGACCGCGCTCTGGCGCGTGCTGTCTGCCGTGCGTCGCCGCACATCTCTCTTCGCGGGGGTGTGCGGCCTCGTGCTGTCCACCGCCGGTGGTCTCTCCGCGCAGCCCACCCGTGCCACGGGCACCCTTGCCTGGCTCGACGCCGGCGGGGCACGCGTGCAGCAGCCGCAGAGCACCCTGCGCTCGGCCGGCACGGTCGGGGCCGGCGTGTGGCACGGGCGCGGCGCGATCAGCGTGGCCGGCGAAGGGAGCGTGACGCTCGCCGACGACAGCCTCGCCGCCGCGCAGTGGGTGCTGCGCACGACGTTCGCCCCCGAACGGTGGCGTCGCTCACGCACCGATCTCGACGTGAGCGCGACCACCAATGGCCTCGTCCTGCCGGGAGCGAACGGCAACCGCAGCGCCGCGGTGCGACAGGCGCTGCAGTTGGGCAGCGTGAGCGTGTTCGGCGGCGCCGGCCTGGGGCGTACCTCGCGTCTCCAACTCGACAGCCGCGGGCACGCGTTCAGCGTCGGTGCCGATTGGTTGCCCGGTGCCTGGCGCGTCGCGGTGACCGGGCAGCGCGCCTTCACCGACGACTGGCAGCTCATGGAAGCCTCCGGCATCGAGCTGCGGCGTGTGGTGCCCGCCTACATCATCGACGACGTCACCCTTGACCTCTCCTGGCGGCGCAGCCGCTGGTGGCTGGGGGGCAGCCGCAGCTGGCGGGCGGGAAGCGGCGCCACCACCGGCACGGCCACGGGACACAGCCTCGTGGCCGCGTGGCAGCTGTCGCCCTCGCTGCTGCTCATCGCGCAGGGCGGTGAACAGATGGCCGACGCGGTGCGCGGCGTCCCGCAGGCGCGCTACACCGGGGTGGCCATGCGCTGGAATCCGGTGCGCGTGAACGGCCTGCGGCGCGACGCGCGGGCGTTCGGGGAAGCACGCGCCCTGCCACCTGCCGTGGTGCCCGACGTGCGCACCGACGAAGTGCTGCTGCAGCGGCGCCCGGGTGAGGGCACGGTGGTGCTCACCATCGACGCCCCAGCCGATGCGGTGGTGGAGGTGGCGTACAGTGCCACGGACTGGGCTCCGGTGCGCATGGCGCGCGAGGGCGGCGCGTTCGTGCACCGGCTCACGTTGCCGGCGGGCACCCACCGCGTGGCGGTGCGGGTGAACGGCGGCGCGTGGCGCGCCCCACGCGGGCTGGCGGCAGTGGCCGACGATTTTGGCGGGAAGGCGGGGGTGGTGGTCGTCCCTTGACCCTCTCCCGCCCCCCGGTCAGCCTTCAGGGGTGTCTGCTCCAACCGATCTCGGTCTCCCCGGCGCGCTCCCGGCGCGCGACCGCATGGCGCTCCGCCGCTGGCTCCTGGTGTCCATTGTGGCCGTCTTCGTGGCCGTGGCGGTCGGCGGCATCACTCGGCTGACCGAAAGCGGGCTGTCCATCACCGAGTGGAAGCCCGTATCCGGCGCCCTGCCGCCATCGAACGACGCGGCCTGGGCCGCCGAATTCGCCAAGTTCCAGCAGATCCCCCAGGCGAGCAGCACCCATGCCGGCATCTCGCTCGGCCAGTTCAAGTGGATCTACTGGTGGGAGTGGTTCCACCGGAATGTGGCGCGCACGGTGGGGCTGGTGTTCGCCCTGCCCTGGCTGCTGTTCCTGGTGCAGGGGCGCATCCCGCGGCAGCTTCGCCTCCGCCTCTCCGCCCTGCCGCTGCTCACCCTCGGTCAGGGCGCGCTGGGCTGGTACATGGTGCAGAGCGGCCTCGTGGAGCGCATCAGCGTGAGTGCCTACCGGCTCACCGCACATCTGGGGCTCGCGCTGGGCATTCTCGCGGTGTGCGTGTGGACGTACAGCGAGCTCCGCGAACGGACACCCACCGAGCGTGATGATGCCCAGGCCACGCCGCGCGGCTGGCGGCTGGCACTGCTGGGCGCCACGACACTGCTGGGCATCACGGTGTTGTCGGGCGGCTTCGTGGCCGGGCTGCGCGGCGGCCGGATCTTCAACGAGTTTCCGCTCATGGGTGGCCAGGTGGTGCCGCCGGGCTACGCGCAACTCTCGCCGTGGTGGGCCAACGCCTTCGAGAATCCGGCGGCGGCGCAGTTTCACCATCGCCTGCTCGCGCTGGCCGTCACGGCACTCGTGCTGGCGCTCACGTGGCGCGCCCGGCAGGCACCGCTGCCCGCCACGGTGCGGCGCGCGGTGTACGCCTTTGGCGCGGTGATCACCGTCCAGCTGATGCTGGGCATCACCACGCTGCTCCTGGCGGTGCCCATTCCGCTGGGCGTGCTGCATCAGTTCACCGGCGTGCTGGCGCTCACGGCGGCGCTGGTGGCGACGCAGCGGGCGGTGGCGACGGTGGGATTGTCCGCGACAAGGTCGCGTGAGACGGCGGCCCCGCGCCCGGTGCGGGCGCCGACCGCCGCCGACGTACCACGCCCGGTCTAGCCGCCGTCGGGCGCGTTGCCGGAGTCGCCGCTACGGCATCCAGCGATGCGCGAACTGTCGGCCGGCCCACACACCGACGCCGAGCCCTACGATGCTGAGCACGAACGCCGTCATCAGGCCCAGGCGGGCGCCCAGCCACCAGCCCACGGAGCTCCCGACCGTGGACGCGAGCACCACCAGCATTTTCTCCATGACGACCCCGGCGTGAGTGGCAGACGGCGCATCGGTATCGCCCCTGCCCAAGGACGATTGGCGGCGCACGGCGTTCCGTTGCCCATTCCGCGGCCGACGATCAGAGGACGGTCACGTCAGTAGCCCACCGCCATGCCATCCTTGCGCAGATCGCTGCCGGCGGCCCACCCGCGCGGCCGGCGCATGATGGCCTGGGCGCCGCCGAAGGCGATGGGCGGCCACTCGGTGAGCACATGGCCCGTGCCCTGCAGCGCCGTGCGCACGCCATCGGTGATGGGCGCCTCGAGCGCTACGCGATAGCCGTCGTCCTGGCGCAAGCGCGGCGCGTCGATGGCGGCCTGCAGGTCCATGCCGAACGCGATTCGAACCGCTTCGCGATCACCGCCCGCACCGACGGGCCCGTAAATGGCGCCTCCCCCACCAGCATCTCATGCAGCATGCAAGCCAGCGAGTAGAGATCGCTGCGCCCGTCCACGTCTTCACCCACCGCCTGCTCGGGACTCATGTACGCCGGTCTGCCCACACGCATTCCCATTTGCGTGCGCGTGTCGCCCGGCGCGTCGCGGACCGCCTTGCCGATACCGAAGTCGGCCACGAGCACTTGGCCGTCCTGCAAGAGGATGTTCTCCGGCTTGATGTCGCGGTGGATAACACCCATGCGATGCGCGTGGGCGAGCGCCGCCGCCACTTCGCTGGCAATGCGCACCGCCGCGGCAATGGGCAACTGCCGCTGGGCATCGAGCCGAGCGCGCAGCGACGGCCCCGGTACCACGGGCATCACGAAATACAACGCACCTTCCGCGTCGCCCGCGTCGTACAGCGGCAGGATGTGCGGAGGACTGAGTCACGCGGCGAGCTGGATCTCGCGCAAGAACCGCTCCCGACCGACCGACGGCGCCACGTCAGACGCATACGCCACCCATTTACCATCGGGGGAGAAGCGGGCATCCGACTCGGAGGCTGGCGTGGCGACCAAGGGCTGCGAGGTGGTATCACCCGACAGACGTCGATAGCGGAGGTCGGCGCCGGTGCCGGTGCCGAGCCGGAGCAGCAGCCACTCCCCATTGGGAGAGACCACGCCTTCCCACACGGAACTCCGCTCGTCCGCGTGCCGTGTGTCCAACACACCGCTCCCGTACGGCGTCTGCCACGCGAGGATGGCGCGATCGGTGCCCGACTGTGCACGGCACACGACGCGATCGCTCGCCGGCGTCCACTCGGAACGCCCACAACGCAGCGCTGTACACCAGCAGCCCATCGACCACGTCGAGCACCCGCGACCCATCCACCCCACGCGGTGACACGGCGTCGCGCGTGATGGAGTAGGCCATCAGACTGGAGGTCGCGGCGGTGCCCGACCAGTCCGTGAAGAGCAGGGTCTCGCCATCACGGAGCAACCGTGGGGACTGCGACCCGTTGAACCGGTGAGCGACGTCTCAGCGTTCAGTGCGTCGGCGGCGGCACGGCGATGACATCGAGGCCGTCGATCCCCATGAAGTCGTCGGGATTGCAGGTGTAGACGGGCAGCGCATTCGCCAGCGCCGTGGCAGCGATCATCGCGTCATACGAACGGGCGGCGGGCTCGCGCCCCGACTGCCGGAGCGAGGCGGCAACGCGCCCAAGGGCGCGGGCGGCCGCAGCGTCAAAGGGCAGTGCATCAAAGTTCGACTCGGCTTGCTGCACGTGCGCCTGGCGCGCCGCCCGCTCGACATCCGACGCGGCTACCAACGGGCCCACCGTCAGCTCGGCCAGCGTGATCGCCGTGATGACGGGTTCGTCGGGCAACAGCATCGGATCGTCCAATCGACTGAGCAGGATGACCGTGCTGGTATCGAGAATGCCTCGCGTCTGACGCGTGCGCTCGATCATGGCGACGCGTCCAGCACGCGATCGAGGTCGGCACGCAGCTGCTGCGCATCAACCGGCGGCAGCTGCCGCCACCGCTTGAGCAGTGTGGCCGCCGGCATGGCTCGACCGGGTGCTGGTCGCAGCTCGGCGATGGGCTGGCCATCCATGGTAACGGTCAGCGTTTCGCCATCGGCGACCGGCTGCAATACCCGCCCGCCGTTGTTTCGGAGTTCACGTACGGTGACGTTGTCCATGCGGACAATGGATCACGCGTGATACACCACAGCAACTCACGTGGTGCGTTGACTGCGGAAGTCGCCCGGGGGCGTGAAACGCCGCGCAAGAGAACGGCGCGCGCGTCCGGAACGGCCCGGTGGTGTCGCAATGCTCCACCGACGAAAGGGCAGGCGCGATCGCCTCATCTACCCGGCCGAGTTGGTCGGCCGCAAAGGCGCGCACCATGCGCGACACCTGCTCCGTTTGGGCACGCGCCAGCAGTGCGGTGTAGATGGCTTCGCCGAGTGCCCGCTGGCCGCGTTGCCGATACGCACGGGGCAAGGACGCGAGGCCCCACGGGTTGCGCCCGATCACGCCGAAGGCGGTGTTGGCAGCTGCCGGGGCGCCATCCGGATCGCTGGTCAGTATCCCCGGATAGTTGGCGCGCGGTGCCGCGGCCAGCATGGCGCAAGTCAGGGCATTGTTGCGCTCGACCTGCGCAAAGGGGCCGCGCAGTTCCGGCACAATGGCGTCGGGGGTCCGCGGCCAGGTGGTGCCGGTCCGGTCGCGGAGGTGCCGCCCCACGCCCTGCACCAGGTCGGCCTGGGTCGGGAAGTGGCGGTACACCGTGCGGGCCGGTCCGCGCGGCGACGATCTCATGCGAGAAAAGGGCCTCGGACGCGTCACGCAGCCGTTCGAAGGCCGCCGCCAGGAGGCGTTCGGCGGTCTCGGCGCGTACACGCGCGTGCAAACGCGCGTGCGGGTGATCGGCGGCAGGCATGGCCGTGCATGGACATAGTGTCAGTTGACTGTCAAGCTATCGGTCACGCTGTCGCCTCGCCTGAGGCGATTCACAATACCGCGCAAGCAGGAACGGGTATTCCCCCGACTCGATCCTGGCGACCACCTCGCCCAGCGTGCAGGGCGTCGTCAGCCCCATCCCGGTGCAACCCCCATGGGCAAGCTGGATGGGATCGTTGCGGCTGCGGTACTGAGGGACGCAGTCAGGGAATGCGGGGCGGTCGTGCATGTACAGCAAGCACAACCCGTTGGCGATCCCGCCCGATTGTCCGCGCTCGATCAGCGCTCGTGCCATCGTCGGCGCCGACCGGTGTCCCAGCAGCAACGAAAACGCCACGAGCTCGTCGGTCGGAGCGGCGGCGAAGCCCACCAGCCATCCGTCGAACGCGGATCGCGATCCCAGCAGGTGCACCGCCCGCTCGACCTCATCGCTCCTCGGCTCTGACACCGGGACGGTGGCGGGCCGAGTCGACACCGCGTGCGGAGGCGTGTTCGCGGTGAATCCAAGGAAGCGCCTGATGGCGGCAATCCACCTTGTCCACGCGCGCAAGTTCTCGGACGACATCGGGACATTACCCGCAATCGGAGGTGGACGGACGATCCATCGAGGTTACCGCGCGATCGCCGACCTCGCCAGCGCCACTGTTCTCCGCGTCCGCTGCGACGCCTGCACGCACGAGTATCTGCTCGCGTTCTCGTGCGCGTGCCGCTACGTCCGCCCCAGCTGCCCTGCCCAAGCGCTTGGCGATCTGGACGCAGTGGCTCGACACGACGCTGCTCGCGCCGGTGCCGCACCGGCAGGTGGTGCTCACCATCCCCAAGCGGCTTCGCGCGTACTGCCGCTCTCGCCGCCGTCTCCTCGGCGAAATCGCCCGCGTCGCCGCCCCCTCCGTCACGGCCGCCATTCGCACGCTCACCAGCGAGCGCGACCTCGCTGTCGGCATCGTGGCGTGCTTGCAGACGCATGGGTCGCGGGCCAACTGGCATCCGCACCTGCACCGGCTCGTCACCGACGGTGGCTTCCGGCCCGACGGGACCTTTGTGGCGTGGCCCGCCCACGACACGGCGCGCCTGACCGAGGCGTTTCGCCGCGCCGTGCTGCGGTGGTTCGTGCGCGTGGAGCTGTTCGACGAGGACCAGGCCGCGGGCATGCGCACCTGGCCGCACTCCGGCTTCCACGTGCACACGGCCGTCTGGGTCCCCGAGGACGATCGCGCGTTCGCGATGCGCCTCGCGCGCGACTGCGCCCGGAATCCGGTCGCGCTGGCGCGCTTGACGTTCGACCGCGCCGCGCAGGCGGTGACGGACCGGTCCGTCAAGGCGGACGGCCCGACGGCGGACACCGAGACCGCCGACCCGCTCGAGTTCCTGGCCCGGGTGCTGGTGCACATCCCCGACAAGGGCCACGTCACGACGAGGTACGTTGGCTGGTATGCCAACCGCCCCGTGGCATGCGGGACAAGGCGGCCCTGCCGCGCCCGCGCTGCCCCTGAGGCGCACGCCGGGCTACGGAGCCCCACAGCGCGCCGGGCCCCATCGCGCCGCGACCAGCTGACGCGCCCCACGGTTTCCCGGCGCCCGAGGAGTCGCTCGCGCCCGCCGGCGCCCGCACTGCCCCCCACGCTCCCCCCAAGGTGAGGCGTTCGTACGACATGGCGCGGTAGGCGTTGAGCGTGGAATCCACGCGGAGGCGTTCCGTGCGGGCACGGGCCACGAACTCACGCGTGGCCGCATCGGGGTAGGCCAACGCGCGTTCCGCCTCGGTGGGCGGACGGTGACGCAACCGCAGCGGCTGCGTGGCGGCGTCCTGCGCCGCCAGCATCAGAAAGAGGGCGGTGGTCCACATGCGACCCATTGTCCACCGTCCGCCCCGTCTCGGCAACCTCAGGTTTCCCCGTCTCCTGTCCGCAATCAGGCAGACCAGCGGGCAGCTAGACCCTCAGACCGAAGGCAAGGCCGGTTGACGCACGTTGGGTGCAATGACGGGCTAGGTTGCGGATCCATCGGTCATGCCGATGCCTTCTTGACGCTTGGCAGCGGCCTTCGCGAAGCGGGACGCCGTGGTCCGTATCAGCGGGCGATACACAAAGCGCAGGAACCAGCCCGGTAGCGATCGACCGCGCTCCTCGAGGACTACACGAGCACGTGGGTGATCCATGAACCGTAGGCCAGAGACTCGGTAGCCAGAAGCGGGCTCCCGAAACTCAATCCGGGAGAGATGCTTGACCGACTTGTAGCCGTAGTGCGCTGGCGCAACGAGGCGCAGGGGAGCGCCGTGGTCGATCGAAAGCGGCTCCCCGTTCAGGCGATCCGCCAAGAGAACATCATCGGCCAGCAGGTCCTCCAGCACCATGCCTGTGCACGCACCGTCCTGCCCGTACAGCGCGACAAGCGTGGCGCCCGGCGAGGGTGCCGCGTGAGGAACAACGACCCGTGCGTAGAACTCGGCGAACCGCACGCCCTCCCAGCGCAGTCCACGCACACTCCACGTCGTTACGCAATGGAAGTCGGAGATCTGTTCCACGCGAGAGAGTCCGTCGAGAGCCCGGACAAGATGCCGCTCTCGTGAGACAGCCCCAGTGATCGTGAGCGACGGCCCGGAGGGCTCGCTCGGAAACCGCTCGGCGAAGCGAGGCTGGCCAAACCGATGAAAGGTGTCAGACTCGCGCTGGCCGGGTGGGAGCAGGGCATTCACGGTGTGTCCTCCTGTGGTCTGACGTGTGTCCGCGGAACCCGAACGTACGGCCCGGGCAGCCGTTCGGCCAGGCTCCTCGCCCCGCGCAGCGGTTGCGGCCCGCTCGAGCGAGAACCGGAGGTACGGGCGGACTGCGGGTCCGTACGTCATCGCGGCCACGAGGCTGAGGAGCTCCCCAGTCCACATCCGCTCATGCCAGGCTGCGTGGCCGCCCCACCGGTGCGACGGATGGGCCCCGGCCGGTGCCGCTCCTTACAAACGGCAATTGCCGTTCCCACGGCCCTCGAGATGCACGAACGAACCGGAGGTACCCTATGTTCGTGGATGCCAGAGCGTGGTCATGCTCGACCAACAGCAGCGCACTCGAACGGCACAAGGCGGGCAGCCGACGGCCCGGCAGCCCGACGAACGGCTGCGCTATCACGTTGTCGTTCGGGACACGACCGATGCCCGCTCGGCGGCGCCGACAACCGCTCGGGCCGGTGCCTGGACCATCCGGGGGGCAATCGGTTGCCGCGCCGCCTGGGCCTCCTAGCTTCGCTGTCCGTCACTCCCACGCAGTCCAAGCCGGTATCACGCTCCCTCGGTCGCCTGTGAACCCAGCGCTTCGTACCACCCTGAGCCGTGCGAGCTGGCGGACATGCATGCTCGTCGCGCTGATGCTCCTCGTCCCGCGATCTGCATTCGCGTATTACTTCCATGAGCACAAGCGCATTGGCAATGCCGCCATGTCGATGTTTCTCCGGAGTCGTGGCGCTGCGACGTCGCCGTTCTGGAGCCGGCTCCCGCTGACCTACGACTCGGCGTCGGCAACGTATACGTTTCCGCTGTTGTCACGGTACCAGACATCGATCGGGTATGGCACGATCAACGCCCTCAGTGGCGATCACACGGTGAGCCCGCTGGCGCTCCAGGAGCATCTACTCACGCCCAACAGCAAGGTGCTGCGGGTGATTGCCCTGCAGGAACAGTTCGCGGCAGCGCACTACGCGAGCGCGCCGGACGGCGCCCTGGCAAAGCTCGACCCGGCGTATCTCACCCTGGCCATGCGCAACCAGTCGCACTTCTACTGGTACGGTAAAGGGGCCAGCGAGCATCTCGCCCCATTCGATTCTTCGGACATCGACCGCCTGCTGTCTCCGGCGCACGCCCAGGCGGTGCTGAATCGCCTGCATGGCACGAACGCCCTGACCATGTACGTCACGCTGCACGCCGCGGCGATTCGTGCAGCGGAGAAGGCCGGACGCGAACCCGATGCGGTCGCGTCCAGGGAGTGGCTGCACTACGCGTTCCTGTACAACGGCTTCGCGGACCACTTTCTCCAGGACGCCTTTTCCTCGGGGCACCTGCTGGTCAGGCGCACCATGCTGGCCATGCTCGTCAACAACAAGTCGTTGCATGACTTCTACTCGGAGCACGGCACCCGCGTCGTCAATGCGAACGGGGAAGTGTGGACGGCGTTCGGGGACGAGGCCTTCAATCAACCTCATGGTGCCTACCTGGCACATGGCTCGCTCCGCGACATCCGATACCCGCTCTTCACCCCGGAGGCGCAGCGAATCGTGAACGCGGTCACCGCGTCACTCGGGGATCTTGCCGATGCCTTCGAGCGCGGGCGTTCATTGGCCGACGACAGTCTCGCGCGCGCTGCAGTCGACCCGTCCAGCCCGACATCACGCACGTCGCATGTGTTCCGGCAGTTCCGGGCCCTGTCCCTTGTGCCTCTCCCCTACGGGACGGTACTGCAAGACCTGATGCCGGATTCGCTGGCACGCCGAGTCGATATCCAGCGTGCCAATCAACCGCCGTACCTCCGGGAGTTCGTCCGCAGTCGCGTGGCGAACTCGTTGGTTCTGGGTTTCACCAATCGCGTCGTCAGTTCGCCGGAGGTCTTTCTGGGGGCGGACCTCCGCATGAATCTCGGCTTGCTCCGCTCGGCGTACCGCTTCAACGATCAAGGCAACAAGCGAGGGCAACTGGACTCGTGGCACGGCTACACCGCTTCGTACAGCCTCGGCCGTGTGGTGTCACCGCGGGACACGGTGGGGACCTGGGCTCTCCGGGTTGGCATGAGGAGTCACTTCGACTACTGGGTCAGCGACGAGCGATTCGCCGGCATGTTCGTGTACTCGGAGATCGGCATGGATCGGCGGGCGAATCAGACGGCGTTCGCCTTTACGCCGCAGGCTGGCGTTCAACTCGGCTCCCTGCTGAAGATCAACTACTACACCATGCCTGCCTGGGCCCGGCTTCCGGCCCAGCTGCTCCTACCGCTCAAGTTCAGGGTCGGCACCATCGTTGCCGCAGGCCGCCGGCCGACCTCCTTCAGTGGTGTGGAGGTCGACCTGCTGTTCTGATGCGCGACCACTGACCTCCCCCCCAAGAAGGCCGGCAGCCCGAGCCAGAGGGACGTCGCTTTGCGGGACCACCGCTGGCGCGACCGCGATTCGGGTTCCAGGGAATCTGGGTGCTGCTCCGCCGCGAAGCGGTAAACGGTCACTCTGAAGCGCGTCCGGCGGCTCTATCGCCTCGAAGGGCTGCAGCGGCGACTCCGGGTGCGCCGTCGGAAGCATCGGTCGCTGCACCGGGGCCCGGCGCCCGCGCCGACGGGACCCGCCCAATGGCAAGCCGACGTCGATTACGTGCGACCACGGCACGGAGTGCAGGTCGCGCGTCCTCGAAGACTGGGCCTACACGCGCGGGGTACAGCGCGACTTCACGCGGCCGGGAAGGCCCACCGATATCAGCTACATTGAGTCCGTCAGCGGCAAGCTGCGCGATGAGTGCCGGAACTTCACGCAGTTCGCCGACATCGGGCATGCGCAGCAGGTCATCGCGGCGTCGCGCACTGAAGACAGCGGGGTTCGTCCCCATGGCGCCTTTGGGCACCTGACCCCCGCGGAGTTCTCCATCCAACGTCCGGATCACCAGGCGCCAGACGCGGCGTAACTCTACTCAGCCGTGTCCGCTTTCGGGACCAAGGGCAAGCGCTGGAAGGAGCGCATGCGGGCCGTTGTACGCTCGCGCGCCAACGCTGGCGTGCTGGAGCCCGTTCCTCCGCGATGCGCTCCGCGAGATAGACCTCGAGCAGGCTCTGGGACGGCACGTCCTTCTCGTTCGCGAGCACGCGCCGCGCTTCGAGCTTCGCCTTCGGTAGCCGGAGCGAAATCGTCGCCGTCGACGGCCGCAACGTGGCGACGCACGACGCGGTATCATGGCTGGTAGGCCAACCGCCCCCGCGGCCGGCGGGACCAGGCGACGCCCGTCGTAGCGGACGGGCCGCCCGCGATCGTCCCCGCCCCACGGCTGGCGCCGACCGAGCCCACCCGCCGGTGGGCGACGGCCCTGCGGCGACGCTCCTCCCGCAGATCGTTGAGGTGGACCCGCTGGCGTGTCCGTCCTGCCACGGCGCGAGGCGCATCGTCGCCGGCAGCGCCCCCCACAGTCACCGCCGGTCCCCACGGCCCTCGCGTCGCCCGAACACGGCAGCGGGCCCGCCGCCGCCCGCCAGTCGGTGGGGGCGTAGGCGGCGGCGCCGGCTCTTCACCCCCCGCACCTCCGCGCCTTCGTCGCGTGTCGATCAATCATCCCGCGCATCCTGCTCCTGCGCTCGCCCCCCGCGTTCCAGGGCGTACCGTCCGCCACCCATGATCGCCAGCACCACGAAGCCGACCAGATACAGATACGCCAGCTCCCCGCTGTGATCACCCGTGAGTGCCCCACCATGAACGAACACCAGGGCGACGCTCATGGTGGCCGCGGTCGCCGACGCGGCCCAGCGCGTGCGAACGCCGAGGAGCACGAGCATCGGGGCGACGAACTCGGTCAGCACCGCGATGATCAGCGTGGGGGTGGCACCGAGGTGCAGCGGATCCGCGAAGGACACGGGCCCTTCGGCGAAGAGCGCCTGCGCTTTCCCCCAGCCGTGCAAGGCAATCATCGGGCTCCCCATCAGGAGCCGAAGTGCCAGCACCCCCCGATCGTGCGTCGATGACATCAGCGCCCCTGCGGCTGTAGCGAGAGGTCGCTGACCCACATCACGCCATGCTCGGTATGGATGGCTGCGCCCACCAGAAGGCGCGCCGTCCCGGTCGGCACGGTCAACCGCAGGCGATGCGTGGCCCACCGGTACGGTCCGGACGAAACCGAATCGTAGCTGTTCAGGTACGCGAGCCGTTCCTGGCTGTCCGAGACGGCCATCATCCAGATGCCGACGTTCGCCCGACTCGAGTCGCGCATGAGATGCGCGCGCAGTTCAACCGATCGTCCGGCAAGCGGAGCGGCCATGACCCGCTGCACGATGCCTGCGTACGGTGCACTCGAATCATAGGCGACACGAAGCGTCGGGCGACCACCGCGGCGGGCGCCTGCGGTCGAATCGAACCGCATCGAGATGGCGCGTCCATCGGTCTGCCACCCCGACGGCACCGAGTCGGAGACGGCCGATAGGGTCAGCCGTTCACCAGTGAGAAGTGGCGTGCGTACGCCACTGCAGGCGACACCAGTGGCGAGCAGAAGGACCACAGGTCGAAGACCGTACATGCGAGGACCGCCGAGGAGTGTGGGGAGGGTTCGGGACGCCGATGCGCGAGTGCCGCAGCCAACGTTCGCGGCCCGTACACGCGGGTCGTGAGGGCGTTGCCGCGAGGGGCCGTGGAAGCGGGTCAGCGGCGCGTTGGTTCGATAACCGGCTGCCGACGGGTTGTGGTGCGGCGGTCGATGGTGTCGGCCGCTTGTCGCTGTGTACCGTCCCCGCGCTGCTGCGTACCCAGGCCCATGCACATGCGGCGGCGCAGCCTGCGTCGTCCCTCCGCTCCGCCATACCTTCTGCCGAGTCGGCACCGGCCCGCCAGCAAGCCCAGCCGCTTGCTGCACACCGGCGCGCGCGACTTGGCGCATGCGAAGGCCATGTCGGCTGTGGCGGCGCTCACCCTGCGCCCCTTCGAGACGGTTCTTGCCCCGTATCTCCGGCATCCGGGCGCCGTCGCGTTCGGCGCGCTCCGATCGCTGGCTCGGCAGCCCCTGTTGTCCGACGCCCTCGTGATGGTCGCGCTTGCGTGCTGCCGCCACGGGAGCGACGTGCGCACGATGCGCCCGCGCACGGACAGCCGCGTCATCGCAGCGTGGCGGTCGCGCGTGGCGTTACGCGGGCCGCAGCAGGCGCTCGCGGCGCGGGGAAAGGCCGACGAGGCCGCGCGTACACAACAGGAATTCGAGGCCGCCTGGACTCGTGCCCATACGTGGCTGCCCGCGGCTCGCGTCCGGCCTGGTGCACGGGAGTCCCGCCGCTGATCGGGCCATGAGCCCGACCGCGTGTACCTTGGCTGGGGCGACCGCGTCTGCGCGAGGTTACCCCAGCCGAGCTCGCACGCGTGACGCGAACCGGCGGCTCATGACCATCGGCGTCGACTCGCCGCGCAGATGCACGTGGAAGCTGCCGTGACTCCATTCGTCCACGCGCTGCACCTCGTTGAGGTTGACCAGGGCGCCACGGTGGATCTGCAGAAACTGTTCCTCCGGCAACCGTAGCACCCACTCGCGCAGCGGCTTCCGCACCTGCCAACGCCGCCCGTCGAGGGTGACGACGATCGCGCGATCTCCGTCGGCAAGGACGGCCCGAATCTGCGCCACGGCGAGGAATCCCATGCGGTCGTCGAGACGAAGAAAGAGTCGGGCCGTGGGCGCGAGGCGTTCCGGTGCCGAACCGACGGCGTCCTCATCGGCCGGATCGGGCATGGTTCGGATGTCGAGACCACCGCGACGCGCGAGGTTCGTGAGGGTGCTGGCCAACCGTGCCGGCGCCACGGGCTTGAGCAGATAGTCCAGCGCCTGCACCTCGAAGGCCTGTACGGCGTACGCGTCGAACGCCGTGACGAACACCACGGCAACGTCTTTCGACAGGCGGGCGAGCAGGTCGAAGCCGAACTCCCCCTTGAGCTGGATGTCGAGGAACACGAGGTTGGCGCCGGTGAGTCGGATGCGCTCGATGGCCCCGTCCAGGGTGGACGCTTCGCCCACCACCGCCACCTCGGGGTGCGACTGCAAGAGGGCCCGCAGCTCCATCCGGGCCAGTCGTTCGTCGTCGACAATCACGGCTTGCCACATCATGTCCGCGTCTCCGGCTTGTCGAGGGGCATGGTGATGCGGGCGACGACCGCGCCCGGCGTTTCCTCCAGCGCGAGTGCGGCGCGCGAACCGAAGCGATGTGCAAGCCGCTCCCGCACATTGCGAAGGCCGATACCCGTGCCATCCACTCGCGCCGAGGTGAGGGTACCGGAGTTCACGACCTCCACGATGAGCTGATCACCGACGCGGTACGCGCGCACGTCGATGTGCAGCGGCACTCCCGGCACAGCGAACCCGTGCGTGACGGCATTCTCCACCAGCGGATGCAGCAGAAAGCCCGGAATAGAAACGTCGCGGACCTCGTCGGCGATATCGAAGCGGATCTGCAGCAGCTCCTCGTGGCGAACCTTTTCGATGGCCAGATAGGCCGCGACACTCTCCACCTCCCGACTCAGCGGCATGGCATGAATGGCGCGATCGGTCAGCGTGTGCCGCAGGAATGCCGAGAGCTGCGTGATCATGTCGCGGGCACGCATCACATCCTCGGTCGCCAACGCTCGGATCGAGTTGAGGGCATTGAACAGGAAGTGCGGATTGACCTGGTAGACGAGCATCTGAAAGCGGGCCTCACTGGCCATCTGCTCGGCCCGGAGCTTGTCCTGCTCGCGCGCGGAGGCCAGTCGGAGCTCGGTGGCGGCGAGGAACAGGATGCTCCACGTGAGCATCAGCCAGATGTGCTCCAGCAGGCACGGGAGGAAGCACCCCAGATCGAAGAGTCCCTCGTCTTCCGGTCGCCA
>JAJTGR010000027.1 GCA_021299375.1 Gemmatimonadota bacterium
AAGAAGTACCTCGCCGCCGCACGACTGGTGCGGGCCGCGCGTCTGCTCGAGAACCCCGGCTACTCCATCACGCACGTCGCCTTTCTGCTCGAGTACTCTTCGCCGCAGAGTTTTTCGCGCCACGTGCATGGCATCCTCGACATCGGCGCGGCCGCATTCCGCCACCGCTTCAACGGCGAGCGCATGCTCGAGCACATGCGCCAGACCCTCGTGCTGCCGTATCGCCCCGCGCTGCTCGACTTCGATCCGTTCCACTCGCCGCCACCGTGGATTCCGGCCACCCGCGCGGCGGTCGAGGCGACGACCCGCGGTACGCCCATCAGCAAGGCCGGGTGAGCAGGAGGGGGTTACGCCGCCGCGTTGCCGGTGCGCCGGCTGGCCAGGGCCCGCAAGCGTGACGCGGTGAGCGTGAGCTGCGCCGCACTGCGCGATAACGCCTCGAGGCTGGCCTGATGGGCCGCTGCTCCACCCGCGGCCAAGCGGGCCGTTGCCGCCTGATGGGCCGCGCTGTCGACGGCGCCGAACGCCGCGGCGGCCGCCGCCGCCAGCTGCGACTGCGTCTGGGCCAGCGCCGCGACGTCGTCACTCCGCCTGGAGACGCGGCCGATGCCGTCCACCATGGTGGCGAGCGCGCGGGTCGCGTCCCGGGCGATCGACTCGGCGCCATCGACGTCGTCGGCCGTGGCATCCATGGCCAGCACGGCGGCGCCGATGTCGTCGCGCACCCGTTGCACCGTGCGGGTGACCTGGCGCGCGGCGTGAGCACTCTCCACCGCCAGAGCGCGGATCTCGTCCGCGACGACCGCGAAACCGAGTCCGTCCTCCCCGGCGCGCGACGCTTCGATGGCGGCGTTGAGGGCCAGCAGGTTCGTCTGTTTCGCCATGCGCGAGATGGCGTCCACGAAGTGGCCGATCTGCTCGGAGGCTGGCGCGAGCGCGCGGACCTGAGTGGCCGCCTCGGTCACCGTGTAGCCGACCTGCAGTAGCGTCCGAGCGGCCCGGTCGATGGCTTCGCGGCTGGCCACCGCCATGTCATCCAACGCGCGCGCCTCGGTGGCCGTGACCTCGGCCGTACGGCGGGCCGCCTCGGCGGTCTGCTGCGCCTCCTGGCCGGTCCTGGCACCGACTGCGGCCTGCTCGTACTGCCGGTGCAGCACGTCGCGCAGCTCCTCGCTCCCGCTGGCCACCTGCGCCGCCTGCTGCTGCAGGGTGGTGGCGGCGGCCTGCATCTGGGCCGCCACGGTCGCCAGATCGTCGGCATCGCGGCGCACCGCGTCGATGACGTGTCCGAATTCCTCGACGAGGCCGTTCAGGCTGCGTTCGAGAAATCCGAGGTCGTCGGCATGCCGGGCGTCCGCGCGCGCCGAGAGATCGCCGCGCTCCACCAGCGCCAGGCGCTCCCGGGTGCGGCGCAGCCGCTGCATGAGCCGCGCGGGGATCTGGATGACCTGCTGGGCCACCACCACCAGCAACCCGGCGGCAAGCGCCACCTGAGGCCACGACACGGCGCCGGGGGGGCGGGCGTCGGCGTACACCCCCATGGCGGTGACGAAGCCCACGACGGATGCCGCCGTGGTGGCGTACCCCAACGTCGGTCCGCGGTCGAGGGCGTACGGCAGGATGGCGAGGATGTACGCCACGACCAGCACCGGCGCGCCGAAGAGGGCGACCACGCTGCTGAGCAGCGCGGTATCGACGAGAGCGAAGCCGTACGGCAGCCACGGCCGGTGCATCGACGGGCGACTGCCGACGGCGGCGAGTACACCGTTGAGGGCGAGTGCCACCGCGAACGTGGCGCCGACCAGGTAGGGCGAGACGTCGGCGAGCCCGAGTCGCAGCCCGGCCACGAGAACACCGGCGATCAGGATGGTACTCCAGAACCGCCGCCGGGCGGCGACCGCAAAGGCCCGCAGGTCTCTCGCCCGACTTTCGTCGTCGAGGGTCCCGGAACGGGGGAGGGGAACGCTGGAGGCAGCCATACACCCACAGGACGCCCGAGCAGGGCTCGGGTTGCGGGATGGCGGGGTTGGGCGCCGCCTGGGGAAGCAGCAGCGCCCGTGCGTCAGCCGGCCGCGGCGGGGAGGTGCGGCTGCAGGTCGGTGGCTGTCACCAGTGCCAGCACCTCGAGGCCGGCGGCCTCGAGGGCCTGCCGCCCGCCTTCCTCCCGGTCCACCAACGCCAGAACGCCCAGAATCTCACCACCAGCCGCGCGGACGGCGTCGACCGCCTTGAGCGCCGATCCGCCGGTCGTGATGACGTCCTCGACGATCACCACCTGGTCGCCGGGCAGGAACGGGCCCTCGATGAGCTTCCCGGTGCCATGCTGTTTGGCTTCCTTGCGCACGGTAAAGGCCCGAACGATCTCGCCGGTGCCGGCTTCGCGCGCCAGGGCGCTGGCGTGGGCAATGGCGTAGGCAATCGGGTCGGCGCCCAGCGTGAGGCCGCCCACGGCGTCCACGGGCCACCCGGTGGCACGCAGCGCGGCGAGGCCCGCCCGCCCGATGAGCAGCTGCCCCTCGGGGTGCATGGTGGTGAGCCGACAGTCCACGTAGAGCGTCGACCGGCGGCCGGAGGCCAATACGAAATCGCCCCGCTTGGCCGACCGTTCGGCGAGCAGGGCGATGAGACGGGTCTTGATGGGATCAGTCACAGGAACCGCGCAGGAGTCAGCCTCGGCCGAAGAGCCCCTTCACCTTGCCGAAGAGCCCGCCCTTGTCCTTCTCCGCCTCACCGGAGACGGCCGCCGAGCCACCCGAAGGCATTGCCGCCGCACTGCACGCCTCGGTGAACGCGTCCGAAAACGCCTTCACCGACGCGTACCGCTCTGCCGGCACCTTCGACAGCGCCTTCATGATGACCGCTTCGAGCGCGACAGGGAAGACGAGCCCCGGCTTGGCCTTGTTGAGCGCCACCGGCGGCTGGGTGAGGAGCTGCGAGAACAGCTCGCGCGGTGACTTGCCCGTGTAGGGCAGGCAGCCGGAGAGCAGGAAATAGGCGATCGTGGCCAGTGAGTACTGGTCAGCGGCCGGCCCGACGAGTTCGCCAGAGAGTGCTTCGGGGGCCACGTACATGAGGGTCCCAACGAAGAAGCCGGCTCGGGTCAGGCGCTGGTCGGGGGCGGCGTCGGTGTCGGCCGCAATACCGAAATCGAGCAGCTTCACGTGTTTCGTGGCCGGATCGTACATGACGTTTTCCGGCTTGAGGTCGCGGTGCACGATGCCGACATCGTGGGTGGCCTGCACGGCGCTGCAGATCTGCGACAGAATCGACGCCACCTCGGCGCTCGGCAGCGGCCCGCTGCGGTCGGCGTACTTGTCGAGAATCTCGCCACCGGCCCACTCGATCGCGAGGAAATAGCGATCGGAATCGGACTGCCCGTAGTCTAGGGTCCGCACGATGTTCGGGTGTTCCACCCGAGCACCGAATTGCGCTTCACGCAGGAACCGCTGCACGGCCGTCTTGTCGTGCTGCAGCTTCTCGCGCAGCACCTTGAGCGCCCCCGTACCGTGCTGCGGATGCTCAGCACGGAAGACCGTTGAGGTTCCACCCTCGCCGACCTTTCCTCGCACGGTATATCCCGCCAATGTCGTTCCGACTAGCGTCTCGATGGCCACGGGGCGAACGTAACGCCAGTTCGCAACAGCAGCAAGACAAATCTCAGCAGGGCACATTCCATGAGCCGGGATGGTAGCATGCGTACCGTGAACACTCGCGTCGAACCATCCGCATGGCGTCTCACCGCCCGGGCTGGCCTGTGCCTCGCCGCCGTGGTGGTGGCGGCTGGGTGTGCCGGTGCTCGGCCACCGGTGGGCAGCGGGCCAGCCGGACCGGCTCCGAACCCCGGCGGTCCCGGCGCGGCAGCCATGCCCGGCACCGCCAGCGACATGCAGCGCCTCTATCGCTCGATGGGCCTCATTGCCGGCAGCGGCGCCATCCCGTTTGCCGCCTCGGTGTCGTTCCTGCGCGCTCCCTCGGCCGACAGCACGCTGATGCTCGTCGCGCTGTCCATTCCATCACGCTCCCTGGGGTTTGCCCGCGAGGGAGATCGGTACGCCGCCAGCTATACCGCCCGACTCGAACTGCGGCAGGGGGCCGCCATCGTCCGCTCGGTGCAAGCCACCGAGGCCGTGCGCGTACCGACGTTCCGGGAAACGGCGCGCACCGATGAAAGCGTCATCTGGCAGCAGTATCTGCGCCTGGCGCCGGGTCGCTACGCCATGACGGTGAGCGTGAAAGACGAGTCCAGCATTCGCGGTGCGACGGAGGAGGTCAGCGTCGAGGTGCCGCGTTTGCCCGGCAATGGCCTCAGCTCGCCCATCCCGGTGTACGAGGCGATTCCCCGCGTCGCCATCGATTCACTGCCGCGCCTGCTCGCCCGCCCGCGAGCCACGGTGGTGTTCGGTCAGGACTCGGTGTTGCCGGTGTATCTCGACGCGCTCGGCGCCTCGGCGCCGGGGCGGGTGCACGTGCGCGTGATCGGCGACGGCGACATCACGCTCTGGGACAGCACGAGCGACCTGGCCGCCCGAGGGACCTCGCGCAGCACGACCGTGCCGATTCCGGTGACCCGCCTCGGTGTCGGCATCAACACGGTGCAGTTCTCCGTGCCCGGTCAACCCGACACCGTGCGCACCCGCGTGCTGGTCAGCCTTGGCGACGATCTTCCCATTGCCAGCTTCGACGAGATGCTCACCTACCTGCGGTGGTTCACCTCCCCCGACCGGCTCGCGAAGCTCAAGGCGGCGGCGCCGGCGGATCGGGCGACGACGTGGGCTGGCTTCCTGAGGGAAACCGACCCCGTGCCCGGCACCGCTGAACACGAAGGGCTGCGCGATTACTTTGCACGCATTCGTGTCGCCAACGTGCGCTTCCGCGATGATGCGCAGGTGGGCTGGCAGTCGGATCGCGGGACCGCCTACGTGGCGCTCGGCGATCCCGACAACATCATCGACACCGGGATGATCGATCCGAATGCGCGCGTCCGCCAGCAGATCTGGGAATACCGTGAGCTGCGCATCCAGCTCAACTTCGTCGACCAGACGGGCTTCGGTCGCTGGCGCCTCAACACGCAAGGGCGCGCCGATCTCGACGCCGCCATTCGCCGCAAGCTCGCGCTGCAGCAGCGCTGAGCGCCCCGCGGGTGACGTCCATGGCTGACGTGACCCGCCCCGGGGCGCCGCGCCTCTTCCTGGTCGACGGCTACGCGCTGATCTACCGCGCGTTCTTTGCGCTGATGCAGCGCCCGCTCAGCACCAGCCGCGGCGAGAATACCTCGATCGCGTGGGGTATCGCGAATTTCCTCAAGCGCCTGCTGACCACGCACCAACCCGAGCTCCTGGCGTGGGTGCACGACTCGGGCGCGACGTTCCGCGATACGCTGTATCCCGACTACAAGGCCACGCGCGAGAAGCTGACCGACGACCTGCAGGCGGATTTCGACCAGGGGCTGCAACGGGTGCTGCAGCTGCTTGCCGCGTACGACATTCCGGTGCTGACGGCGGAGGGCTTCGAGGCCGACGACGTGATCGGCACGATGGCGAAGAAGGGCGTCGAGGCTGGCTACAACGTGGTCATCGTCTCGGGCGACAAGGATTTCCAGCAGCTGGTGCGTCCTGGCGTGTGGCTCCTCAACCCCGGGCGCGGCGGCCCGGCGAGTGTCGAAGAGAGCTGGGTCGGAGTGGAGAACGGCAGCGAGCGCCTCGGGGTGCCGCCCGAGCGCGTCGTCGACTATCTCGCGCTCGTGGGGGACAGCTCGGACAACGTGCCTGGCGTGAAGGGCATCGGGGAGAAGGGCGCCCAGGAGCTGATCGCGCAGTACGGTCCGCTCGAGGAGATCCTCACGCACGCGCACGAGATCACCAAGAAGCGGCCGCGCGAGGCGCTGCTGGCACAGGAGGCCGAGGCGCGGTTGTCGAAGCAGCTGGTGACGATCCACTGCGACGTGCCGGTGGCGCTTGAGCCGGACAGGCTGCACGTGGGCGCTCCGGACATCGAGGCTCTGCGGGCGCTGTACCTCGAGCTCGAGTTCACCTCGATGCTCAGGGAGGTCGGTGGCGCGTCGCCCGGGCCGGCACCCCTTGCCGAGCGATCGGGCGCCGGCGCGGCGGCAACACCTGTGGCCACCAGTCCCGGGCGACCGACGCCCCCATCGGTGGTGCGCGGTGACAGCGGCGTGACGGTACTGGCCGACGCGCGCTACCTGACGGTCGACTCGACCGAGGCGCTCAGCGCCCTGCTCGCGCGCGTGCGCGAGGTGCCGTACATCGCCATCGACACGGAGACGGTGCTGGAAGCCGGCGCGCCCGACGTGGTCGACGCCATGCGGGCCGTCCTTGTGGGGCTGTCCATTGCCGTGGCCCCGGGCGAGGCATACTACCTGCCGTTTGCCCACCGCCGCGACGACGGCAGCGGCAACCTCGCGCTGCTGTCGGGCGACGCCGGCATTGCGGGGGCCCGCATCAACGCCGGCGTGCCGGAACCGGTGAATCTGCCGCCGTTTGCCAGCGAGGCCTGTGCGCCATTGCGGGCCATGCTCGAAGACCCGGCCGTGAAGAAGATCGCCCAGAACGCCAAGTATGATGTGCTCGTGCTGCGGGGCGCCGGCGTACGCCTGGCCGGCCTGTCGTTCGACACCATGCTGGCCAGTTATGTGCTGGACCCGGGGCGTCGCTCGCACGGCCTCGACTTGCTGGCGCTGGAGTTCCTCGGCCACAGCATGACGGCCTACGAGCAACTCTGCGGCAAGGGCAAGCAGCAGCTCCCGTTCGATGTGGTGCCGGTGGACGCGGCCCGCGACTACTCGTGCGAGGATGTCGACGTGACCATGCGGCTGCGCGCCGCGCTCGAGCCCCTGCTGGCCGAGCACGCGATGCTGACGCTGTTGCAGGACATGGAGGTGCCGCTGGTGACGGTGCTGGCCGACATGGAGTGGGAGGGCATCGCGATCGACATGGACTGGTTCGCGTCGCTGAAGACGCGGTTCAAGGGCGAGCGAGAGCGGGTGGAGCAGGCCATCTACGCCGAGGCGGGGCACGAGTTCAACATCAACTCGAATCCACAGCTGCGCGTGGTGCTCTTCGAGGAGCTCGGGCTGCCGGTGAAGAAGAAGACCGCGACGGGGCCGAGCACCGACGCCAGTGTGCTGCAGGAGCTGGCGGAGGAGGGGCACACCCTGCCGACGCTGCTCATGGAGTACCGTGAAATCTTCAAGCTCGAGGGCACGTACATCGACGCCTTGCCCCGGCTGGTGCATCCGCGCGATCACCGGCTGCACACGTCGTACAACCAGACCGTGGCGGCGACCGGGCGGCTGTCGAGTTCCGACCCCAACCTGCAGAACATTCCCATCCGCCGTGAACTGGGACGTGACATCCGCCGCGGGTTCGTGCCGCGGCCCGGGTGGCGCCTGCTGAGTGCCGATTACTCGCAGATCGAGCTGCGCCTGCTCGCGCACCTGTCGGGCGACCCGGCATTCGTGAGCGCCTTCAAGGCGGGCGGCGACATCCACAAGCAGACGGCGGCGATCATCTTCGGTGTGCCGCTGGCCGACGTCACGAGTGAGATGCGCGCCCGCGCGAAGACGATCAACTTCGCGACCATCTACGGGCAGGGCGCGCATGCGCTGTCGCGGCAGCTGCGCATCTCGAATGCCGAGGCGAAGGCGTTCATCGAGACGTACTTCGAGCGTTTTGCCGGCGTGCGCGCCTTCCTCGAGCGGTGCGTGGAGGTGGCGCGCCAGCAGGGCTACGTGGAGACGCTGTTCAAGCGCCGTCGCTACATCCCCGAGCTCAAGGACCGGAACTTCAATATCCGCGCCTTCGGGGAGCGGGTGGCCGCGAATGCGCCCATTCAGGGGTCGGCGGCGGACCTCATCAAGATCGCCATGATCCGGGTGCACGCCGCCCTGGCGGCAAACGGGCTCGCGTCGCGGATGCTGCTGCAGGTACACGACGAACTCGTCTTCGAGCTGCCGCCTGAGGAGGAGCTGGTGCTGTCCGCCCTGGTGAAGCGAGAGATGGAGGGGGCGGCGACGCTGGACGTACCCTTGCTGGTGGAGATGGGGATCGGGACCGACTGGGTTTCGGCCAAGTCCTGATGGGGTGTGGGCTTGCCTCGAATCTCGAAGCTCACGTGTTGCACTTTGCCGCAAACCCCCGAGGCTGCGAGAGGGGCGGCGGGCGCGTATGGGGGCGATGCCCGCATAAGTCGTTCACCGACAGACACTTGCAGTGCGCCAACGGGGCGGCATCAGGATTGCTGTACGTAGCGACGTTTCGGGGTATGTCACCCCGCCCATGACCGAGTCTGACCATGGCCGGCCGACTTCCGCACTTGAGGATTGTCCTTGCGCACCCATCGAATTGGCAGGGGCTTCACCCTCATCGAGCTGCTCGTTGTGATGCTCATCATTGGGGTGTTGGCCTCAATTGCGGTGCCGAAGTACCAGAGCACCAAGAACAGGGCCTACCTGTCGAACATCAGGAGCGACCTGCGCAACATCTCGTCGCGGCAGGAGGAGTACTACAATTCCAACGAGACCTACACGACGGACCTGACCAAGCTGGGGTTCGATGGCTCGAATGGCGTCAAGATCACCTTGGTCGAGGGCAATCAGGGTGGCTGGTCGGCTTCCGCCACACACCCCTCGGTCTTTCCCATGGTGTGCGCCGTGTACTTCGGACGGGCTGCTCCAGTTGCCCCGGCAAGCGAAGACAGGGTCATCGACTGCAAGTGAGGCAGCGCCGAGACACGACGTGAACGACCCCGAACCGTTTCTTCTCCCACCCATCGTGCAGGACCCCGACTCCCGCCGGCGCACCACGCGCTTGCGGGAGTTGGGGTTTTCGCATGGGTGTCGCGAATTCCGCCTGCGGCGGGAGGGGATGATCCACGCCATGGACGGTGGGCTGTGGCTGCACCGTCATGTGTGGCAGGGTTGTCCGCTGGTGCACCTGGTGAGTACCGATCGGGCACGCCTGGTGGCGTACGGTGAGGCCTGCGGCCTCCCCATCGCCCGGCTGCAGTACAAGCCGCTCAAGGATCCGCGCACCGGAACGCGCCGGGAGGCGTGGCACTGGGATCTGGGCGGGCCGGTGTACCCGCCCGTGGATGCGCGGCTGCTCGAGACAACGATCGGCGGCTCCCGGGACGGGGGTACCCAAGGCGGCGGTTCCCCGAACGGCGGTAGGCCGAACGGCGGTACCCCCGACGGCGGTACTCCCAACGGCGATACGGAAAGCGGAGCGATGGAGATGACGTGATGGGTACCCGCAGGGCGTCAGGACGGCAGTATGCGGATCACACCGTCTCCATGCCGTCGTGTTCACGGCCGCCGTTCGGGGTACCGCCGTTGGAGGTACCGCCTTTGGAGGTACCGCCGTACGTCACGCCGGGCGCTGCCGTCAGCTGTTCGAGTTGCCCCGCCTCCTGTCTGATCGCGTCTGCCTCCGCCAGGAGCGCCTGCTGGAGCGAGGGGTTCCGGCGGTACGTGAAATAGGCTCGGGCTCTCGCTCTGGCGCGGCGGGTGCGGTCGCCGTATCGCAGGTCGCTGCTCGCCGAGGGCACCAGCGTCAGCAGGAACGCCGCCGCCCACCACGGGCCGGCGATGAGCCACACGAGCGTGGTCTGCGCGCCATAGGCCACGAGCACGAGGATCAGGCCGATGACGAGCGTGTTCATCGCCGGCTCGTCTCGGCTCCGCACGTTGCGCAGCGCCAGACGCCGTGCGAGCTGGATGGGCAGGACGTGTGTGATCCGGCCCCAGAGCCCGACCGGCGCCAGCAGCCCGGCCAGCAGCGCCTCCCGCACGGCGAAGCGCATGCCTGGCGCCGCCGCCGCGCTGATGCCGACATCGTGCACGTCGAGTCGTCGCGCGTCGAGGTCGGCACGGAACCGGCGGACACGCGCCTCGAACGCGGAGGCACGCGCCTCGAGCGCGGCATCGCCCTGTGCGCGCACCGAGGCCAGCCCGCGGTCGAGACGGCGAACGATGGCGAGCGTCCGCGCCAGTGGCGTTTCGCCTTCGCCGAGCGTCGGCGGCGGATCGAGCAGGGCGGCGAGCGTCCGCCCCACCAGCTGCAGCCGCTCGGCGTCTTCCGCCGACGCGAAGTTGAGCGTGACCGCCGCGAGCCGGGTGGCCACCAGTTGCGTCATGGCCGCCACGGTGCGCTGTCCCACCGGGAGGGCGTCGAATTCGAGCGGCTCTCCAACTTGCAGCAGGATGCGCGACCGGGGCTGCTCCTTGTGCTCGAAGAGCAGACCGACGGGCACGACGCGCAGGCCGGTCACCCCGAGCTCGGTGTACGCGTGCAGCGCCATGCGCGCGAGCCCCGTGCGCAGCGGCGCCAACTTCGGGTCGTCATGGCTCTTTCCCTCGGGGAAGATCACGACGGCACTTCCCGCGGCGAGCGCCCGGGCGACGGCGTCGAAGGACGCCTGGTTGCGCGACAGGTCGATCGCGCCGCCAGATGACCCCGCGCCCTCGTCGCTGGCCCGTCGCAGCGGCACCACGCCCACCCCTGTCAGACACCGCGCGACCAGCGGATTGGCGAAGAGCGTGGCCTTGGCGGTGAAGCGGACACGGCGCGGTGCGCACCAACCCACTACCATGGCGTCCACGAGCGCGTTGGGGTGGTTGACGGCCAGAAACACCGGCCCGCCCCGGGGAATCCGCTCGAGGCCCGTGGTGGTGATGCTGCGATAGTACCAGCGCAGCGCCACGCCGCCGACCAGTCTGAGCAGCCCATACAGCATGGCGGGGCCGCCGCGCGTCAGGCGGCGCGGGTGCGCGCGTCGGCGTCGCGCGCCATGCGCTCCCCTTCC
Organism: Gemmatimonadota bacterium; assembly: GCA_021299375.1. GTDB lineage: Bacteria > Gemmatimonadota > Gemmatimonadetes > Gemmatimonadales > Gemmatimonadaceae > Gemmatimonas. The sequence continues at coordinate 10,822 of JAJTGR010000027.1, forward strand.
GTGATGTTCACCAGCGACAGCAGCGCGCCGCCGATCACGAAGAAGGCGATGACCCAGAGAATGGCGCCGCGGCTGCTCCCCGTCTGCCCGATGGCCACGCTGAACACCAGCGGTCCGAGAATGCCGCCGAACTTTTCGAACACGCTGTAGAAGCCGAAGAACTCGCCGCTCTTGTGCTTGGGCACCATGCTCGCGAACAGCGAGCGGCTGAGCGCCTGGGTACCGCCCTGTACCGTGCCCACGAGGACCGCGAGAATGTAGAACTCGCGCGCGCTCTCGATGCCGTAGGCGAAGACGCAAATGCCGGTGTACACCGCGAGGCCGAAGAGAATGGACAGCTTGGGCCCGAGTTTGCCGGCCAGTGATCCGAAGGCAAACGCGAACGGAATGCCCACGAACTGCACGATGAGAATGGCGGTGATGAGGTCGCTGCGCCCGATGCCGATCTCGGTGCCGAACGCCGTGGCCATCCTGATGATGGTCTGGATGCCGTCGTTGTAGATGGTGAAGGCCAGCATGACGAGAAAGGCCTGCTTGTACTGCCGCAGTTCGCGCAGCGTCTCGCCGAGTCGGGTGAACGCGACGACGAACGCGTTTCCCTTCGGCGCCTCGTCGCTTTCGAGGGCGCGCGCGGGTTCCGGCACGCCGCGGAACATCGGGAGGCTGAACAGCAGCCACCACACGCCCACCGACACGAAGGCAAGCCGGGCCGGCAGCGTCGCCTGCTCGCGCGGCAGGTTGTCGCTGGTGGGGAGGCCGATCAGTGCCGGGTTGCTGATCCACGCCAGGTTGAGCGCCAGCAGCAGCCCGCCGCCGATGTAGCCGAAGGCATAGGCGGCGGTGGAGACGCGGTCGATTTCATCCTCGCGCGCGATGTGCGGCAGCAGCGACTCGTAGAACGTCATGCTGCCGGTGGCCCCGGCCATGGACAGGATGAACAGCGTGGACGCCAGGAACAGGTCGCCGTGCTGCACGAAGTACATGCCGAGCGTGGCGAACACGCCCAGCATCATGAACACGGCGAGAAAGCGTTTCTTGGCGGCGCGATAGTCGGCCACCGCCCCGAGGATGGGGCCAAGGACGGCGATGACGATGGCCGCCACGGTGTTGGCGTTGGCGAGCGACTGGGTGGCGGCTTCGGGCGGGCCGTCGGCGCCGGCCACCGAGATGTAGTAGATGGGAAAGACCGCCGTCATGATGACGGTCTGCATGGCCGACACGGCCCAGTCGTACATGGCCCAGCTGCGCAGCTCGCGGCGGTGCAGCCCGAGGGCAAACAGCAGGCCGCGCGAGGTCGGCGGGGAAGCGGAGGGTCCGTCGAGCATGCGCGGGCTGGGGGACGTGGCGGGAAAGCGGTCGGCGAATTGTCCGACGGGGCGCGTTCGCTGTCCAGTCCGTGGCATGCCATACTTCGGGCATGCACCTGCCGTCGCGACTTCGTCTGTGCCTGTTCCGGTCGGCCGCCGTGGGCACCGCCGTGAGCAGCCTGGTGCTCTCCGCGGCGTGCGACCGTCAGGCGCCGCCGGTGCTGGAGGACACGGCGCGGCCATCGACCGGGCGAGCGCCCGCGCCGCGCCCGGTCACGCGGGCCGACACCCGGGGCTGGGATGTGGACGCCGGGCCATTCCTGGTGCTGCCGACCACGGCCGACGGCTACGGCACCGGTTCGCTGCTGCTGCCGGATGCGACCGAACTGACCGTCGGGGACACTGCCGGCGTCGGGCCGCTGCTGGGCGACGGGCGGCTCGATCTGTTCACGCGCGGGGGGACGGTGGGCATCGCACGACTCACGGTCGAGGCGGCGGCACGTGTCGACCCCGGGTGCACCGCGTGGCCAATGGCGCGAGTAACAATCGATGGTGGCGCGGCAGTGTTGCCATGGACAGCGGCATTCAAGACTGGAAAGGTCACCGCCATCCCCCTCGATTCCATCGAAGGGCTCTCGCCCCGCGACTCGGCGCGGCTGGCCGTGGACCTGGCCCGGATCGCGTCCCGGCTCCCCGACGACACCAGCGCCACTTTTCGGGGGCTCCCGTTCGTGGTGCTGCGTGCGTGGCAGACGCGTGGCCTCGACAGCGGCTTCGTGGTGGCGACGATGGTTCGGCGCGTGAACCAGGAAGACGCGCCGCAGGAGGAGCGCGTGGTGCTGGTGGTGGATACGCCGGCGGCGGACGCGAAGCGCTGGACCGTGGGGTGGCACGAGCGCGCCGCCGGCTTCGAGGACGAGCTGGTGGTGGCCGAACCGCTGCTGGCGTTTCGTGCTGCGTCAGGTGGCCTGGTGCATCTGCTCTTTGGCCGCGACGATGGGGTGGCGCTGAGCGCGGCGGTGCTGTCGCGCGAGGGCGGCGCGTGGCGGGTGCGCTGGGAGAGCGCGATCGCCGGCTGCGGCTGAGGGGCTGGGCGCAGCGGGTCGCCGGGCGGCAACTGGCGAGGGGGCGGGACGCGCCACACAATAGCGTCGGTTGTCCCACCCTTCCCGGAGTCCGTCATGCCCGTTCTTCGCTCTCTCGGCTACGCCGCGCTCGCGGCGATGGCCGTTCCCTACTCCGGCGGTGCCCAACCGTCGGCGGAACCCATCAAATTCGCGCGCTACGCCCACGTCGCCAACGACGGCACCCTCGCCTTCACCTGGCAGGACGACATCTGGGTGGCCGACCAGAACGGGGGCAACCCGCGGCGTCTCACGGCCCACGTGGCGCGCGACTTCATGCCGCGCTTCTCCCCCGACGGGCAGTGGATCGCGTTCACCAGCAATCGCCTGGGGAACAACGATGTGTATGTCGTGCCGGTGAGCGGCGGCGAGCCGAAGCAACTGACCTGGTTCACCGGGGACGACCAGGCGCTGAACTGGACGCCCGACGGCAAGGCGATCGTGATGTCGAGCGCGCGCGGCGCCCAGGCGTGGGGCTCGCCCCTCTACCTGCTGCCGCTGGACGGCTCGCAGCCGCGCCCCATGGGCATGGATATCGGCCGCAGCGGCATGATCAAGCAGGATGCCACCCTGGTGGCGTTCAACCGCTCGCTGCCGAGCTACTGGCGCAAGGGCTATCGCGGCAACAGCAACGCCGATATTGCGGTGCAGGACCTCAAGACGGGGCAGATCACGGAGCTCACGGACACCGATCTCCAGGCGTTCAAGGGCTTCACGCACGATGTGCACCCCATGTGGGGCGCCGACGGCATGATCTACTTCGCCTCCGAGCGCGACGGGATCTTCAACCTGTGGCGTATTGCCCCCACCGGCGGCGCGCCGCAGCAGGTCACCCGCCACACGGACGACGGCGTGCAGTTCCCGGCCATTTCGCCCGATGGCCGCCGCATCGTGTACGAGAACAACTTCGACCTGTGGACGGTCGATGTGCCGGGCGGCGCGCCGCGCCGCTTGAGCCTGCGCATCGCGGCCGACCAGAAGGAAAACGCCATCAGCACGCTCACCACCACCAATCGCGCCGATGGCTTTGCGCCGTCGCCGTCCGGCGATTACGTGGCGGTGGACTTTCGTGGCGAGATCGTGATCGTGCCCACGGAGAGTGGCATCGGTGAGCGCACGGTCGTGACGCAGTCGCCGTGGCGCGAGCGCTACCAGACGTATTCGCCCGACGGGCGGCGCCTGGCGTACGTGAGCGACGAGTCGGGCGAGGAGGAGGTGTGGGTGTACGACCTCGCCACCGCCCAGCGCCGCAAGCTCACCACGCAGCCGTCGGTGAAGGGCGACCTCACGTGGGCGCCCAACTCGCAGAAGCTGGCGTTCACCGGCAACAACCGGCTGTGGGAGGTGGACGCGAGCGGCGGCGCGGTGCGCGAACTGGCGTACAACCAGGCGGGCGGCTTCGTGGTGGGGCAGTACAGCGCTGACGGCAACTGGCTCACGTACACCAAGCGCGACGACGACCAGAACGCCGACGTATTCGTGTTCGACGTGCGCACGCGCCGCGAGGTGAACGTCACGCGCAATCCGTTCAACGACAACAACGGCGTGATGACGCCCGACGGCAAGCATGTGCTGTTCACGTCGAACCGCGACAATGGGGTGGCCCAGCTGTTCGCGGTGTCGCTGGCGAAGCTCAGGGAAGACCCGAACGATCCGCTGGTGCGCGAGCGGCTGCGCCGGGCCGCCAATGGCGGGGCGCGTGGTGAACGGGGCGACAGTGCTGCGGTACCCGCCGGTGCCGGGGCCGCTGCGGGTGCCGCGGCGGCGCCGGCCGGCCTCACGGTCACCATTGACGCCGATGGCATCGATGGTCGCGCCCTGCAGCTCACCCGCGGCGCGCAGGTGGTGGGCGCGTTCTTCCTGTCGCGCGACGGACGCACGGTGTACTTCACCGTGGGCGGCGGCGGCGGGTTCGGTGGCGGCGGGCAGCAGCCGGCCGTGGACCCCGAGAGCCCCAACGTGGGCATGTTCGCCATGAATGTGGATGGCACCAACCGGCGGCGCATTGCCGGCGGACTTTTTCCGCAGCTCACGCCCACCGCCGACCGCCGCGCCGTGTTCTTCCGTCGTGCGTCACGTGGCGGTGACGGCGAGGGCGGCAGCGGCGTCGAGATCAGCAAGCTGGTGCTGGCCACGCCGCAGCGCGCCGAGCCGGTGAACTTCGCGTTTCCGGTGATGGTCGATCACCGCGCCGAGCGGGAGCAGCTGTTCGAGGAAGCGTGGCGGGTGATGAAGTACCGCTTCTACGACGAGAAGATGCACGGGCGCGACTGGGACGCCATCAGGCAGCAGTACAAGCCGCTGCTCAAGCACGTGGCCACCAACGAGGACGTGTACGATCTCGCCAACGAGATGATCGGCGAACTCAATGCCTCGCACACGGGGGTGAACGGGCCGCCGTCGCGCGAGATGCCGAGGGTGTACACCACGCGGTATCTGGGTGTCGAGCTGGAGCCGAGTGAGGCGGGGCGCTACCGCGTGGGGCACATCTACAAGGCGGGGCCGGCCGACAAGGAGTGGCTCGATATCGCGAAGGGTGACTACGTGCTGGCCATCAACGGCCAGGAGCTCAAGTCGGGGGAGAACTACGAGCGGCTCATGGCCACCGCCATGAACGAGTACATCCCGGTGCGGCTGGCCAAGTCGCCAAGCGGAGAAGGCGCGCGCACGGTGCGCATTGCGAGCGTCACGTCGCTCACCGACATCAAGTACGAGGAGTGGGTCGCCACCCGGCGCGAGCAGGTGGAGAAGGAGACGAACGGCGAGATCGCCTACGTGCACATCCGCGCCATGAACCAGCCGTCGCTGGCGCGCTTCCGCAACGAGATCGACCAGTACTCGAACAAGAAGGGGATCATCGTCGACATTCGGTACAATGGCGGCGGCAACATCGACCAGGAGCTCATCGACATTCTGGAGCGGCAGCCGTACCAGTTCTGGAACAACCGCAACGGCTCGCGCACGTGGGGGCGTCGCCCACGCCAGGCCATTGCCGGCCCCAAGGTCATGATGATCAACGCCCGCAGCGGCTCGGACAGCGAAGTCACCCCGATGGCGTTCCGGCAGCTGGGGCTCGGGCGCATCGTGGGTAATCCCACGGCGGCGGCAGTGATCGCGACAGGCTCGTACACGCTCATCAACGGCGGCACGATTCGCACGCCGGGCTCACTGGTGGTCACGTATGACCCCACCAAGCCCAACAACTACGGCGAGAACCTCGAGAACCTCGGCGTGCCGCCCGACGTGTGGGTGAAGAACTCGCCGAACGACGAGGTGAAGGGCATCGATCGCGAGCTGAAAACGGCGATCGAGGAGGCAATGAAGATGCTGAAGGCGATGCCGGGAAGAATCTCGAGCGACAACTGATTCCGGAGTGCGCGATGCCACGCGGAAGGAGGAGGCGTGTCTTCCGATCTGTTGTCGCGGCGCTCGTGATGCTGCCGGTGTGGCTGGGCGTTGTCGTTGCCCAGCCGCCGCCGGCCACGCTGTCGGGACGGGTTGTCGAGGATTCGTCCTCTCGACCGGTGGCTGGCGCACAGATCACGATCGGCGCTACCGGTCGCGCGGTACTGAGTGACAGTCTGGGCGCCTTCACTGCGGTCGGCGTGCCCGTGGGCGTCCACATTGTCGGTGTTCGCGCCGTGGGTTACGTGCCGACCGAGCTGCGCATGGTCTTCGGCGAAGGCCAGCGGATCGAGGTGGACCTCGTCATCAGTCAGCAGTCGCGGACCCTGGCAGGGGTGACGGTGACCGCGCGATCGGTGCCCGCCTTCCTGCGGGATTTCGATGCCCGTCGCCAGATGGCGCAAGGGCGCTTTCTCGACACGACCGACATTGCGCCCTATGTGAACAGTCAGCTCGCGACGCTGCTGGCGTCGAAGGTGCCGGGCGTACGTCAGGTGCGCTTCGGGGGACGGACGGCGCTGGCCTCGAGTCGCGGCATTGCCAGCATGGAGCGGATCCCCGGCGGCGATGTGATGGATCAGCAACTGGGCGCGCCGAAGGCCTGTTACGTGCAGATCGTCATCGACAACGTGAGCGTGTACCAGGGGCAGGTCGACGAGCCGCTGTTCAATGCGGACAACGTCAACCTGCAGGCGCTGGCGGCGATCGAGTACTACACCGTGTCCAACCGTCCCAACGAATTCAAGCGGGCCGGCGGGGGGGCGTGTGGCACGCTGGTGTTGTGGACGAAGCGGTGACGCGGCGTTGCTGAGCGCGGATCAAGGCTCCCGCGCGGCCCGGTAGCTCGCGCCCCAGGCGCGTAAGGTCTCGATAGCGGGTAAGGCGGTGCGCCCGAGGTCGGTGATGGCGTAATCCACGTGCGGCGGCACCACCGGGTGCACGGTGCGGGTGAGCAAGCCGGCCTCCTCGAGCTCGCGCAGCTGCTGGGTGAGCATCTTGTGCGACACGCGCTTGAGGTCGCGGTGCAGCTCGTTGTAGCGCCAGTCGCGCTGATTGAGCCGCCAGAGAATGGGCATCTTCCATTTGCCGCCGATGGCGTGCAGCGCGAGCTCCACCGGACTCTGGAAGGTGTGGCCTTCGAACACGAATTCCGGCACGGCACTCCCCAAGTGGTAAGTATCACTCCAAAAGGTGCATACTGTCGTGAATCGCTGTGCAATCGTACCCTCCGGCCGTCTCTTCCAACAGGAGCGGTTCCGTGAGTGCCAATGCCAACGTCACCAACCCCGCGCAGCCCAAGCGCATCCTGCTCATCGCCGCCAATCCGGCCGTGTCCCCCGTCACCCAGTGGCCGGTGGGCTTCTGGTGGGCCGAGCTGACGCACCCGTACTGGGAGTTCACCGAAGCCGGGTACATCGTCGAGATCCGCAGCCCCGACGGCGGCGCGCTGCAGGCCGACGGCTACTCCGACCCCGAAGACGCCAGCGGCTACTCGGCCCACGACGTCCTGTCGCTCGGCTTCAAGAAGTCGCCGGCCCACTCGGCGCTGCTGGCCGACACGCCGTCCATCGCCGCTGTGGACGTGGCGGGGTACGACGCGCTGTTCGTGGCCGGCGGCCAGTCGCCCATGATCACCTTTCGCGGCCACGCCGGCATGCAGGCGCTGGTGGCGCGCTTCCATGAGGCGGGCAAGGTGGTGGCGCTGGTGTGCCATGCCACCTGTCTGCTGCTCGAGACGCGCGTGCCCAACGGAGAGCTGCTGGTGCGCGGGAAAACGTGGACGGGCTTCGCCGACAGCGAGGAGGCCTATGCCGACGCTTTCGTGGGCATGCGTATTCAGCCCTTCTGGATCGAGACCGAGGCGCGCAAGATCGAGGGCACGAACTTCGTGGTCGACCAGCGCTTCCGGCCGTTCGCGGTGCGCGACGGGCGCCTGATCACGGGGCAGCAGCAGTTCTCGGGCGCGGCGGCGGCGCGGCTCGTGATCGAGACGTTGGGGCGGTGAGCGCGTTCGCGTGCTGTTGTGATCGGTCTCGCATGCGTCGCCGTTGAACGGCGGTGACGTTCATCATCTCTCGCTTCACCACACATGTCCATGGCCATTCTCGGTGCCGGCCGCGTCGGCACCACGCTGGGGCGCCGCTTCGCCGAGGCGGGTCACGCGGTGCGTTACGGTGTGCGCGCGCCGGATGACCCGAAGCATGCGTCGGTGCCGGGTCCGGTATGGTCCATTGCCGACGCTGCGGCGCGTGCGGACGTGGTCGTGCTCACCACCTCGTGGGCCGGCGCCGAAGCCACGCTGCGCGCCGCCGGCGATCTTGCGGGGAAGGTGCTCATCGACGCCACCAACCCCATTGGTCCCGGCATGGTGCTGACGCACGGCACCACCGACTCCGGCGCCGAACAGGTGTCGCGCTGGGCGCCGGGCGCGCAGGTGGTGAAGGCGTTCAACAGCATCGGCATGGAAGTGATGGCCAACCCGCGCTTCGGTGAAGCGCGCGCCGTACTGTGGCTGTGCGGAGACGATGTGCCAGCGTGCGACGCCGTGTCGCGCCTCGCGGCGGACATCGGCTTCGAGCCGGTACGCCTGGGTCCGCTGGCCCGCGCCCGCTTCATCGAACCCGCGGCCCTCGTGTGGATTACCGCATCGGCCACGCTGGGGCGCGAGTTTGCGTGGGGGATCCTGCGGCGCGACTAGCCGTTTGTCGGATGTCGGACTTCTGCGCTCGCTCCGGATTCGCACATCCGGCTCCCGCGGATGTCGGGCGGCATCTGTGCGTGCTGAGTGAACCAGAGGTCCGAATCCGGATCGCGCCTCAGAAGCCCGAACTCCGACATCTCACGGCGCGCGGGGAACGCCCGGCGCCCGACCTATGCCTCCCCGTGCACCCGCGCGAAGTACTCCGGTACCTCGAGCAGGAACTCGTCGGGGTGCCCGGACAACCGCCACGTCAGCCGCTCGGTGAGCACCTCCGGGCGCTCGTCGGCGGTCCAGCGCTCGATCAGCCGCGCCTCCACATCCACGATCCAGTACGCCACGCCCTCACGCTGATAGCGCGACCGCTTCACCACGCGATCGTAGCGAGCCGTGCTTGGTGACAGGACTTCCACGAACAACACCGGCGGCTCGCACTCCTCGTCGCGCCGCGGCGCGCGGCCGGCGGGCGTGGGGACCACCGTGATGTCCGGTTGCACCACCGTGAACGGGTCGAGCACGTAGTCGTGCGGGGCCGGCAGCACGAGGGCGCGGTTGTCACGGCGCGCGTAATCGGTCAGCGCGGTCATCAACAACGCCAGCGCAATCTGATGCGCACGCGACGGGCTCGGGCTCACCAGCAGCTCCCCGTCCACGCACTCGAAGCGCTTCCCCGGCTCTTCCGGCAACGCTTGTACCTCAGCCGCTGTCCAGCGGCGCTGCTCCACGGCAGGCATACCCATCATGTGCTCGGCGCTCGGGACAGTCGGCAAGACGGCATGGGCCACGGTAGCGCTCGGAGGGGGAAGCGCGGTCATCAATGCATTGCGCGTGGGACCACGCGAGTGCGCCCCATCACACGCCGAGCCGTGATCTCCGAGCTCGACCATGGCGACTCCGACTTCAGACCTCTGAGCCCGATCCGGCTTCCCACCTCCATCATCGTCTGAGGTCAGGATCTTCAGTCCGCTGTGCGTCTGCATACGCCATCGGATGCCGGTATCGAAGTCCGAATTCCGATCGGGCTCGGAGGTCCGAGGTCTGAGCAGGAACGGCGTGAGAAGAACGCCCAAACGCAAGACCTCCATTTCCCCCCACCGCGCGCATAAACTGCGCGCCATGACCGCACCCACCCTCGATACCCTCGCCCCCGCCATCGTGGCGCGCGTGGCGACGGAACTCTCGCTGAACCCGCAGCAGGTTCAGCGCACGCTCGCCCTCTTCGCCGAAGGCGCCACCCTCCCCTTCATCGCCCGCTACCGCAAGGAAGTCACCGGCGGCCTCGACGAGGTGCAGCTCCGCGATGTGCGTGAGCGCGCCGACTACCTCACCGAGATGGAGGACCGCCGTGCCGCGATCCTCAAGAGCATCGACGAGCAGGGCAAGCTCGACGACGCGCTCAAGGCGTCCATCCTCGCCGCCGACACCAAGCAGGCGCTCGAGGACCTGTACCTGCCCTTCAAGCCCAAGCGCCGCACCCGCGCCATGATCGCCCGCGAGCGTGGCCTCGGGCCGCTGGCCGAGCTGCTCTGGGCCGGCACCATCGACGACGCCGCTGCCCTGGCCAAGGCCGCCGAATTCGTGCTCCCCGACGCCGACGGCAAGCCCAGCGAAGTGCCAAGCGCCGAAGCCGCCCTCCAGGGCGCCCGCGACATCCTGGCCGAGCAGATCGCCGAAGACGCCGTGGTGCGCGGCTGGGTGCGTGAAGTCACCCGCGCCAAGGGCGTGGTGAAGAGCACCGTGCTCGCCGACAAGAAGAGCGACGACTCGAAGTTCAAGGACTACTTCGACTTTGCCGAGTCGCTGGGCACCATTCCCAGCCATCGCATGCTCGCCATCCGCCGCGGCGAAACCGAAGGTGAACTCCTGTGGCGCATCGAAGCGCCGGTGGATGACATCAACGCCCGCCTGCTGAGTGACGTGGGCGCGGGCAAGCAGGCGCAGCAGCAGTTCACGCTCGTGTGCGCCGACGCCTACAAGCGCCTGCTCTCGCCGGCCATCGAGGTGGAGCTGCGCGTGGAGCTCAAGACGCGCGCCGACGACGAAGCCATCACCATCTTCGGGCGCAACCTGGAGCAACTCCTGCTGGCCAGCCCCGCCGGCGAGAAGAAGGTCATCGGCCTCGACCCGGGCTTCCGCACCGGCGTGAAGGTGGCCGTGGTGAGCGCGACCGGCGCGCTCGTGCACACCGACACCTTGTACCTGCATCAGGAAGACCGCTTCGCCGGCGCCGTGCGCGCCATGGTACAGCGTTTTGCACCGGAGCTCATTGCCATAGGCAACGGCACCGCCAGCCGCGAGACCGAGACGCTCACCAAGGCCGCGCTGCGCGAAATGGACGCCCCGCGGCCGCAGGTGGTGGTGGTGAACGAAGCCGGCGCCTCGGTGTACTCGGCGTCCGACCTCGCGCGCAGTGAGTTCCCCGAGCTCGACGTGTCGCTGCGCGGCGCGGTGAGCATTGCGCGTCGCCTGCAGGACCCGCTGGCCGAACTGGTGAAGATCGACCCCAAGAGCATCGGCGTGGGGCAGTACCAGCACGACGTGAATCAGTCCAAGCTCAAGCAGCGCCTCGACGACACGGTGGAAAGCGCGGTGAACCGTGTGGGCGTGGAGGTGAACACCGCGTCCGCGGCGCTGCTGGGCTACGTGGCCGGCATCGGGCCGAGCCTCGCGCAGGCCATCGTGACGCTGCGCGACAAGCAGGGTGGCTTCAGGTCGCGCCAGGACCTGACCGACGTGCCGCGCCTGGGCGCCAAGGCGTTCGAACAGGCCGCCGGCTTCCTGCGCGTGCGGGGCGGTGCGCATCCGCTCGACGCGAGTGCGGTGCACCCGGAGCGCTACGCCCTCGTGGAGCGCATGGCGCAGGACCTCGGCGTGGAGGTGGGTGAGCTGGTGGGCAACGAGGCGCTGGTGGACCGCATCGACCTCCGCGCCTACGTGAGCGGCGACGTGGGCATTCCGACGCTGCAGGACATCGTGGCCGAGCTCAAGAAGCCCGGGCGCGACCCCCGTGCGGCGTTCGAACCGCCCGCCTTCCGCGACGACATCCAGAAGCCCAGCGATCTGCTGCCGGGCATGGTGCTCGAGGGGGTGGTCACCAACATCGTGGCGTTCGGCGCCTTCGTGGACATCGGTGTGCACCAGGATGGCCTCGTGCATGTGAGCCAGCTGGCCGACCGCTACGTCAAGGATCCCAACGACGCCGTGAAGGTGGGGCAGAAGGTGAAGGTCACCGTGCAGAGCATCGACCTGCCGCGCAATCGGATCGCGCTCAGTATGCGCAGCGACGGCGGCATGGGCCCCAAGGGGGGCAGCGCCGAAGGCGGCACGCGCCGCGATGTGGAGCAGAACAACCGGCAGACCAACCAGCAGCAGCGTTCCCCGCTCAAGGGTGGCTTCAAGCCGGCGGCCAAGCCGTTCGTGCCCACCAAGGGCGCGGTCGCGCCCAATGGTATCCGGTTCAAGTAGGCCGACCTCGCCAATGGAGTGCGTGGGGGGCGGTGCCGCGAGGCGTCGCCCCCCTTGCTCGTGCGGTGAGTGGACGCGTGGCCACCGATTAGACTTCTCAGGTTATGATCCCGGTCGCCCTGGCCCAGTGCTATCCCTACGAGGTCCGCCAACGCGCGCAGCCGTATCTGCTGCCTCACGCCATCCGGTGGCGGCGGGTGGACGCCGCCGGTGTCGAGGCGTTCGTGCTGGGCACGCAGGAGTATCTGGTGCTGATGGCCGTGGTTGCTGGCGAGATCCAGCTCGGGTGCTCGTGCCCGTATGCGATCGATCACGGCTACTGCAAGCACCAGTGGGCCGTGCTGTCTCGGCTCGATCAGCAGCGTCAGCTCGACGCCGTGCTGGAGGTGGCGGGTCCGCGCGCCAGCGTGGCGTTCATGTCCGATGACATGGAGGACGTGTTTCTGGACGACGAGGAGGTCGGCGCCGAGGACGACGCCGATGACCGTGGCGACGGCCGCCGTCCGCTGATCATGGCTCCGCCGCCGAACGCCCCCGACTGGAAGCTCGCCCTCGTGGAGACGAGCCGGCGGCAGCTGGCCGACGCGACGCTCCCCGAACCCGGGCGGTCCACCTCGCTCCCTGCCGATCGCCGCCTGGCGTACCTGCTCTACCTCACCGAGCCGCCGCGGGAGCGCGGGCTGCGCGTGGAGATCGCCACCCAGCGCCGCGATCGCGACGGCCAGTGGGAAGAACCGAAGCACTTCCAGTTTGCTGGTCCCGCCTGGTTCAATGCGCCCGATACTGCCGACCGCCAGATCGCCGAAATGCTGCTTGGCAGTACCGAAGCGCCGGGCGTCACGGGCATGCCGGCGAGCGGCTTCATTGTCCGGCCACGCGCGTACGGCACCACGCTGCGCGCCATCTGCGATACCGGGCGGGCCCGGCTGCGCAGCCAGCGCCCATCGCTCGACGGTCGCCTGCTCCGCTGGGACGACGGCGAGCCGTGGCAGGTGCACGTGCGCATGGAGCGCACCGCCGAGGGCTACCAGCTCGTGGGCGACCTGCACCGCGGTCAGACCACGCGCCCACTTGGCGACGCGCAGTGGGTGCATGAGTCGGGGCTGGTGCTGCTAGGCGATGTACTCGCGCGTCTTGACGCCCAGCGCATCTGGCCGCTGGTGCAGCGCCTGTGGACCGTTGGCCAGTTCGAGCTGGGCGAAGATCCGTCGCCATTTCTGGCTGAATACCACGAGCTGCCGAACGCCCCCAAGCTCACGCTGCCCCCAGGCGAGATGCAGACCGAGGCTGACGCCGCGCCGGTGCCGACGCTGCAGGTCTCGCGCGGCCCCGATCTCGGGCGCCGGTCGCAGGCGTGGCTCCACCTGCGGTTTCGCTACGGTGCGGCGTTCGTGGAGTCGTCATCCACAGCCCCCACCTGTTTCGATCGCCGCACGCGCACCCTCTACCGCCGCCGGCAGGCCGCGGAGCGCCACGCCGTCACCAAGCTCAAGTCGCTCGGCGCACAGGAGCTGTATTCGTTTACCGACCGGCGCATGGCCATGACGGTGCCGGTGCTCGCGCTGCCGCGCCTGCTCTCCACGCTCGTGCGTGAGGGATGGGCCGTGGAGGCCGACGGCAACAGCTATGTGGCGCCGGGCCGGTTGCAGGTGCGGGTGCGCTCGGGAATCGATTGGTTCGACCTCGAGGGTTCGGTGCGCTACGGCGAGCACGAGGTGTCGTTGCCGCAGCTGCTGGCCGCGGTGAAGCAGGGCACCGACCTGCTCGAGTTCGGCCACGGGCAGGTGGGCTTCCTGCCGCAGGAGTCGTTGGACGAGTTGCGTACGCTGCTGGCCATTGGTGAGCGGCGCGGTGACGGCATTCGCTTCAAGGCCTCGCAGCTCGCGCTGCTCGACGTGTTGCTCGATGCGCTCCCCGAGGTGGACGTTGATGCGCACCTCGAGCGGGCGCGTGCCCAGCTGCGCGAGTTCCGTGGCGTGGCCACCGAGCCCGTGCCACCCGGTTTCGTGGGCACGCTGCGCGGCTATCAGTGCGACGGGTTGTCGTGGTTCGGCTTCCTGCGGCGCTTCGGGCTGGGCGGCTGCCTCGCCGACGACATGGGGCTCGGCAAGACCGTGCAGGTGCTGGCCATGCTCGAGGGGCGGCGCGCCGAGGGCAAGGGGATGACGCTGCTGGTCGTGCCGCGCTCGCTGGTGTTCAACTGGGTCCAGGAGGCAGCGCGCTTCACGCCGCAGTTGCGTGTGCTCGACCTGAGCCACGCCGAACGCGACATCGAGGCGATCGATGCGGCCGGAGCGCATGTGGTCGTCACCACCTACGGCACGCTGCGGCGCGACATCACGCGCCTCGGTGCCCGGCAGTTCGACTACGTGGTGCTCGACGAAGCGCAGGCCATCAAGAACGCCGGCACGGCCACTGCCAAGGCGGCGCGGGTGCTGCAGGCCGACCATCGGCTCGCGCTCACGGGTACGCCCATCGAGAACCGCATCGAGGAGCTCTGGAGCCTGTTCGAGTTCCTCAATCCCGGCATGCTGGGGGCGGCAACGACCTTCTCGAACGCGACCCGCACGCTGGGGGTGGAGCGGGCCGCGTTGCCGCCCCTACCGGGCACACCGGCCGACGATGTGCTCTCGCGTGCGCTGCGGCCGGTGATCCTGCGTCGCACCAAGGCCATGGTGGCCACCGAACTGCCGCCACGCATTGAGCAGACGCTGGAGGTGGAGCTCGAGCCCAAGCAGCGCGCCTACTACGACCAACTGCGCGAGCAGTACGTGGCCAGCGTGTTCGCGCGCGTGGAGCGTGAGGGGATGGCCAAGGCTCGGATGCATGTGCTGGAGGCACTGCTGCGGCTGCGGCAGGCGGCCTGCCACCCGGCGCTGGTGGACCCCGCCAAGGGCGGGCTGCCGTCGGCCAAGCTCGACGCCGTGGTGCCGGCGCTGCAGGAGATCGCGTCCGAGGGGCACAAGACGCTCGTGTTCTCGCAGTTCACGAGCTTCCTCGCATTGTTGCGCCCTCGCCTTGATGCACTGGGAATCCGCTATGAGTACCTGGACGGTCGCACCAAGGACCGACAGGTGCGCGTGGAGCGTTTCCAGTCGGCCGATGGTCCACCGCTGTTCCTCATCAGCCTCAAGGCCGGCGGGCACGGGCTCAATCTCACGGCGGCCGAGTACGTCTACCTGCTCGACCCGTGGTGGAACCCGGCGGTGGAAGCGCAGGCTATCGACCGCGCGCATCGTATCGGGCAGACGCAGCAGGTAATCGCCACCCGCGTGGTGGCGCGCGACACGATCGAGTCCAGGATCCTCGAGTTGCAGGCCAGCAAACGGGCACTCGCCGACGCCATCCTCAGCGAAGACAAGGGGGGGCTGGGCGGCATCGGCCGGGCGGAGCTGGAGCTGCTGCTGGGCTGAGCCAGCGGCGCGTATCGATCTGGCGGCGGCGCTGGGCGGGACGGGCTGGTTTGGAGAGAGAGTATCCCGTATTGGCATGTTCCGGGTGCGAACGTGCGGGCGATACACCACGGCTCTCGGAGTACGCCATAACCGGATACCTCTCGTCCAAACGCACCCGTCCCGCCCCCGCGCCCCACACGGGCATCAGCTGCACCGCCGGCGCAGCCCGGCTGAAGGCAACTCTCAGGCCGCGGCCACTGTCGAAACGGAGGGCGGGGTGGCAGCGTAGGATCGTGCGCGGCGACCCGCCCCTCCCTCATCCTATCCCAGCGGAGTCAGCACTCCCCTCATGACCTCCCGACGTGATTTCCTGAAGCAGGGCAGCACCGCTTTCGGTGGTGCTCTGCTGGCCGGCAGTGCGCTCGCCGGCATTCCCCGGCTCTTGGCTGCGGCACCTGCGCCAGACCCGCGCGCCCTCGAGGCGTTCACCGACATCGCCAACGTGCGTGCGCTCATGGATGCCGCGCTCAACGCCGCGAAGATGGCCGGTGCCACCTACGCCGATGTGCGGTGCAGCCGACAGCGGCAGAACTTCGTCTTCACGCGCGAACAGCAGATTCAGCAGGTCGTCGATACCGACACCGTGGGCATCGGCGTCCGCGCGCTGGTCGACGGCACGTGGGGCTTCGCCGCCACGCGCATCCTCACCACCGACGGTGCTGCGGCGGCGGCACGCGAAGCCGTGGCCATCGCCAGAGCGTCCCGAATCGCCCGCGCCACGCCCATCGAGTGGCTGCCGGCGCCGGTCGTGAAGGACGGCGTGTGGAAGAGCGCCTTCACGCAGGATCCCTTCGAGATCCCGGTGGAGCAGAAGGCGGAGCTGCTGCTCAAGGCCAACGCCGCGGCGCTCAAGGCGAAGCACGTGAAGTACGTCTTCAGCGGCTTCTTCTTCGTGAAGGACGAGCGCAACTACGCCAACACCGACGGGACCGTCACGAAGCAGGACGTCGTGCGCTCGTGGCCCACCCTGCAGATCACGGCGGTGAGCAGCGACTTCACCGACTTCCAGAACCGCAGCAACATGGTCGCGCCCATGGCCCGCGGGTGGGAATACGTGCTGCAGCAGGACCTCGTGAGCAACGCGCAGCAGTGGGGCGAGGAAGCCGCCGCCAAGCTCACCGGCAAGCCGGTGGAGCAGGGCCGCTACGATCTCGTGCTCGACCCCATGAACCTCTGGCTCACCATCCACGAAAGCATCGGGCACCCCACGGAGCTCGACCGCGCGATGGGCTACGAGGCCAACTTCGCCGGCACCAGCTTCATTGCGCCGCCCGACAAGATGCTGGGCACGCTCAAGTACGGCCCGGCCATGATGAACATCCAGGGCGACCGCACGCAGGAAGGCGGCCTCTCCACCATCGGCTGGGACGACGACGGCGTGAAGCCCGATGAGTTCCTCATCGTGAAGAACGGCATGTTCAACGACTACCAGACCACGCGCGAACAGGCCCCGTGGTTGCGCTGGTGGTACGAGCAGAACGGCGCGCCGGTGCGTTCACACGGCTGCAGCTACGCGCAAGGGTGGGACAACGTGCAGTTCCAGCGCATGCCCAACGTGTCGCTGTTGCCCGGTGAGAAGGATCTCACCATGGACGACCTCGTGTCGGCCACCGACCGCGGTATCCTCATTCAGGGCGACGGCAGCTTCTCCATCGACCAGCAGCGCTACAACGCGCAGTTCGGCGGCCAGCTCTATCACGAGATCAAGGGCGGCAAGATCGTCGGCGTGCTGAAGGACGTGGCGTACCAGATTCGCACCCCGGATTTCTGGAACAGCATGGACATGATCGGCGGCAAGCGCAGCTATCGGCTCGGCGGTTCGTTCTTCGATGGCAAGGGCCAACCGCCGCAGGTGAACGCCGTGAGTCACGGGTCGCCACCGGCACGCTTCCGCAACGTCACCGTCATCAACACGGGGAGGAAGGCGTGATGCAACGGAACACGGCCATCCTCACCCGCGAGCAGGCCCAGGCCATCGTCGAGAAGGCCATCAAGCGGTCCAGGGCCGACGCGGTCGACGTGCAGGTCAACACCTATACCGCCGGCAACATCCGCTTTGCCGACAACCAGGTGAGCACTGCCGGCTCCACCACCGATGCGCAGCTCGGTATCCAGAGCGCGTTCGGCCCCAAGCATGCGGTGGTCACCACCAATGACCTGTCCGACGAATCCATCGCACGCGCCGTGCGGGAAAGCGAGCGGCTGGCGAAGCTTGCCCCCGACGATCCGGAGTCGATGCCGCAGCTCGGCGCCCAGACGTATACGCCGGTCAACGCGTTCTTCGACGCCACCGCCGACCTCACCGCCGAGGAGCGCGCCAAGGCAGCGCTGAGCGCGCTGGAGCTGGCACGCCAGAGCGGCGACATGAAAGCGGCGGGCTACCTCGTAACCACCGCCGGCGCCCTCGCCATTGGCAACAGCACCGGGATGTTCGCGTATCACCGCAGCACCAACGCCAACTACTCCCTCACGGTGCGCACCACCGACGGCACCGGCTCCGGCTGGGCGGCGGCGGACCATGCCGATTGGGCGCAGCTCGACGCGCGGCGCGTGGCCGAAACGGCGGTGAACAAGGCGCGCTTGTCGCAGAAGCCGGTGGCCATCGAGCCGGGGCGCTACACCGTCATTCTCGAGCCGCAGGCGGTGGGCGACCTGGTGCAGCTCATTGCCAATTATGCCGACGCCCGCAGCGCCGATGAGGGGCGCAGCCCGTTCGTGAAGGAGGGCGGCGGCAACAAGGTGGGCGAGAGAATCGCCGATGAGCGCGTCACGCTGTACTCCGACCCCGCCGACCCGCAGCTGCTGGGCCGCCCCTGGGACTTCGAGGGCATGCCGCTCGGCCGCCAGGTGTGGATCGAGAATGGCGTGCTCAAGCAGCTCATCTACTCGCGCTTCTGGGGCAAGAAGCAGGGCAAGACGCCCACCGGCGGCCCGAGCACGCTCAAGATGGCCGGCGGCACACAGAGCGTGGAGGAGCTCATCAAGGGCACCACGCGCGGCATTCTGGTCACGCGGCTGTGGTACCTGCGCGAAGTGGACCCGCGCACGATTCTCTACACGGGGCTCACCCGCGACGGCACGTTCCTCATCGAGAACGGCACCATCACCAAGTCGCTCCGCAACTTCCGCTTCAACGAGTCGCCGCTGTTCCTGCTCAACAACCTCGAGGCACTGGGCCGTGCCGAGCGGCTGGCCGGCACCGAGCAGGGCGGCGATGTCGTCATGCCGTCACTCCGGGCGCGTGACTTCAACTTCACGTCGCTGTCCGAGGCGGTGTAACGGCGGCGGGTGTGTGAACTGATCACACGAAGAAAAGGAGAACGGGAGAAAAGGAGGGCAACCTGCTCCGTTTCTCCCGTTCTCCTTTTCTCTGTGTGGTCGGTTCAGTATCCGAAGGCTTCGCTGTGGTCGGTTCGGTAGCCGAACGCTTCGCTCAGCGCCGGCTCCCAGCCGCGACCTGTTCCACCTGCGCCATGACGCGCAGCAGGTTGCCGCCCCAGATCTTCGCGATCTCGGCGTCGCTGTAACCGCGGCGCACCAGCTCGGCGGTCACGTTCAGCGACTCGCTCGCGCTGCGCCAGCCGTCCACGCCGCCGCCGCCGTCGAAGTCGCTGCTGATGCCCACATGGTCGATGCCGATGCGCTTCACCACGTAATCGATGTGGTTCACGAAGTCCTGCACCGTGGCCGCCGGATCACTTGGGTAGCGGCGCGCCGTGATGTCTTCCTGCTTCGCCAGATACTCGTTGCGCTTGTCATTCGGGAGCGCCTCGATGGCGCGCTGCACGTCGGCGCGTCCGGTGACCGTGATGCCGTACTCCTGGCGCAGCGCGTCGATGGCGGCGGCGCGCTCGGCATCGCGCGCCGGATTGCACTTCACGTAGCTGTTGAACGCCACCAACTGGATTACGCCGCCGTTCTTCTTGAGCGCGTCGAGCTGCTCGTCGTCCATGTTGCGGCTGTGGCCGCACAGCGCCCGCGCGCCCGAATGCGAGGCGATGATCGGCGCCTTGCTGATCGCCACCGTCTGCAGCATCGACTGCTTGGACGGATGCGACACGTCGATCATCATGCCCAGCCGGTTCATCTCGGCGATGACCTGCCGGCCGAGCGGGCTGAGTCCATTGTGCAGCCACACGCCATCGCGCTCGCCGGTGTTGCTGTCGGAGAGCTGGCTGTGCCCATTGTGCGCCAGCGACATGTAGCGGCCGCCGCGCTCGTAGAACTTCTGCACGTTGGTGATGTCGCTGCCGATGGGGAAGCCGTTCTCGACGCCAATGAAGATCACGCGCTTGCCAGCCTTGTGGATGCGGCGCGCGTCGGCGGCGGTGTAGGCAATCTCGGCGCGCGCGGGGGCCAGCTGCTCGGTGAGGCGGTGGATGGCGTCGAACTTCTCGATGGCCTGCGCATTCGCGCGCGCGAAGCCGGCGCTGTCGAGGTTGGGCGTCTGCCCCACGTACACGATGAGGAACGCGCCAACGAGGCCGCCTTCTTCCATCTTCACGAGATCCACCTGCGTGCGCGGCAGCTTCTGCGTGTAGTTGGGGCCGCTCGCACTGAAGTTCGCGGGTGCGATGTCCACGTGGGTATCGATGGACAGCACCGTGGCGTGGATCGCGCGCGCGGCGGCCAGTGCGGCGGCCTCGTCGGTCACCGGCCGACGCGATTGGGCACCAACGCCGAGTGGGGGCAACAGCGCCGGCAGCAGCGCGGAGGCAACGAGGCGCGGCAGGGCGCGGGCGGGGCGGACCTTTCGAGCGGTCATGGGGTATCAGGCGGGAGACGTTGGTGCGCCGACGTCACTGGCGCAGCGACGCGCCGGCCACACGGTGGCGCGTCCCTGCAAACTACGCACGGCGGGTGGCGCACGCTGTTTGCGCGTGGGCAGGGTCGTGCGTGCCATCCTGAGGGAGGTCACGACATGCTGGTCCAGGTCAACACCGACAACCACGTCCATGGCCATGCGCGCTTTGCCGAGTACGTCGAGGGCGAATTGCGCCAGGCGCTCGAGCGCTTCAGCGCCTTCGTCACGCGCGTCGAGGTGCATCTGCACGATGCCAATGCCGACAAGTCCGGGGCGACCGACAAGCGCTGCACGCTCGAGGCCCGCGTCCGTGGGCGCGATCCCATTGCCGTGCACCATGCGGCCGACCGCGTCGAGGTGGCCTTCGCCGGCGCGCGCGACAAGCTGGTCCGGCTGCTGGGCCGGCAGGTCGACAAGGCGCGGCCACCCAAGGGGCTGGACCCGTTTGACGCGGTGATGGCCTGAAGGGCGGCGGACTGAAAATCCGTGGCCTTTTTCCTTGGTGCGGTGTGACAGCGCGCGACGCGCTGTGGCGGAGAACGACGACGGGAACCCGATAGCGGCATCCCGTTCGGGCACGGACGTCGGAACTCCGAGAGGCAGGCGGCTCGCGCGTGCCGACAGGGGTGGGGCTAACGCTGGCCGAGGGCGGCGGGCGCGGCCGCCCGGCCGCTGGCACCGGCCAGTACCAGCAGTGTCAGCCCGTAGGGCAGGGCCAGGAACAGCTGGTAGGGCACACCGCTCCACCCCATTGCCTGAAAGAGTGTCTGCAGCGAGTTCGCGGCGCCGAACAGCAGCGCCGCCGCGGCCACGCCCAGCGGCTGCCACCGCCCCAGCACCACGATGGCAATGGCGATGAAGCCACGCCCGGCCGACATTCCCTCCACGAACGTGCCCGCCTGCGCCAGCACCAGTGTCGCCCCGGCCAGTCCGGCCATGCCTCCCGCAAAGAGCACGGCCAGCACCTGCAGGCGCCGCGTGCCGACCCCCGCCGCCACCGCCGCGCCGGGATACTCACCGATCGCCCGCAGGGCGAGCCCGGCATGCGTGCGCTGCAGCCACCACGCCAGCAGCGGTGTCGCCACCATCACCAGATAGGTAATCCACGGCTGGGAAAAGAACGCCGGTCCCACCAGTGGCATCGCCGACAGCCCCGGTACCGGCAGCACGCCCGAGGTGGGCGTCGACAGCGCCACCCCCGACGCCCCGAACAACGTGCGGTACAGTGTCCCCGTCAGTCCCAGGGCGAACATGGTGATCGCCGTGCCGGTGATGATCTGGTCGGCCCTGAATCCTACCGTAAACAGCGCGAACAGCGCCGCCACCGCCACGCCGGCCAGCGCGCCCACCAGAAACCCGCCGCCCACGCCGATCACCCCGGCCGCCACTGTGCCACCCAGCGCGCCAGCGATGATCGATCCTTCCAGTCCGATGTTGATGACCCCGGCGCGCTCGCTGATGCACTCCCCGAGCGCCGCCAGCGCCAGTGGCGTGGCGGTGCGCACGGTGGCCTCGAGGAAGCCCGTGCCGATGTCGAGCGCGCTCATGTGCCAGCCTCCGCCCGCGACCGTGTGGCCACGGAGTCGGTCCATCGATCCGCGGCCACCACCAGCAGGATCAGCGTGGCCTCCACCACCGACACCACCACACTGGGCACCCCGGCATCCCGCTGCATGGCGTTCGCACCCGCCTCCAGCGCGCCGAACAGCAGCGCCGTACCCAGCACCCCCAGGGGATGTAGCCGCGCCAGCAGCGCCACCGCGATCGCCGTGTAGCCGTACCCCGGCGAGAAGTTCTCGTACAGCGCATACGTGATGCCGGCGTACTCCACTGCCCCGCCCAGCCCGGCCAGCAGGCCACTCAGCAGGAAGGCCCCGAATACCGTGCGCGATACCCCAATGCCCCCCGCCGACTGGGCCGCTGCCGCGTTGGCGCCCACGGCGCGCACCCGGAAGCCGCTGGCGGTATTGGCCAGCCACCACCACACCGCGACCGCCACCAGCAGCATGAGCAGCACCCCGGCGTGCAGCCGTGTGCCCTCGAGCAGTACCGGCAGGTGCAGCGCGTCCGGCAGCGACGCCGACTGCGGATTGACGCGCGTGGGTTCCTGCAGCGGCCCGCGCACCAGCCACCCGGTGAGATACAGGGCCACGAAGTTGAGCATGATGGTGCTGATCACCTCCAGCACGCCAAAGCGAAGCCGTAGCGTGGCCGCGATGCCCGCCCACAGTGCGCCGGCCAGCGCCCCGCCCACGAGCATCACGGGAATGGCGATCAGCGCCGGCGCCAAGGCCAGCGGCGCCGCCAATGCTGTCGCGGCCACGGCGCCCACCAGCAGCTGCCCCTCGGCCCCGATGTTGAGAATGCCGGCCCGGAAGGCCAACGACACGGCAAGGCCAGCGAAAGCCAGCGGCACCATGCGCACGATCGTCGCCGACGTGATGGCGTAATACGAGCCGAACGCGCCACGCAGCAGGGCCCGGAGCGCGGGTGCCACCTCGTGTCCCGTCGCCACCAGCAGCAGGGACAGCAGGGCGAAGCCGGCAACCAGGACGAACCCCAGCTGGGCCAGCAGTCGAAGGCGTCGGTTCATGCCCCGCCCTCGACACCGCCCAACATCGCGCGCCCCACCGCCTCTCGGTCGCCGGTCACCTCGTACACGCGACCCGCGTGCATCGCGTAGACGCGGTCAGCCAACAGGAGTACCTCGTCGAGGTCGCTGCTGTACATCACCACCGCCGTCCCGGCGTCGCGGGCCACGCGCAGCGCCTGCTGCACTGCGGCGGTGGCCCGGAAATCGAGACCACGTGACGGGTTCTCGACCACCAGTGCCGGCGGGGTATCGGCGAGTTCGCGGCCGAGCACGAACTTCTGCTGGTTGCCCCCCGACAACGTGCGGACGGCAACACCAGGATGCGGCGCCCGCACGTCGAACGCCGACAGCAGCGACGCGGTGCGGCTCCGGAACGCACGCCAATCCATCCGGCCCTGCCGGCGCCCGGCATCGCGCAGCGCCGTGTTCTCGAACAGCGGGGCGTCGAGCAGCAGCGCATCGCGATGCCGGTCCTCCGGCACGAACCCGACGGCGTCGGGACGCACGAGACGGCCACTGGTGGGGGGCAGCCGGCCGGCCAGCAGCCGCAGCAGCTCATGCTGGCCGGCGCCCTCCACCGCCGCCAGGCCGACGATCTCGCCGGCGCGTACCTCGAGCGACGCGTCACGTACGCGCTGCACACCGCGCGCGTCGCGCCACGACACCGCGTGCGCCGACAGCACGGCCGTACCGGTATGCGCACGGGCGGCGGTGTGCGTCGCCGTTTCCGTCAGCGTCGGCGCCGTCGTACTGCCGGAGGTGGCCCGGGCGCCGAGCATCGCGGTGGCCAGTGCCTCCTGCGTGGTCTCGCGCGCCGGCGTGGTGAGCACCGTGTGCCCCTTGTGCAGCACGGTGATGTCGTCGGCCACGGCAAGCGCGTCGCGCAGCTTGTGCGTGATGAGCACGACGGCGTTGCCGGCGTCGGCGTGGCGGCGCACCCAGGCCAGCAGCTCGGTTGCTTCCGCCGGGGCGAGCACCGCGGTGGGTTCGTCGAGAATGAGCAGCTGCACGTCGCGCGCAAGCGCCTTCACGATCTCAGCGCGTTGTTGCGCCCCCACCGGCAGCGTATCGACGCGTGCGTCGGGGTCAAGTACGAGCCCGGCGCGCGCGGCCACGTCGCGAACGCGCGCCGCGGCCGCCGCCGGGTCGAAGCGGCCGTGCCCACCCAGGGCGACGTTCTCGGCCACCGTCATCGCGCCCACGAGGGTGAAATGCTGGTGTACCATGCCGATGCCGCTGGCCAGGGCGGCCGCCGGCGAACGCAACGTGACCGGGGCCCCCTGCCAGCGGATCACGCCGGCGTCGGGTTGCAGCAGTCCGAACGCGACGCGCATGAGCGTCGACTTGCCGGCCCCATTCTCGCCGAGCAGCGCATGGACGGTGCCGCACCGCACGGTGAGGCTGGCTTCGTCGAGCGCACGCACGACGCCGAAGGAGCGGGTGATGCCTTCGAGCGAGAGCATCACGGCGCCTGCGGGTGCCGCTCCCGCTGCCGCGGGTGTCACGAGCCGGTGGGCAGGTGCAGGAAGGTCCACGGGACGCCGAAGCGGGCTTCGATCCACGCGCCGAGCGCCTGCACCCCCAGCGTTTCGGTGGCGTAATGGCCGGCGTACACCACGCACAGGTCGTGCTCGACGGCGTCGACGGTGGTGTGATGGGGGCCCTCGCCCACGATGAGCGTGTCGATCCCCCGTTCGCGGGCTTCCTGCAGCGTTTCCGCCGAGGCCCCGCCGCCGGTGCAGATGGCCCACCGCTGCGTGGTGCGGCCGTCTACCGGCACCGACGTGCGCACGGTCCCGCCGTATTGCGCCGAGAAGGCGCGGACACGGGCGACGAGATCCGTGGTCGGCTCGTGCGACGCGCCCGAGACCCCGATGTCGATGGACTTGTAGCGCGCGAAGCCGCTGTTCGGTGTGAGGGCGAGCGCACGGGCGAGGCGCACGTTGTTGCCCAGCTCCGGATGGCAGTCGAGCGGCAGGTGCGACGCGTACACGGCCAGGTCGGCGCCGAAGAGCGTTCGATACTTCTCGTAGCGCACACCGGTGAGCGGCTGGGCGCCGCTCCAGAACAACCCATGGTGAACGATGAGGAGATTCGCCCCCGCGGTTGCCGCGTCGGTAATGGCCGCGCGCGACGCGTCCACCGCGACGGCCACGCGGCGCACCGTACCGCCGTTGGCCACCTGCAGCCCGTTCACCGCGCCGCCGTAGTCGGGGATCTCGGCCGTGCGCAGTTCGGCGTCGAGTGCCGAGACGAGGTCGCGCAGGGCGACGTGGGGTTCCGTCACGGCGCCTTGGGCAGCGGCTTGGCGCTGTCGGCGCTCACGGTGAGGTCTCTGAGGGCCGTGAAGGTGCCGGCGCGCAGCAACGCGCCCACCGAGTCCGACGCGGCTCTCGCCGCGGCCGGGATGCTGGTCTCGAGCGCCGGGTTGAGCACGAGGCGCACCACATCCTCCTTGACGCCGAGGCTGATCACGCGGCCGGTGAACGTGCCCTGTTTGACCTCGCGGCCGATAAGGAGGAACGCCTTGGGCAGGTCGATCACCACACTGCCGACGATCACGTCGGGAGCGACGTCGTTCTGGTTGGCGTTGGTGCCGAAGGCCAGCACCTTCTTTTCGCGCGCGGCCTGAAAGATGCCCAGGCCCGCGGCATCGGCATTCTGGAAGATCACGTCCACGCCGCGGCTGATCTGGGCGAGCGCTTGCTCCTTTCCGGCGCTGACGTCGTCCCAGTTGCCGATGTAGGACGTGATGACGTCGACCCGCGGATTGGTGGCGCGGGCACCGCGGGCGAAGGCTTCGAAGCTCGCCTTCACCGGGGGGAGTTCGGTGCCGGCAATGAGTCCGAGCTTGTTGGTCTTCGTCATGGCGCCGGCGATCATGCCGGCCTGGTACGAGGCTTCCTCGAAGAGAAAGGCGACGCCGGCGAGGTTGGCACCGGTCACGCGACCCGACGTGACGACGAAGGTGGTCTTCGGATAGCTCGGCGCCACGCGCGCGGCGGCGTCCTGGAATTCGAAGCCATGCCCCACGACGAGGGAGTAGCCCTGCGCTCCGTACTGCCGGAAGTTCTCCTCGAACTCCGCCGGGGTCTTGGTCTGGATGTGTGAGATCTGGGCGCCGAGGGCGTCTCGCAAGGCGGTGAGGCCATCGTAGGCGCCGCCGTTCCAGGACTTGTCGGAGATCGGGCCTGGCGTGAGCAGGGCGACTCGGAAGGTGGGGGCGCCGGTGCTGTCGGCGGTACCGGTCTTGTCGCCACCGCAGGCGATGGCGGCCAGGGCGGCGGCGGCGAGCGCGAGGGCTCGGAGGGCGGGAGAGATCTGCATGATATGTCGATAATGGCGCTTTAATGGCGCTTTAATGGCGCTTTCGTGTTTCAGTCCAGTGACACGCCCAGCAGCTCGAGCAGACGCTCGAGATCGTCGTTCGAAAAGAAGGCGATACGTACCTCGCCCTTGTCTTTGGCTGACAACGAAATGCTGACACCGGTCTGCAGTTTCCGCCGGAGCTTCTCTTCGATCTGGCGCACCACGGCGCCCGAGGCGCCGGGGGGCATAGCCGCGGCGCTGTCGCCCACGGTCGGCTTCCTGCCGGCGGCAGGGGGCTTTGGGCGACCGGCCTGCACGCGGCGCTCGACTTCACGCACCGAGAGCTGATTGGCCGCGATTTCGCGGGCGAGATCCACGATGGCCCGTTCAGTGCCCAGCGGCAGCAGGGCACGGGCGTGTCCGGCGGTGAGCTGCTTGTCCTGCAGCATGCGGCGCACCGACGCCGGGAGCTGCCGCAGGCGGAGGGCGTTGGCCACCGTCGAGCGGTCCTTGCCCACCACGTCGGCCACTTCCTGGTTGGTGAGCGCAAACTCGTCGATGAGGCGCTGGTAGCCGTCGGCTTCTTCGATGGGGTCGAGGTCGGCGCGCTGGAGGTTCTCGATCATCGCCAGCGTGAGCAGCGTCCGGTCGTCGACGGGCTTCACGAGTGCCGGGATGTCGGTCCACCCCAGTCGCGTCGCGGCGCGGAAGCGGCGTTCGCCGGCGATGAGCTCGAACCCTTGCCCGTTGGGGGCCGGGCGCACGGTGATGGGCTGGAGCAGCCCGTTCACACGGAGGCTGGCTTCGAGGTCGGCCAGCTCCTCGGGGCGAAACTCTTGCCGCGGCTGATACGGGTTGGCGCGGATCTGCGACAGGGGCAGTGTACGGAGGCTGCCGGCTTCGTTCGGTTCCTCGACCGCGGGGGTCGCCGCCGCAGGCGTGGCGCTGGATGGGGCAGCGGCAGCGGGCGCCCGAGGCGGCTCCTTGCGCGCCAGCAGGGCGTCGAGGCCGCGTCCGAGCCGGCGCGGTGGTTCAGGCGTCATGCGGGGCCTCCCTGAGGGGCGACTGGCTCGGCGCCAATGAGGGCGACTGCAGGGCCGTCTGCCGGTCGATGAGTTCGCGGGCCACGGCCATATAGGCCTGGGCGCCTACGGACGCCACGTCGTACACTACGATCGGCTTGCCGAAGCTGGGTGCTTCGGCCAGGCGGATGTTGCGCGGGATGACGGTGCCGAAGACCCGTGAGCCGAAGTGGCTGCGGGCGTCGGCGGCCACCTGTCTCGAGAGGTTGAGGCGGGCGTCGTACATGGTCAGCAGCACAGCGTCCACGTCGAGGGCGGGGTTCAGGGAGTCCTGAACGCGTTGCACGGTCTCCAGGAGCTGGGAGAGTCCCTCGAGGGCGTAGTACTCGCACTGCAGCGGAATGAGCAGGGCGTCGGCGGCCACCAGCATGTTCAGCGTGATCAGCCCAAGGCTCGGAGGGCAGTCGATCAGGATGAAGTCGTAGCGGTCGCGAATGGGGGCCAGTGCGTTGCGCATGCGGGCGACGCGATCCTCGGCATCCACCAGTTCCACCTCCACGGCCGCGAGATCTGGCGTGGTGGGGAGAAGGTCGAGGTGCCGGAACTGCACGCCGCGCAGGAGCGCCTGATCGATGGTGGCTTCCCCGAGCAGGACGTCGTACGTGTTCAGGGTGAAGGTGTCGCGCGCGACGCCGCATCCGGAGGTGGCGTTCCCTTGCGGATCGGCGTCGATGAGCAGCGTCCGTTGCTCCGCGACCGCGAGGGAGGCGGCGAGGTTCACGGCGGTGGTGGTCTTGCCGACTCCACCTTTCTGGTTGGCGATGGCGAGGATGCGTCCCACAGGCTTGGCAGGAGGGGGTTCGGGGGGACGCGTAGTATAGGGCGGGCGGGCGCTGCGGACCATGGCGCGCGGGCAATTCGGCGACATTCTGCGTCGTCGGTCGCCGGTTTCACGTGAAACGTGGATGCTGCACGATCGTGAGCGCACGCGGTGAGCGCACGCGGTGAGCGCACGCGCGGCTACTCGTTCGGGGCGATCACAGCGTTTCACGTGAAACGGTTTCGCACATGGCGCGGGCGGCGCCGTTGTCTCCCGGGTTGGCCGGGCCACCAACGGCCGACGGCATTCCCGCCCTGAAATGCCACGCGGGCCCAGCGGAGGTCCGCCGGGCCCGCGCTCACGACCAGCGAGGAGTCCTCAGGGTTGCTTGACGAACTTCCAGCGCGTCTGCACGCTCACCGCGACCGTCGTCGTTCCTTCTGCCAGCGGCGTGGGCGTGGGAGCCTCCGCCATCTCGGCTCTCGCCATAGCCATCATGGGGCGCGGCTCGGGGCGCTCGAAGTCGTTGATGGCGAGCTCGATCAGCTCGGCCACCTGGCCCCCCGCCGCCTTTGCCGCGACCTCGGCCTGACGGCGGGCCGACGCCACGGCCATGGCCAAGGCCTCGTCCTGTGCCTTGGTGCGATTCTTGGTAAAAAAGTCGAGGCCCGCCACCCGGTTCGCGCCGTTGCTGAGCCCGGCGTCGATGATCGGGCCTGCCAGCTCCATCCGCTCCGTCTCCACCTGCACGATGTTGCTCACGGTGTACCCGTCGATCACCACGCGGCGCAGCTTCTCATCGTACCGCTGCATGGGCATGACACTGTAGTTGAGCGTCTGGATCTGCGCCGCCGGCACGCCAAGCGCGCGAATGGCCGCCAAAATCGCGGTCTGCTTCCGGTTGTTCTCCTGCGAAGCAAGGCCAGGGGTCTTGGCCTGCGTCTCCACACCGACCTGGACACGAGCCCGGTCGGGGGCCACCTGCACCTCGCCGCGCGCACTCACCGCGATCGTCGGGGGCTGCGGTGGCATCATCATCTGCGCCCCAGCCGGTCGTGCGACGAAAACACTCAAGCCGGCGGCGAACGCCGCCCAGCGAGACATCGTTCGGCGCAAAACGCGCCCGGACACTACACGCGACATAGATCAGATTCCGGTTCACGAGGGGGAAGGAACCAACGGAGTCACCGCCTTCTATGCTACCCCGGAAACGCCACTTCGTCACGCTCCGCCGTACTCCTGGCGCACCGTGTGGAAGGTGGATGTGCACTGTTCAATCAAAAATACAATCATCATCAATACAGTATTCGGTCACTATCAGATCATCAAAATACAAAACACCAAAACTCGACAAGAAGTCGAATCCGCTCTCCCTGGCGAAATGGCGAAGAGCGATCCCGTTGGAATCCAGCAGGTATCGCGCGGCCGCAGGCCGCGCCCTGATATCACCGGACCGCGAGCCGATGAGAGGTCATTCGGGGCAAGGCCTACACCACACAGGCGTCAGCGCGAACCGACGGTCCAACCGGGTGCGCGGCCTGCGGCCGCGCGATGACTGCCGGATAGCAACAGGAGGCACCGCCGCCGGAGCGACTCGGTCGCCCGACGGCACGATGCCGTGCGCACGGCGGAACGCATCACCACCGCCGACCCATCGTTCGCTGGCGCACCTCTATATAGACGCGTCGGGATCTGCCGCCTACGTCCGCTGGCGCCGCAATTCGAGCAACAGGTTCTGCAGGTCGGCCGGGCTGACACCCGGGATGGCACTCGCCTGGGCCAGGGTAGACGGTCGCACGCGGGTCAGCTTGTGCCGCGCCTCGATGGAGATGGTGAGCATCGCCTCGTAGTCGAGCGTGGCCGGGAGCGCGATCCCACCCTGGGCCGCGAGCCGCTCGGCGCGCGCCCGCTCCTTGTCGAAGTAGCCGGCGTACTTGATCTCGAGCTCCGCGCCGATCACCGCATCCCCGGGCAAATCACCACCCACGCCCGCGGCCGCGAACAGCGGCGCCAGCGAGATATCCTGGCGCTTCGCCAGTTCGGCCGCACGCACCGCGTGCACCAGCGGACGCGATCCCGCCGCGTGCAGGACCGGGTCGGCAACCGTCGGGCTCATGCTGGTCTGTTCGGCCAGACGCCGTGCCTCGCGTACCGCGCCCAGTCGAGCGTTCATGGCCTCCCGTTCCTCCTGGCGCCACAGCCCCGCGCGGTCGGCAATCGGGCCAAGCCGCGCCAACGCATTGTCCTGCCGTACGGTGAGGCGGAACTCGCTGCGCGAGGTAAACAGCCGGTACGGCTCGTCGACCCCGCGGGTCACGAGATCGTTCACCAGCACGCCGATGTAGCTCGTCTCACGGCCCAGCAGGAGGGGCTCGCGCGCCTGGGTGAAGCGCGCCGCGTTGAGGCCGGCGATGACGCCCTGTCCGGCCGCCTCTTCGTAGCCGGTGGTGCCGTTCACCTGACCCGCCAAGAACAGCCCCTCCACCGCGCGCGAGCCGAGCGATGCCGTGAGCTGCGTGGGCGGGTAGAAGTCGTACTCGATCGCGTAGCCGGCGCGCGTCATGCGCACCTGCTCCAATCCCGGGATGCTGCGCAAGACATCCCGTTGCACAGCTGCGGGCAACGAGGTCGAGAGCCCGTTCACGTACAGCTCGGTTGTGTCGTGCCCCTCGGGCTCGAGAAAGAGCTGGTGCCGCGTCTTGTCGGGAAACTTGACCACCTTGTCCTCGACGCTCGGACAATAGCGCGGCCCGCGGGAGGCAATCGCGCCGCCATACATGGCCGACTCGTGGCGGTGTTCGCTGATCAGCGCCGTGCCGTCAGCCTCGAGCCACGTGATCCAGCAGGGCAGCTGCGCGGGATGGCGCACGATCTCCCCGTGCGCCGAGCGTTGCCGACGCGGCGTTGGCCAGAAGTGCGACCACGAGTAGTCGAACGCCTCGATCTCGCTGTCCTGCTGCTCGAGCTGCGCGGTGTGCACGCTCCGCCCGTCGATGCGCGGCGGGGTGCCGGTCTTGAAGCGATCGGTGGTGAGCCCGATCGCATCGAGCTGCTCGCCGAGCAGCACCGACGGCGCCTCGCCGGCACGGCCGCCACTGACGCGCGTGCCGGTGCCGATGTGCATCGTGCCGCGTCCGAACGTGCCCGTGGTGAGCACCACGGCGCGTGCCCCGAAACGACGACCCTCCACCGTCTCCACGCCGGATACGCGGGGCGGGCTGCCGTCCGCGTGGTCGAACAGCAGCCGAGCGACCATGCCCTGTATGGTCGTGAGCGTGGGGTGCGCTTCGAGCAGTGTGCGCACGGCGCGTCGATACAACCCGCGGTCGCACTGCGCCCGCGGCGCCCACACCGCCGGCCCCTTGCCACGATTGAGCATCCGGAACTGCACGGTGGCAAGATCGGTCGCGCGGGCGATGATGCCACCGAGGGCGTCGACCTCGCGGACGACGGTGCCCTTCGCGATGCCGCCGATGGCCGGGTTGCACGAGAGCTGCCCGATCTGCTCGAGGGCACCCGTGACCAGTGCCACCTGCGCCCCGCTTCGCGCCGCCGCCACGGCGGCCTCGGTCCCCGCGTGCCCGCCCCCGATGACGAGGACGTCGAACGACGCCTCGAGGGCTGCGCTGGTGGGCGACGGGATGCGATCAGCCATGACCCGAAAAAGCTAAGGCCGCCGCGAAGGCCGCGAAGGCCGCGCGGTGGCCGCCGCCGCCGCCTCCCCCCCACGCGCCGGCCGACACATCTTTCGCGACATGCCACTGACGCTTTCCCACACCGCGCCCACGCTGCTCATTCGCCGGAACGCGTTCGAGCGCGCTGGCCTCACGCGCGCGCTGTTCGACGAGGTGCTCAACCTCACGGCCGACGAATTCCGCGTGGAGGGCAGCCTCATCGCGGTCGGGCCACTTGTGGGCGAGGAGGCGGTGGGTGATCTCATTGCCCAGCTCGAGGAGGCCGGGCTCGTGTATTACGACGACTTCTTCGAGCTGAGCGGCAACTGGCCCGAGTGGCTGCAGCTGTTCGTCATGGACGCGCGCGCCTGACACGCTCCACCTGACGCCAGGCGCGCCGGCGCTCGCGTTCGCGCGCGACCCAGGCATCGCTGCGCCGCAGCAGCCCCTCCCAGCCGCAGCTCAGGCACCAGCTGCGACGGTTGCGGAGGCCGAAGCTGATCAGGCGCCACCACCCCTGTCGCTCGATCGCCTGGGTTTCGCCATCGCAGACGGGGCAGCGGTCCCCCTCGGTGATCATACCCAGGAAGACCTTGGTGAGCAGCAGGAACATGGCGAGCTGGAGCGCGGTGATGACGGCGATGAAGATCGCCGCGTCGGTCCACGTCCAGCGCCCGGGCATTACAGCCGCTGCTCCACGACTGTCCACAACTCGGCGTAGGCCACGCCGTTCTCGACCCGGTCGATGACCACGTCGACGCCCGCCGTGAGGGCCGAGCCGTCGATTGCGCGCACGGGCAGCGCATACTCCTGCCCGTCGAGCGCGTACACCAGGGTCCCCATGCCCTCCGCCGGGGCATCGCCCGTGACGCGGGCGAGGGTGCCCTGCAGCAGGAATCGCTGGTCGATGCTGTCGGCGCGCGCCCCGGGAATGGCCCACCGGCTGATGAGCAACGCCTGCAGGGTGAACGCCGCCCCACCGGCCACCAGCGCCAGCGCCAGTCGGCCACCCCAGTGCCAGGCGGTGTACCGGCTGAGCAGGTAGCCGGCGAGGCCGAAGCCCACGGCACACGCGGCGATGCTGGCCAGATTGAACAGGGGCGATGGTTCGGCGGCCGGGTCGTGCTCACTGCGGCGCTCGTGCGGCGCGACGGCCGACGCGATCGGGCGTTCGGTGCCGTAGAGCATGGCGAAGACGCCAAGGACGAGGCCGGTGACGAACAACGAAAGCGCAACCGCAGTCACGGGGGAGCAGGACGAAGGGTGTCAGGGGGCATGGAACAGGACGAACGTGCCGCCCCGCGGAAGCTAGGGTGCAACCGCAGCGTCGTGTAGCACGGGATGGAACGCGGAAAACCCTTGGCCAAGGAACTCGGCGGCCCGCCACTCGCCATAGTACCACGGCCGCCAGGGCGGGCCGGCGGTGAAGCCCACGTGGCCGCCGCGCCTGGGAAACTCGACCTCGACGAACGGGGTCCGTGCCACCTCGTTCCGCACCTCATCAAGCACCGACGGTGGCAGAAACGGGTCATCGACTGCGCTCAGGAGCAGCGTGGGGTGCGTGATCCGCGAGAGCACGGGCAGGGAGCTGGCCCGGGCGTAGTAGTCGGCGGCGTTGCGGAACCCGTGCAGGGGCGCGGTGAAGGCATCGTCGAATTCCCAGAGGGTTCGGGCGCGGGCCACGACGCGCAACGGGGCCAGCTCGGGGTGGCGGTCGATCTTGCGCAGCGCCTTGGGAATGAGCGAGCGGAGAAACGCCCGTTCGTAGACGGCCCCAACGCCGCGCCCGATGTGGCGCGAGGCGCGCGCGAGGTCGAATGGCACCGACATGGCGACCGCGCCGGTCACCTGCGGTGGGAGGCCGGGGCCGTGATCACCCAGGAGTTTGCAGAGCACATTGCCGCCCAGCGACACCCCCACCATCCCCAGAGGGGCGTCGGGAAAGGCGCGGGTGATCTGCTGGACTACCCACAATGGGTCGCTGGTCTCACCGGAGTGGTAGCTGCGGGGCAGGCGGTTTGGCTCCGAACCGCAGGTGCGGAACAGCAGCAGGTCGGCGGCCCACCCGCGGGCGCGCGCTTCGCGGAACATGGCCCTGGCATAGTGCGAGTGCATGCCGCCCTCGAGGCCGTGCAGCAGCAGAAGGCGGGGGCTCGTGGGCCCGTGGGCACCCGCAAGGCGGGCGACCTCCACGAAGTCACCGTCCGGGGTGTCCCAGCGTTCCACGGCCGTCGAGAGCGGTGGCTCACGGCGCCCCAGGCGCCCCCACAGCGTGGCGCTGTGCGGGTCGGGCAGCCACCAGGCGGCGCGGTAGCGGCGGGCGGAAGGTGTGCGGGACATGGACACAAAACATAAGTGTTATGCTTGGCGCACCTGTCCCCACCGGCCTCGGCCGGTCCCGTCGCCCTGGCCCCCCTCGTCGTGTTCACTCGCCTGATCCGCAACCTGACGTTTCAGGTGCTGGTGGCCGTCTCCTGCGGTGTCATGCTGGGCGTGGTCGCCCCCGACTTCGCCCGATCGCTCAAGCCCATTGGTGACACCTTCATCAATCTCGTGAAGATGGTGATCACCCCGATCATCTTCCTCACGATCGTGCACGGCATCGCCAGCATGGCCGATCTCAGCAGGCTGGGGCGCGTGGGTGGCAAGGCGCTGCTGTACTTCGAGGTCGTGTCCACCATTGCCCTCGCCATCGGGCTGGTGGTGGTGAATGTCACCAAGCCCGGCGTCGGCCTGGACATCGCCCTGCTCGCCAAGGGGGATGTGAGCAAGTACACCACCGCCGGCGAGCAGCAGAGCATGCTGGAGTTCTTCCTGCATATCGTGCCGAGCAACGTGGTCGCCGCTTTCGCGAGCGGCGACCTGCTGCCGGTGGTGTTCTTCTCGGTGCTCTTCGGCGTGGCGCTCACGGCCGTGGGTGACGCCGGGCGCGATCTCGCCGATCTGCTCGTGCGGCTGCAGGCGGTGTTCTTCCGCATCGTGGCCATCGTGATGAAGGTGGCGCCCATCGGCGCATTCGGCGCCATGGCGTACACCGTGGGCGCGTTCGGCCTCAGGACGCTGTTGCCGCTCGGGCGCCTGATGCTCGACGTGTACCTCACGATGGCGCTGTTCATCTTCGTGGTGCTGGGGCTGATCTGCCGAGCGTATGGATTCCGGCTGTGGCCGTTCCTGCGCTACATCAGGGAGGAAATCCTTCTGGTGCTTGGCACCTCCAGCAGCGAGCCGGCGCTGCCGCGGATGCTCGAGAAGCTGGAGCGCTACGGCTGCGCGAAGCCGGTGGTGGGGCTGGTGATTCCCACGGGATACTCGTTCAACCTCGACGGCACGAGCATCTACCTCAGCATGGCGGCGATCTTCATCGCGCAGGTGTACGGCATCGAGCTGCCGCTCGGGGAGCAGCTCACGCTGCTCGGCATTCTCATGCTCACGAGCAAGGGCGCGGCCGGCGTGACCGGCTCGGGCTTCATCGTGCTGGCCAGCACGCTGGCGGCCACGCGCACGGTACCGGTGGAAGGGGTGGCCCTGCTGCTGGGCGTGGATCGGTTCATGAGCGAGGCGCGCGCCGTCACGAACCTCATCGGCAACGGCGTGGCGACGCTGGTGGTCTCGCGCAGCGAAGGGGCGTTCGACGACGGCATGCGAGCAACCGCGGAGGCGGCGTCGGGGTAGCCGCCGGGGCCGTGGGGCCAGCCGCGCGCGAGTCCACCGGCGTCCACTGCGGTCCACTGCCGTCCACTGCCGTGGGCGGCGTGATGACGCCAGCTTTGACGTCATGCCGCCAGCCGACTTGCAGGTGCAGATCTTCGGCACCAAGAAGAGTGCCGACACGCGCAAGGCGCTCCGCTTTTTTGCGGAGCGCCGGGTGAAGACCCATTTCGTGGACCTCGCCGAACGGGCCGCGTCGCTCGGGGAGCTCAAGCGCTTTGCCCAGAAGTTCGGGGTGGAGGCCATCCTGGACCGGGAGTCGAAGCGCTTCGCCGACCTGGGATTGCGGACGGCGCTCTACGGCGAGGAGAAGTGGCTCTCGATCCTCGCCGATGAGCCGTTCCTGCTGCGGCAACCGCTGGTGCGGCTGCAGCACCAGCTGTGTGTGGGCGTGGACGAGCAGCGGTTCAAGGAGTGGTTGGGGTAGCGACCCGTTCCACCACCCGCATCACGTCGGCAAGTCGCGGCTGCTTCGTGCACCACAGCACCCGGTCACCGGCTGCCGCGGTCAGCGCATCGGCGCCCGCGCCGACGGCCAGCGCCTTCGCCACCACCAGCACCAGCGGCACGTCACCCACCCGCGCGACCATCGCCGCCTTCTCCTGCAGATACTCGGCCGTCCAGAATCCCACGAGTTCGACGCATGCTTCGCGACCATCGGTGTGGCGCAGCGTGAAGTCGGGGAGCGCCACCCGGCCGTCGGCCACGAGCGGGGTGTGCTCGCGCGCCAACGTCCACCCGGCCGTGAGCCCGTCACGCGCGGCGCGAAAGTCGCGGGCAAAGCGTCGCTCCCACGCGCTGTCGAAGCGGGCGCGTGACGGCTCGGGCCCGACGCGGCCGGTCGCTGCGCGCGCCCGCCCGCGCAGCACGAAGGTGCCCACCTGGTCGTCGCGGTGCACCGTGGCCCGCAGCTGCCATGCGGTGGCCCGCGAGAGCGCGGGGACGATGCGGGCAAAGCGGGACCCATAGCGCGACCGTCGGGCGACGAACGCGGCCGCTGGTCCGGTCAGCGTGAGGCGATAGCCTCGGCCCACGCGCTCCACGTGGTACATGAGCCGCGCCAGCTTGATCGACGCAAACAGCGCCCGCCAGCCGCCGCGCACCCGGATCTCCACCCGCTCGGCGTCACGCAGCACCGCCCGCCCGAGTTCGAGATGATACTGGGCCAACAGCTGGGCGCCGCTCCACGCCGGCGCCCCGCGCAGCGGCCACGCCGCCTGCCGATCGGCGTAGAATGTCTCGTACAGCGCCTGCGGTTCACCGTCGATGGCGTAGGGCAGCAGCGTGTCACCCGGCACCGGCGGCCACATGCCGCCACGGGCGCGAAACACGGCAGCCCGGCGCGCCGGCAACGCCTCCACATCAGCGGGCGGCTCGAATCGGCAGGCCATGAGCAGCGTGCCCGCCAGCCCGCCGAGTCGTGAGGTGTCGCGCACCCGCCGTTCCTGCCGGCGCAAGGCTTCCTCGACGGTGGCCCGCGGCCTGCCCTCGAGCTTGCGCACGAGGCGGCAGAGCCGGTCGGCGAACCGTGTGACGCGCCCGTCGGCATCGAGGAGGGGCTTCACGATGAGACGGCCCCGCTCCACGACCACGAACGGGTCGACGTCGGCGCGCTTCAGCATGGGGACGCCTGTGCCATCACAAGCCGAACCCGAGCTGCGGCTCCGACACCCGTCGTACGCCGGCCGATCGCTTCTGCGCGGCGTAAAACTCCCACGTTCCTGCCGCCACCACCTCGAACAGCGACGCGACCTGCTCACCCTGTCGTCGCAACAGCCGCCCCAGACGCTGCGTGTGCTGCCGCACACCGCCGCGGGTGGAATCGCCGAGCACGATGCCGAGCTTCGCATTGGGCACATCCCAGCCTTCATCGAGCACCTGCACCGTCGCGACGGCGCGGATGGTGCCATCGCGCATACCGTTCAACACGGCGTGGCGCTCCGATGCGGGCGTACTGGCGGTGATCATGGGCACCGCGAATCGGCGCGAGACCTCCATGGCCATGTCCACGCCGCCGCAGAAGAGCACCGACTGCTCACCCGGAAACAGCCGCAACAGGCGGGACGCCTCGTCGAACTTGGCATCTGCCATGCGCACGATGCGCTCCCGTTCGAGGAAGTCCAGCCAGGCGCGCCGAGCCGAGGGGTCGCGTCGGGTGCTGGCCACGAACCGCTTCCAGGCCTCGCGTGCCGTGGGGGCGCCCTCGCGCCACCTGGAGCGTTCGGCATGGGCCTCGAAGCGCGCCGTGCAGACGTCGTAGCGCGCGCGCTCGGCGCGCGTGAGATCGACGTAGCGGCGTTCGATGGCAAAGCGCGCCAGCTCGGCGTCGGTCATTTCGCCGATGGTACGTCGATACACCACCGGCCCGACGAGGCGCGTGAGCACCGTGTCGCGGCCGTCCGGGTAGGTGGCCGTGAGTCCAAGCCGCGCCGCGGCCGGGGCAATGGTGAGCGCGTCGTGCCAGCTGCGCGCGCCGCCCTCGGCGCTGTCAACGAGATGGTGCACTTCATCGCAGACCACGAGGCCGAAGCGTGCGCCGTCGCGCTCGAGCAGCGGAAAGGCCGAGTGATAGGTGGTGACGGTGATTGCGCGGCGCGTCTTCTCGTCACCGTAGTAGGCCCCGACGCGCTCGACGCCGAAGGCATCGGCGAGCTGGGTGAACCACTGCGTGACCAGCGCGCGCGTGGGGACGATGACGCACGTTTCGGAGGCGGTGGCGGCAATGGCCAGCATGGCCACGAACGTCTTGCCGGCCCCGGTGGGCAACACGACGGTGCCCCGCGAGCCTGCGGCCTGCCACCGCGTCAGGGCCTCGCGCTGCGCCTCGCGCGGGGCACGCCAGTCGAGTGCGGACGGCACGGGCAGCGCCGTGGGTGCGGACTGCTCGAGCAGGCCATGGGCGGCGGCCCAATCGCGGAGCAGCGGGTAGTGTACCCCTGCAGCCACGTGTGCATCGAGCCGCGGATCCCAGAGCAGGCAGGACGGGAGGGCAGGCAGCGCGGTGCCGCGTACCACGGCCAGGCCGTTCTCGAAGGCGAGGGTGGGGGCGGTCACGCGCGAGAGAGTCTGCGGCACACCACAGAAGGTAGCGCCTGGCGCTCCGTCGGGCGGGTCGCCGAGGGTGTCCGGGAGGGGAGTGGCGAGTATGGCCGCGCGCTGCGGGATTCGCCCTGCAAGGTCGGCGGGGCGCCGACGGCATACCCTAGCCTGGCGGCGGCGGTGGTGGCACACTCGTGGCATGGCTGGGTCGCACACAGATTGCCGGCCGTGTCCAACCATGCACGCGGTTCACTCGGTGACGACGATCGCGTCACCGTCACCATTCGATCTTCCGTTCTGTGACGAACTCCCTCGATACCTTGTCCCCCGTCGTGGCCGGTGTCTGGCGCATGGCGGCCTGGAACTGGACGCCGCAGGAGCGGTTGCGCTGGATCGAGGCTTGCCTCGACCTTGGGGTCACCAGCTTCGACCACGCCGACCTCTACGGCGGGTACACGGTGGAAGCGCTGTTCGGCGAGGCGCTTGCGCTCGCCCCCGGGCTGCGTCAGCAGATGCAACTGGTGACCAAGTGCGGCATCCAGCTGCGGGTCCCGGCTCGCCCCGGCACGCGCATCAAGCACTACGACACCTCGGCGGCGCACATCACGGCGAGCGTGGAACGGTCGCTGCGCGCGCTGCGCACCGACGCGATCGAACTGCTGCTGCTGCATCGGCCCGACCCGCTCATGGACGCCGACGAGGTGGCCGGGGCGTTCGAGCGCCTGTACGACGAGGGCAAGGTGCTGCGCTTCGGCGTGTCGAACTTCACGCCGGCGCAGTTCGAACTCCTGCATGCCCGCTATCCGCTGGTGACCAACCAGGTCGAGTGTCACCCGCTGCACCGGGCGCCGCTGCACGACGGGACGCTCGATCAGGCGCAGCGGCTCCGCGCGCGCCCCATGATTTGGTCGCCGCTGGCGGGCGGCCGGCTGTTCACGAGCGACGCGGACGACGCCATGCGTGTGCGTGGTACC
Organism: Gemmatimonadota bacterium; assembly: GCA_021299375.1. Taxonomy (GTDB): domain Bacteria; phylum Gemmatimonadota; class Gemmatimonadetes; order Gemmatimonadales; family Gemmatimonadaceae; genus Gemmatimonas. The sequence goes on from JAJTGR010000027.1 coordinate 50,219, forward strand.
TTGGCGGCCATTGGCGAGGCGCACGGCGTAAGTGCGGCCACGGTGGCCTTTGCGTGGCTGATGCGATTGCCCAGCCGGCCGCACCCCATCGCGGGGTCGCGGCGGATCGAAGCGATGCGGGAGGCGGTGGCGGCGACCCGGGTGCCGCTGGATTCGCAGGAGTGGACGGAGATCCTGGTGGCGGCCAGCGGGGAGGACGTGGCGTGAACACGACCGTGCTATGCGGCGCGTTGCTGCTGGGTGTGTCGGTCGTGCGCGCACAACAGGCCCCGCTCGGCGGCTGGCCGCAACACTCGCGGGCGCGGCCGACACCGGTGGTGGTCACGCCTGGCGCCCCGGTGTTCACGGCGCCGCCGAGCGATGCGGTGGTGCTGTTCGATGGGCGGTCGCTGGACGGGTGGATGCATGGCGACAGCACCCCCGCGAGGTGGCGCGTGGTGGACGGCGCCTTCGAAGTGACGCCGGGGACTGGCGGCCTCATGACGCGCGCCACGTTCGGCGACGTGCAGCTGCACATCGAGTGGATGGCGCCCAATCCGCCGCAGGGGCGCGACCAGGATCGCGGCAACAGCGGTGTCTTCTTCGGGGGCGGGCGCTACGAGGTGCAGGTGCTGGACTCGTATCGCAATCCCACCTACGCCGACGGGCAGGCGGCCGCGCTGTACGGGCAGTACCCGCCGCTGGTGAACGCGAGTCGTCCGCCGGGTGAGTGGCAGGCGTACGACATCACCTATCGTCGGCCACGTTTTGCCAACGGCAAGGTGGTGGCACCGGCGGTGTTCACCGTGTACCACAACGGCGTGCTGGTGCAGGATCATCGCGCGCTCATCGGCCCCACGGCCAACGGTGCGCGCCCCCCGTACGAGGGGCACGAGGACCGTCTGCCGATTTCGTTGCAGGACCATGATCACCCGGTGCGTTTTCGCAACGTGTGGCTGCGGCACCTGGAGCCGGTGCCGCAGGCGTCGGTGCAGTACCGGTCGCCCGAGGGGGAGACGTATCGTGCGCAGCCGGAGAATGCCGCGGTGGTGGCGGCGCGCGCGGCGCTGGGCGGCGACTATCGTGACGTGGCCAAGGTGATTGCGCTGGGCGTGGCGCAGAGTGGCGTCCTGCAATATCGCGAGGCGATCGCGACGTTCACGCGCGGCCTCGCGGCGCTTCCGGGAACCGCCGCGTCACGCCCGGTGACCGCGCGAAAGGACGAAGCCATGCTGCTGCGCTGGCGCGGACACCGGTACATCTCGGTGCGCGAGTTTGCCAGGGCCGATGCCGACCTCACGCGCGGGCTCGCGCTCGATGGCACCAATTACGGCGTGCTGTTCCACCTGGGGGTGCTGCGCTTTTCCCAAGGGCGCTTTGCCGACGCGGCGGCCCTGTTCGCGCGCGCGCAGCCGTTGGCGCCCGATGGCGGTGAGCGGGCGGGCAGCACCGACTGGCTGTGGATGTCGCTCGCGCGCGCCGGACGGCGTCCCGAGGCCGATGCCATGCTGGCGCAGCGTATCGACACATTGCCCGACCCCAAGCCGGCACCGCCGGGCTACGCGTACGTGACGCGGCTCACGCTGTATCGCGGTGAGATCACGCCGGAGCAGGTCGTGCCGCCGGGGGAAACCGACGCGACCACTCTGGCCACGCTCAACTACGGGCTGGGCAACTGGTACGTGGTGCGCGGCGACACCGCAAAGGCGCGCGACGCGTGGGAACGTGCCGTGCAGAGCGGTGGCTGGCCGGGGTTCGGATTCAACGTGGCGGAGGCGGAGCTGCGGCGGTTGCGGGGGCGACGGTGACCGGCGGGACGTCATCGGCCCGTGCCGTACGGCCGCATCTGTCCTCTCCGGGCCCAATACGTCCCATCAGCTCAGGACAGCGCTGAGGCGGATCCGCAGCCCCGGCAACACGGCACCACCATCGAGCGCACCCTCCTTACGGCTGGCGCCCTCTCGGCCATCGGCGAGGTGCATACGGGCCGTCCGGGATACCGGGTCGACGACCCATACGAGGTGTGTGCCGGCGCGCTGCCAATCGGCCACCGTGTCGCATACCTTGCCGGGACGCTCATCGGGTGACAGCAGTTCGACGACGAGATCGGGGGCACGTTCGGCGACGCGACGCGACGCGACGCGACGCGACGCCACGACGCGATCGACCGGCCGCGTCGTGGGTGGCCAGTGTGGCATGACTGACGAAGGCTACGTCGGGGGCGTGCACGGTGTCGGGGCGGCGGTGGAGGGTGACGCCGGTTTCGCCGGCCGGCCCCCGACCTGACCTGGTGGCCTGCACATGGTTGGCGCCACCCCGAGCGCGGCGCTACCGGGGCAATGCGAGCGCGGCGCGAATGCCCGTTTCGACCAGCGGTGCCATGACGCGATAGCCGGCTTCGTTGGGGTGTACGCCATCGTCGCCGTACTCGGCGCGCAGCCCCTGGCGCGCGTCGGCCATGGGCGTATGGAAGTCCACGAACACCGCGCCGCGCCGGGCCGCATACTCACGGATCCAGGCGTTGAGCGCGACGATTTTCGGAGCCGGCTCGAGCCCCGGCTTCCACGGGTAGTCGAACACCGGGAGCACCGCGCAGAGTACCACGCGGATGTCATTGGCCTGCGCCAGCTCGGTCATCGCCGCGAGGTTGTCCTGGATCATCGGCAGCGTGACGGGCCCCGTGTTGCCGGCAATGTCGTTGGTCCCGGCAAGGATCACCACCGCTGCTGGTCGCAGGGCGACGACATCCTGCCGGAAGCGCAGCAGCATCTGCGCGGTGGTCTGTCCGCTGATACCGCGCCCCACGTACGATTTACCGGGAAACTGCACGGCGAAGTACCGGGCCCAGCCCTCGGTGATGGAGTTGCCCATGAACACCACGCGCTGCTCGCCCGGGCGCGGCGCTGCGAGCTCGGCGTTCAGGGTGCGATAGCGGCCGAGGTTGGCGAACTCGGAGGCCGAGATCGGTTGGGCGGCGAGCGGCGTGGCGAACAAGAGTGCGGAGAGCGCGGCAGCAGTGGTCGTGGCGGCTGAAGTCATGGCGGCGAAGGTGCCGTGCCGCTGGCCGTCCCACAAGCGGCACGGCGCGTGAGCACCGAGTGCACACGTCACGCCTGTGGTCGCTGCCGCTGGTCGAGCGACCGCTCACCTGCGAGCCCGGAGTCGTTGTCCCGTACCGGGCGAATCGTTTTCTTTGCCCGCCATGTCCCGCCGACTCGTGTCCTGGGTAGCCGCCCGCTGCCTGCGCTGGTTCTACCGCGCGCATCGCATCATGGGGCGCGAGCGGGTGCCGGCAACCGGTCCCGTGCTGCTGATCGGGAATCACCCGAACGACCTGCCGGACGTGATCGCCGGGCTGTCCACCACGACGCGGCCGGTGCGGTACATCGCCACGGTGTCGGTGACGAGCTCCGCGGCGGCGCGGCGCACCTACGAGGCCATGGGGGTGATTCCGGTGGCCCGGGTGCGGGATGCCCGGGCCATGAAAGCGCGCGGGGTGGACATGGTGGCGGTGAATGCCGCGGCGGCGGCGTTGGTGGTGCAGGCGCTGGCAGGCGGCGACGTGGTGGGGGTGTTCCCGGAAGGCGGCGTGCACGACGTGCCGGAAATCGGGCGACTTCGCACTGGTGTCGCTGATATGGTCCTTCGCTATCTGCATGCTGACGCAAAAAACGATGTCCATATCGTGCCGTTCGGCCTGCAGTATGAGGCGCCGCGGACACCGGGGAGCGATGTGATCGTTCAGGTGGGGGAGCCCTTCTCGCTTCGGGCGTGGTTGCAGAGCCAGCCCGCGGGCCAGACCGGCGCTGCGGCGCTGACGGCCCGCTTTCGCGAGGCGCTGCGCGCGGTTACCCGAAACGCCGCGACCTGGGAGGAGGGAACAACGCGGGACGAACTGGTGGCGGCCCGTGCCGCACAGCTGGCGCCGTGCGACCCACTTGCAGCCGCGCCCGCGCTGGTGGCACACGCGCAGCGGGTGGCCGCTGCCGCCCACGCCGACGGTCCGGGCCCGCATGCGGTTCGTCTCCGAACGGTGGCCCATTCCTTGGCCCGCGCCGTGGAGCGTGCCGGCGGCATTGGCACCTCGGCGCTCGACCACGCCCGACTGCTGTATGCGCTCGACCTGCAGCGACAGCCCGATCCCGTGCCGAGGGGGGCACCGTGGACGGGGCTGCCCGCCGCACTGATCGGCGGCGTGATGCACGCGCCGGCGTGGTGGCTGGTCTGGCATCTGGCCCATCGGTCTGCGAAGGCCCGCGCCGACGTCGTGGCGCGCAGCTTCGTACCCGGGCTGTACATCATGGTGGCCTGGTATGGGCTGGTCACGCTCGCTGCCGCCGGCGCGCTGATGGCGTGGGGGCGCTCGCCGCTGTGGGCGCTGTTCCTGCTGGTGACGCTCCCGCGCTTCGGCGATCTGGCTATGGGGTGGCGGGCACGGTACCGGGCGTATCGTCTGGTGGCGCGTGTGCAGGGCTGGTCGACCCCGGAGCGGCAGGCGTTGTGCGCCGCCGCCGCTGCGCTGCGCGAGGCGTGGGAGGCCACGCCACTCGATTAGACTGCCCGGGGCGCCGCCGGCGCAACGTGGCCGCGCCGCGACGACCCTCTTTTCTGGCAGATCCGCAGCAGGCATGACCCTCATTTCCATCGGCAACGCCGGCGTGGATTTCGGCGCCACCGAGATCTTCCGCGACATCACCTTCACCGTGGCGGCGGGCGATCGCTGGGCGATCGTGGGGCGCAACGGCACCGGCAAAACAACCCTCGTGAAGCTGATCACGGGGGCGTTGTCGCCCACGCGCGGGACGGTGGCCCGGTCGCCCGGACTGCGCGTGGCGCTGATGGACCAGCACCGGAAGTTCCCGGACGACCAGTCGCTGTGGGAGATCGTGGCCGATGCCTTCGGCGACCTGCGGGCGCTGGAGCACTCGCTGGCGGAGCAGGCGGCCAACCTCGAGCACGATCATAGCGAAGCAGCCATGGAGAAGTATGGCCGCGACCTCGAGCGCTTCGAGCGTGAGGGCGGTTACGAGATGGCCTCGAAGGTCGATGCAATCCTCATGGGCGTCGGCTTCGATCCGGCCATGGCGCGCATGACCCGCATCGGCACGCTGAGTGGGGGAGAGCGTGGGCGTGTGGCGCTGGCTCGGCAGCTGGCCACGCCGGCCGACATTCTGCTGCTCGACGAACCGACCAACCATCTCGACCTCGACACGACGGCGTGGCTCGAGCAGTACCTCGCCACCACCGATCGCACGGTGCTGTGCATCAGCCACGACCGCGCATTCCTGAACGCGATGGCCGACCACGTGCTGCACTTCGAGGGCGGGACGGCGTTCGCGTATACGGGGGGCTACGAAAGCTTCATCCAGCAGCGCGAGGAGCGGCGGCTCACGCAGCAGCGCCAGTTCGACCAGCAGCAGAAGAAGATCGCCGCCGAACAGGACTACATCGCGCGCAACCTGGCGGGGCAGAACACGCGCCAGGCCAAGGGGCGTCGCAAGCTGCTGGCGCGCATGCCGCGCATCTCCGCGCCCATCGGCGCCGACGGTGTGATGGCGCTGCGCCTCGATGCCGGCCATCGCAGTGGTGACCGGGTGATGGAGGCCAGGGATGTCGTGGTGGGGGTGCCGAGCCCCACTGGCCCGCGGGTGCTGGTGCGCGATGTGAGCGTGGTGCTCGAGCGCGGCGAGGTGGTGGCGCTGGTGGGGCCCAACGGCGCGGGCAAGAGCACGCTCATCAAGACGCTGCTGGGCGAACACCCGGCCATGGCAGGCGAGGTGAAGGTGGGCCCCAGCACCACGGTGGCGTACTACCGGCAGGACCTCGGGCACCTGCCGCTCGACACGACCATCTACGAGGCGATCGCCACGCAACGTCCGCTCTGGGAGCGGCGTCAGGTGCAGGGGCACCTCGGGCGCTTCGGCTTCAGTGGCGACGAGGTGCAGCGCACGGTGGGCACGCTTTCCGGCGGCGAGCGGGCGCGCGTGGCGATGGCGCTGCTCACCCTGTCGACCAACAACCTGCTGATTCTCGACGAGCCCACGAATCATCTCGATGTCGAAAGCATCGAGGTGCTCGAGGACGCCGTCGAGGACTACGACGGGAGCGCGCTGATCGTGAGTCACGACCGGGCGGTGTTGCGGGGGCTGGCGACGCAGGTGTGGGAGCTGCACGACGAACAGCTCACGGTGTTTCCGGGCCCGTTCGTGGAGTGGGAAACCTTGCGCGCGGAGCGGCGCCGGCAGGCCGTGGGCGAGGCGCGGGCGGAATCGCAGCGGGAGGCGGAACGGGCGGCGCGGCAGCGCGAGAAAGCCGCGCACAAGACGGCGGTCGCGAACGGTGGCGCGCCGACCGGCGACGTGCGCAAGCTGCTGAAGGCGGCGGAGAAGGCACTGGCTGACGCCGAGCTGCGCGTGTCGACCATCGACGCGCGCATCGCGGAGCTGACGGCAGTCCTCGACGATACCTCGCTCTACGATACGCCGGCTGGAGTGCAGAAGGCGGTGGCGCTCGGCAAGCAGCTCGATGACGAGCGGGACCAGCTGGAGCAGGCCATGCACGAGTGGACGACGGCGGAGGAGTATCTGTCGTTGTTGCGCCGAGGGCACTGACGGGGCGTGGTCAGTGGAGAGGTTGAGAGGTTGAAAGGTTGAGAGGTTGAGAGGGTCAGACCTTACCTGATCACGCAGAGGCAAAGAGGCAGGGAGGCAACGACATCGATGGGTAGGCGTAGTTCCGATTCTTGCATTGACACGGCGCCAAACTCGTGATGTCGTTGCCTCTTTGCCTCCACGCTTCTGCGTGCTCGGTCAACCGCTTCTGTCTGTCATCTGACCCGGCCCGCCTGCAACTTCTGCCAGTCCAGCAGCGTAGAAGCTGCCATGCCCTTCACCCTCCTCCGCCGTGTCACCGCTGCCGCCGCCGGTAGCGTTCTCATCAGCGCCTCGACGCTGGTGGCCCAGACCCCACTCCCGCTGCAGCGCCTGCTCGAGGACGCGAGCCGCCGGAACCGGCTTCCCGACAGCCTGATCTCGTACCGCGCGAATGTGGAAACCGAGGTGGCTGTCCTGCTTCGGCGCGAGGAGGGGACGGAGGCGGTGGCGGCCATCGAGCAGGTGGCTAGCGGTCTTCGCTGGAACAGGGCGGGGCAGTACGAGCAGCGTGTGACCGGGTACCGCGCCCAGCAGATCGGCGCCAACGTGTCGATGCTGTCGCTGTTCCAGACGGGGTGGCTCAATCCCGTGCTCTACGGGAATCGCCTGCGGATCCGGTCAAGCACGGGGGGCGGCAACCGGGGGCGACGCGGCAACCGGGCCGATGGCGCCGACACGCTGCCCGCGGTGCATCCACTCGCCACCGACCGCGATGGCTACTACCTGTACAGCGGCGGCGATACCGTGGTCACCATGCGGGCTGGCGACCGCACCATTCCCATCGCGCACGTGCGGGTGCAGCCACGGCCCGGCATCACCCAGGACGTGGTGCTGTTCGATGGCGAAATGGATCTCGATGCGTCGCGTGGGACACTGGTGCGGCTGCGGGGCTTCTTCGTGCGTACCCGGGGCGCCCGTTCCCTGATGGCGCGCACACTCGCCGATGCGGTGGCGTTCGTGGAGTACGAGAATGGCGAACGCTATGGTGCCTACTGGCTGCCGGCGCGGCAACGCATCGAATTGCAGGCCAACGTGCCGATGCTGGGCGACGGCCGCGCCGTCATCCGCATCGCGTCGAGGTTCAGTGACATGCAGGTCAACGACACGACGCTCGAGGCCGAGACCCTGGCGCAGGCGGACTCGCTGCGGGCCCTCGCCCAGCGGCGGCTGACGTTCGCCTCGACCGATTCGCTCGCCCGCTTCGGCGCCTGGCGCAACACGCTCGGCAGCATCACCGAGGGGATGCACGCCGACGACTTCAACGACATTGCGCCCGACCGGTGGCGGCCAACGGGACGTCCGCGGTTTGACCTCGCCGCACCACGGGCCGCCGACGTGTTCCACTTCAACCGCGTCGAGGGCGCGTTCACGGGCCTCGGGGCCAAGTGGTCGCTGCGCGACCTGGCGCCGGGCGTGGTGGTGCGCGTGAATGGCGGCTACGCCTGGAGCGAACAGACGGTGCGGGGCCGCGTATCGGCAGAGCGCGTGCGTGGCCCGTGGACGCTGGAGCTGCGCGGCGGTCGCTCGATGGACAACACGAACGATTTCCGGGTGCCGTTCGACTCCGGTAACTCGCTCGGCGCCGTGTTCGGCTCCCTCGATCCCTACGACTACGTCTCCCGAGCGGGCGCCACGGTGGCGGCGGTGCGGCGGGTCGGCTCGCGCACGGCGCTGGTGCGCACCGAGCTGGGGATCGGCGACGATCGCTATCGCCCCTCGCAATACGTGCGTGGGCCGTTCGGCGGCGGCGCGTACCGCGAAAACCGCGGCGTGGACGAAGGCAGCTACGTGCGCAGCGCGGCGCTCATCGAGTGGCATCCCGACAACAGTCCCGAATTCCTGAAGCCCGGCATGAGCGCGCGCCTCAGCTACGAACGGGGCGACGGTACCCTGTCCTGGCAACGTACCGAGCTGCGGATCACGGGGCGCCAGCCGATTGGGCCATTCGTGGCCTTGGCCCGCGGTGACATCGGGGTGGTCACGGGGGCGCGCATTCCGGCGCAGCAGCTCTTCGAGATGGGGCAGTACCAGAACCTGCCGGGCTATGCCGACAAGGAGTTCGCGGGGTCGCGGGCGGCGGTGCTGCGGGCGTCGCTGCAGTACACGAGCCCGTTCCTGCGGAATCCCATTCGCCTCGGCCGCCAGCTGTGGCTGCCGGCCGTGGCGCCCGGGCTGAGCATGGGGGTGCAGGGCGGGTGGGCCGATGCGACGTCGGCCGCGGCGCGTTCGGCGATCGACCGCTTGAACCCGGCGTACGACCCGAGGTCGCCAGCGCAGTTCGTGCCGGTGTCACGCCCCACCGAGCGTGTACGGGCCAGTGTAACGGCGGGGCTGCGCTTTTTCGGCAACGCGCTGTTCCTCGGGGCGACGCGCCCGGTGGATCAGGCGGCCCCATGGACGGCGTTGGTGGGCTTTGGGCAGCCGTGGTAGGGCCACGGTGACATGCCCGTGCTGACGATGCGCCTGAAGCGCCACACCGATGGCGCCGTGTCGTTGAGTGGCACGCGCCGCGACGGCAGCGTGACGTGGCAGCGCCTCGAGGGGGCGACGGCGATGGTGATGCCACTGCACGATCTCACGCATTACGCGGTCGAAACGACGCTGGGGTTTTCCGGGGGATTCTACGGCTTGCTGGCCGAGGGCTGGGCCATTCAGGACTTCGCGAAGCCGTGGCCGCGGGGGCCGATTCCCGACGAGGCGCGCGAGGTGGAGCTGATCGTGGGGTTCCTCGACGCCGAGCGGCGCGAGGGGGTGACGTGGAGTGAGGCGGAGTTCGCGCATCACGCGGCGCTGTTCATCGAGGCGGCGCGGGCGCGGGGCAAGGCGGTGCCGGACGGCGTGCGGCTGCCGACGACCGCGGAGCTGGTGCAGGTGCGGGCGGTGCGCGACGACCTGCTGGCGTGCTGGGCGGCAGTGGAGCCCGGAGGTGAGCTGGTGCGGGAGTTCAGGGCGGGCGACTGAGTGGGGAATGGCCCTGAGATCGATACATTGTGCGGATGGACGCTCAAGCCCATCTCCTGCCCAGCCGCCGTGAGTTCGCCGGCGACGACCTGATCTTCACGCTCAACGGGCGGGCGCAGAAGCGCGCGGCCGAGGGGGTGCCGGTGATCAACGCGACCATCGGGGCGTTGTACGACGATACCGGCACGCTCGTCGTGTTGGACACGGTGATGGCGCAGTGGCAACAGCTCACGAGCGCCGAGATCGCGCCCTACGCGCCGATCGGGGGCGACCCCACGTATCTGCTCAACCTTGTGCAGCGGCACTGGCCAGCGCTCACCTCCGTCGGCGTGGGCGTGGCCACACCAGGCGGCTCAGGGGCGCTGGCGCTGACGCTCAAGAACCTGCTCGAGCGGGGGCAGACCGTGCTGACGGTGGCTCCGTACTGGGGCCCGTACAGCACGCTCGCGGTGGAGGCGGGCATGTCGCTGGCCACCGTGCCGTATCCCGACGTGCACACCGGGCTCGATCTGGGCGCCTGGGAGGCCGCCTGCCGCGATCTGCTCGACGCGCAGGGGCGCCTGGTGCTGTGGCTCAACGACCCGTGCCACAATCCCACCGGGCGCAGCTTTGCCGCCGCCGATCGCCGCGCCCTCATGGACATGTTGCGCGACGTATCGAGTCAGGGGCCGGTGACGCTCATCCTCGACCTGGCGTACCTGGATTACGCGCGCGATCCGCGCGAGGTGCGCGCCGCGCTCGACGAGTACGCGGCGTTCGCCGCCGAGGGCGCGGTGCTGGTGGGCGCGTGCCTGAGTCTCAGCAAGGCGTACACGCTGTACGGCGCGCGCGCCGGGGCGCTGGTGTTTCCGTGGTCCACCGATCGGGCGCTGCAGGCGGCGCTCGTCACGAGCTGCCGCGGCACATGGAGCAACTGCGCGCGCGGGCCCATGAGTGTGCTCAATCGCATCAGCAAGGACCCGGCGCTGCAGGCGCGCCTCGAAGCGGAACACGCGCAGTGGCGCACGCTGCTGGCCGAGCGCGCGCAGGCACTGGACGCGGCGCTCAAGGGCGAAGGGCTCGCGGGGTGTGCGTACGACGGCGGTTTCTTCGTGACGCTCGACGGCGGCGCGGACCCGTTTGCGACGTGCGAGCGGCTGCAGCAGCGCGACGTGTTCGTGGTGCCCATGCCCGAGGGGCTGCGAGTGGGCATCTGCGCCATGAAGGCCAGCGACGCGCCGCGCTTCGCGGCGGCCTATCGGGCGTCGCGGTAGCCCGGGTGCCGGGCCGCCGGTTGCGGCCAACGCGGGCCGGCGTGACGCGGGTCGTGCGAACGTCACGCATGCACCGCCATGAGCGGCGGTGAGGCTGGTGGGCGGAAGCCGGATCCGACTCGGCGGTCAGCGGGGGAAGAAGACGTCGCGGTACTTCACGCTGTGGCGGGGCTCGGCCATCATGGGCTCCACCGCGTCGCGCCAGCGGGCGTAATGCGCGGTGGCCTTGTGGGCGGCGGGGGCGTCGGCGGAGGTGTACGCCTCGATCAGTGTGAAGCGGGTCGGGTCGTCGTCCTGCTGCAGCACGTCGAAGCGGGCGATGCCAGGTTCCTGCACACTGTGGGTGGCGTTGTCGAGCGTCGCGGCCCGGAAGGCGTCGATATGCTCGGGGTTGACGTGCACGAAGACCTGGACGATGAGCATGGGGCGAGGGTTGAGGGGGTGCGCGGAAGCTACGCGGCGCGCGAGGGGCCTGCATATTCCGTCCATGCGCCTGCGCCGCCTGCTCCCAGCGACCTGCCTCCTGTTCCCTCATGCGGGAGTCTCTGCACAAGCGGCCGGGCCCGCCGATGCGGTGTATGTGAACGCTCGCATCTGGACCGGCGATTCGCTCATGCCCTCGGCAGAGGCGCTGGCTGTGCGGGACGGGCGCATCGTGCGCATCGGGCGCGACGCCGCGGTGCGCGCCCTGGCTGATGGTTCCACGCGGGTGGTGGACCTTGGTGGGCGGCGGGTGGTGCCGGGTTTCATCGACGCGCACTGGCACCTGCCCACGGCGGCGCGGGCCGATCTCGTGGACGCCGGCAGCGTGCCGGAGATCGTGCGGCGGCTGCAGGCGTGGGCGGCGCGGCTTCCAGCGGGAGCGTGGGTGGTGGGGCGCGGCTGGACGCCGACGGACTTTCCGGGGAACGCGCCGCACAAGCGGTTTCTCGACGCGGCGTTTCCCGATCGCCCGGTGCTGATCACCGACCGGGACGGGCACCAGGCGCTGGCGAACAGCGTGGCGCTGCGCCGCGCCAATGTCACGGCCGCCACGAAGGACCCCGTGCAGGGGGTAATCGAGCGCGGGGCGGGTGGTGAGCCGACCGGGCTGCTCAAGGAGAGCGCGAGCGGGCTGGTGAGCCGGCTGGTGCCGCCACCAACGGCGGCCGACGTGGCGCGCCGTGTCGACGACGAATCCCGGGCGGCTGCGGCGCTGGGCATCACCATGGTGCACGAGGCGTCACGGCGGGTGCCGAGTGGGGCGGTGTTCGACGCGCTGGCCGCGGCGGCGCGGGCGGACACGCTGCGGCTGCGGTGGTATGTGAGTGTGCCGTTCGACCCCGGCGCCACGCGGGCGCAGTTGGCGCGCTACGTGCAGCTGCGCGACGCCTATCGTGGCCCGTGGCTGCGGTATGGCATCGCCAAGGGCATGCTCGACGGCACCGTGGACGCGCAGACGGCGGCGATGCTCGAGCCGTACGCCAATACGGACGCCACGGGGCTGCCGTTCTGGAGCGCCTCGGTGCTCAAGCGCGGTGTGGCGCGCTACGACAGTGCGGGGTTGCAGGTAGAGCTGCACGCCATCGGCGACAAGGCGGTGCGCATGGCGCTCGATGCCTATGCGCACGCCCGGCGCGTGAACGGCACGCGCGACAGCCGGCACCGCGTTGAGCATGTCGAGGTGCCGCACCCGAGTGACCTGCCGCGGTTCAAGGCGCTGGGGGTGATTGCGAGTACACAGGCAATTTTCGCCACGCCCGACGTCACGACGCTCACCAACTACGCGCCGTTGCTGGGACCCAAGCGGGCAGCGCTGAGCAACAACTTCCGGCAGTTCGACGACGCGGGGGCGGTGCAGGCGTTCGGCAGCGACTACCCCGTGTTTCCGATGGACGTGATGCGCGGGATCTACACGGCGGTGACGCGCCTGACGCCCGAGGGGACGCCACGTGGCGGGTGGTATCCGGCGGGGCGCATCACGGTGGAGGCGGCGCTGCGGCACTACACGCGCGATGCCGCCTACGCGGCGTTCATGGAGCAGGAAGTAGGCACGCTGCGGGCCGGCATGCTCGCGGATTTCGTGGTGCTGAGCGACGACCTGCTGGCGGTGCCGCCGGCGGAGCTGCTGCGGGTGCGCGTGGAGCGTACGGTAGTGGGGGGACGCGAGGTGTATGTGCGCACGGGTCCGCAGGAGTGAACGGGCCTCCGGTGGAACCGGAGCGGCGTGCCCTGGCTGGGCGCCTGCGTCGCCGTCCGTGCGTCTACGTCATGTGACGCATGTCAGGCCCCTCGCCGCCGGGGTATGGTGGTGGCAACTTCACACCGGATCACGCCCCGTGCCCACCAGTCGCCCGCATATGTCCCCGCCGCGCTGCCGCTCGCTCGCGCCGCTTATGGCCGTCGCGTTCGCCGGCTGCACACCCTACGCGGTGCACACCTCTGCCCGCCCTCTGCAGGAGGGGGACCGCTCGCGGTCCATGATCGTATCCGTGGTGCCCGGCGGGGCGCGAATCGACGAGGACAGTACCCAGGAGTCGATCGCGCTCCCGAGCTTCGATGTCGATTGGCGCTACGGTCTCGACGATCGCTCCGACATCGGCTTTCGGCTCAACACGGCGAGTGGGGGCATCGTCACCTGGCGGCGACGCCTGGACGGGCCGTCGAGCCGGCCGACCACGGCCACAGCCCTCATGCTCGGCGCCGGCCTCGTGAACTTCGGGCAGCATGCGCATGTCGAGGCCACCCTCATCCGGTCCGGGCGCGAGGGCGGGTCGGTGGTCCCGTATGGCGGCCTGCGCGCCATCCAGATCGCCCCCCTCAGCAGCACCGCTGTCCACGACCGACCGACGCTTGGAGCCTTCGGCGGCGCGCGGTTCGGCGGCGCCGCCGCCCGGATCGGCGTGGAGGTCGGCGTCTTCTACGATCGGTCGGCGCTGGGGCTGCGGAGGAACGACTTCGTGGTGGTACCGTCGTTCAGCGTGAACAGCATTCGTCTCGGGCGGAAACGCGCGGATGATCGATAGACGACCAGGGACAGCCACGGCGGTGCATCGCCGCGCCGCACGGTGGTGCGGCCCTCGATGGTGGTGACGACGGAGTCCGGTGCCTGTGTGCGCCACTGGTTGAGTGCGGCACCGGTGAGTCCCGGCGGCGGCAGGAGCGTGAGGTCGCGGTTGGTGAGGTCGGTGGCCACCCGCTGCCGGTTCTCGCGCCGTGCATCACTGCGCGTCTCGGAGCGATCCCGGAACGTGACCGGCTCGGCGGAGCGCTGGGCCGCGAATGCGAGGCGTGTGCGCGGTCGGGCTCCCACGGGCGGTGCGGCGCCTTGTGGTGCAGCATCAGGAAGAACGGCTTGTTGCGCGGACGGCGGCGCGGCACATCGAGCGCACGGTCGGTGAGAACGTCGGTGGCGTAGCGACCGGAGTAGGTGGTCTCGGCGGTCGCGGTGTACATCACCGGGTCAAAACAGACGCCCTGGCCGGGTAGGATCTCCCACGAGTCGAAGCCCTGCGGGTCGCTGCTGAGGTGCCACTTGCCGATCCTCGCCGTGTAGGAGCCGCCCGCCGGCAGCCGCGCGGGCACTGTCTGCTGGTCGCCGTTGAAGCGGCTGAAGACGGTGACGCCGTTCAGGTGCGAGTACTTGCCGGTGAGGATCACCGCCCGGCTGGGTGTGCGGCGGACCATCGACCCGCAGGCGCTGACGGCGTGCGCTGCGTGGCGGGGGCGCCGGTCATGTCCCCTCCGGTGGGCGACGGGTACAGGGCGATGGCGACCTCGGCGCCGTCTGATCGGTACGGATCTCAAACGATCGCGTCAGGCGGGTCGGACGGTGTCGCAGAACACCCAAGTTCCCGCAGGGATGAACAGGCAAATTCCCGCAGCGGCCATTGACGGGGCCTCCACCGGCGGCCCCCTTCGTGACGGGGCTCGACGCGGCCCGCCGCCGCCGGCACGGAGGAGACGATGGCGGGCCGACGCCACCACGACCGACGGATGGCTCGCCGGCAGCTGACAGACGGGCGCCCAGATCCCCGGCGGACGCCACGCGCTTCTCGGCTGCACCATGGCGGCGGGGTTCGCCACCCTGGATCGGGCGCGTCCGGCTGCCAGCGTTTCGCTCTCCGGGACGTTATCGTGGGCAGCTGAGGCCATTCGGCCCCGTGCCCCCACCTTCAACGCGACTCCCCGTGCGTTCCATTCGTCTACGTCCGGCGGCATTGGCTGCCCGCCTCGCCGCCGCTACCGGTGTGCTCGCTGCCTCCTCCTTCCTGACCCCCTCCTCCCTGCAATCCCAGGGCCGAGGCCCCGGCGGCCCGCCGCAGTCCCAGCCTTCCACCGAGGTCAGCTGGCGCAACCTCGGTCCCAACCAGGCCGGGCGCATGACTGCCGTGGCGGGCAGCACCGCGCGCCCCGACGAGTACTACATGGGCACCACCGGTGGTGGTGTCTGGAAGACCACCGACGGCGGCAAGACGGTGATGCCGGTGACGGATGCCTACTTCGGCGGCACCATCGGCAGTATCGATGTGCAGCAGAGCAACCCCGATGTGGTGTGGGTGGGCGGCGGCGAAACGCCCATTCGCGGCAACGTGAGCCACGGCGATGGCGTGTGGAAGAGCACCGACGCCGGCAAGACGTGGCAGTACATGGGGCTCAAGGAGACCCAGTACATCGCCCGCGTGCGCATTCATCCGACGAATCCGGACATCGTGTACGTGGGGGCGCTGGGGCATGTGTTCGGCCCCAACAAGGAGCGCGGTGTTTATCGCACCACCGACGGCGGCAAGACGTGGAAGCAGATCCTGTTCCGCAACGATTCGACGGGGGTGGCCGACATGATCCTCGACCCGTCGAACCCGAGCGTCATCTATGTCTCGTTCTGGCAGGCGGGGCGCAAGCCGTGGCAGCTGGTGAGCGGTGGCATGGGGAGCGGCATCTTCAAGACCACCGACGGCGGTGACACGTGGACCGAGATCACGCGTAACCCCGGCCTGCCGCAGAGCGGGCCGCTGGGCGCCATCGGCATCACGGTGAGTCCCGCGAAGCCGAGCCGCCTGTGGGCGATCGTGGAGCACGAGCCGAATGGTGGCGTGTATCGCAGCGATGACGCCGGCGCGACGTGGACGTTCATGACGGGTGACCGCAATCTCCGTCAGCGCGCGTGGTACTACAGTAAGCTGTACGCCGACCCGAAGGACACGAACACGGTATACGGGCCACAGGTGAGCCCGCTCGTGAGCAGGGACGGCGGCAAGACATTCCGCCGCGGCTTCGGTGGTGGCGACAACCACGACATCTGGATCGATCCGACGGATCCGCTGCGGGTGGCAGTGGCGCACGACAACGGGCTCATCGTGACCAAGGACGGCGGCAAGACGAGCACGCGCGTGGCGGCGCCCACCGGGCAGTACTACCACGTCCACCTTACGAATCACTTCCCGTACCATGTGTGCGGCGCCAAGCAGGACGCCGGCTCCAGCTGCGGGCCGGTGCGCGCGGCGGCGCTGGGCGGGCGTGAGGCGATGATGGCGCAGATGATGGGCGGCGGGGCGGCCCCGGCGGCGCCGGCGAGCCCGTACAGCACCTTCTACAGTGTCGCCGGCGGGGAGAGCGGCTACATCAGCAGTGACCCGCGCGACCCCGACATCACGTACGGCGCCAACTACGGTGGCAGCATGGACATGCTGAACCGTCGGACCGGCAAGAGCCTGTCACTCGACCCGTGGCCGCTCAACCCCATGGGGCACGACGCCAAGGACAGCAAGTATCGCTTTCAGTGGACGTATCCCATCGTGCACTCGCCGCACGATCCGAACACCATCTATGTGGGCAGCAACGTGGTGTTCCGCTCGCGCGATCGCGGCATGACGTGGACGCCCATTTCGAAGGACCTCACGCGCAACGATCCGCGCACGCTGGGCCCGTCGGGCGGGCCGATCACGAAGGACCAGACGAGCGTGGAGTACTACGGTACGGTGTTCACGCTGGCCGAGTCGAAGCTGGTGAAGGGGCTCATCTGGACGGGCAGTGACGATGGGCTCATCCACGTGTCGCGCGACAACGGCCTCACGTGG
>JAJTGR010000110.1 GCA_021299375.1 Gemmatimonadota bacterium
CCCCACGGTGACCGCCGTTCCCACGGCCCTCGAGGCGCACGAACGAGTCGGCGGGCACGCCGCCACCCACCAGTCGGTGCTCGCACGGTCGGTGATCGCGTCGTATACTCGACCGACCCCAATCGAAATTCCTATCCTGGGGGGAACGATCGGCGTGTCGACGTTCGTGCTCCCGGTGGTCCCGGCCGCGCCGTCGCCACGTCCGGCGCCGCGGCTGGCGCTGCGCCCGCCCGCGCCGCCGCGCGCGCCGTCCCCCAGCAGGCCGACCATCCAGGTGGTGCACGACCTCTCCGCGAACACGGTCACGTACCGGTCGTCCGGTCGCACGGAGCAGGCGGTCCCCGGCGGGACGATGGTGCAGGAGGACGCGTGGCGCATCGACCTGACGAAGGCGCCCCCGTACCGGCAGGTGATCGACTACGCCAGCGTGCGGACGCTCCGGCGCCCCGGGGCCCCGGACCTGCGCGTCACCTGGCGCGTGCGCACCGACTCGGCCGGTCCGCGCGCCACCGTGGAGTGGTTGGAGCGGCCGATCCCCTGAGCGCGCGGGGCGCCGACGCGTCGGCGCGCCCCCGTCAGGTCAGGGCCACCTCCACACGGGTCGTGGCGGCGGAGAGGCGGACCGGAATCCGGACCAGGGGATCGCGACGCTCCCCGCCACTGCGCGCAACCACGCGCCCCTCGTGCCGTGCCACCCACGCGCGGTCGGTGGGCAGGTTCGCCACCAGCAGCGTTGCCTGTGCGCCCTTTCCCCCGCGACCCCGGACGGCCAGCTGCAGCTGCTGCCGCTCGACGACGAACCGGGCGCCCAGGACGTCGGCGTCACCCGTGACGCCCTCGAGTGCGGGCTCGCGGAAGTGCGCCGGCGCGAAGGGGCGGTTGTAGAGGCTCCACAGGCCGTCGCTGACGTTGAGCCTGGCGTAGGCGAGCATGGCGTTGCCGGTGACCGGATCCATGAAGGTCATGTTCCCGTCGGCGTCGTTGGACTGGTCGTTGCGGGGATAGTAGAAGGCGCCGCGATCCCAGGTGGGGTTCATGTGCCGGTCGGCATGAGCCAGGAGGCCGCGCAGCATCTCGGTGTCCCCCATCTCCGACACCCACATCGCCAGGTAGCCGAAATCCGGGGTGCGCCACGGAAAGGGCCGCGGCGGCGCGGCGCGATCCGCGGGCGCCGCCTGGCGCGGGGGGTGCACCTCCAGCGGGGAGCGCAGCGACACCAGCCCGTCGCGGCCGCGCACGGTCCACTCCGCCACCTGCTGCGGATAGCGGGCCCGAACCTGCTCGCGGTTCCACGCGTTCATGGCCGATCCGGCCCAGGCGTCGAAACCCACCGTGGAACCGTCGGCCTTGAAGTCCTGCCGCACCATCCACGTGGAGATGATGTGGCCATGCCGGTCGAGCATCCCCTTCTTCTCCCACGCGGCGCGGTACCCCGCGGTGGCCTCGGCGGCCAGCGACGTGCCCTTGCGCAGGTCGAAGAACCGGAACCCCAGGATGGGGAACTGGTTGCAGACGATGAACACGTTGTTCGGCTCGCACGGCACCCCGTGCCAGCCGCTCTCGACCATCTGGTCGTGGATGACCTGGTTGAGGGAGGCGTGGTCGTACGCGTACGTCTCGGGTCCGAGCCCGTAGAAGATCGGGTCGTAGCGAAAGGTGAGCGATCCCGGGGCGTCGTACTTGTCATCGTTGAAGAGGGTCGCATACATGCCGACCATGGCATGCAGGTGCCCGCTGTACATGATGTTCTCGCGCTTCACCGGGTCGGTCCAGCCGTCGCGGAGCGTGGTGCGACCCGGATCCACGCGAGGTCCCGACCGGCTCGTCTCGCGCCAGTATGCCCACACCTCGCGCCGCAGCATCTTGTGAATCAGGCGGTCGAACGTCCGGCGAAAGAGGCCGGGCGCGGCGGGGAGATGGTGGTAGTGCGTCAGGCCGACCGCGTAGGCCATCTGGGCCAGCTGGTACCGGTAGGCGGTGAGATCCTCCTGGCCGGGATCGTTGGAGCCCATCATGGCCCACTCGCCGTCGGGAAGGAAGGCGAGGCGCTCGATGTGGCGGAGATGGCCGAGCTGGAGGTCGCTCAACAGGGGGAGGTCGGGGGCGGGGGCCATGGCCCAGGCGGCGCTCGGGGCGCCACGCAGGAGCGGCACGGCGGCGGCGGACGCCAGCGCACTGGCGAGGAACTGGCGGCGGGACGAGGGCACCATGGGCAACGCTCCAGAGAATGGCAAAGGCTTCACGTGAAACATGCCGCCGAGGAATCCGAGCCCACAAGATCCGGACGGCCACCCGGTGGCCACCCGTCACCCGTCCCACCGCTCCCCCCGCCCGAAGTGCCCGCCGCGGGCGCAGTTCTCCCAGTTCACCTCCCAGAGCCGCAGCTCCTCCCACGTCGCGCGCAGTGACGGGTCGAAGCGCCGCAGCCACCGGTCCACCACGGGGGCCGCCAGCGCCTTCCCGTCGGCCACGATGGACACATGCGACGGGCGGCGGTCCCGCGGTCCCCACACGAAGGTCACCAGCGCGTCCTGCACGAACCCCGTGTCCACGATCGCCAGCGCCACCTGCCGCGCGCGCAGCGCCCCCGCGCGGTCCAGCCGCCACGGGTCCTTGCCGGAGAGCGCCCCGCCCCCGAGCGGCACGCGCGGCCCGTAGTAGTCGCACACCAGCTTGCGCCCGGTCTGGCCATTGTCGTTCATGGGGCCGCCGCGCACGAACACCACGCTCTCGTTGAAGCGCACCGCCAGCGCGTCGTCGGGCTCGGCCAGGAGGTCGGGGGTCAGCACGTGCTGCGCCGCCAGCTCCTCGGTCACCGCATGGCGCACGGCGCGCTGCAGCGCCACCAGCGGCGCCAGGTCCAGGTGCTGCAGGCTCACGATCCAACCGTCCCCGCGGGATGCGGGTCAAGGCGAAGCCCGCCGCCGCGAACGAGCCGCCCGCGATCGTTCCCGCGACACGACTCGCGCCGACCGAGTCCACCCGCCGTTGGGCGGCGCTCCTGCAGCAGATCTTCGAGGTCG
>JAJTGR010000092.1 GCA_021299375.1 Gemmatimonadota bacterium
AGCCAGACGGCGCGAGCCAGACGGCGCGAGCCAGACGGCGCGAGCGAGCGGGCGCGAGCCAGACGGCGCGAGCCAGGGAACGCGTCGTGGCCCGCTCGCGTCGTCGAGCTCGCGCGTCTGCGCTCGCGCTCCACGGCTCGCGCCGTACCGCCGTTGAGCCGCCGCGATAGCGCCGCCCCTACAGCGTCCCCGTCTGCGTCACCTGCCGCGCCGCCTCGCCGAGCGCCGCCACCACTGTGCCGAGCTTCGCGAATCGCGCATCGGCCGTCAGCCCCTGCACGTGCCGCGCATAGATCTGCTGCGCAATCACGGCCACCTTGAACAGCCCGAATGCGTAGTAGAACGGCGCGCGACTCATGTCGCGCCCGCTCGCCTCACCATACGCCTGCACGAGCTGCGCCCGGGTGTAGCTCCCGGGCAGCGAGGTGATGCCGAGCCCCAGTGACCGGAACACCGGGGCATCGCCAACCTCCACCCAGTAGGCCAGCGACGTACCAAGATCCATGAGCGGATCGCCGATGGTGGCCATCTCCCAGTCGAGGATGGCGCGTACCGCACTGGTGTCCGGCGACAGCACGAGGTTGTCGAACTTGAAATCGTTGTGCACCAGCACCCCACCGGACTCGGGCGGCCGGTTGGCCTCGAGCCACGCCGCCACGGCATCGAGCTCCGGCACGTGCGCCGTCCGTGCGGCTTGCCAGCGTTTCGTCCAGCCGCTCACCTGCCGCTGCACGTAGCCCTCGGGCCGACCGAGCGCAGCCAGCGGTGTGCCCTCCACGGGCACCGCATGCAGCTGCGCCAGCGTCTCCACGAACGTGCGCGACAGCACGGCCATGCGCGTCGGCAGCGCAGCGGCATCGGCCACGAACGTGGCAGGCGGCGTCCCCCGGAGAATCAGCCCATCCACGTGCGTCATGAGATAGAACGGCGCACCGATCACCGCGGGGTCGTCGCAGCGGACCACTGGCTCGGGAACGGGTACGCCGAGAGGGTACAGCGCCGCCAGGATACCGTACTCGCGCCCGACATCGTGCGCGATGCCGGGCGTCACGCCGCGTGGCGGACGTCGCAGCACGTATGCCTGCGGGCCGCGTTCATCGGCCACGGTCACCAGATACGTGAGGTTCGAGAATCCCGCCGGAAACTGTCGCACGTCGAGCGTGGCGCCCGCCGGTACGCGCGCCGGTACCGTCAGTGCCAGCCAGGCCTGCAGGGCAACGGTGTCGATCGCCTCACCGGCCCGCATGGCGATCGCGTCGGTCACCGCACCGCCCGGAGGTCGTGCGTCACGGTACGCCGCTCACGACCGACGCCCGGCCTCGCGATAGGGCCGCAAGGCCCGCCGTGCGATCACCGTCTTGTGCACCTCATCCGCGCCATCGTAAATGCGCGCGGCGCGTTCGTGCCGGTACCACCAGGCGAGCGGCGTGTCATCCGTCATCCCGAGCGCCCCGTGTACCTGGATCGCCCGATCAAGCACACGCTGCAGCGTGTTGGCCACGAATACCTTGATGTACCCGATCGCCTCGCGCGCCGCTTCCTGCCCGTCGTGCGTCATGCGCGTGGCGGCGTCCAGCACCATCAGCCGCGCTGCATGGATCTCGATGCGGGACTCGGCGATCCAGAATTGCACCTGCTGCTTGTCGGCGAGGCGCTCACCCGGCGCCACTTCACGCTGCGACGCATACCGGCACATGAGGTCGAAGGCCCGTTCGCAGATGCCGATCCAGCGCATGCAGTGGTGAATGCGCCCCGGCCCGAGCCGCTCCTGCGCCAGCGCGAAGCCGTGTCCCTGCGCGCCCAGCAGGTTCGCCGCCGGCACCCGCACGTCGTCGAACCGCACCTCGGCGTGACTCGCCCACCCGCCGCCGCGCTCCCCCATCACCGAGATGTTGCGTACCAACGTGAATCCGGGCGTGGGAATCGGCACCACGATCTGACTGGCCCGGAAGTGCTGGCGATCGTCATCCGGATTGGTCACCGCCATCACCACGGCAAAGGCCGCGCCATCAGCGCTGCTCGTGAACCACTTGCGGCCATTGATGACCCATGCATCGCCATCGCGCACCGCCGTCGTGGACAGCATCACGGGGTTCGAGCCGGCATGCTCGGGTTCCGTCATCGCGAAGCAGCTGCGCAGGTCGCCCGACACGAGTGGCGCGAGCCACGCGGCCTGCTGTGCCGGTGTGCCGAACTGCAGCAGCAGCTCCATGTTGCCCACGTCCGGGGCCTGGCAATTGCACACGTAGTGCCCGAACGGCGTCCACCCCAGCACCTCGCTCAGGTGCGCGAAGGCATCCAGCGGCAGCCCCAGCCCGCCGTGCGCCGGTGGCAGGAACGGGGCCCACAGGCCGAGTGCCCTGGCCTTCCCACGCAACCCGGCCAGCACCGGCTCGATCTCCGCCCAGCGCCCATGCAGCAGCATCGGCTCCAGCGGAACCAGTTCGCTGCGCACAAACCGGCGCGCGGTCTCCAGCAGGACGGCCAGGTCGCCGCGCGACAGTGCGACCGCATCGCCACTCACGAGAGATACCCACCATCGACCATGTAGACGCCTCCCGTGCAGTACGACGCCGCGTCGGACGCCAGGAACAGCGCCAGCCCCGCCACATCGTCGGGCACGCCGATACGCGGAATCGGCTGGTGCCCCAGCACCTTGTCGGTGATCTGCGCGTCCTGCCAGAGCGCCTGTGAAAACTTCGTCTTGATGAGCCCCGGGCAGATCACATTGGCCCGAATGCCGTCGGCGCCCCACTCCTGGGCCATCACCTTGGTCAGCGACACCAGCGCCGCCTTGCTCATGCTGTACAGCCCGAGCCCTGCCTCCGGCGTCACACCGCCGATGCTCGCGATGTTGACGATCGCGCCGCCGCCCCGCTCCACCATCACCGCATGCGCCGTGCGGCACAGTTCGAGCGGGCCCTTCACGTTCACCGCGAAGATCTTGTCGAACGCCTCGTCGGTGGCATGCTGCAGTGGCCCGAAGATGGGGTTGGTGGCGGCATTGTTGACGATGATGTCGATGCCATCGAAATGTTCGACCGTGCGTGCCGCGACCTCATGCGCATCGGCGGCCTTGCCCATATTGGCGGGAAAACCGACCACCGAGTGCCCTTCGGCCTGCAGCGCCAGCACCGCCGCGTCGACGTGCTCGGGTTTGCGACTCGAGATGGCCACCCTGGCCCCGGCGCGGGCCAGCGTCGTGGCAATCGAGAGCCCGATGCCACGCGTACCTCCGGTGACGATGGCCACCTTGCCATCGAGCTTCAGGCGGGCCAGCGGATCGACGCGGGCGGGCGTGAGCGGGTCGTGGGCATCGTGCGACGTGGACATGGGAGGCGGCCTCGGGAAGCGGGAAGCGAGCGACCCCTCCAATGTGCACCGGCGCTCAGAGCCTCACGAGAGGGTTTTCCTGAGAGCCGCCCCGGCGGCTGTGGATCAGCCGATCGTGGCCGGATCGATGCCGCGGAGCGCGAACACCCGCGCCACGGCTTGCCCGATCTTGTTGTTCGGCGTGCTGGCCCCGGCCGTGATCCCGACCCGCAGCGCCCCGGTGAGCGGCAGCCAGGGCGACATCGCATCCTCGTGGTGGTGAGGCCCGATGCGCCGGTAGCGCACGGCGTTGGCCTGCGCGTCGATCTCGTCGGGGTCCGCGATGTGATACGTGGGCACCTGTTCAGCGCACAGCGCCGCCAGCGAGATCGTGTTGCTCGAATTGTACCCGCCCACCACCACCATCAGGTCGAGCGGCTCGCGCAGCAGCTCCACCACCGCATCCTGACGATCCTGCGTCGCGCTGCAGATGGTGTCGAAGGTGCGGAAGTGCTCCGCCCGGTGCGATTCGCCGTATGCCCGTGCCATGGCCTCGCCGACCGCCGCCCCGATGGCCAGCGATTCGCGCGCCAGCATCGTGGTCTGATTGGCCACGCCGACCCGGTCGAGGTGCCGGTCCGGGTCGAAGCCGTCCGACGCGGCTTTCGCGAACTGCTCGAGGAACGCCTCGCGCGCCAGCGCCGGGCGCGGCGTCTGACGCCCCGCCTTGGCCTCGATGTAGTCCATCACCAGCTCGGCCTCCGCCATGTCGCGCACCACCAGGTACTGCCCACCGGGATACTTCTCCACCTGCGAGGCCGTCGCTCGCGTCTCCTCGTGGTAATACTTGCCGTGAATCAGCGACGTGTAGCCGTCACGCGCATACGCCTCCACGCGCTTCCAGACGTTGAGCACCGACCCGCAGGTGGTGTCCACCACCACGCATCCCAATTCCCGGAGCGTCTGGAAGTCCTGGATGGTCACGCCGAACGCCGGCAGGATCACCACGTCCTCGGCGCGCACGGGTGAGTAGTCGAAGCCCTTGCCGCTCGCCGCCAGGAACACCACGCCCATTTCCTTCAACTTGGCGTTCACGTGCGGGTTGTGGATGATCTCGCCGGCGAGGAAGATGCGTTTCTCGGGAAACTTGCGGCGTGTCTGGTAGGCGTAGTCGACGGCCCGCTCCACGCCGTAGCAGAAGCCGAATTCGCGGGCCAGACGAATGGTGGTGTCGCCGACCTGCAGCGTGTAGTCGCGGGCCCGCAGGAGGTCCACGAGATGGCCCGTGTAGTCGCTGGCCAGGGTGTCCTGGACCTCGGCCTTGAGGCCGAATCCCTTGCGGACGTAGGTCGAATCGGGGGCAGAAGTCGTGGGGTGCGCCATGGCGGCAATCTAGCGACTCGGGGCCGACCGGGCCTCCTCCACCGAGCAGACGTAGGGGGCCAACGCCTCTCGCACCATCGGCGGCACTGGCCGCTTGGTGAACTCGGCGACCGTCACGCACACCACCACCATGGTGGCGGCCGCCACCAGGGTGCCGTCTGCATGCCAGAGGTCGACGTTGAAGGTCACGGAGGTGTCCCCCAACCGCGAGACATACGTGACCAGCGTCAGCAGGTCGTCAATGCGCGCCGGAGCCAGGAAGTCCACCGACAGGTGCCGGCGAGGCATCCAGATCTCCGGCGCGTCGAACAGCATCCGGTAGGGAAGCCCCGCGTCCCGCATCAGCTCCTGCTCCGCCATTTCCACGAACCGGGTGACCGCACTGAAACGCATGATGCCGACGAGGTCGACGTCGGCCCAGCGGATGCGCTCCGTCAGGCGGAAGGGGCAAGGGGGCATGGCGGCGGCCTGGGGTAACGAGTTGGCCTCACCGGCGACCTGTCAGGGGATTCCCACTGGCCGAAATCCGGTTTGGCGTGCACCCTCAAGCTATGTACCGACACATCCTCGTGCCCTACGACGGCTCGGCGCACAGTGCCCGGGCCATCCCCATCGCCGCTGCCCTGGCCCGAACGTCCGGGGCGACCGTGCAGCTCGCCCTCGTGCACGACCCGAGCGCGTTCATTCCATTCGTGCCCGGCGAAGTGGCGATACCGGTGTACGACCAGGAGATGATGCAGAGCCGCCTCGACGACGACCGGCGGCTCCTGCACGCCGCCGTCGCCCGGCTCACCGACGACGGCATTGCCGCCACCGGGGTCCTGCTGGAGGGGACCATTGTCGAGGCGCTCGAGGAACACATCGAGCGGGCCGCCATCGACCTGACCATCATGACGACGCACGGGCGCAGTGGCTTCGAGCGCCTGCGGCTCGGCAGCGTGGCGACCGCGTTTCTCTCACGGGCCACCACCCCCGTCCTGCTGGTGCGCGGTGCTGGCAGCGAGGCCGCGGAGGCGGCGGCGACCCTGCCGACAGGCACCCTGCTCTGTCCGCTCGATGGGTCGCCCTTCGCCGAGGCCATGTTGCCGCATGCCCGCGCGTTCGCCGAGGCGACCGGCATGACCATGAAGCTGGTGGCCGTCACCGTGCCGCATGCCATTCCCATGGCCCCCTTTGGCGCGGAGGCGCTGCTGGCCGACGACAGCGCCCTGGTGGCTGAAGAAAGCGGGCGCGAAGAGTATCTGGCCCGGATGGCCACCACGTGCCCACCAGGGACGCAGACGGTGGCCCTCACCGACATGAGCGTGGCTCGGGCGCTGCTCGATGTCGCCTCCAGCCCGGTGGTCGGGGCGATCGCCATGGCCACCCATGGGCGCGGCGGCTTCAAGCGGTTCATGCTCGGCAGCGTGACCGATGAAGTGATCCGCCACGCACACGTCCCGATGCTCGTCTACCGACCGCCGCCAGTGTAAACGCCTCCGCGGCGCGTCAGCGGTAGAACGCGGGCGCCAGCCACGGGGCCAGCGCGTAGGCCACCAGTGGTTCGTAGGCGCGTTGCCGGTCCACGAGTCCGGCCGTGAGGATGCCCACCGCCCCACGGCCGTGTTTCGTGTCCAGCGTCTCGGCGACGATGTCCATGGCGTGGCCCAGCTCCGTCCCCTGCCGGATGAGTCGCGCCACGCGCTCGGGCAGCGGCATGGAGAGGGACCCGCCGATGCCCTCCTGCCCAGCAACGTCCACGGCGACCGCCCAGGCACAGCTGCGGAGCGATCCATCGCCTTGCTCCACCACGCCGCCTTCGAGGCCGATACCGAGCGTCCCATCCAACGCCCGCAGCGCTTCGTGGGCCCGCTGCCGCGCCCCCGCCTGCGTCTCCTCGTCACCAAAGGGCTGCGCGGGCACCCCACTGGACACCGCCACGCCGAGCACGACGCCATCGGGAGCGATCCGCGCGAGTATCGCCCGCACCGCAGCGAGCTTCACAGGGTTGGTGGATCCGACCACGACCCGCGTAAACGGTGAATTCATAGGGAGATCCCGGTCTCACGAACCTGACAACGCTTGCTTGCAGCCACGTAGACAAGTAACCTCTTCGGCACGCCTCCACCATCCGTCTGTCACCGCCGATCACGGAACGACGGACGCACCTCGCGCGAACGCCAACCGGGACCTGTGCCTCCGCGCACGCGACTCTGGCTCGACTTCGTCAACACCGATGCCGCCGCGCAATTGCCCGGGGGGGACCTGCTGCGCGACTTCGAAGCCCTGCTCACCTGGCTCCAACAGGAGCAGGCGGTGGATGAGGAGCGCGCGGCCGGGATTCGGCGCCGCGCGGTGTTGCAACCCGCCGCCGCCGCCGCGACCCTCGTGGACGCGCGCCGGGTGCGAGCCGCGCTGAGGGCCCTCGCCGAGCGGGGTGAGAGCTCCGAACGTGTGCGCGACGACGCCGTGGTGGAGATCAATCGCGTGCTCGGCCGGAGCGCCGGCACCCGCCGGCTCGATCCCGATCCCGCCGGCGGCTACGCGCGCAGCTTCGTCCCGACCGGCGATGCGTTCGCCGGTCTCATGATTCCCATCGTGGAGTCCGCGGCCGACACCCTGATCAGCGACGAGCTGCCCCGAGTCCGCCGCTGCGCGGATCCGCGCTGTCACCGTGTCTTTCTCGACGGGACCAAGAACGGGCTCCGGCGCTGGTGCGACATGGGCACCTGCGGCAATCGCGCCAAGGCGGCGCGCCATCGGGCGCGCACCGCGGTGCCGCAATGAACGCCCGCCGCCTCCGGCGCCCATGAAGACCCCGGGCACCCCATCTGGCGCACTGGACGCGGTCCCGCCCCACGAGCCGGATCTGTCTCTCGAGCGCGGGTTCGTCGCCTCCCTGCGCTGGCTGGTCGCCGAGGGGAACGTGCGCGGTGTCCGGCGCATCGCCGTGGAACTGCGCGCTCTTCAAGAGGCGCTGGCCACGCTGGACGAAACCCGGGCCGCCCGCGACGAGCAGGCCCGCATCGCGGCCGAGCTCGACATGGAGTTGCAGACGGCGTTGTCGATGCTGGGCCCGGCGACCGCCGTGAACACCGACGGGTCACTCGTGCAGCGGCTGGCCCGCTTGCGCGAGCGTCTCGCGCAGGACACGGCGACCCGCCGCCAGACGGTGCTGGAACGCGACGCGTGGCGCGCCATGTGCACCCTGCTGACACAGACGCGCGCCGGGATGTACGAACGAATCGGCGAGATCGAACGCGAGCGCGACGAGGCCACGGCCCGGCTCGACGTGATGCGGGAGCGGGTGATCGAGATCACCGCGCTGCACGACGATGCCGTCGCCCACTCGGTGGCGGCCAGGCAGGAGCTGACCACCCTGCGCAGCCAACTGCGCCAGTGGAGCGGGACCGTGGAACGAGCGCTCGCGGAACTGACCCGCGAAGCCCGCGAGCTGGCGGACTGATCGCCCGCCAGACGCGCGCTTACGCGTTGACCAGCGTCGTGACGCTTGGCGACAGGACCGCCCGCACCACCGATTCCTTGAGGTAACCCATCTCCACCGCGTAGTTCGCGAGCTTGCGCTGCAGCAGGCGCCGACCGCGGAAAAGGCGTGATTTGACGGTGCCCTCGGGAACGCCGAGCACGTTGGCAATCTCGGCGTACCGGAGCCCTTGCAGGTCGCTCAGGACTACCGCCGAGCGGTACTCCTCGGGGAGCGAACGGATGGCGCGCGTGATCTCCTCGTCGAGGAAGGAGTCGTAAAATCGGCCTTCGGGATCCGCCTCGCCGACGGCTTCGAACAGCGCCCAGCCTTCCGTGTCCTCCGGTTGCTGCACCTCACGCGCATCGATGCGGCGCTTCCGGCTCACGAACACGTGATAGAGGATGGTGAACAGCCACGCGCGGATATTGGTACCGAGGTGGTACTGCTCCCACCGCTCCAGCGCCCGCAGCAGGGTGTCCGAGACGAGATCTTCCGCGTCGTCGCGCGAACGCGCGAGTTTGAGCGCAAACGAATACAGCGCATCAAGGTGCACCAGCGCCTCCCGCTCGAACTGCGCGCGCCGGGCGGCACGATCCGTCGCGCGGTCGACGGTCGGCTCCGTCTCGCACGCGACCACCGCCTGCGGCATCACCTGCTCATTCATGCTCACCATGACTCGTCTCCAGGGCCGCGCCCAGCGCGACCGTCGCCGTCAACCTGCCACGTTCGGGACCGACATGTCCGCGACTGTGCCCTCGTCATGCCCCTGCACCGGAATGGCTGCTACTCGTGATTCCGGCTGTGCTGCACGACCGCGCCGTCGCGGACATGCATGGCGATGAAGCGTTTGAGATCGATGGCGATGCCTTCGAGCACCGAAAGGTCCCGCTTGACGCGCGTCATGAGCACCGCCCCTTCGAGCGCCGCGATGATGAAGCGCGAAAGACGGACCGCATCCACGTCATCCTGCAACTGCGGCCGTGCTTCCCAGAGCAGCGAGCGGATCTGGCTCGCCCACCGCTCGAAGACGGCCTCGATCCGCACCCGGAACCCCTCATGCGCATCAGCCAACTCGGCAGCAAGATTGCCAAACGGCGACCCGCGGCGGCCACCACTCTCCGACTGCAACGCGACCACCGCGTCGATGAAGAGGTTCAGACGCTCCAGCGGATCGATCATCGGCTCGCGCAGGATCGCGAGACCACGCTCGGCAAACCGCTCGAACTGCCGGTTCAGCACCTCATAGCCCAGTTCGTCCTTGGACTTGAAGTAGTGATAGAAGTGGCTCTTGCCACTGAGCTTCGCGCCCTTGATGACGTCATCGACCGATGTGGACGTGAATCCACGCTCGGCAATGAGCGTTGCGGCGGCGTCGAGGATCTGGGTGCGGCGGTCTGACATCGTGCTGCCAATGATAGGACCACACGGTCCAATGCGCAAGAGGATTCTCGCTTATGCCATAACCTATTGTCAAACCATCGCTTGCCGACTCGCTGCCAACGCTGGCCTCGGCCAGTTCAACTCGCGGATCGTAGTTCGGTCGGACCAACTGGTCCAGCGTGATCCGCCCACGGCCCGCTATGCATCGGGAATCGGCCGCCAGGTGCCGATACTCCCCCCCACACGGGCCTGCCACCGGTACCGCCGAACTGCGGCGCGGCCCGCCCTCCACGTCCCGTCATGCCCGTTCCTGCCCACACCTGGCCGCCGGCGTCCCGCGGCGATGTGCTGCTCCAGTCCAACACCACGTCAGCTCCGCGGGTGCGCCCGCCTGCTGCGGTGCATGCCCAGCGGCCTGACTGGTCCACGTCGTGTGCCCGGCACACGCCCCGCGTGACGCGCTGACCGTGCATCCCTACCTTCGCCAACAGCTGCAACGATGCGTCGGTGCGAAACCGATCGCACCCGACCTCCTGCCGGTCCTCGAAGCCGTCAGTACGGTGCTCGACACCGTCGACCGCGAGCGAGAACTCGGGGCAGCCGCGGTGGACGAGCTGTCGCGCGAACTGCAGGAACGCTACGAGCGCCTTCAGCAGAGCGAGCAGCGCTATCGCCTGCTCTTCGACGAGAGCCCCCTCGCGATGTTTGCCGTCCGTCGCAGCGATGGGGTCGTGCTGGCGTGGAACCTCGAGGCCGAGTGGCTCTTCGGGTATCAGGCAACCGAGGCACTGCATCGATCGGTCGATGCCCTCGGACTCTTCGCCCATGACGATGAGATACTCGCGCCAGGGCTGAGCGCCGGGCAACCGCTGCCGCAGATCGGCCAACCGCAGGAGTGCAGTCTCTACGCGAGGGACGGGCGCCGGATCCTCGCGGTCGTCATCCTGCAGCTCGTCATGCTCGACGGCAGTGAGGCTGCGATCGTGCACGTACGCGACGTGACCGTGGAGCGCGAGTCGTTGCGGGCCCAGGCCGAGAGCGAAGCGCGGTTCCGCGCCTTCTTCGATCATGCCGGTCTGGCCATTCACGTGCTGTCGGCCGAGGGCATCATGCTGGAGGCCAACCCGGCCTACACGGCCCTGCTCGGGTTCGATCCCCAGGAACTCGTGGGCCGCGCGTTCTCGCTGCTGTCGCCCGAGGAGGACCTGGACGCCTGCCGCGAAGTGTCTCGCGACCTGCTCTCCGGGCTGCGCGACGCGGCGACGATGGAACGCCGCTTCTTCCACAAGGACGGCCATCTCGTGTGGGGCCAACTCACCGTGTCGGTCGTCCGGCACGGTGCCGAAATGCGCCTGATCGGCATGATCCAGGACATTACGGAACGCAAGCGCATGGAGGGCCAGCTGCTGAAGCAGGCCTTCCAGGATGAGCTGAGCGGCCTCGCGAACCGCGTGCTCTTCCGCGATCGTCTGCGGCACGCCCTCGAGCGCCGCAGCCGTTCCGGCAACACGGTGGCCGTGATTCTCCTCGACCTCGATGGATTCAAGCGGGTCAACGATTCGCTCGGCCACGCCGTCGGCGACGAATTGCTGCAGGTCATCGGCCGGCGCATCGCGAGTACGGTTCGCACCGGGGATACGGTCGCCCGCTTGGGCGGTGACGAGTTTGCGGTGGTCATCGAATCCGTGGAGCATGACAGCGAACCGGATACGCTGGCCGACCGGTTGCTGTTCCTGCTGCGCCTGCCCATTCGCGTCGGTGGACGCGAGGTGGCGGTCGGCGTCTCCTTCGGTATCGCCGTGGCCGAGCCTGCTGACGATGAGGAGGCGGTGCTGCGGAACGCCGATACGGCCATGTACGCCGCGAAGGCCTCAGGCAAGGGCTGTGTGCGTCGATTCGATCCCAGCATGCATCTCCATGCGATGGAGTGGCTGGAGTTGGAATTGGACTTGCGCCTTGCCGTCGACCGTCGCGAGTTCCAGCTCGAGTTCCAGCCCCAGGTGCGTATCGCCAGCGGTCACGTCAAGGGGTTCGAGGCGCTCCTGCGCTGGCAGCACCCCACCCGCGGACACGTTCTGCCCGGCAGCTTCCTGCCCGTGGCCGAGGAAACCGGGATCGTGGTTGCCATCGGTCGTTGGGTACTCGGCGAAGCGTGCCGACAGGCCGTGCGCTGGGCCGATTCCGACGGCCATCTGCCGTCCGTAAGCGTGAACATCGCCGCCAGGCAGCTCGACAGTGACTCCCTCGTCAGCGACACGCGACACGCACTGCTGGCCTCAGGCCTCGACCCGCAACGGCTCGTGCTGGAGATCACCGAGACCGACGTGATGCGCGCGCCCGAGGACGCGCTGCGCAAGCTGCAGGCGCTCAAGGCGCTCGGCGTCCGCCTCGCCATCGATGATTTCGGCACCGGCTACTCCTCGCTCAGCCACCTGCAGTACTTCCCGGTGGACGAACTGAAGATCGACCGCTCCTTCGTCATGCGCATCGAACGGGGCGACCGCGACGCAGCGTTTGTGCGCACGATCGTGGCCCTTGCCAAGTCGCTGTCGGTCGAAGTCGTGGCGGAAGGGATCGAGGAGCGCCTGCAGCACGACTACCTCGAGGCGATCGGCTGCGACAGCGGTCAGGGGTATCTGTACAGTCGCCCCCTCAACCCCGACCACGCGGCCCGGTACATCGTCGAGGGATGCCGCCTGCCCTCATCACGGGCGGGTATCACCCCACAGGTCGTGCCGTAACCCGCCGGTCGGCGGCCTCGCGGCGGCGCACCGTCATCGACGGCGGCGCCCCTTGCCCGGCTGTCGATGACCGCCACTCTTTCCCGGGCCGGGACGCCCCCCGCCGCGTGACGATCGGCCCGATCCGCGTGCGTCATGGTCACGCCGGCCAGTGCGCTCGCGACCGGCATCCCGACCGCGCTCGGGTGTCCGATCGTGCGCGGCGCGCTCTTCGTCGGTGAACGGGAGATCCAACCGCTCCTGCAGTGCCAGGAGGTCATCCGCGCGCACAGCGCCGCGCTGCCCGCGGGGCACGACAAAGCGCAGCGGCCGGTCGAGCGGCGGCAGCTCCTCGTGCACGAGCGTCCGCGCCAGCTTCTCGGGCAGCCGCAGACGCACGACGGGCTGCAGGCGCCCCTCGTGCTCCTCCACATCGTACTCCAGCGTGACGGTGCGATCGCGCACGTCCACGGCGCCGGGCAGCGCCCGGGCCGCAGCCAGCTGTGCCTCGCTCACGAAATCCCGCCGGTCCATGAGCATCGGCAGGGCGCGGATGGCTTCCCACGTGATCGCGGTGCCCATCTGTGCTTCGTACCACGCCGTCAGCTCGGCCTGCCCGAGTCGTGGCGTGATGCCGCCCAGCCTCCGCCAGATTTCGCGAATCTCCTCCACCACCGGCTGGTTGCGACGCACGCCCGTGTGCCGCAACTCACCACGCGCCGCCGCCTCGGCCAGCAGATGCCGCGCGCCCGCCGCCAACTCGGGAGGGAACTCCGGCAATGGCTCACTCTCGCGCGAGAGTTCGAAGCCGAAGTAGGTGACCCGGCGCCGCCGCAGCACCGGCGACTGCTTGCGGTCGGGGTCGAGCGCCAACTCCGGCGGATGGCGTTCGGCGTACTGCCGCACGAGATCCATCGACAGCTGCGTGCCTTCGATGCTCGCCCGCGGAATGCCGAACCGGTCGGCGAAATAGCGCAGCGAGCCGGCCACCGCCCCCCACGAGCCGCAGACGCTCGTCTTCGACACGCGCGCCTCGTGCCCGTCGGCGGTCTCCTCCTCGATCACGAGGTCGAAGGGCATGAACCGCGCCACAAGATCGGCGAACGCGCGGTGCATGGCGGCGCCCGCGAGCGGCAGCGTGAGTGGCAGCGGAGAGCCCACCGAGCGATACACACTCGCCATGGCCAGCGCCGCGTCCTCGAGCGCCTTCACCAGCACCCCGCGCTGCTCGGCCCAGTGTGCGATGCGCTCGGCATCGAACAGGTGCCGCGGCAGACCGTACACCTCACCCACGTAGCCCGCCACGCGAAAGGCCTCGGCGTACACGTTGTACGCGGTGAGATGGTCGCTGCCGCGCACCACGAGTCCTTCGAGGTCACGCCCTTCGCGCGTCATGCGATGCAGCGACTCGATGCCGCTCATCACCGCCAGCGCCGGCAGCAGGTCGTCGTCGCCGTTGACGATGAGCTCTCCCCACGCCCGTTCCACCGGCAACGCTTCCACAGCGCGGCCATAACCGGTGAGCCGGTCGTTCTCGATGAGTCCGCGCGCCTGCAGGTGCGCGACGGCCTGGCGATACGCCACGCGGTCGAGCGCCACCGGCAGCTCCAGGGCATCGGCACGCACACCGAGGTCGGCGCAGGTGAGGGCCACCCGCTCGGAGTCTCCGGCGAGCTGGAACTCGGGCTCGGTGGGGCGCAGCGCCTCGAAGCGGATGTCGCGGTCGCTCAGGATGAATACGCGGCCACCTTCCACGCGCCCGTGAACCCGCCCCGCCATCTGCAGGATTTCGTTCGCGCCGAGGTGCACCCGAGTGAGCACGTTGCGCCCGCGGTCGATGACGTTGGTGAAGCGCGTGTCGTCGATGATGACCGTGTCGAGCCCCGGCACGTTGAGCGCGCTCTGCCCGGCCGCCGTCATGGCGAGGAAGAACGGCTTCGGCACCACGCCCTCGAGGAACGGCCGGATCACGCGAATGGGTTCGCCGCCGTGATAGTGTGCCGCCGAGATGCGCGGGAAACGCGTGCGCACCCACTCGGCGGCTTCCTCCACCGACGCGCGCGTCGGCAGGAAGATCGCCACGCCGCGCTCGGAGCGGGACAGCTTCTGCAGGAACTTGTCGTCGAGGAACTGGAGCGCCTGCTTGCGCTCCACCGCGACCTTGGCCGCCTTGGTGGCGTCAAACGCCGAGACCTGCAGCACGTCGGCGCTGTTGAGGTAGCGCGCATAGAATGTCGGGTCGACCGTCGCCGACAGCCAGATGTAGCGGCACCCCACGCGCTTACCGAGCGCGAGGCATAATTCGAGCTCGGCGCTCGTCTGGTGGATCTCGTCGACGATGAGCGTATCGGTGGACAGGATATCGCCATCCTGAAACCAGCGGCGCGCGATGCCGGTGGTGATGATCACCACGTTCCAGCTCGGGGTCTCCGGCGTGGCCTCGCGTTCACGGTTCACCACGCCGACCTTGAGCGCCGTCGTGCCAAGAATGGTCTCGGCGATGGGGCGGATGGCGAGGGTCTTACCGGTGCCCGTGCCGGCCACAATGCCGAAGCCCTGCCCGCTGGCCGCCAGCGCCCGCAGGTCGGCGCCACGCGTGCGTTCGAGGAAGGTGTCGAGGTGCAGCCCCACCGCGAGTTCGATCGTCTCGCAGGCCGCGCGCGTGGGCGCGATGACGATGATGCGCCCCGTGGCGGGGCGGGCGGCCACGAACGCGTCGCGGTCGGGGGGGAGGTAGCGGTCGGTGGGGTGTCTCACCCTGCGAATCTACCGCGCATCGCTTGCGACGGCACAGCGACGGGCGCGATGGCAGCGAGTTCCCGCAGGAAATGAGGCGAATCCGCCGGCTGGTACACGACCCGATGCGCCCACTGCCCCCATGTACCGTCGGCGTTGACCGCACGCACCCATCGCTCGGCGGCCGCCGCCTTCACGTCGGCCACCGGATCGTAGCCCTTTGTTTCCACGATCACGTACCGCTCCGCGTCGCCCACAAGACGTACCAGGAAGTCGGGGAGGTACTCATGCCGCATGCCATCATGTTCGTACGGAATACCGAACCCGAGCCCGGCATTCTTTACCCACGCCGCGACGTAAGGGCTGCCGTCAAGATATTGCCCGGCCTGCTGCTCCCAGCGCCTGGTGTCGGCAACGAGATAGTTGAAGTGACTCTTCACGGTATCGCGCACATCGCGGCCGGTCCAGAACGAGACCAGCGCCGTGCTGCCGGCATCGCGGCGGGACTCAAAGCGTGGCACCTCCGGCGTTTCGCCGCCGGAGT
This sequence comes from Gemmatimonadota bacterium, assembly GCA_021299375.1. Taxonomy (GTDB): domain Bacteria; phylum Gemmatimonadota; class Gemmatimonadetes; order Gemmatimonadales; family Gemmatimonadaceae; genus Gemmatimonas. The sequence goes on from JAJTGR010000092.1 coordinate 15,542, forward strand.
CGTGGGGCATGAGATGCTGCAGGATCCGCTCGATGAGCAGGCCATAGTAGGGCGAGAGCAGCGCGGTGCGGACGTCCTTCGGGTCACCGATGATGCGCACCTTGGTGTCTAGGTAGCGCTGCACGATGCGCACGATCTGCGGAAACAGCACATGGGCTGGCACCGTGGCCTGCCACTCCTCGATGTACCGGCGCGTGAGGGCCGAGGCCGTGGTGAACACCTGCTGCTGCAGCGTGCGCTGCGAGAGATACGGCTGCAGCGCCAGCTCTCGCACCTGTTGGGGGGACAGCGCCTTGACCTTCCCCGCCACGTTGGGCATGACGCCCGCCATGTACACGTGCGGCGGGATCTCCGCCGGGTCGACGACCAGCTCCGGGATGGTCTTCCAGTTCACCGCGACCCGATTGCGCACGGCCTGCGTGTACCCGTCCACGCGCGGAAAGCGGATGTCGAATGCGCCCCGCTCGGGCAGTGCTCGCACATGGCGACGTGTACTCGCGACGGAGCGCACACCCCACCACCTGTTCGCACCGTAACTGGCTGTGGAACGACCGCAGCCGCACCACTCGGTGTCGGCCAGCACCTCGGAGTCCACCCGGATGGTGTTCTCCACGCCGTCACGGTTTCTCGGTACGGGTCACGGCCTGGCCGATCTTCGCCACCCGGCTGCTCTCACCGCCGACGCCCGGTGGGTACGCAGCTCGACGACATGCCAGTGGGTCACGACCACGCGCCCCTGGGCGAGCCGCGGCAGGCTGGGCGGCGGCATCACGTCGCGCAGCGGTACAGGCTGGCCTCGCCACCGTCCACATCCAGCTCGCGCAGGCGATCGCGGATGGTGATGTTGGGGCACACGATGAGCCCGAGGTCCGAGAAGCGCGCGTCGGTCCGATTCACGACCTTGTCGAGAATGGACCACGCCGCGAGCATCCCCAGTACGGTGGTCGTGCCGGCGCCGGTGGCCTTCTTGCAGGCGCAACGCACCTCCCCGCCACACAAGCCCCCGGCCTACTTGGGCGCAATCGGGCGCCGTGGTCATCGAGGCGCGCGTGCCTGATTCCGCAGCACGCGTCCTTGCTCGATCGGCCATCCGCCACAACGCCGACGTACCTCGACTCGGCCTGATTCAGGGGGCAACAACAGGCAGGAACCGCAACCGCCGTTGCCCTTCGGTCCTACCGCTGAATCAGCTTCACCCGCTCGCCGTTGCGGAACACTTCCACGCGGTCGGCCCGGCCGTCGCGGTTCACGTCCGTCCACACCTGCTGCAGCGCGCCGTTGCCGTCGAGGAAGATCGCCCGCCATGGAATGCCGCCACGCCCCTGGTCCGGGATGCGGAGCACGAATTCATTGGTGCCGAGCCACTGCATGACCTCGGTACTCGGGCGCCCCTGCATGACGTCGAGGGCACTGCGCATGGCGGGCAACACCTGCGGGTACGCCCGCGACGCAAACTCCGGCAGGTCGTCGCAGCGCCCATCCTTGTCGCGGTCAGTGCACACCGGGGGCCCGAAACGCTGGTCGTCACACCACCCGTCTTCGTCCCGGTCGAGACACACCGACGACCCGAACCCCGGCGGCCGCGCCCCGGGGGCAAAATAGCGCGGATCGGTCACGGCCCCCGGCACCACCACGCCGCCCGGCGTGACGTACCCGCCAGATGACCCCATGGGCCCCTGCGGTGATGGGGCGCCCCCCGGATACGACGAAGCCGGCGAGTTCATCGCCGGCTGGTCGCCGTACAGCTGCGCATCCGTGATCTTCTTCTGCTCCCATGCGTCACGAGCCCGCGGGTCCGCCTGCGACAGGTCGGGAGGAATGAGCGGCGGTCCCTTCCTCGCGCCGGGCTTCAGACGGTTGATGGGGAGTTCGTCGAGCTTGCTGCCCCCCGATTTCGCCTTGTCCGGCCCATAAATCACGCGTCCATTGGCAGGCTTGTTCCGCACGGCGGTCGCACAGTCGGTGGGGGCCGGCTGCTGCGCCGGCGGCACCCCATCCACCCACAGGCGACACATGCCAGCCGGCGGCAGGTAGGCCGCGGGAATGGCGCTCTTGTCGTCGGCCTTGTCCTTATCCGTCTTGGCCTGCGCCCAGGCGCGGTCGGCCGGGCCGAGCAGGCCCAGCACGGCCACCGTCGTCAGGACACGCCAGGATGTACGTAACATGACTTCCTCCCACAGGACATCGCGCCGTCCCCAACGGATGGCGTCCGGGTTCCCGATGCACAAGGGGTGCACGGAGCGTGCCATCCCCGGCCCGATCGGGCCTCCCGCCGTAAGTATCGGCAACACGGTACCCTACGGACAGAGGCAGGGTCCACTTCGTCACGCCCATGTCCCCACACGGGGACACCGGTGTCCCCCGCGGGTTCAGTCGCCGAAGCTGATCCCGATCATGCGCGCCGCCTGCACGATGTCGTGTTTGGGGTCGACGCGCTTGGTTTCCTTGAGGACCTCCTCGATGGGCACGGTCACCAGGTGCGGCGACTGCAGGGCCACCATGTGCCCCCACTTCTTTTCGGCCACGGCCTGCACGGCCGCCGCGCCGAAGCGCGTGGCCAGCAGGCGGTCGTACCCGGTGGGCGACCCGCCACGCTGCAGGTGCCCCAGGACCATGGACCGGGTTTCCTTGCCGGTGATGCGCTGGATGTCGTACCCCAGCCGCTCAGCGATACCGCCGAGCCGGCGGTCCTGGCCGGGCAGTGACGCCCCGATGATGGATTCGTGGCCGCCGCGCGGCTTCGAGCCCTCGGCCACCACGACGATGCTGAAGCGCTTACCGCTGGCATCCCGCGCCATGATCTTGTCGCACACCTTCTCGAGGTCCCACTCGATCTCGGGAATGAGAATCACATCGGCCGTGCCGGCCACGCCCGCATGCAGGGCAATGAAACCGGCCTCGCGCCCCATGACTTCGAGCACCATCACCCGATCGTGGGATTCGGCGGTCGTGTGCAGCTTGTCGATGGCTTCCATGGCCGTGTTGACCGCGGTGTCGAAGCCGAACGTGGTGATCGTGCCGGCGACATCGTTGTCGATGGTCTTGGGAACGCTGACCACCCGGACGCCCTTGGTGCAGAGCTGCTGGGCGATCTTGAGCGAGCCATCGCCGCCGATGGAGATGATCGCCTCGATGCCGAGGTTCCGGGCGTTCTCGACCAGTTCGTCGGAGCGGTCGATGTTCGTCCAGGTCCCGTCCGGCTTCTGCACCGGGTAGGCAAACGGGCTGCCCCGGTTGGTGGTCTTGATGATGGTGCCGCCCTGGCCGGCGATGCCGCGCACACTGTCGACGGTCAGGGGGACAATTTCGTCCTCTCCAAGCAGGCCAGCGAACCCGCGCTTGATGCCGAGCACGTCCCAGCCGCGGGTGCGGGCCGAGAGCACCGCGGCCCGGATGACCGCGTTGAGCCCGGGGGCGTCACCGCCTCCGGTGGAAATCGCAATCCGCATGTTTCTGAAAATGACGGGGGTGGTTTGGGTGAGCGCGTAATGTACCGCGCGGACACCGGATCAAGGGAAGGGAGGCGCCGGTGGGCGCGTCGGAAGGCCGGCCGCAGCGGCCAATTGGCGCACCACGGTGTCCTGATAGGCCATGACCCCACGCAGTGAATCGATCTGAGCCTGGAGCATCGCGTTCTCCTCGCGAAGCTGGACGATCTGCATTCCCAGGTCGAGCACCGCCTGGCCGGTGGCCATGTCGCTGGCGGGCGTGGGGATGGCCGGACCGCAGGCGGACAGCCCCACGACGGCGACGGCGCGGATCAAGCGGAGTCCCCCACGCGGCCGCCGGTCAGCCGCAGTGCGAGGGGTATGGGCGCAATGTTCTGGTGACACCGATCGAGGGGCGAAGGGTGATCGTGGAGCCGTTTCCGGCAACATACGCCCCGATCCGGTATCCCATGCACTCCGCTCGTCGTGGCACCACGATCGTCGAACTGGCGATCGTCCTCAGCCTGCTCGCGGCCCTGTCCCTGGTCACCCTGGCCAGCGGCATCCCGTTGCTCGACGCGGCCGCGGTGGAGACCGCCAGCCGCGAGTCCGCCGACCTGTTCGGACTGGCACGGGAGCATGCGCTGGCCGCCAACCGGCGCACTGTGGTGCGCATTGACACGGCGGCCGCGCAGCTGACCGTTCTGGTCGGTACCGACACATTGGCCCGCGCACGTTTTGGGCCCAGTGGGGTGCGGGTGGCGAGCACGCGCGATTCCATGGCCTACCACGCGTCGGGATTGGGGCTCGGCGCGGCCAACCTGCGGCTCATTCTCAGGCGGCGGGCCCGGGCCGACACCCTCATGGTCTCACGACTCGGGCGGGTCGAACGGCGCTGATTTGCGGTCCGCTCCCCGCCGTCAGGTCCCGAAGTCGAACCCCGGTACGCTCACCCGCGGGATCTCCTGCCCGATCGTGCGCTCGATGGTCCGCACCATGCCGATCTCCTCGGCCGACATGAACGTGTAGGCGTCGCCCGTGCTGGCCGCGCGGCCGGTGCGCCCGATGCGGTGCACGTAGTCTTCCGGCTGCTGCGGCACGTCGAAGTTGATGACATGCGTGATGCCCGAGATGTCGAGCCCCCGCTGGGCGATGTCGGTGGCCACCAGAACGCGCAGCTTGCCGGACTTGAAATCGTCGAGCGCCGCCATGCGCTCCTTCTGCGACTTGTCGGCGTGCATGGCGCCCGCCTTGACGCCGGCTTTCTCGAGGTCGCGCACCACCCGGTCGGCGCCGCTCTTGGTGCGCGTGAACACCAGCACCGAGTCGTGGCTCTCCTTGGTGAGGAGGTGCACCAGCAGATCGTTCTTGCGGTGGCGCGGCACCGGGTACACCGCGTGCGTCACCGTGGTGGCGGCCGATGAGCGCCGCCCCACTTGCACCACCACCGGCTTGCGCAGGTACTTGCGGGCCAGCGCCTCGACTTCGGGCGGCATGGTGGCGCTGAACAGCAGCGTCTGCCGATACTTGGGCACCTGCTCCACGATGCGATTGAGCTGGGGCGCGAAGCCCATGTCGAGCATGCGGTCGGCTTCGTCGAGCACCAGCGTCTCGAGGTACGTGAAGTCGACGTTGCGCTTTTCGAGATGGTCGAGCAGACGCCCAGGGGTGGCCACCACGACGTCCACGCCACTACGGAGCGCGCGTTCCTGCGGCTCGTAACCCACCCCGCCGAACACCGGGATCACGTCCACCGGCGCGTGCCGGGAGTACTTGCGCACACTCTCCTCCACCTGCAGGCAGAGTTCGCGCGTGGGGGTGAGCACGAGCACCCGGGTGCGGCGCGGGCCACCGAGCAGGCGGTGCACCATGGGCAGCGTAAAGCTCGCCGTCTTACCGGTGCCGGTCTGCGCCAGCCCAATGAGGTCGCGCCCCGCGAGGGCGAGCGGAATGGCTTCGCGCTGGATGGGAGTCGGTCGTTCGTAGCCCGCATCGTGCAGGGCGTCGAGCAGGGGCTTCGCCAGCCCCAGGTCAGCGAAGGTCACGTCGCTGACAAGCGTTTCCGGATCGATGACTGTCATGTGTAACGAGAAAAGCTAATCACTGCCCCGCGCCCCGGGGCGCTGCACCGTGGCGGCCGGCGATGTCGTCCTATACCAAGTCGATGGCACGGCCGGCCAAACGGGCGATCAGCGCCAGACGGAAGGTCACGTCGATGGAGAACCCCGTGGATGGCACACGGCCAACGGAGGCGTCGCTCAGCGGCATCACTGGCCACGCCCAGACGGGCACCTGCTCCGGCATGACCACCGAACGCGGAGGGGTCCACACTTTCCGGCGGTCCCGGTCATCCAGTGTGCGGTCGAGAAGCTTGACCCACCCCTCGTGCCGATCGAGGAACCCGATGCGGGCCATCGCCTCCAGCCACGCCAGGGCACTCGGCATGTCGCTGTCGAGGGCGCTTCGGGTGGCCAGGAAGTCGCCAAGCACGAGGTGTGGCTGCTCCACGAGGTGCGCGCCGACCTGCTGTATGGCCGCCTGGCGAGGCCACGGCTGCGTGAGGTACGTGAACAGCCGCTCCATGAACTCGGAATGTTCACTACGGAACTGCGGCATGTGGCCGAGCATGATCAGCAGGTGGAACGACGGCGCAGCGACCTCAGGGGCCAGCACATGCTGGTTGCCGAGGCGGACCCACGGCTTCAGCGCCAGCGGCGACCTGAAGAACGCCTCGACACGGGCCACCAGCCGCCGGGCGGCGCCGCGCAACCGGGGGTCGGCCTCGTGGCCTGCCTGGGCCAGCGCTGCCGCTGCCGCCTCGCGGAGCAGCAGCCGACCACGCAGCACCAGATCCTCGTCATCCCCGGCAGGGCGGAGTTCGGCGAGATACCCTGGGTCGTCGTCTTCGGCAAGCAACCGGAAGAGCAACCGCTTGGTGGCCGACAGGCCAGGAGCTTCGGGGTCCCACCCCAGCTCGAGCAGGCGCCGGTAGGCCGGAATGGTGCCAACGCCGGCCACCTCCCGCCCGCGGGGGACGGCCAGCATGCCACCAGGCCACGTGCCGTCTGCTTCCTGGGTCGCCAGCAGGTACCAGCCAAGGCGGCTACCATATGGCACCACCGGCCAGGTGCGCGACGTCGGGCGCTCCTGGACCACGTCACGGATGAGGCGGTATTGCACGGCCCCGCCCGCTTCTCCCATCAGCCAACGGGCCGGTACGGCAACCGGAGGCGGCGGTGGAGGAGGCGGCACGACCGGACGGACCACGATGGACTCGCCGGGGACAGCAAGCCCATCTGTGGGGGGAAGTGGCGGCGGGGAGGGAGGAAGGGTCACAATCGCGCTATTGTACGCGCGGGGCGTCGACGCGCCAGAGGGCGGCGGCGGTTTGTTGGCGGCAGCGCGCGCCCTGGGCCCGCACCGGACACCGCAACAGGCCGGTCGGCCCTTAACATTTCCGCCCGGCTTTACGTACAGGAAACGTGGGATGCACCGTGCGCCCCGCAGGTGCGCGACCGGTCCCGACCGGCCGGCGTCACATCCCCTTCCCTCTTCGACGGAACTCCTCAGAGATGAAAAACACGCTTCGCTTGATCGCTGCCGCGGCCGTGCTCGCGATGGCGGTGCCTGCCTCGGCCCAGGGTGGCATGGGCGGTGGCATGGGTGGCCAGCAGATGTCCCCCGAGCAGCGCATCGCCCGCCAAAAGGAGATGCTGTTCAAGGACATCACGCTCTCCGCCGATCAGTCGGCTAAGGCCGACACCATCATGATGCAGGGCATGCGCAAGCAGATGGAGATGATGCAGGCCGCCCGTGGCGGCGGTGGCGACATGGGCGCCATGCGGGAGCAGATGCAGAAGCTGAACACCGACCGCAACAATGCCCTCAAGGCGCTGCTCACGACCGACGAGCAGAAGAAGAAGTTCGACGAGAACGTGGCGAACATGCCGCAGGGGCGCCGCGGCGGGATCTGAACCCCGCTCGCCGGCTGAGGTGGACGGGGGTATCGCACGGATGACCGTGCCGGTGCCCCCGTCGCCCGTTCCGGGTTAGCCTTCGGGGGCATGTCGACCTGCACTGCCCCCCTCTGTCGCGCCCCCGATGCGCGGTGAGTTCGTGGACCTCGATGGGGTCCGTCTCTATTGCTATGCCTTCGGGCAGCGGGGTGCGGGGCATCCGATCGTGCTGGTGCACGGCTCGTTCACCTCATCGCGGCTCTGGCAGGATGTCCTGCCGCGATTGCCCAAGGGGCACCGCGTCCTGGTGCTCGACCTGCTCGGCCACGGCCGCAGCGACCCGCCCGGCACGGCGGCGCTGACGGTGGCCGCGCACGCCACCCGGCTCGCCCATCTGCTCGACGTGCTGGGCGTACGTGAGGCGGCGTTGGTGGGGCACGGCATGGGGGCCGCCGTTGCCGCCCGCGTGGCCCACGAGCAACCCGACCGGGTGGCGCAGCTGATGCTCGTCAACCCGACGCTGCTCACGTCCGACCCCGGTGACGCCTTCGTGAGCCGTCGCCTGAATCGCGTGGCCGCGCTGGTGCCGCTCTGGCGGCACCTTGGGGCCGGCTGGCTGGCGTCCGCCCTGCATGCGGCGCTGCTGCCCTGCTTCGCGCATCGTGACGCGGGGATCCGCTCGCTCGACGTGTACCTCAAACCCTTTCGACGCCGCGAAGGCCGTGACACCGCCTGTGCCCAGCTGACCGCCTTGCGCGAGTCCCGCACCGACACCATCGAGACGCTGGCACCGGGCGCGATCCGCTGCCCGACCGCGCTCGTGCTCGGCGCCTCCGACCCGTTTCTCACTGGCACCCGCGTCCACCGGCTGGCCGACGCCCTCGAAGCGGCCACGTCCCATGCCCTGATCACCCACACGCTCCCGGGGGTCGCCCACATCGCCCCCGAGGAAGCGCCCGACCAGCTCGGCACCCTCGTCGCCGAACTGCTCACCCGCTAGGTCACGTCGCGGTTTCCCACGCCGAGGACTTCCATGGATCGTCTCGCCACCATGCGCGCCATGGCTGCCAAGCAGCCTGCCAACCCGATGGTTCGTTTCGGGCTCGCCAACGAACTCCTCAAAGCCAATCTGCTGGAGGAAGCCGTGACCGAGCTGAACGCCTATCTCGCCAGCTACGACGACGAAGGCAACGGGTGGCTGCGCTACACGGACACGCTGGTGGCCCTCGGCCGCCACGACGAGGCCAGACAGGCCATCACCAAGGGCATCGATGCGGCCACGCGCCACGGCCATGGCACGCTGGTGGCGGAGTTCGAGGAGCGGCTGGGATGAACGCGTGCCGACGCGAGCGCCGAGGCGAACGCAGAGGCCCTCATCAGAGCTGTCGCGTCTGCTCCGCCGCGTCGATCACATGACCGAGGTCGCGCGACAGCGCCCGGGCCTCCTGCGTGGCGCTCGTCAGGTCGTCGCCGGCGCTGCCCATCGTGCGCAGTTTCACGATGTCGAAGCGCAGCGACCGGAGCGCCATGGCGGCGCTGTCGAGCTGGCGCTGCATGGCGTCACGCCGGACGGCAAGATCTTCGAGCGCAGAGCGCTGTCGCGTGAGCAGCGACAGGCGCCGTTCGCGATCGGGCGCCGTATGCGGTTCGGCCTCGATGGCGTCGATGCGCCGCTGCAGTTCGGGCAACGCATTGCCCGGCAGATCGCGGTCGAGCCGTTCGAGGCCACTGACGAGCGCGCTGATCCGCTCCAGCAGGGCATCGGCCGTGGGTTCGACATCGGGGACTAGAGCCCGGTCGGCCTCCGGCAGCGTGCTGGTGATGTCGGTGATCACGAGCCGGTCGTCGGCCGCATTGCGCAGCGTGTCGCCGAACTGTGACGCCATCACGGTGGGACCGCCGACCCGGTCGAGCAGCTCCGCGAGCTTCACACTGTGCGTGCGCTGGTCGGCGGCGGCGGCGATGCGCTTCCAGTTGTCGCCGAGCGCCGCCCGCGGCGATACACCGGCCCGCCGCAGCATGACGAAATCGAGCATCGACATCTGCGCGAACGCGATCGAGGCCAGAAGGCCGCCGACGAACGGGATGATCATCGGTTCCGCGTTGAGGCTGGCGCCGATGACCAAGCTCCCCACCGACGTGACCGAGGCGATGCCGAGCACCTTGAGGTGCTTGCGGAACAGCCCCACCCGTTCGGCGATCTCCGCCGGACTCATGGTTCCCGCGGCCGGCGCCGAGCCGCCCCGCTTCCAGAAGCGCAGGCGCGACGGGCGATCAGCGCGCTGCTGCTCGCGCCACGCCACCTGCTGCGTGCGCCGCTGTTCGCGCACCGCCACCCGCCAGTCCTTGATGGCCTCCTTGTTGGCCTTCTTCCATTCGCGGCGCGCCGAACGGTCGGCGCCGGCCGGCAAGGGCGGCAGCTGGGGAATGGGCGGCAGGGCGCCCGGTGCCGGGTAGGCGCGCGGCGCCGGTTCGGGCTCGACGATGCGGCGCGGCGCCCAGTCTTCGGACCGATGGCCGAACTTGTGTTCATCGGTCTCGGGCCGGGCAACTGCCGGTGGCACCGTCGGTCGCACGGACGGCGGCATCGACATGGGCATCGGCGGGGGCGCGGGGGACACCAGCGAGCCATCGCGCTGCGCTCGGCGCAGCGCATCGCGCAGGGCGATGGCGCTGTCCCACCGGTCCTGTGGCCGCTTGGCCAGGCAACGCTCGATGATCTCCACCAGGGCCCGCGGCGCATCGGGGCGCACGGCGCGCAGGGGCGGCGGCGTGTCGCTCACGTGCTTCATGAGCATGGCCGGCGTGGACGCGGCCTCGAAGGGCAGCTTGCCGGCCAGCATCACGTAGCCGATGACGCCCAGCGAGTACACATCACTTCGGCCGTCGATGTCGCGGTCGCCGGTGGCCTGTTCGGGGCTCATGAAGGCCGGCGTGCCCACGGCAACGCCGGTCTGCGTGAGTCGGGAACCACCCTCTGCCGCACGCGCGATGCCGAAGTCGGTCATCAGCGCACGCCCCGATTCGCGGTCGATGAGCACGTTGTCGGGCTTCACGTCGCGATGCACGATGCCGCTGGCGTGCGCGTACGCCAGCGCATCGGCCACTTGCTCGAGGAGGTGGGCGATGACCGGGAAGGCCGGCCGCGGCTCGCGCAGCATGTACGCGGCGAGGCTCTCCCCCTCCACCAGCGACATGGCGAAGCACACCAGCCCGCCTGCTTCGTGCACCGCATAGATGGGGACGATGTGCGGGTGATTGAGTCGGGCGGCGGTTTGGGCCTCCCGCACGAAGCGCTCGCGCACATCGCTGCGGAACGCGAGGTCGGGCGGCAGCACCTTGAGCGCCACCTTGCGCTGCAGCCGCACGTCTTCGGCGGCATAGACCACCGCCATACCGCCGCGCCCCACCTCGCGACCGATGAGATACAGGTCGCCGATCGCCGCCGTGACCCGGTCGCGGAGCTGGTTTGCATCGGCCGCGAGGGCGCCCGCCTTGGCCACGCCAGTCGGCGTATCGATCACGGCGCGCGCCCGAGGCTCAGACAGCGCCGGGTCGCGCCGTCGTCAGCTCGCGGACTTCGCTCATGGCCTGCACGGCGATGTCCACTTCACGGGCGAGCGCGACCGCCTGTTCGGCCACCTGCGTCACACTCTGCACACTGCTGTTGCCGGTGCGCAGGCGCACGAGATCGAGCCGGACGTTCTCGAGCGCGATCCGGCAGCTCTCGAGCTGGCCACGCCGCGTCTCGAGCTTGCGTTGGGCATCCGCGAGCCCCCGGCGCTCACGCCGCAACTGCGCCAGCCGCCGCACCCGCGCTTCGCTGCGCGACGTATCGAGCGGGTTGGCTTCGGCTTCGAGCGTCGCGATCTCGCCATCGACACGCCCCAGCAGGTCCGGCCCCTGTTCGAGCTCCATGCGCACGAGGTCCCGGGCGATCAGCTCCACCTTATTGACGAGGTCGATGGCCGTGGCGGCCACATCCGGGATGCGCGTGCGCTCGTCAACCGGGAGCGTACCGAGCAACCGTCCGATCTCCTCGCGATCCCCGCGCGCGGCACGCACCAGAGGCAGATACCGGCCCAGTTCATCGTCGCGAACCGGGGCCGCCGGCGCCACCCGCGGGAGCGCGGCTCCCGCGGCGGCGGCCCCACCCCCCGGCACCGGATTGAGCACACCGGACAGGCGGTTCCGCAACCGGCCCTGCGCGCGCAACTCCTCGCGCTTCTTGCTGCTGAACGTGGCCGCCACGCTGTTGGTGAGGTCTTCGAAGACCTCGCCCAGCAGGCGATGCCGGGGCTGGCGCAGCACGTCCTTCCAGTCGAAACCGTTGGTCCACAGCTTGGCGTACTGCCACGCCATGACCACGGTCCAGATGGTGGTGACGCCAAGCAGGCCCGAGTTACCCACGATGTCGACGACGACGATCGCCCCGTTCACGAACAGGTACGGGGCGAGCTTGCGGCGGTACGCCACGACCGGCGGCGCCTCCCACCGGGCAAGGTCAGCGGCCGTGGGTAGGTAGGCGTCGTCGGGGCTGGCCGGGAACTGCCCGCGGGCGTCGAGGGGGCCCGACGCGTAGCCCCTGCTGTAGGCCGGGGCTGGCGCGGCCGGCGCCGACGTCAGTGTCCGCGACGTGTACGCGGGCGCCTGATAGCCCCCCGGAGACCCCGCCCCTGACGCCCCGCCGCCCGAGCCGGTCGGGAGCGGCATGCCCCCGATGGGCCCGCCGGTGAACGCCACGGAGCCGGCCCCCGCGGTGGTGGCCGCGCGCGCAGCCGACGGTGGGACCACCCCGGTCTTGAGGGCCTGCACGAGTTCGGTGGCCGACTGGAAGCGGTGTTCGGGATTCTTCTCCAGCAGCCGCATGACGATGGCCGCCAGATCGGGCGGCACATCGGGGCGGCGCTGCGAGATGGGCACCGGTGCTTCAGCCAGATGTTTCACCAGCAACGCCGGCGTCGTATTGCCCAGGAACGGCGGTTCGCCGCAGAGCGTCTGGTACGCCACGATACCGAGCGAGTAGAGATCGCTTCTGGCATCGAGGTCGCGGTCGCCGGAGGCCTGCTCGGGGGACATGTACGCCGGCGTGCCGATGGCGATGCCGGTCGCCGTGAGCCGCGCCGTATCGCCGCCTCCCTCAGTCACGGCCCGCGCGATCCCGAAGTCGGTCACCAGCGCCCGGCCGTCGATCCCGTCGAGCAGGATGTTGTCCGGCTTGATGTCGCGATGCACCACCCCGCGCGCGTGGGCGTAGGCGAGCGCCTCGCCGACCTCGGTCAGCCACCGGCGGACGTCCTCGATGGGCAACGGGCCCCGCTTCTGCAGCTTGGTGGCGAGGTTGTCGCCATCGATGCAGGCCATCACGAAAAAGACCAGGTTCCCGACTTCGTCGACCGAGTAGATGGGGACGATGTTGGGATGGCCGAGCTGGGCGGCGGTTTCGGCTTCCCGCAGGAAGCGCGACCGCACGTCCCGCCGGAACGACAGCTCCGGCGGCAGCAGCTTGATGGCCACGTACCGTTTGAGACGACGGTCTCGCGCCCGGTAGACGATTCCCATGCCTCCGCGGCCGATCTCCTGGTCCAGCTCGTAGGAGGCGCTCAGCGCCTGCGCCACGTGCTCGCGGAGTTCGGCGTCTTCGGTGGAAGGGGCGACGGGTTCGGGCACTCGTGGGGGACTGGGGAGATGGGACCGTACGTCCCTAGTGTAGCACTGGAGAGAGAGCGGCAACAGCAGTCGCCGTCGACCGGCGTCCAGTCCAGCGGCCTGCTTGCGAGCGCCACCGACCCGGCCAGAGCCCCTACGTCGCCACCGTGGGGGAAAGTTGCAGTCTGACACACCGCGATCCGCCCCCCGGTTCCGGTTCCGGGCGCCGGGAGGACGCGATCGGCGTCGGTGCTCCCGACATTCCGGCGCACGGGCACCGTCAAGCCGGCACACCGCCACCGCGATCGAGGACGATTGCTGCCGCGTTGGCGTAATCCCCGCGGTGCGGATCGTGCGGTTCGGGTAGGCATTCCTCTTTGCTCAGGATCCGATATGAGTCAGCGCCAGACCCTACCCGTCCTGCCCCTGCGTGGGACGGTCATGTTCCCCGGCATCACCGCGCCGATCGCGGCGGGACGCCCCGGCACCCTGCGGGCCATCGAAACGGCCCTCAAGGGCGACCGGCTGGTGTTCGCGGTCGCCCAGCGCGACAACGCCGAGGAACCGACCTCCGACATTCTCTTCACCACCGGCGTTATCGCGCGCATCGGGCAGGTGCAACGCGGCCTGGGTGGCGTCCAGCTGCTGCTGCAGGGCGAGCAGCGAGCGACGGCGCTCCAGTACGCGGAGCAGGACGGTCATCTCACGGCCGTCATTGTGCCCGCCGAGGAGATGACGCCGCTCGACCTCAAGGACCCGGCGTTCACGGCGCTTCACAAGGAGGCGCGCGAGCGGGCCGCCGAGCTGGGCGAGAAGCGCGGCCTGCCCGAGGAAGTCGTACACCAGGTGCTCGACTCTGTCGAGGATGCCGGGCGCTTTGCCGACCTCGTGGCCGGCTACATCGAACTCACGGTGCCCGAGAAGCAGGGGCTGCTGGAGACGCTCAGCGTCGAGGAGCGGCTGCGCCGAGTACTCGTGCACGTGCAGCGCCAGATCGGCCTGCTCGAGGCCCAGGAGGACATCAAGTCCCAGGTGCAGGAGGAACTGGGCGAGCGGCAGCGCGAGATGTTCCTCCGTGAGCAGCTCAAGGCCATCCAGAAGGAGCTGGGCGACGACGACTCCTCGAAGGAGATCACCGAGCTGCGCGAGAAGCTCTCCAAGCTCGAGCTGCCCAAGGAGGCGCGCGCCGAAGTGGAACGCGAACTGGGGCGCCTCGAGCGCGCCGGCCGCGAGAGCATGGAGGCGCAGGTCATCCGCACCTACCTCGAGTGGATCGCCGAACTGCCGTGGAGCAAGCGGTCGGACGACCATCTCGAGCTGGCGCGTGCCGGGGAGATCCTCAATGAGGATCACTACGGCCTGAAGGACGTGAAGGATCGCGTGCTGGAGTTCCTCGCCGTCCGGCAGCTGCGCGCCCAGCAGGTGGCCGCCGAGGTGGCGACGACCGGGGAGTTCCCGGTCTCGAAGCTGAAGGGTGATAGCACCGACGCCACACCCGCACTGGGCAGTAACGGTGAGGATCGCCAGATCACCGACACCAGGGAGGCCAAGGCGCGGGCGATGGCACGCGGTCCGATCCTGCTGTTCAACGGTCCGCCGGGGGTGGGCAAGACGAGCATCGCCAAGAGCATCGCCAGGGCGCTGGGCCGCGAGTACGTGCGCGTGGCACTCGGCGGGGCGCGCGATGAAGCCGACATCCGCGGCCACCGCCGCACGTATGTGGGCGCCATGCCCGGCCGCATCGTCCAGGGGATGAAGCAGGCGGGCACCAAGAATCCCGTGTTCCTGCTGGATGAAGTCGACAAGCTGGGCACGTCGTATCAGGGCGACCCGTCGAGTGCGCTGCTCGAGGTGCTCGATCCGGCACAGAACGATTCCTTCACGGATCACTATCTGGGTGTCCCTTTCGACCTGAGCGAGGTGCTGTTCATCGCCACGTCGAACTTTATCCAGAACATCCCCGGCCCGCTGCTCGATCGCATGGAGGTCGTGGAGTTCAGTGGGTACACCGAGCGGGAGAAGGCCGAGATCGCCAAGACGTACCTGGTGCCGCGGCAGCTCGAGGAATCGGGGCTGGCCAGCCGCGACCTCGTGTTCACCGACGAGGCGGTGATGAAGGTCATCAGCGAGTACACGCGCGAAAGCGGCGTGCGGCAGCTCGAGCGGCAGCTGGGGGCCGTGGCCCGCAAGGTGGCGCGCCGCGTGGCCATGGGCGACACGGCCACCATCGAGGACAAGGTCATCAGCGCCGACGAAGTGCGGGACCTGCTGGGCCGCCCGAAGGTGCATCCGGAGCGCGCCGCCGAGCACGACGAGGTGGGGATCTCCACCGGGATGTACTACACGCCCATGGGCGGCGACATCATGTTCGTCGAGGCCAGCATCCGGCGCGGCGGCAGCCGCACCAGGCCCACCGACGACGAGGAGCAGGTGCGCGTCGGCCCCATCTCGCTCATCCTTACCGGCCAGCTGGGTGATGTGATGAAGGAGAGTGCCCGTGCGGCGCTCACCTACGCCACCAACAACGCCGAAGTGCTGGGCATTCCGGCCGACCGCGTGGCGAGTGCAAGCGAGGCGCACATCCACGTACCGGCGGGTGCCATTCCCAAGGACGGCCCCAGCGCCGGAATCGCGATCGCGACGGCGCTCGTGAGCGAGATGTCGAACCGCAAAGTGCGGCGCGATGTCTCCATGACGGGCGAGATCACGCTGCGCGGACGGGTCCTGCCCATCGGCGGCGTGAAGGAGAAGGTGCTCGGGGCCCATCGCGCCGGCATCCGCGAGGTCATCATCCCGAAGGCCAACGAGGCCGATCTCGAGGACGTGCCGGAGGAGGTGCGCCAGCAGCTCACCTTCCACCCAGTGGAGACGCTGCGCGATGTCCTCAAGATCGCGCTCGTGGACAGTCAGGCCGCGGCGGCTGTGGCGGAGTTGATGGGCGTGTAACCTCCGCGGCGGGTGCAGTGTGCGATCGTTGGGCCTGATCGCACGGAGGCGGGTGGCGATCACGTCGAGATGCCGGCGCGGGCCATGGCGATGCCCAGCGGCGGCCTCCTGCCACCCGCAAATCCGCCCACCGGCGGGCGACGTACGTCGTACAGGGTGACCTGCTGCGGCCATGCGGCGATCACGACAACTCGCACCATCGGATCGACGACGCCTTCGAGGGTCGCGACATGGTCGAGTGTCACGTCGGCCGACAGCGTCGGCTACAGCCCGAACTCCTGAGGGAGGTCGCCGAGTGGCGCCCGCAGGCGTTCGGGCTCGCGGACGGCATCGAGAGCACGCCACGGGAGCGTGCCGGCATCGGGTGCCTGCAGCATGGCGACGGCGCGCATGCGCGACGACGTGCCGGCGACGCTGGGCCCCAGCGGGCCGAACATGCCCGGCGGGATCTCGAGGGAGAGGCCATCGAGGGCGCGCGCGCCGTCGGGGTACATCGTGCGGATCCCGGTGAGGGACTGCGCCATGAAGCAGCGAAAGGCGGGAGAAGGCTGACCGGGCACGTCATAAGCGGCGGCAGCCCCGCGCCTGGCGGTGACCGCGTGCGCCCGTTCACGCCAGACTTCTCCGCCGGCCGGCGGCCCACCGTGGGGCCGGCGGCCGTTACCACCCCGGTGCGAGATTGATGCCGAACACACCCACCCCACCGCGCTGGGTGGGGCGGGCATGGAAGAACTCGATAATGAGCGCCCCGGCGTTGAGGCGCGTGGTGACACCGTGCGACAGGACCGGGCGCCGCGGCGCATCACCGGTGCGCGTGAGGGACTCGGGGGACAGCGAGAGCGCATCACCGGCCCGCCACGCGATGCCGGCGTCGACGAACGGGGCGATCTCGATCCCGCGAAGGGGAATCCCGAAACGATCGAGTGTCAGACGATACTCGACGTTCGCCACTGCCACGCGGCTGCCCACGAGGCGATCGAACGCCGCACAGCTGAGTTCCGGGCGCCGGGCACACTCCCGATCCGCGAGCGACTCCGCTCCATAGCCGCGCACCAGCGTCGGCTCGCCGACGAAGACCGGCGACAGCACGTTCAGCGACGCATCGCGACCGTATCGGCCCACGTGCAGTCCGCGGACGGCCAGCGACCCGCGCCAGAACGGCTGATACCAGCGCCCGTCCACCGTCATCCCGGTGAAGTGCGTGGGGCCCACCGTGGACGACCACTCCAGGCGATAGCGCCAGCCGGCCATCGGCGAGGCGGCCCCGAACACGGCATCATCGCCGACGAGGGCCGCACTCCACTGCGCGTAGTACCTCGCGTCACCGACGCCCTGCCGCACCCGACGCTGATCGAGCAGCCGCCCGGTGTTTCGTTCCACCAGCTGCTGGCGCACGTCGATGGACTCGGAGACCCGGGTGCCGGTTGTCGCCAACTCGATACGGCGTGTGCGAGAGAAGGGATACTGCGCGCCAACGCTGGCCGTATGCACCAGTGTGCGCGCGATGCCATTCTCGGCGACGAGCGCCTCGAACCGGTTGCCTGACGCATCGCGGACGGCGACTGGCGTGACCGAGCCGACGGCCGACACCAACGGCGTGTGGGCTACGGACGCGAACAGGGTCCAGCGCGAGACCGCGTTGAGGTATAGCAGCTGGCCCCCGGCGTCCTGGATGCGCCCCTGCGCCTGCACCGCCACGCCGAGTCGCCGCCGAGCGAGCAGGTCACCCCAGAAGGCGCTGATGCCGCCACCGACGGCCGTGCCATTGGCTCCGCCCGCCACACCCACCGCCGGCACGCCGATGCCCTCGAGCGCGAAGCGTGGACGGTAGCGCACGGTGAATGGGGCGTTGGCGGTTGGCCCGGGCAGCCCCGCTTCGCCGTCGGCGAGGAACGCGTCCACCAGCGGCGACGGCGACGCGGTCACCGGCGGCAACACACTGCCCACGCCGGCCGTGATGGCTTCGGTGGCCACGACCTCCTGGGCCCGCAGTCGCTCGTACGACTCCATTCGCGAGCGGTCGAGCGCCACCAGGGTGTAGCCGTCCTGATCGAACACGGTCACGACCGCCTGGTTCGTGCCCGGCGCCACCGTGAGCGCCGGCGATCGTGGGGTGATGCCGCTGATGCCGGTGCGGACGCGGGTGAGCTGATCGAAAATGCCGCGCGCCAGATCGAGCCGGAACACATCGGCGATGCCATCGACCTCGCCGATGAGATAGAGCGACCGGCTGTCGGCGCCCCACTGCGGGTTCGTCATGCGCGCGCCGGCGCCGAGGTCGGCCACGTGGCGAACACGCCCGCCCACCGGGTCCACGAGCGCCAGTCGCAGCCGCCCGTACGTCAGGACCGACAAGTTGGTATCCTCATGACGGTCGGTGGCCACGGCGATGTAGCGGCCGTTGGGCGCCCACGCCGGATGGATCTCGGTGAAGGGATCGTTGGTGAGCTGCTGAACCTGCCGGGTCTCGAGATCATAGAGGAACAGATCGCCCTGCCCGTTCCGCGTCCCCGCGATGGCCAGCTGGCGGCCATCGGGCGACCACGAGACGCCGCTGATGGATTGCACCCCCGGCACGCGGATGCGCCGCAGCAGCATGCCACGCGCCACGTCGGTGATGACCAGCTCGGAGTCGCCACGGCGGATCACCACGTGCACGTACTGCCGCGAGTCGGGCGACCACGCGCCCGACGCATACAGGAACGCCAGCGCGTCGGTGTGCCCGTCGCGCGCCACGACACCGACCGACCGCAGATCACGACCCGTGGCCATGTCGCGTACCCGCACATCGAGGCGCCCGAGCGCGTCCTGCCCAATGTAGGCCAGCATCGTGCCATCCGGGCTGAGCTGCGGACTCAGCGTCAGTCGCCTGCTGCCATCACCGCCGGCGAGCACGGTCCCCAGTGCCGCCGCGCCCTCGCGCTCGGTCATGAGCGGGGCATACGCCTCGGCAATGCGCTCGTGCCAGTCGGCGTCGAGCGCGTCCACCTCCACGCCGAGGGTGCGCACGATGGCGGCGCGCACGCCCACCTGCAGCGCCATGCGGAAGAGCGCCCCCACCGCTTCATCACCCCACCGGCCACCGACGTACGCCCAGAACGCATGGCCGTAGCGGTACGGAAAGAGGCGCGGATCGAACGACAGCTGGTCGATGGTCGGGAGGGTGCCCGAGGCCAGCGCCGCCCGCAGCCACATGGCGGTGTTCGGATCGTCGCTGCCCAGCGACACGTACTCGGCCATGCCCTCCACGAACCAGAGCGGCAGCCGATTCATTCCCACGGCGCCGTCGATACGCCGCGCGATGTCGAACTGGAAGAGGTGCGCGATTTCGTGACCGAGCACGTGGTCGTTGTCGGCCCCGACACCGGTGAGCGGCATGACGAGGCGATTGCGCAGCGACTCGGCGAAGCCGCGGGTGCCTTCGCTCAACGGCGCATCGGCGAGCGTCGTTTGCTGGAAGTCCGGATGATTCGTGTACAGGATGAGGGGTTTGCGCTGCGTGAACTCATGACCGAGCACCGCCGACAGGCGCGTGTACCAGCGCTCGGCCTTGCGCGCCGTTTCGCGCACCGTAGGCTCGGCTGCCCGGTCGAAGTGAATGTCGAAATGCTGGGTGGGCAGCACCCGCACATCGAAGCGCTCCCAGCGGACGCGATTCTGGCCGAAATACTGGGCGGACAGCGGCGACGCGACGCCCAGCATCGCCGTCATGAGCAAGGACGCGCCCCACGCGCGCCGCCCTGGCGACGTACGCTGCATGATTGCCTCGAGCAGAAGGCCGGGCCGAGCCCGGCGTCGTCAGAATCCCTGCTGCCAGCGAATGAGCAGGGCGTGTTCGTGCGGCGCCGTAGCAGAACGCCGATCCGTCAGGTCATAGGCCATCGTGAGACGGGTGAGCGACGACGGCAGCCAACTCACCGCCACCCCGCCCGTGCGAGCGTACGTGGACGACGCACGGGTCACGAGCGGGGCCAGCCCTTCACCCCAGGCACTCACCACGCCACCGCGGGCGCCCACCTCGATGGCGCCACGCGCCGACCGCGGGAGCAGTTCCTGTGACCGCAGCCGGTCGGCATTCCACACTCGCGCCACCCGCACGGCCACGGCCCCCACCGTCGGCTCGTACAGGGTCGTGCCCCGCTGGATGCGCTGCCGGAGCAGCGCCCCTTCGATCGCCACCAGATGGGCGCGCATGCCGAGCAGGCCACCGGCTGACAGCCGCGTGCGACGTCCCGCCGCGCGCACCGTACCGATCTCCGTCCCGTCGTCGCGAAACGCCAGGATGGGCTGCTGCGCCACCGAGAGCACCCGGCCGATGGCCGGCGCGTCGACCGTTCCCCGTTCACTGCCGGTCAGCATCCCGGCCTGTACGTCGGCCATGTACCCGGTGCCGGTGAACTCGCGCGCCACGCGCACGAGCAGATCATGCCCGGATCCGGTCACCAGATCCACGTCGCCGTCGGTGTCGACGGGCACCGCGTCGCTGCCGATCGGCGTACGGAACCCTCCAAGGGCCACACGCCACGCCGCCGGCGTCCACTGCCACTGCGCCCCGAAGCTCCGGCTCGGCATCAGGGAGTTGACGATGCCGCGCTCCGGGAAGAGCAAGGTGGACGACGACTGCATGCGCTCCGTCCCGAAGGCCGGCCGGAAGCGTCCAGCGCGAAAGACCATCGATTCGCCCTCGTGACCGGCAAAGGCATCCTGCACGAGCACCCGCCCCTGCCCGAAATCCGGCTGTAGCCGGATATGCCACCCGCTGGGCATCGCGGCATCGAACACGAGCCGCGCTCGCCGCAACAGCACGCCATCGGGCTGGCGCGACGCCGCGCCGGAAATCCATCGCCCATCCACCTGCACATACCCGCCGAGCGTGAGAGCGACATCGTCGCCCCCGCCGAGCCGCAGGGCACCGCGCTCGTCACCGCCGCGCGTGGCCGGCGGCGTGGTCGCGGTCGCCTGCGCCCCAATCCCCTGCGCGGCGACCAACGTCAGCCCGAGAGCCAACGTCGCGCCGCGCGTCCCTCCGGCGTTCAAAAGCGCACACCGAGCATCAGGGGGAGAAACGTGGTCCACGTTGAACCTGTTGGCGTGGACGTCCGCATGGCGTGCAGACGCGCCTCGACGAAGAAGTCGCGCCGCCCGACCGCGATGACTTCGCCGACGCCGACGTTCACCCCGGGTGCTCGACGGCTCGTGAACCGGTTGTCGGGATCGGTGAACGCGTACCACCCGATGCCCGCTGTTCCGTACGGATCGAGGCGACCCTCATGGCGGCGGGTGGTGATATTGGCGAGCACCGACCCGATCTGCAGGTCGTCTGCCACGGGCCGCCCCCGATCTCCGCGCAGGTGTGTGTACATGACTTCCGCGGTGAACCCCACGGGCACCCGCGGGGCGCGCATCCAGAGGCCGGCCTTGGCGGTGACGCCCTCAGCGACCGCATCGTGCAGCGCGCCCCCCGGCACCGCGAGTCCCACCGCTACGGCGGGCGCGGCGGACCACTGCGCCGCGAGCGGCGTCGCGCCGGCGAGCAGGAGGCCGGCGACGAGCGCCACCCAGGCACCGCGCGGCCCCCCGCCGTCTGGCGCGGTCACGGCTGCCGGTTCGGTGTCGCCGGGCTGCTGGTCGGCAACGAGGCCGGCAGCGTCGGACGGACGATACGACGCGGAGCCGCCGTCTCCACCGGGGCGGCACCACCAGTCGGACGCACGTCGGCGCCCATTTCGTTCGTGAGCAGCATCGGCGCCTTGCCATCGGTGACGATGACCTTGGCGTTGGGACTCCGCGCCAGCTCGCGGAACGCCTCGATGGACTGATACGAGATGATCGCCGGCGTCAGCCCCTGGGCGATGATGGCCCACGAGTCGCGAATACCCTGCGCCTCGATGGTCCGACGCTCGGCTTCCTGCTTCTCACGATCGAGCACGAAGCGCATCTGTTCGGAGCGCTGTTCCGCCTCGAGCTTCTCTTCGATGGCGCGGGCGAGGTCAGCGGGGAGTCGGATGCTCTTGAGCAGCACGTTGTCCACCTGGAACCCACGCGGCTCGAGCGTTTCCATCATCTTTTCGCGAATCGCCTGTTCGATGCCGGTGCGAACCCCGCTGTGCATGTCCTTGGCCATGTAGCGCGCCGAGACGTCGGCGGCCGCCGAGCGGAAGACCGGGATGATGACATCCTCCTCGTAGCGTACGCCGCTGGTCTCGAGGATCTGGCGGATGTTCTCGGTCCTGGCGCGATACAGGATGGAGACTTCGGCCGCGACGTTGAGCCCCTCCTTGGACGGCATCTCGAGGCGCACTTCGCGGTTGACCACACGGGCCGGTACGCGCAGCACGGAATTGACACCGGGAATCACGAACTGGGCGCCAGGCTGCAACGGACCGCTGGAGATGCGGCCGAAGCGCGTCTTCACGCCGATCTCGTCCTGACGGATGGTGGCACAACCGGTAAGCAGAGGCAGCGACGCGCACAGCATCACCGTCGGCATCAGGGCTCGCGCCGTAGACGGCGCAGGGCGGAAAATCCGTGACATGGTCAGTGTCCAGTAGGGCGGCACATGCAGCGTCCGCAGGTGGTCTCCGGCCGGACCTCGCACATTCGTGCGACTCCGACCGGCGATCGCGACAGGCGCATTCACTCCGACGCGGAAGCGGCGCCCCTTCGCTATCGTCTACTAACACCGCTCCGAACATGCTGTTCGAGTGATTGTTTCAATGCCGATCATTCATCCACTCAATGGGTTTACCGAATGACGAAGTTGAGCGGTGGCGCCTCCCACACCGTCGTGCTGCCGCGGAGCACTCGAACACTCAGGCGTGAGGCCCCCGGGCTCTGCCCACGCAGCTGGCCACCCAATCGATCGCCCGCCCACGACGCGCGTGCCGGGTCTTCGATGACGACCGGGAGCGAATGGTCGGCGTGGTTCTGCAACGTGAACCATTCGTTGCGCGGCGGCATGTCGTGATCGTCGGGCGCGCGCCCCTGCTTCACGAAGTGCACCCGCAACGTGCGGGCGCCGCCGGCCGCCACCGTGGGGAACCCGTGCCAATGATCGTCGTGCGAGAACATGATGTCGCCCGTCTGCGGATCTTCCACCACGATGCTGGCGATCTCGAGACGGGGCGCAGACGGCGGCGGGGCGGCCACGTCACCGCCACCGCCGCACGCCGCGAGCAGCCAGGCGGCCGCTGCACCGATGGCGGACCGTCGAATGTTGGACAGGGTGCGCATGAAGCTCCTCCGAATCAGCGGGCCGCCGGACAGGCAGCTCTGGGGTGAACGATCACGTCGAGCCACGGGGACACGAGGTCGGCGTGCGTGAGATGCCACACGAGAAAGCGCACCCGCGTGGTACCAGGCGCGAGCGCGAACAGCTTGCCACGCCCCCGCAGCGGCTCCCACGCCACCAGGGCGTCGGCGCTCTCGCCACGGATCTCGAGGTCCCGTCGTGAGACGAGATCCACGGGCACCCCGCGGAAATCGAGCGCCTGGGGCAGCAGGGTGCGCACCTCGTCGACGCACAGCTGCAGCGGGGCGCCGGTCCACGTGCGGTTGTCGGTGGTGCGGGCCAGCACGGCACCGGAGACGGAGTCGGCGAAGACCAGATCGGCCACCTCCGCATGCGGCGTGACCACCGCAATCGGGTGGTCGCAGGCCGCCACCAGCGCGAGACTCGCCGCGGCGAATCGGGTCGAGAGTCGAGGCATCACCAGCCCCAACGGTAGAACAGGCGCAGATTGCGCCCTGGCTGCGGCGCGACCTGCTTGGCCCGCCACAGGTGATCGCGCCAATCGGCATCGAAGACGTTGTCCACCGACGCGGTGATCTCGTGCAGTTGCCTGCCGACGATCCAGCGACGCGACGCGCTGGCGTTGGCGACGACCCACCCATCGGTGGGACAGAACTCGGCGGGCAGCAGCGCAGGCGCCCCTGCCCCCGCCACGGCCTGCGACGCCGCGAGCGCACAGGTGGTCCGTCCGAGGGTTTCGGGCGCCGGCGGGACGCGCCCCTGACGCGCAGCGGCTTCGGCGCCGGCCGTCACACTCCAGCGCGCATTCTCCCACCGGCCCTGCAGGCGACTCCGCAGCGGCGGCATGGCCGGCAGTGGCGTCCAGTCCGGTGCGTTGGCCGCTGCCATCGCCGACGCCGCGAGTGAACGCTGGACGCCGTGGACCCACGACACGGTCCCCTCGAGCGCGAGGCCGCGGACCCGGGGCACCCGCCACTCGAGACGCCCCTCAGCACCATGCAGACGGGCGTCGGCCTGTTCGGCGCGGTACACGTTGTAGCGGCGCAGGCGGCGGTCACGCACCGGTTCGCCGGTGACCGCATCCACGAGCGGCTGCTGATAGATGAAGTCGCGGACGCGCATGGCGAACACGCTCATCTCGCCGGTCAGCGTCCGACGGGCGAGACGTACGAAGAGGTCGGCGCCATTGCCGCGTTCCGCGCGGAGCTGCGGATTGCCCACTTCGTAGGCGTACGTGGCGAGGTGCGGCCCGGCCGAGAAGAGCTCCTCGATGGCCGGCGGACGGAAGGCTCGGGTGACACTGGCTCCGAGTGTCACGCCGCCCCCGGCACCGACGGTGAGACCGACGCTGCCGGTGGGCGTGCGGAAGGCGCGAGTACGGACGTCGCGCACGAGCGCCGTTTCGGTACTGTCGAGCGGCACGATGCGCGCGGCGTCGAAGCGCGCGCCCCACTGGAGGCGTACGGCGCGGCCACCGAAGAGCGCGTCCAGCTCCATCTCCTCCATGGCGAACACCGCGCCCGAGCGCATCACGCCCGGACGCGTCCCCGTGAAGCTTCCTTCGGCGCGGAAGTCCCGCCACTGCGCCCACACACCGGCGCTGCCGCGCACAGGCACGCCGGCGTGGCGCACGTACTGCACGAGCGCATCGCCGTTGGCCATGAGCTGACCGAAACGCGTGCCCACGAAGCCGCCACGCTCGAGTTCCGACTGCTCGAAGCGCACGAACTGCGTGGAGACGTTGGCCTGGGTGAGCCGTGGACGCCACCGCGGAGCCGCGGAGCTCTCCAGCGCGCGCCAGGAGCCGTCGAGACGGCCGCTGCGGCGCGCCAACTCCACGTACACACCGCCATCGTGCGCCCCCGGCAGCACGATGCCGGCAAAGCTCGCCGGCACACCGTAGGTGCTGGCCACGTCGCGCGCAGCACCGCCGAGTCGCCAGGTGCCGAACGACGTGGTGACATCCACCAGGGCCGCGCCGGCGCCCACATCGTGTCCACGCAAGTCGGAAAAGGGGAGCGGCCCGCGCGGCGCCCGCGTGTCACCGGCGGTGCGCCACGAGCCGCTCACGCGCCAGGACAGCGGGCCGACGCCGCCACGCACGCTGCCATGGGCGACGCCGCCGTTGTTCACCGATTCGCCCTGCCCGGTGAACGTCCCCGACACCAGCCGGGCGGCCCGCTCGGTGGGCACGTCGTCGCGCACCACGTTGACCACGCCGCCGAGGCTGTTGCTCCCGAAGAGCAGTCCGGCCGGACCTCGGATGATCTCCACTCGTCGGGCCGTCATGGGATCGATGGTGACCGCGTGATCGGGCGCGGTGGTGGCGATGTCGCCCGTGCGCTGCCCGTCCTCGAGTACGAGCACGCGGTCGCCGCTGAGGCCGCGAATGACCGGTTGCGTGGCCATGGGGCCGTTGCTGCGCGCCGTGACCCCGGGCTCGCCGGCAATGGTGGCGGCGAGCGACGGCGCCAGACGGCGATCGAGCGCGCGCCCCTCCAGCACGCTCGCCGGGCGCGCGAGCGACAGGCCGCTGCCCTGCACCGCTGTGACCTTGATGGTGCCGAGCACTTGCGCGCGCGTGGAGTCACGCCGCGCGGTACTGTCGGCCGTGCGTACGACACGCGCACGCGCCGCGGCCGTGGTGTCCTGCTGCGACAGCGCGGCAACGGGGAATAGCGTCCCCGCCGCCGCGAACGTGCACACCAAGCGCCGGGTGGGGCGCTGCCACGTCACCGCTGCAACGAGCGGTTCTCGCGGACACCGAGCACGACGATGCGCTCGGGGGAGCCGCCGACATTCATGGTGCGGGCGATCGTGGGCACACCGCTGCTGCTGATCGCGATCTCGTACACGCGGCCCTGCGTGGGGCTCGTGATGTACGCCACGCCCTCGGCGAAGGCGAAGAACGGCGTGAGCACCGTGCCGCTGGTGGGCATGGGCGGCACAAGACCAGAGAGCGAGCCCGTCACTTGACGCGTGCTCATGTCCACCACGTGCAGGTTGCCGGTACGGCCGAGAATGAGCGCGTAGCGACCGCTCTGGTCGATGTCGGCGGTCCAGTCGAGATCCCCGCCGGGGATGGTGATCGGCACGATCGTGCGTGAGGCCACCTGCGCCACGCCCAGGGCGCGCGTGGCCGTGCTGACGGGCTGCCCACGGATGGACACGCGGACGAGAAAGTTCGGCTGACCATCGCGCGCCCACACGGAGCCAACGCCGAAGCGCGGATCGGTGGCGTGCGTGACCTTGCTGAAGGCCGGCGTGGTGCCGTTCATGGTCACCAGCAGCGCGCCATCCGCGCAGCCGTAGAGCTTGCCCGCAGCATTGCCAGCCAGGCCGTGCAGGCCGGGGCAGGTGGTGTTGCGCGCGACCTCCTGGCCCTGACGGTTGAAGACGACCACGCCATTCGGCAGCGCCGGGTTGGCCGGGTCCTGAATGGACGCGGACATGAAGCCGCCGTCGAACGTCGCCATGCCGGCGCCGTGGTGCGCTGGCCCGGTGCGAATCGTCGAAACGGGCTGCGTGTTGCCGGCGGCGACGCCCTGCTCGCTCCAGAAGCGGACATTGCCGCTCCCGTCGAAGTGCACCGACACCAGGTCGCCGTTGTAGTTGCCGTGAATCGGCCGAATGTCGGAGAAGCTGCCCACGAGGCGCGGCGCCTGCTTCACGCCGCGGCCATTCTGCTCGAAGACACCGCCGTCGATGAAGGAGACCTGATCGCGCGTCTGGAAGTGCGCGAAGGCGATGCGCCCCTTGGCGGTGTACAGGTAGGTGATGCGCGACGGCAGGCCGCCCATGGAGTCGACGCGCTGGCCCGTGGTGGCATCGAAGACGCGCGCGAACGGCGCGGTATCGGAGACGAGGAGACGACGGAACTCGGCGGCAGCCACCGTGGGAACCGCGGCGGTGCCGTTGTCGTCGCCGCAGGCGGCGAACAGGGCGGCCGCCGCAGCGGCGGTCACGACACGGAGGACGACCCGGGAGCGAATCGAAGGACCAGCACGCATAAAGCCCCAGAGAAACGGTTATGAGTATGCCATATCAACGCGACGGGAAAATAGGTTCGCCGTAATGATCTGTCAATATCGATAAAGTCGCCACGCGCCCGGTCGCGGCCCTTGCCCCTGCGGCAGCACAGTCACGGCCATGGCCACCCCACAGCATGACGCGCCTCCGTGCCTGCAGCTGTGGCGGGCATCCGTTTCGCCGGTCCCGCCGACCACGAGGCCATTCACGCCCAACCTACCGGACGTTCGTGAGGAGATTCCACCACATCCCCCGAACGCCGAGGGGCGCCTGGCGGACCGCTTCCCCGATGAGAGCGTGTATGCGGTGGGCGAGCTGCGGGGCGCATGATCGGGAGCGTCGCCGGCCGCACCAGGTGCCCCGTCTCCTTCGGCCAGAAGCGGGGCGACATCGACCCGTACCTGCCGTGCTGCTGCCCCCGTGGAGATCAGGGTGCTCGCCGTGGAGCCGGCCTATCGGGTCACGCGCATCTTCGCCCGGCTCATGGCACGCATCACCGCCATGTCCGCGCGCGTGGCTGCCATGTCGACGTGATTTCCGGCACGACGCGGCAGCTGCCCCTCTACCGCACGGTCGGCTTCACGCCGTTCGGTTCGCTGGTCGGCGCCGGGGGCGCGCAGCACCAGCCGATGTATGTACCGGCCGCACAGGTGAGCGCCTGGCCGGTCGCCATGGCCGTGGCATCGCCAGCACTCGCCACTGAGGGACACTTCCTTCCCGGGCCGTGCGTCCCCGCACCGAGGTGCGCGCCGCCTTCGCGCACGAGGCGACGTCGCATCGCGCCGCGGTATTCCGTGAGCGGGTGCAAGCAGTACAGCACCAGCTGTGCGAGCTCACCGGGGCGCACCACGACACGTTGCGCCTGGGGTCGGACACACTCGCCAACGACGTCATGGCTGCGCACTTGCGCCTGCTCGGTGCGCATGGAGTGCTCGGCAGCAACGACGAGTTCGAGGGGCGTCTGGTGGATCATGCCGTCCGGCGTGGCCTGTCGTGCGAGGTGATCCGCACGCCCCGGGGGCACGGCGTTCGAGGCGGAGGCGGTGGATGCACAGATGCACGTGGCAGAGGCACGTGGCAGAGGCACGTGGCAGAGGCACGTGGCACACGCCCGCTGGCTACAGGCCGTGCACACCGAGACATCCACCGGGATGGTGAACGACCTCCCGATGCTCCGGGCGATCGCGGCACGGCGCACGGCTGGCGCTCGACGCCATCGGCAGCGTCGGCGCCATTCCCGTCGATCTGACCGGCGTGTGGTGCGCCAGCACCGTCAGCGGCAAGGCCCTTTCGTCGTGGGCCGGCGTGGCCATCGTCCTGCACACGGAGCAGCCACAGCCCGCCGAGTCGGGGATCCCTCGCTCTCTCGACCTCGGGCCGGCCATCGCCCACGACAGTCGCCATGCACGCAGTCGGCGATTCCCATCGACGCCCTAGCGACCAGCCTCGAGGTCACCGCGTGGCCTGTCCACGTTTGGTCGCGCGCGCGCGACGGCCGCTGGCTGCGCGGGGCACTCGAACGCGCCGGGTTCAACCTCGTGGCGCCACCCGAGGTGGCATCGCCAGACGTGCACACGCTGGCCCTCCCCGCCAACCTGTCCGCGTCGACCATGGGCGAGCTACGGCGGGCGCGGAGGTGGCTCGTGCGTTTCGAGAGCGGCAACCCGCGCGCGCGGAACTGGTTGCAGGTGGGCCTGCTGGGCGAACACCTGGGTGTCGCGCTGCGGCGCTACCGGCCGGGCTGGCCGATGCCGCACGTGGCGACCGACTCGGCGCGGGGGGCCGCATGGCCGCCGCATGACCGCCGCATGACCGCCGCATGGCCGCCGCATGGCCGCCGCATGGCTGTCGCATTGCTGTCGCATTGCTGTCGCATGGCTGTCGTTCACCGCTCCGATGGTGACGCGTCCTGCGCCCCCGTGCAATGCGAAACCCACACCGAGTACGTGGAATGCCCTGTGGGTAACGGGAGGCCCGACTCCAGCCCACGTGACTCGTCGACCCGCGACCCGCAGCCATGACCGGCGGCGGCGTCAGAACCCGATCGGCCCCAACCGGAACAGGCTCCACGGCCAGGCCAGAGCCCCCGGTTCGGTGCCGAGCAGAAACCACTCCGTGTACCGACGGTCGGCGGGGGTGTTGGCGTCGGCGACCTTGCCGGTGACACGATCCAGCTCCGCGGACACCACGCCGGGCGGCGGGGTCCACACCCGCGTCGGGCGTCCCTCGTGCGCGGCGGCGATGATGTGTCCGGCGATCGGGGCCGCGAGGGTACCGCCGACGGCACCGGGCGAGATCATCGCCGGCGTGTCGAAGCCCAGCCACACCCCTGTGACGTACTCAGGCGTCATGCCCACAAACCACACGTCGGTGTTGTCGTTGGTGGTGCCGGTCTTGCCGGCCACCGGGATGCGCGACGGGACCAGCCGGCGCAGCGCCGTCGCGGTGCCCCGTTCGACGACATCCTGCATCATGTCGCGCATGATGAACGCCACGCGCGGGTCCATGGCCGGGCGCAGCGACGGGGCTGGTGGCGTGAGCACCGGGCGCCCCGTGCGGTCCTCCACTCGGGCAATGAAGCGGGGCTCCACCGCCACGCCGCCATTGTCGAACGCGGCGAAGGCGGCCACGAAATCGAGCGGCTGCACGACGCTCGCTCCAAGGGCGCTCGACGGATAGGGCGCAATCGGTGCCCGGAGCCCCGCGCGACGCGCCAGTGCGGTGACGGAGTCCATCCCCACCGAGAGCGCGAGCTGCACCGCGACCGGATTGCGCGACCTGGCGAGCGCCTCGCGCAGGGTCAGCGTACCGAGGAAGCGGTTGTCGGCGTTGTCCGGCGAATAGACCTGCCCGTTGTCGAGGCGGATGCGGAGCGCCGTGTCAGCCACGAGTGCATTGGCGGGCAGCCCCTGTGCCAGCGCTTGCGCGTAGACGAACGCCTTGAAGCTGGAGCCCGGCTGCCGATTGCCGTCGACGGCACGGTTGTAGCTCGACCGGGCGTAGTCGCGCCCCCCCACGAGGGCCCGGACCTCGCCGGTGGCGGGGTCGAGCACGACGGCGGCGCCTTCGAGGCAGGCGTCGACACGAGGCGGCTTCGCACCGGGGCCGGCGGGAGCAGCCGATCGGGCACACTGCTCCCCGCGGAATCCTGGGCGCGCTTCGATCTCGTCGATCCCGCGCGATACGGCCTGCTGGGTGGCGCGCTGCAGCGCCGCGTCCACCGTGGTGACGATGCGATAGCCCCCCTGCATCACCGGCACGCCGGCACGCTCGGCCTGCACGCGCACCACGTCCGTGATCCATGGCGCGAGCCGCTCGGTGCGACTCACCGTGCGCACGGGCTCGCGCTGCGCGGCCGATGCCTGCGCGGCGGTGATGTACCCCTGGTCGGCCATGAGCGCGAGCACCGTGTTGCGGCGCTCGCGGTTGCGGTCGGGGTAGCGGGCCGGATCGTAGAGCACGGGGCTCTTGGGCATGCTGGCGAGCGACGCCGCCTCGGCCAGCGTGAGGTCGGCGGCGCCCTTGCCGAAGTACTGCCGGGCCGCCATCTCGATGCCGAAGGCGCCGCGCCCGAAGGAGATCTGGTTGAGGAACGCCTCGAGGATCTGCTCCTTGCTGTAGCGGCGCTCCATTTCGCGGGCGGCGGCCTGCTCGCGCAGCTTGCGCGCCGGCGAGCGGTCACGGCGGTCGATGACATCGGGGTGCATGTTGCCCACCAGCAGCTGCGTGATGGTGCTGGCGCCGCGGATGTCGCCCTTGGTCACGGCATCCTTGAGCGCCCCGGCCACCCCCACGAGGTCGACCCCGTCGTGCTGGTAGAAGCGCTTGTCTTCGACGGCAATGAACGCCTGTCCCACATATCTCGGGAGCGTACGCAGCGCGATGCTGAGACGCCGCTCGCGCCCGATCTCACCGATCAGCGTTCCGTCGCGCGCCAACACGAGGGTGGCCTGCGGCGGCGTGATGATGCGCCAGGGTTCGCCCGTGGACGGCTGGGGCACCGCGGTCTGGGCGTGCAGCAGGCCCCCGCCCGGGAGGGCGGACAGCAGCCCCCACAGGGAGGCCGCGGGCAACAGGGGCAGCCAACGCATGGACGAATGGTACACGGTCGTGCGCAAGGGGGTTCGAGGCGTGGGCCATTATCTTTTCTCCATGCCCGGTGACCCGATCCGTCCGCTGACCATCGCGCTGTGCCAGTTCGCCCCCCGCAAGGGCGACACAGCCGGCAACCTTGCCCGCATCGGGCGCCTCTGCGCCCAGGCAGCCACCCTGGAGCCCCGCCCGCAGGTGGTGCAGTTCCC
>JAJTGR010000106.1 GCA_021299375.1 Gemmatimonadota bacterium
CTCGCGGGCCGCGTGCGGCGCCGCGAGGTCGAGCCCCAGCGTCTCTACGCGGACCCCGTGCGTCGCGGCGAGTTCGTCGGCGAGGAGGGCCAGCCGGTCGGTGCGGCGGGCGATGACGAGGAGGTCGTGCTTCCGGGCGGCAAGGAGGTGTGCCAATTCGCGCCCGATGCCATCGGAGGCGCCGGTGATGACGGCGAAGGGACGAGCGGCAGGGAACGCGGGTTCCATATTTGCTCCGTTTAGACGAATCGACCAAGAGGCGAACGAGACGACGCCGCGTTCCAACGCGGGCGGTTCAGCGACTGCAGTCCTTCACTTCGGCAACGAAGCGCTCGAGCAGGGCGATCGCCGGCTCCGCCGTCAGCGAGTACCGGTTCTCGGTGCCGGACTCCTGCATCGCCACCAGGCCAGCCTGGCGCAGGACCTTCAGGTGGTGCGAGATCGCCGGGCGCGACAGGGGCAGCCGCTCGGCGATCTGTCCGACGTTGAGCATCTCGTGCTCGGTGAGCAGCAGGAGAATCTGCTGCCGAGGGGCTTCTCCGAGTGCGAAGAACAGCGGGGTGCACTCAGCGAACGTGCGGGCGACCTGGGCAACGGGAATGGGCATGTTTTGTTTATTAGTTTATGCTATTGAACGAAATGCGTCAAGGCGGCGCCCCGGCAGTGCGCCACGGGCGGGTGACGCGCGACGTGCTCGATCAGCGTCCCCGGCAGCAGCAGCGCGTGTGCGACGCGCGACCCCCTGTCCCGGGCACGGCGGGGAATCACGGCGTCGATTCAGGGTCGGCAAGGGCGCGCGGCGCCGCGTGGGACAGGGCCAGGGCCGCCTCGGCCGCGCGCAGCGCCAGGTCGGCAATGGCGAGCTCCACCTCCGAGGCGAACTCACGTGCCAGCTCCAGGTTGTTCGTACGTACCGGCAGCGCCAGCTCGGCCGGATGCGTGAAGTCGAAACCCTCGGGACCCGCGAGGCCATCGAACGCCACGAGGTCCCGTGCCGTCAGCACCAGCTCGGTGCGCTTCCACCAGAGCCGACCGCGTCGGCGCACACGCGCATCGCCGAGCAGGCGTACCGGCACCGGGACCTCGCGCAGCCCGTCGTGCTGGACGTCTGTCCGGATCTCGGGGCCAATCTGCTGCACCTGTCGTTCGACCCGCCACTGCACATGCAGCAGCTCCCCCTCGAGGCGCAGCACACCGTGGCGTCGCTCCTCCGTGGTGGTGACGGTCCCGGCAGCGATCACCTGATGGTCGCGGGTGAGCTCGAAGGGTAGGGTGGCGAGGCGGGGCGTGGACATGCGGGAAGCGAGGGGGGCCGGGGCGAACGGTGTCGTGCTCTGTATCGACCCGAACCGGTGAGGTCGTCGACCGGTTTCCTGTTCGTCATGGCCGCCCGACCCATTCCTCGGTCGATCCTGGTTCCCGGACTGCGCGTATGCATCGCCGGCCTTCTACGCACGGGCGGCTGCGCGGGTGCGGATCTCGCCATGCGGTCCCTCATGGCCCCACTGTCCGGGCGTGTACCGATCCAGCCATCGCGTGGCGCGCCGAGGGTCGGACGCACGCCGCCGCTGTCGGCGGAGCGCGGCGGCGCGAGCGCGGCCGACGGTCGGAGGGCTCCGCTGGCGGCTGGAGTTCGATCTGCGCGGATCTGCACCGGTTGATCGGTCTCGCGCCGCGATGAGCGGCCTGACTTGGGCCGGGCGTGTCCACCACGACGCCCGACATGATCGATCCCGCACAGCCGGGAACAACGCGCCGGACAATGGATTGACCCGTGTGGGGCAGCATCAAGGGCTTGGGTAACCGCGTTGCACGGCAACACGTGATGCGGCCGAATGCATCGCTCGTTCTGCGCCCCGCCAGCAGCTCCCCCCCGCCCACGTTTCCACCACGCCCACGTTTCCATGCGCTTGCCCCACTCACACCACGGACAGCGCCTGCTGCACCTCACCGTCGCGGCGCTCACGCTTGGCGGCTCGGCCTGCTCCGCGCCGGCCGGGGGCGGGCCAGTGGAGCCGCCGGCGCCCGACTGCGCGCCGTCGCCCGGCGTGGGGGTCAACGCGTATGTCGTGGGCGAGCTCGACGCGACGTCGGTGCTGCCGGCGAGCACGGGGCGCTGCGTCAGGCTCCGGCCCGACAGTCACTTCGTCTATGCCAGCCGTTCCGTGCCGCTGCGCGGGCGGCTCTTCCTCTTCCTGCCCGGGACCGGCGCGATCGCGCAGAACTACCGGTTGGTGGCGCAGGAGGCGGCGCGTGCGGGGTATCATGCGGTCAGCCTCAGCTACGTCAACGACACACCGGTCGGTACGCTCTGCGCGGGGCAGTCGGCGACCTGCTACGAGCAGACGCGCGATGAGATTCTCACCGGCCTCCCGCGCTCGGGGGTGGTGGTGGTCGACCGCGGGAACAGCATCGAGTCGCGGGTGGTGCGGCTGCTGCGGTACATGCAGCAGCGGGACCCGGCTCGAGCCTGGACGCAGTTCGTGCAGGGAGACAGCACACTCCGCTGGGACCGGATCGCGGTGGCGGGGCACTCGCAGGGGGGCGGGCATGCGCTGTTCATTGCGCGGCAGCATGCGGTGTTCCGGGTGGCGAGCTTCGCGTCGGCCGGCGACCTCGTGGCCGGGATACCGGTGCCGTGGATGACGACACCGTTTGCGACGCCGGCGGCGCGGATCTACGGCTTCATTTCCGAGCGGGACGAACTGGTGCCGTTCGCGCCGACCATCACCGCGTGGAGCGGGCTCGGGCTCGCGGCGTTCGGACCAGTGGTGAGCGTGGACAGCGCCGCGCCCCCGTTCGGCGGCAGCCACATGCTCTCGACGACGGCGACGCCGCTCTTCCCCGGCGTCGTGATCGGGCCCAACCACAACGTGGTGGTGGTGGACGCGAACACGCCGCGGGCGGCAAACGGGACGCCGGTGTTTGCGGGGATCTGGCGGTATCTCGGCGTTCCGGATGAGCGCTGAGCGATGGAGCAGCGCGGGCGGCGTCGTGCTGTCGATCTTGCAGGGGAACGGAGATCGTCGCGGGAACGTCGGTCCTGAGTGGGGGCCGGACCCGGCGGGCACTCGGCGGGCGCGCTCGCGCCATCTGCGTGACGCTCGAGACGTCGCTGATCGCCGCTCCGATGCCGGCCGTGCGCCGCTTGGCCAGATCGAACCGAGGGTTGTGCCGCGCGATCGACGCTACCGCGAGCGGCCACGCGCACCCCTCACCGCGGCTTGCCAGCTCGTCGAGCGCGTCGCGCCACCGCTCGAGCCAGCCGCGCCGGCGTTTCCCCTCCGGTCCGCTCCCGCCGTCGCGTCGCGCTTCCCTTCGCGGAGGAACAGGTTCCGTGGGGCGGCCGCGGCTGGCGCGCACTCGGCGTACACGTGAACGATCGCTGTGGACCCCACGAGGGTGCTCACGGATACCAGGACAGTGATGGATTGTTGCGACGTCGGGTTCGCCGAGGTCGCGTGGGCGTTGCTGGTGACGCCGGCGCGCGGAGCACCAGGTGGCAGACATAGGGGGGAACTGGCGAGGCGTGTCTCACCTCCACTGGACAACGCGGCGGCGGTCGCCAAGCCAACGGCCACGTGGTCCATCGGTTCTCCCTTTTCCCACACCTCCATGCACTTCCTGTTGCGTTCGGGCCTGTCGCTGACAGCCACATCGATGCTGGTGCTGCTCGGGACTGCCTGCGGCGCCGCTGGCAGCCCGTCGTCGCCTTCGGTGTCTGACGCGCCGACGCCGGCCGCGGGCCCCACCCCCGAAGCGATTGCCGCCGCCAAGTCGTACAGCACGTCGATGGGCGGCCAGACATTTCTCGTGCTGCACCGTGGGCAGGTGCTCGACGAGTCGTACACGAACGGGGGCAGCGCTGACCGCGCCCAACTTCTCGCCAGCGCCACGAAG
>JAJTGR010000066.1 GCA_021299375.1 Gemmatimonadota bacterium
CACGGCGAGGCCCCGCCCGCGTCCTCGCGGCAGCGCACCACGTCGCCAGCCACTCTGCTCCACGGCCAGCTCCACCACGCGGCGCGCGCGTCCCGCATCGAGTGGATGGTCGGTCCACGACGCGCCGTAGTTACTGGCCGGTTTCACGAGCCCCGCCTGCGAGAGATCGACTTTCCGGTCGGACCCCAGCAGCGCGAGCAGGAAGTCGGCCGGGTCCTCGCCGGATGCGTGCGCCAATTCATCCACGAACGAGCCAATCGCGAACCCATGGTGAATGGCGTTCACGCTGCGGTACCAGCCAATGCGCGTGTGCGCCACTGCCGGGCAGATCTCCACCCGCACGTTGGGGATGTCGAACGGAATGTCACTGGCGCCGTTCGTGAGCTCGTCGGGCTCGGCGCCCGTCACGTTGGGCGCGAAGGTGGCGCTGATGGCGGGATACGCCGAGCGGTGACGCCACGCGACGACCTTACCCGCAGCATCGAGCCCCGCCTCGAGCCGATGCGCGGCCGGCGAATGCAGGTACGAGTGGCGCAGGTCGTCCTCCCGCGTCCACTGCACACGCACCGGCGCACCCACCTCACGTGAGAGGTATGCGGCTTCGCAGATGAAGTCGGGCTTGGACTTCCGCCCGAAGGCGCCGCCCAGCAGCGTCACGTGGGCCGTGACATTCGCCACGTCGACCTTGAGGTACTCGGCCACCGTCTTGCGCACGTCCATGGGCGACTGCGTGGGCGCCCACAGCTCGGCCTTGCCATTCGCCACACGGGCCAGCGCCACCAGCGGCTCCATCTGCGCATGCGACAGGTGCGGCATGTAGTACTCGGCGGTCACCGTCCGCGCGGCCGTTGCGAGGCCACGCGCCACATCGCCGTTGGTGCGCCCCGCCGCGCCCGGACTGCGCACCGACTGCTGCAACGTGGCCTTGTACGTCGTGCTGTCGTAGCTGGCGTTCGCCCCGTGATCCCACGTGATGCGCAGCGCGTCGCGCCCCTTCATGGCGGCCCAGGTATTGGACGCGATGACCGCCACGCCCCCCAGCGGGAGAAACCCACCCGGCAGCGGCGACTCGGGAATGCGGACGATGCGCTCGACGCCGGGCACGGCCCGCGCCGCCGTGTCATCGACGCTCACGACCTTGCCGCCCCACACCGGCGGCCGCGCGATGACCGCGAACCGCATGCCCGGGAGCGTGACATCGGCACCGTACACGGCGGTGCCCGTGGTCATCGGCACGAGGTCGATGGACGGCATCGCCTTACCTTCCCAGCGCCGCTCGGCGGGCGTCTTGATGCGGATGCGCGCCTTGTCGGGCATGGGGATGCTGCGCGCGGTGGCTACGAGCGCGCCGAAAGCCTTCGTGCGTCCGCTGGCGGTGTGCACGACTTCGCCGTTGCGTGCGCGTACCTCGCTGCTGGGCACGCCCCACTCCTTCGCCGCGGCGTCCTCGAGCAGGGCCCGCACGGTGGCGCCGGCCTCGCGGTAGCGCGGCAGGAAGTCGCGAATGCTGGTGGAGCCGTCGGTGTTCTGGCTGCCGTACCTCGGCTCGTCGCCCAGCGCCTGTTCCACGCGGCAGCGCGACCAGTCGGCGTCCATTTCGTCGGCGATGATCATGGGCATGGTGGTGCGAATGCCCTGCCCCATCTCGGAGCGGTGACACATGAGCGTGACGATGCCGTCGTCGCCGAGGCGCACGAAGGCGTGCGGTGCCCAGGGTTCCGCGCCCGGAGCCAATGCGGCCTCCGCGGCGTCCAACCGGCGCACGCCCACGCTTCCGGCCACGACGAGCAGGCCACCCATGCCGAGCAGCTTGAGGATGTCGCGGCGGTGCGGGTCGGTGGTCGTCGCGGTCGCGGCGTCGCTCAGGATTGGCGCATCGCTCGGCGACGGCGCATCCATGGCCGTGGGCACGGTGAGCCACGGCAGTCGGTTGCGGGCGCTCATCGCGACGGCTCCGCGGCCGCCTTGATGGCTGCCCGAATGCGGGGGTACGTACCACAGCGGCAAAGATGCCCGTTCATGGCGGCATCGATGTCGGCGTCGGTGGGGTTCCTGGTGCGCGCCAGCAACGTGGCTGCCTGCATGATCTGCCCCGCCTGGCAGAAACCGCACTGCGGCACGTCGATGCGGCGCCAGGCCACCTGGAGCGGGTGCTCACCATTGGGGTGCAATCCCTCGATGGTCGTGACCGTCGCGCCCTCCAGCGTCTGCATGCGGCGCTGGCAGGCACGTACCGGCGCCCCGTTCACGTGCACCGTGCAGGCGCCGCACTGCGAGATGCCGCAGCCGTACTTGGTGCCCGTGAGTGCAAGCGCGTCGCGCAGGTACCAGAGCAGCGGCATGGTGGGGTCGCCGTCGAAACGGTGTTTGGTGCCGTTGACGGTCAGGGTGATGGGGGCGGACATGAGCGCTCCAGGGGTGGGGCAACGTGTGCGGGCCAACGGAGTTGCCGATGGGAGAGTTTGGCAGCAAATCGCGACCGGCGTCAGGGGCCGTCGGCGGCCGACAGCGGCCCGGCTGCCAATCGGGTGCGGGTTCATGCGGCGGGCGGTCATCGGAACCATGCCGTCGCCGACGCACGAGGCTTCCCTCCAGCGCAAG
Organism: Gemmatimonadota bacterium; assembly: GCA_021299375.1. Taxonomy (GTDB): domain Bacteria; phylum Gemmatimonadota; class Gemmatimonadetes; order Gemmatimonadales; family Gemmatimonadaceae; genus Gemmatimonas. The sequence continues at coordinate 2,602 of JAJTGR010000066.1, forward strand.
CGCGTGCTGGGTATCCATCACGTCGCCCTCGTCGTACTCCGGGCGTCGCAGGCGCCGTATCCGCAGTTCGCGACCGGCTCGCGCGGTGCGGCATCACGTGTCGGTCGCGCGCTGGCGACCGCATGGACACCACCTGCTTGCAGGAGATGGCAGGACTCGCGTTGGAGCGAGCGACGCGTTCCGGACACGTCAGGGTCACCGTGAGGCCAGTGTGCTCGGCGCCGCCTGCGGCCTGCGGGTGACGTGCGGGCACCATCACATCGACACCGGACATGTCGCCGATACCGTCGAACCGCTGGACTGGTCCGTTCACCGACCAGCACGCCGAGCAGGTGGTGACATACCTGCGCAGCCTCAAGACCGACGCGCCAAGCGTTCCGGGGTGGAAGACCGAAGCGCCAGCCCCGCCGCGACCGGACCACACGCCGGTTGCGGCCGTGGCATCGCCGCTGCCATCGCCGCTATCATCGCCGCTGCCATCGCCAGTGGCACCGGACAGCGCACCAGACACTGCCCCATCGGCTTCGGCCATGGTCTCGGGCACCGCGCCGGCCGCCGAGGCAACAGCAGACGAGATCGCGCACGTCGAGGTCGCCCCACTCTACGCGCAGGACTGCGCCGCCTGTCACGGCGCGAACGGTCAGGGCGTACCCAACCTCGGCACCGCATTGCTCAGCACCGCATACCGCGCCCGACGGGTCGACAGCACCATCGCGCACGCCATTGCCGACGGCGTGCCCGGCAAGGCGATGATCGGCTTCGGCAAGGTCCGCGGCGGGCCGCTCACGCCCGCCCAGATCTCGGCGCTGGTGGCCGCCATCCGGCGCGGCCGGCTCACGAACTGACGGGCCAGTCGTCCAGCCAGCGGCCGAGCGACACGCCGCCCCGATCCGCCGAGGGACAACACGGTGGCGCTGTCACGCGGCCGTCAGGAAAGCCTCCGACACCCAGCGCGATTCGAGGCCGATGCGGCACCAGCCGTTGGTGCGCTCGTGCACGAACACCTCCTGGTTGCGCGCCAGCGCGGCCAGCTTGCCGAAGTCCTGGCCAGGCCCGCTGCGCACATGGAGCGTGTCGGCATTCACCGTCGCCCGCTCCACCGGCGACACGAAGCGCGCGCTTACCCACTCCTGCTGCGAGGCGGAGAGGCGCAACCAGCCATCCCGCTCATCGTGAATCCGGACGATGCTGCCGAGTGTGACCGCATTGACCTTGGTCGCGCTCGCGTTGGCGCCGCGGCGCACGTTCAGCGTATCGGTGGTGACGACGCCGTAGCGTATGCCCGCCGGTCGCGCCGCCGGCCTGGCCGCTTCGGCCCCACCGAGATAACTGCGGATGTGCGGAAGGAACGTACGCTGCGCACTCTCCACCGAGTTGCCCCCGAAGAACGCCGTGCCTGGACAGGTCTTGGTGTTGCCGCTCCCGTTGGTGCGCGCCCCGGTGTCGAGGTGAAACCAGTGGTGATAGACAATGCGATCGACATTCACCGGAATGGCGAACCGCCGGCAGATGGCGCCCGACAGGCCGATGATGCTGGCGCGATGCGCCGCGCTCATGGTATCGCGCCCGGCGTCGAAGTTGCCGAGATGCTCCACGCACACCGAATGCGCGTTCTGCCCCTTGATGCAGGCAGGCGTCTGTTCGAGCGGACGCCCCGTCATGATCGTGCCATCGGGAAACGTCGTGAAGTGCTGCCCGATGTCGCCCCAGCCGTTGTTGGTGACATGATGGCGCTTCATCGCCGCCTGCAACTCGAAGTGGTTCGTGCCGGTGAACTGCGCGTAGGCCGGCGACCACGTGTGGTGCTGCTGCAGGGTCAGGATGGTGCGCGCCACGCGCTGCGCCGCGATCCATCCCTCGAACTCGGCGAGGGTCAGGAGGGTGAAACCGTTCCGGGTCGGCATGGGGATCGAGAGAGGAGACGAGAGATGCACAGGGGCCGACCGTCACCCGTCGGCGCGGATCAGGCCATGGCAGCGCATGACGCAGGCGCACACCGGCGGCCGGCCGGACTCGGCGCCTGTTTCACCAAAGTGCATGGCAGCGTGCGTCTCGTCCATCGCAACGGGCACGTCGAAGGTGATCCCGCCGGAGCCGTCGGGAGGTGGTCGCGCGTGAGGCGCCGCTTGATGGCACGAGGTGCGCCGCGGCGTGGCCGGGGTCATACCATCGCAGATCCGCCGAAGGGCGGGGCGGTGCGAGACCCGATACGGAACGCGTGCCCTGCCAGGTCATCGCCTGCGGCAGGTCGTTGGCCATGCAGGCGTTGACGTGGCACGTGTACCTGCCAAGTGCTGCCGACGCATGGCTGGCGCCCGGCAGGTCGACGATTGCCTCTCAGGTGGCCGCGATCGTGAACGGATGGCTCGTGCGGACACGGTGGGACGATGGCAGGTGACTGGCACGTGGAGACGGTCGGGAGGGACCCGTTCACCCGCGACGCTGTCGCAAGACCTCGTACGCCGCGAGCGCCACGGTCGTGGAGAGGTTGAGCGAGCGGACGTGCGTCGCGTCCATCGGCATCATGACGAACCGATCGGCGAAGCGTGCATGCAGTGCGGGCGGGAGACCGGCGGTCTCGCGCCCGAACACCAGTACCGTATCGGCGCTTGTGCCGAGTGGCGCATCCCAGAACAGCTGCGGGGCCTTCGTGGAGAAGAACCACGGGGTGCCAAGCGCAGGCAACTGCGCCTCGAAGGCTTCCCAGCTGGGCCACACGCGCAGGTCGACGTACTCCCAGTAGTCGAGCCCCGCGCGCTTCACGGCGCGATCATCCAGGGAGAAGCCGAGCGGCTCGATGAGGTGCAGTGTGGCGCCGACCGCGAGGCAGGTACGGCCCGCATTGCCGGTGTTCCAGTGAATTTCGGGGTGCACGAGCACCACGTGCAGCGCCATACCCTGCGCTCTGGCGGTCAGGACGCGGCGATGTCACCCGGTGGCGCCTTGCGCGTCCACCGGTTCGCGTCACGCGACTCCACCTTGGCCATCATGCGATCGAACGCATCCTCGAGGTCGATGCCTTCGCGGTTGGCCATGCAGATGAGCACAAACAGGATGTCGGCCATCTCCATGGCGAGATCGGCATCGGGCTCGTCCGGCTTTTTCGTCTTTTGCCCGTACCGGTGGTTCACCTCGCGGGCGAACTCGCCCACCTCTTCGGTGAGCCGCGCGAGGTTGGTGAGCGGGTGGAAGTACCCTTCCTCGAACTGGCCGATCCAGCGGTCGACGCGCTGCTGATGGGTGGCAAGAGTCATGCGCCAACGATAGGCGGCCGCGGCCGCTCTCGTCTACTGGGCCCGACGTCGGCGTCGCTCGTCAGCGCAGGTCGTAGAGCGCGCGCTTGCGCGGCGGCTTCGTCGCGTCGGGCACCGGCCGTTCGCCCGTGATGCGGAGCGTGTCCTCCTGGTGCGTCTCGCTGCGTTCGTCGGCCGGAATGATACCGGCATCGTTGAACATCAGCCCCACCGCGTCGGGAATCAGCGCCGGCCAGAGCAGCGCCCCGAACGGATTCACCAACGAGCGCGGCTTGCGGTCCGCGTCGGCGTAGCGCCGCCGGGCCCACAGCTCGTACACGAACGTCAGCACACCGCCCACGGCAGCAAAGACGCCCCAGGTGACCAGGGCATCGAGCCACGGCATCTCGACGAGCATCCACACCAGCACGAGGTAGCTGAGCAGCATGCCCATGAGGCGCATCCCGCGTCGCATGGCGGCATTGAGGCTCACAATGGCCGTCGTCCACAGCAGGATGCCGAAGAGCACGATGGCCCACATCAGGTTGACGTGGAAGAACGTCATGGTCGGTTCCCAAAGAGGTCGCTTACTTCGCCACGCGGCTCACCGCCCCCGCTCCTTCCACGCCTTGAGCAGTGCCGCCTCTCGCTCCGGCGTGAAGCCGGTCTTGATGGCGGCCTGGCGGTCAGCCGGCAACGTCTTCCACCAGGCCAGCGTGTCACGTGCGGTGTCTTCCATGGGGCGAACCGTGAGCCCCGCCTTGAGCTCCGGCGTGAGATCGAAGCGGGCGAAGCCCGCCGTGCGCCCCTTCATGACCTGAAACACCGGCAGCTCCCGGCCATACGGATTGGCCCCGTTGGCGCGCAGGAAGTCGGCGTCCACCCACGTGTAGGTGGGGTTGCTGCCCACGCCCTGCTGGATGCGCGACACGAACTCGCGGAACGGCATGCCCATCTGCGGGCCGACGCCGTTGAACACGCCGTACTTGCGGTTCTCCACCAGCGTCACGCAGAACTGCACCAGGTCGCGCACGTCGATGATCTGCACGTGGTCGCTGCCGTCGCCCGGCACCAGCACGTCACCGCCCCGCGCGATGCGCACCGGCCAGTAGGTGAAGCGGTCGGTGTCGTCCTCGGGACCCACGATCAGGCCGGGGCGCACCACGGTCACCCGCCCCGGCATCGCCTTGTGCGCTTCCTTTTCGGCGTAGGCCTTGGCGTGACCGTACGGCAACGGCTTGCCCGCCTCGATGGGCGAGTTCTCGAGCGTCAGCACCGGCGCGTTCGAGTTCATCGGCACGCTGCTCAGGTCGTAGTACACCGAGCGCGTCGATATGAAGAGGTACTGCTCGGTCGCGTCCCTGAGCAGGGTGGCCGACAGCGTCACCCACTCCGGCGCGCTGCTCAGCGACGCCGACTCGTCGATGACGGCGTCCCACTTCCGGCCCTTGAGGGCGTCGAGGTTGGTGGCGCGGTCGCCGGCCAGTTCCTCGACATCCTTGCCGAACATTCCCGGGGCGCTGCGGCCACGATTGAAGATCGTGACCTGATGGCCACGCTGCAGCGCGTAGCGCACCTGGTGCGGCCCCACGAATCCGGTGCCGCCGAGAATGAGAATCTTCTTGGGCGCCGGCGCCGACGCGGCGAACAGCGGGCGAAGCGGCAGCGCGGCGGCGCCGAGGGCGGCAAGGCTGGTGCCGAGGAAATCGCGACGGGTGGTCATGACCAGGGGCCGGGGGGGAAGAGTGCCTTCCGCTACGCTACGCCCGCGAGGTTCCACCGCAAGGGGTGCGCCTACCACCCGCGCACGACGTCCCGCACACACGCCACGAACGCCAGGGCCGCCGGAGGGCGCGCCGCCTCGCGCCGCCAGACAGCCACGATCTCGCGCTGCAGCACATGCTCGGCCAACGGCACATACGCACACCGCGGCGTGTTGTGCCGCGTGGCCGCGAGTGCCGGCACGATCGACACGCCCACGTCGGCGCCCACCAGCTCCAGCACGGTGGCCAGCTGCGCGCTGCGGCATACCACGCTCGGCAGCACCTCACGACTCGCGCAGAAGCCCGCCACCTGCTCGCCCAGGCAGTGCGCGGGGTCGAGTGTGATGGCCGGCGCATCACGGAGCTGCGCCAGCGTGATGCGCCCCACGCGCGCGGCGGCGTGCGACGCCGGCACCGCCACCAGCAACCGGTCGCTGCCGAGCGATTCGGTCTCCAGATGGTCAAAGGCGTACGGCATCGCGGCGATTGCCACATCCAGCGCGCCGTCGTGCAGCAGCCGTGCCAGCGTGGCGCTGTAGTCCTCGCGGAACTCCACACGCAGTGCCGGCTCGCGCGCCCGCAGGCGGCGCAGCGCATCCGGGAGTGCGTAGGGCGCGATGGTGGGGATCGCCCCGACCCGCAGCGGGCGGTCCTCCTCCGTCCCCTCGCGGCGCACGGCCTGTTCGGTGGCCAGCACCTCGTCGAGCAGGCGGCGCGCCCGCGGATACAGCGTCTGCCCCGCCGGCGTGAGCGCCACCCCGCGCCCGTGCCGCGTGAAGAGCGCCGCACCGAGGTGCCGCTCGAGCCGCTGGATCTGCTGGGTGAGGGAGGGTTGCGACAGGCCGAGGTCGCGGGCGGCCCGACTCAGGGCGCCGGCATCGGCGGTGGCCACGAAGGCACGGAGCAGGGTGCTGTCCATGCATGAGTATAAAGCACACCTATGGCTCCCATAAGCCCCAACCCATTGCTGCCTATGACTGGACTCCGTACTTTTTCGCAGGCAGCGCCGCCCCACCGGGCGCGCGCACCCACAGGACCGACCACCCACTCCGCTCGGGGACGCACACCATGGAAGGACATTCCGGATCGAACGGGGGCAAGTGCCCCGTGATGCATGGAGGCGTGTCGCTCGGCACCACGCCGGCCATGGCAGCCGCCGCTGGCGGCGGTCGCTCCAATCGTGACTGGTGGCCCAACGCCCTCAACCTCGGCATCCTGCGTCAGCACTCGTCGCTCTCCAACCCGCTGGGGACGGGCTTCAAGTACTCCGAGGCGCTCAAGTCGCTCGACATCGAGGCGCTCAAGGCCGATCTCGTCGCGGTGCAGACGGACTCGAAGGACTGGTGGCCGGCCGACTACGGGCATTACGGCCCGTTCTTCGTGCGCATGGCGTGGCACAGCGCCGGCACCTATCGCACGGCCGACGGTCGTGGCGGCGCGGGGTCGGGCACGCAGCGCTTCGCCCCCCTCAACAGCTGGCCGGACAATGGGAACCTCGACAAGGCCCGTCGCCTGCTCTGGCCAATCAAGCAGAAGTACGGCAACGCGCTCTCGTGGGCCGACCTGTTCATTCTCGCCGCCGACGTGGGCATGGAGACGATGGGCTTCAAGCCGTTTGGCTTCGGCTTCGGCCGCGAGGACGTGTACGAGCCCGAGCAGGACATCTACTGGGGCAAGGAAGCCGAGTGGCTGGGCGACAAGCGCTACTCGGGTGACCGCGAGCTCGAGAACCCGTTGGCCGCGGTGCAGATGGGGCTCATCTACGTGAATCCCGAGGGCCCGAACGGAGAGCCCGACCCGATGCGCTCGGCCCGCGACATTCGCGAGACGTTCGCGCGCATGGCCATGAACGACGAAGAGACGGTGGCCCTGGTGGCCGGCGGGCACACGTTCGGCAAGATGCACGGCGCGGGTGACCCGGCGCTCATGGGTCCGGAGCCGGAAGGCGCGCCCATCGAACTCATGGGCCTCGGCTGGCAGAACGCGTTTGAGAGCGGCAAGGGGCCGCACACCACCACGTCCGGCCTCGAAGGCGCCTGGACGCCCAACCCCACCCAGTGGGACAACGGCTACTTCGACACCCTGTTCGGCTTCGAGTGGGAGCTGACCAAGAGCCCCGCCGGCGCGTCCATCTGGGAGCCGACGGACAAGGACGCCTCGCTCGTCGTGCCCGACGCCCACGTGCCGGGCAAGAAGGTGCGCCCCGCCATGTCCACCGCCGACATCGCGCTTCGCACCGACCCGCAGTACCTCGAGATCTCCAGGCGCTACCACGCCAATCCCCAGGAATTCCACGACGCATTTGCGCGCGCCTGGTTCAAGCTCACGCACCGGGACATGGGGCCGCGTGCGCGCTACCTCGGCCCGCTCGTGCCGCAGGAAGAGCTGCTCTGGCAGGATCCCATCCCCGCCTGCGATCACCCGGTGATCGACGCCCAGGACATCGCCGCGCTCAAGGGCAAGATCCTCGCCTCGGGGCTCGGCATCGGGCAGCTCGTGAACACGGCGTGGGCCTCGGCGAGCACGTTCCGCGGCAGCGACAAGCGTGGCGGCGCCAACGGCGCCCGCATTCGGCTTGCGCCGGCGCGGAACTGGGAAGTCAACCAGCCAGCCAAGCTCACCCGCGCCCTCGACATCTTCGAGACCATTCAGGCCGAGTTCAACGCCGCCCAGTCCGACGGCAAGCGCGTGTCGATCGCCGACCTCATCGTGCTCGGCGGCTGCGCGGCGGTCGAGGCGGCGGCGCGCAAGGCCGGCGTCGAGATCACGGTGCCGTTCACACCGGGTCGCATGGATGCGTCGCAGGAGCAGACGGATGTGCACTCGTACAGCGTGCTCGAGCCGCAGGCCGACGGTTTCCGCAACTACCAGAAGACGGCGTTCACGGTGCCCGCAGAAGAGCTCCTGGTCGACAAGGCGCAGCTGCTCACGCTGACCGCGCCGGAAATGACGGTGCTGGTGGGTGGGCTGCGTGTGCTCGGTGCCAACTACGGCGCGTCCAAGCACGGCGTGTTCACCGATCGTCCGGAAACGCTCACGAACGACTTCTTCGTGAACGTGCTCAGCATGGACACGGCCTGGAAGCCGCTGTCGGAGGCGGGTGACCTGTTCGAAGGCCGCGACCGCACGACCGGCGACGTGAAGTGGACCGCCACGCGGGTGGACCTCATCTTCGGCTCCAACTCCGAGCTGCGCGCGGTGGCCGAGATCTACGCCCAGCAGGACGGCGCGGAGAAGTTCGTGCACGACTTCGTGGCGGCGTGGGACAAAGTCATGAACGCCGATCGCTTCGACGTGCACGCATAAACGGCACGTTGCTCTTGTGCAGGCTGACGGGGCGCCCGGGGGATCCGGGCGCCCCGTCGTGTTCTCGAGGGCGGTTGTTCAGACGTCACACCTCGGATGCCTGAACACAGCGCGGAGACGGAGGTCGGACGCCAGCGACGGCCCCGACGTGGGAGGACCGATCGAATCACGACGGGCGTGCCTGTTGCACACGCCGGCGAAAACCGCAGCCCGCAGCAGTTGATTGCGAATGCCGGGCGAGAGTGCCCCGAGACGGTGATGGTAGCGCTTCGCCAGGAGATGCACTTCCACTCCGAGCACATCGGCCATTTGTACGACAAGCAGTCTCTGTGGATTGTGCGGCATTCGCCTGTATGGCAAGCCATCGCCGAACCCCCGTCACCATTTCCTCGCGCATGAGATCGAGGAAGCGCAGGCGATCGAGGGACGCGTCGGCCCTCCCACCTCCCGAACCGTCTGGGGTCGCCCCTCCGGCTCCGCACCGGCGTCGGTCATTCACCGCTCCGACCATCAGGTCCCCGACGCCGAACCCGGCACCGGACATTCGTTCCTCCGCACGCCACCGATGGACCCGGTGGCGCAAGGGCGACTACCCCCGCAGGAATGTCGCCATGCGCGCCGCGCGCTCCTCGCTCGATGCCAGGTGGCGGAACGACGCGTGCTCCTCGCGCAGCCCCTCGGACAACGGCGTCTCGAACGCGCGCAGTACGGCCTGCTTGGCGAGCCGCGTTGCCTGACGGGGATGCGAGGCGATGCGCTGCGCCAGAGTGCGGGCGCGCGACAGGGCGGTGCCCGACGGCACGACCTCGGACACGATCCCCGCCGCGCGCGCGGCCTCGGCGTCGATCGGATCGCCGGTGAGCACCAGCTGCATGGTCAGGGCCTTGCCGGCGCTGCGAGCCAGCCGCTGTGTGCCGCCGGCGCCGGGCATCCAGCCGAGGGTGATCTCCGGCTGGCCGAAGCGGGCGCCGGCTCCCGCGATCGCCAGGTCACAGCTGAGCACCAGCTCACAGCCGCCGCCCAGTGCCCAGCCTTCGACCGCCGCGATGAGCGGGCACCCGGCACGCCAGATGCGCTGCCAGGCCAGCGTGCGCGGGTGCGCCAGCAACGCCGGCCCATCGAGGGCGGCCATCTCCGCGATATCCGCACCGGCGGCGAACGCCTTCTGGCCGCCGGCGATGATGATGCCGCGCGCGTCCGCATCGGCGTCGAGGCGCTCGATCGCGTCGGCCAGCTCGATCATGGTTTGGTGACGGAGCGCGTTACGTGCCTCCGGTCGCGCCAGAGTCAGCACAACCACGCCGTCCTCGAGCGGACCGATCACCACATCAGCGCCGGCCGACATCACAGCGCCGGTTCGTCGGGTACCACGGCGGTGGCCTCGATCTCCACCACGGCGCCCGGCTCGATGAGCGCCACGACCTGCACGGCCGTCATGGCCGGATAGTGCCGGCCGAGGATCTCGCGGTACACCGCGCCGAGGGCGGCAGCATTCGCCAGGTAGTCGTGGCGATCGACCACGTACCACGTGAGCCGCACCAGATGCTCGGGGCCGGCCCCATCGCAGGCCAGGAGTTCGACGATGTTCCGGAGCGCCTGCCGAGCCTGCGACACGAAGTCGTCGCCGGCCAGCCGCTCGCTGGCGTCCCAGCCGATCTGTCCCGCCAGACAGATCAGCCGGCCACGCGCCGACATCCCGTTGGCGTACCCCCGCGGACGGGGCCAATCCGGCGGCTGCAACACACGCGCAGTCATCGGGTCTCCTTGAGGCGAAAGCGCTGCAGCTTGCCGGTCTCGGTCTTCGGCAGCTCGGCGACGAACTCGATGTGACGTGGATACTTGTAGGGCGCGATGGTGGCCTTCACGTGGTCCTGCAGCGCGCGCACCAGCAGCGCGTCGGGAGCCACACCGGGGTGGAGCACCACGAACGCCTTGACCGCCTGTCCACGCTCGACGTCGGGCACGCCGACCACCGCGCACTCCTGCACCGCGTCGTGCCGCAACAACGCGGCCTCCACCTCCGGCGCACCGATGTTGTAGCCGGAGGAGATGATCAGGTCATCAGTACGCGCCTGGAAGTACACGTACCCATCGTCATCCATGCGGCAGGCGTCGCCGGTCAGGTTCCAGCCGTCCTGCACATAGGCGGTCTGTCGTTCGTCGGCGAGGTATCGGCATCCGGTCGGACCGCGAACGGCGAGCCGGCCGACCTGACCCGTGGGCACCGGCTGCAGATGGTCGTCGAGGATGGCGACCGTATAGCCCGGCACCGCGCGGCCGATCGCCCCCGGACGCACGGCATCGCCGGCAGCGGCGATGAAGATGTGAATGAGCTCGGTGGCGCCGATGCCATCGAGCATCTCGATGTGCGTGGCCTCGCGCCACAACGTGCGCGTGGCGTCGGGAAGGGCTTCCCCGGCCGACACGCTGGCCCGCAGTGATACGGTGTCGAACCGGGCGGGCTCGCGGGCGATGGCCAGCGCCATGTGCCGATAGAAACTCGGCGCAGTGAACGTCACGGTGGCCCGCGTAGCCGCAATGGCTTCGAGCAACTGCTCGGGCGTCGACCGCTCGAGCAGCACCACGCTGCCCCGGGCCGCCAACGGAAAGCAGAGCAGCGCGCCCAGCCCGAAGGTGAAGGCGATCGGTGGCGTCCCGATACAGCGGTCGCGCGCCGTGAGCTGCAGCACCTGCGCCGAAAACCCCTGGCACATCGCCAGCACGTCGCGATGAAAGTGCAGGCACCCCTTGGGCACACCCGTGGTTCCCGAGGTGAACGCGATGAGCACGACATCGTCACTGGCCGTATCACAGGCGATGAACGGCGTGTCATGCCGGGCCATGGCCAGCTCCAGTCGGTCCGGCGCCTCGCCGCCCCAGGTGCGCAACACCTCGACGCATGGCACCGCGCTCGCAGCGGTCGCGAGATCGTCCAGCAGCCGCGCATCGCAGAGCGCCGCCCGGCAGTGCGCCCGCTCGAGCACGACACGCAGCTCCGCGGCGCGCAGCATTGGCATGGTGGTCACGGCGACCAGACCGGCCTTCACCGTCGCCAGCCAGGCGATGGTCATCCAGCGGCCGTTGAATCCCCGCAGCAGCACCCGGTTGCCCGCCACCAGGCCGAGGTCCTGCACCAGCACATGCGCCAGGCGATCAACCTGCGCGGACAGCTCGGCGTAGGTCGTCTCTTCCCAGCTCCCGTCCGCCCGCGGTGTGACGAGCGCCACCGCGTTGCCATGCCCTTCGGCAATGGCGTTGTCCAGCAGCACGACCGCGACGTTCAGCCGTGGAGGGGCGTCGTACACGCCATCGAGCAGCAGCACGGGCCACTGTGCGGCGGGCGGCAGGTGCGCGCGCGTGAACGTATCGACGTGTCCACTGCGGTGCAGATGCTGGCTCACGGGGTCATCTCCGGCGAAAGGCCTTGAGCGTCTCGCGCCCGATCAGCAGGCGCTGCACTTCGCTGGCGCCCTCGTAGATGCGCAGGGCGCGGATGTCCCGGTAGAGCCGTTCCACCGGTTCACCCACCCGCACGCCGCGTCCGCCGTGCAGCTGCACGGCCCGGTCGATCACCTGCTGCGCCAGCTCGGTCGCCGACAGCTTTGCCATGGCGGCCACGCCGGTGCTGCGTCCGGCCTGTGTGTCGCGGTGCCACGCAGCGCGGTAGGTGAGCAGTGCGCCACTGTCGACATCGGTGGCCATGTCCCCCAGGATCGCCTGGGCCAGCGGCTGCTCACCCAGCACCGTACCGAACATCGCGCGTCGGTCGGCGTGCTGCAGTGCCTCGTGCAGGGCCCGCCTCGCGAAGCCCGTCGCTGCCGCCGCCACGGACACCCGGAAGATGTCGAGTGTCCGCATGGCAAGGGCAAATCCCTCGCCTTCGGCGCCGAGGAGTGCCGTGTCAGGGATCTCGCAGGCGTCGAAGGTCAGCGTTGCCAGCGGATGCGGCGAGATCACCTCGAGACGTTCAGTGACGGACAGGCCAGGGGTATCCGCCGGCACGAGAAAGGCACTGATCCCCTTGCCGCCGACGCTGTCGGCCACGCTGCGCGCGAACACGCAGTAGAAGTCGGCGATGCCGCCGTTCGAGATCCACGTCTTCACGCCATCCAGGCGCCAGCCCGTCGCGGAGCGCGTGGCGCAGAGGCGCAGCGCGCCGGCGTCGGATCCGGCGTCGGGTTCCGAGAGGGCGAAGGCAGCGATGGCCTCGCCGGTCGCCACCCGCGGGAGCCACGTGCGACGTTGGGCATCGCTGCCGCCCAGTGTGATGGCGCCCGAGCCCAGCCCCTGCATGGCGAAGGCATAATCGGCGAGGCCGTCATGCATGGCGAGTCGTTCGCGGAGCACGCACAGCGCGCGCGAGTCGAGCGCGTCGAGCGCACCGCCCCATGCCGCGGGAACGCAGTAGCGCAGGTAGCCGCCGGCACCAAGACGCCGAACCCAGGCCCGACACGCCTCGTCCACCGTGAGAGGCGAGGGCGCCTCGGCCTCAAGAGGCGCCTCGCCCCAGGCCGCGGTGGCGTCGGCCAGCGCGGCGTCGAGCGCGCGGTGCGGCGCGTCGAAGAACGGCCAGTCCAGATGGGCGGCAGCGGCCATGGTCAGTGGCCCTCGAACACCGGCGTGGCCCGAGCGGCGAACGCCTCGAAGGCGCGCCGGAAGTCCTGCGTTCCCATGCACAGCGCCTGCGCCTGCGCCTCCATCTCGATCGCGGTCTCCACCGACACGTTCCACTCCTGCTGCAGCATGGTCTTCGTCATGCCATGCGCGAATGTCGGGCCTGTGGCCAGCGTCGTCGCCATCGCGATCGCCTCGTCGAAGAGCGAGGCCGCCGGCACGAGACGGTTGTAGAACCCCCACCGCTCTCCCTCGGCCGCCGTCATCACGCGGCCGGTGTAGAGCAACTCGGCGGTCCGCCCCTGCCCGATGATCCGCGGCAACAGCGCGCACGCGCCCATGTCACAGCCCGCCAGGCCGACCTTCGTGAAGAGGAATGCCGTGCGCGCCTCCGGCGTCGCGAGACGCAGGTCGGATGCCATCGCGAGAATCGCCCCGGCGCCGGCACAGACACCATCGACCGCCGCAATGATCGGCTGCGGGCAGGCACGCATCGCCTTGACCAGGTCGCCGGTCAGCCGGGTGAACGCAAGCAGCTCGGGGATCGCCATCCGCGTGAGCGGCTCGATGATCTCGAACACATCGCCACCGCTGCAGAAGTTGCCCTCGGCGCCACGCAGCACCACGGCCCGCACGTCGGAGGCATGGGCCATGGCGCGGAAGAGATCGCGCAATTCGGCATACGAATCGAAGGTGAGCGGATTCTTGCGCGTGGGACGATTCAGGGTGATGACGCCCACCCGACCGTCGCCCTCCGTGTGCCAGGCGCAGTGCGTGGCCGCGAATGTCGCGAGGGGCCGGCGCATGGCGGTCATCGGATCGGGGTTGCTCATTCGGTCGCTCCAGGCGTGACGAATTGCGACTTGATCTGGCCGAGGGTGGTGTACAACGCACTGCGCTCGTGGCGGCTCAAGGTGCGGAAGCGGGAGGCCACCCACTGCGCATGTGCACGCGCCATGCGCGCGAAGTGCCGGCGGCCGGCCGCCGTGAGCTGCACCACCGTGGCGCGCCGGTCCTCGGTGGCCACGTGCCGGATCACGTGGCCCTCGGCCGCGAGCGCCCGCACGAGCCAGGTGACGTTGCCACCGGTCGTGAGCGTACGTTCTGACAGCTCGCCCATGCGCAGTCCGTCGGGCGCGCGGTCGAGCTGCGCCAGCAGGTCGAAGCGCGGCAATGATGACCCGAACTCCCGCTTGAGCGCGCGATCGAGATCGCGCTCGACCAGCGTGGTGCAGCTGAACAGCCGCAGCCAGAGGCGGAGGGCATCGCGTTGCTGCCGGGCTGTCATGACGCCACCGAACCATCAGCTGAGCCATCGAGAACCACGCACTGCCCCGTTGGTGCGCCAGGCGGCGCCGTGCACAGCACGAGCACCGCCGCCGCCACCTCGTCGACCGTCACGAGACGTGATTGCCCCGCCTCCGCGAGGATGGACGCCTCCGCCTCAGCCGCCGTTCGGCCGGTACGCGCCACAATGCGCGCCACGGCATCGGTGACCAGTGCCGTGTCCGTGTAGCCCGGACACACGGCGTTCACGGCGACCCCGCGCGACGCCACCTCCTGCGCCAGCGATCGCGTCAACCCGAGCATGGCGTGCTTGGCGGCCGAGTAGGCCGTGATGTACGGCGCGCCGGCAAGTCCCGCGACACTGGCCACGTTGACGATCTGCCCGCGACCACGCTCCAGCATCGGCGGCAGCACCACCTGCACGGCATGCACGACGGCCATGAGATGTTCCGCCAGCATCCGCGAGAACAGCGCCGCATCGCTCTTGAGGAACGGCGCCGACACGGCCGACCCGGCGTTGTTCACCAGAATGTCCACGGGGCCGAACGCGGCCATGGCCTCGCGACACGCGCGCTGCAACGCGGAGGCGTCGGTGATGTCCGCCACCACGACCGCGTGCGGACCCGACAGGGTGCGCACCACCGCCTCCGCCCGGGCGGCGTCGCGCACCAGCAACGTCACGCAGGCGCCGGCGGCTGAAAGCTGGCGGGCGATCGCCGCTCCGATGCCCCGCGCGGCGCCGGTGATCAGCGCGTGGCGGTCAGCCAGCGGATGCGCCGCCATGACGGCGGCGGTCATGTCAGCTCCCCCTTCGGCGGGGCGGCATCAGCGGCCCCCGTCGTCGCGCCGGCCATCGCGCGCTCGCGTTCGATCAGGCGCTCCAACTGCGACTTGCCGGCCAGATACTGCACCGGCCAGATGGCGCCGCGATAGCCATGACGTGCCGCCTCGGTGAGTGTCCACGCCGGATTGGCCAGATGCGGTCGCCCGATGGCCACCAGGTCCGCGCGCCCCGACGCAATGATGCCGGTGGCCTGATCGGCGTCGGTGATGGCACCCACGGCAATGGTGGCAATGCCTGCTTCCTGCCGGACCCGGTCGGCGAATGGTGTCTGCCACATGCGCCCGTAGACCGGCCGCTCCCGCTTCACCACCTGGCCCGCCGATACATCGATCACGTCGGCGCCGGCGTCGCGAAACAGTCGCGCCAGCGCGACCGCCTCGTCGTCGGTGTTGCCCCCCGCCACCCAGTCGTGCGCCGAGAGGCGCACGGACATGGGCCGATCGGCGGGCCACACCGCGCGCATGGCCGCAAAAACCTGCAGCGGAAACCGGGCGCGCGCGGCCAGGGCCCCACCGTAGGCATCGGGGCGATGGTTGGTGAGCGGCGACAGGAACCCGGACAGCAGGTAGCCGTGGGCCGCGTGCAGCTCCAGCCAGTCGAAGCCGGCGTCGCGCCCCAGCTCCGTGGCACGCACGAATTCACTGGTCACGCGCGCCATATCCGCTTCGGTCATCTCGCGGGGTGTCTGCGAGATCCCGTCGAGATAGGGCAGCGCCGAGGCCGCCATCAGCGGCCACGCCCCCGACTCGAGCGGCTGGTCGATCCCCTCCCACATCGTCTTCGTCGCGCCCTTGGCGCCGGCGTGCCCCAGTTGCAGGCCGATGCGGGCCGGCGAGTGCTCATGCACGAAGCGGACGATGCGGGCCCACGCATCGCGGTGCGCCTCGGTCCAGAGGCCCGGACACACCGGTGTGATACGCGCATCGGGGGCCACACAGGTCATCTCGGTCATCACGAGCCCGGCTCCGCCAGTGGCGCGCGCACCCAAATGCACCAGGTGCCAGTCGGTAGGCGTGCCGTCGGCAGCGGCGGAGTATTGAGCCATGGGTGAAACGACGATGCGATTGGCCAGCGTGACCCCGCGGACCGTGAACGGCGTGAAGATGGCCGGCGGCGCAGGCTCGGCATCGTGCCCCGCGAGGCCGGCCTGATGCGCGAACCACCGCTCGAACGCTGCCACGTAGGCGGGATCGCGCAGGCGCAGATTCTCGTGCGAGATGCGCTGCGAGCGCGTGAGCAGCGAGTAGGCGAACTGTTCGGGCGCGAGGCGCGCATAGCGCTCGACATGCTCGAACCACTCGGTCGAATTGCGCGCGGCGTTCTGCAACTTGAGCACCTCGACCGCGCGTTCGGCCTGGTACGAGGCCAGCGCCGAGCGCAGATGGTCAGGGCGGGCGGCGATATCGTCACCCGCAAGCTGGCGATCGAGCGCAATGGCATCCTCGAGCGCCAGTTTGCTTCCCGACCCGATCGAGAAGTGCGCCGTGTGCGCAGCATCGCCGAGTAGCACCACCGGCACCTGCCGATCGTGTACAGGAAGCCAGTGTACCCACTCGGCGCAGGTCACGCGAGGAAAGCGGATCCACTGCGCCGACCCGCGCAGGTGGGCGGCGTTACTGAGCAGCGGCGCCCCCCCGAGGATGTCGGCGAAAAGCGTTGCGCAGTACGCCCGCGACTCGACATCGGACATCTCGGCGAGGCCCGCACGCGCCCACACCGCCTGGGGTGTTTCGACGATGAACGTGCTGGTCCCCTCGTCGAACTGGTAGGCGTGGGCCTGAAACCACCCGGCGTCGGTCTCGCGGAACGCGAAGGTGAAGGCATCGAACGTCCGCGGCGTACCCAGCCACACGAAGCGACAGTCCCGCACGTCGATGTCAGGGCGATAGGTGGCCGCAAATCGTTCGCGCAGCCGACTGTTGATCCCGTCGGCCGCAATCACCAGCGCGGCCCCTTCCTGCTCCACCAGACCCTCCAGCCCGCCGGCATCGGTTTCGGCTTCGAAGCGCAGCCGAACACCGACCTCGCGACAGCGGGCCTGGAGTATGGTCAGCAGGCGCTGTCGGCCGATGCCGCTGAACCCGTGCCCGCCCGAGCGTATCGTGCGCCCGCCGAAATGAATGGCGATGTCGTCCCAGCGGTGCAGCGCCCCGGCAATGGCATCGGCACTCTCGGGATCGGCCTCGCGGAGGTTGGCGACCGTCTGGTCGGAGAGCACGACGCCCCACCCGAACGTGTCATCGGGCCGGTTGCGCTCCACCACGGTGACCACCGCATCCGGCCGCCGGCGCTTGAGGAGCAGCGCCACATAGAGACCGCCGGGACCACCACCAACGACCAGCACGTTCACGAGACTCGCTCCGTGGGGACAGCCTCCACGGTACGGCCCATTGCTTCAAATATCAAGGAAATGGCCGCCACGGCCGCAGGGTCGCCGCGTCCGGAGGGTGAGCCGGCTATCCCCAGAACAGGTACGCGATGACGATCGCCGCCATCACGCCGGCAAGGTCGGCCAGCAACCCCATGCTCACCGCGTACCGCGTCTTCTTCACGCCCACCGAACCGAAGTACAACGCGAGAATGTAGAACGTGGTGTCGGTGGCCCCCTGAAACGTGCTCGCCAGCCGCCCCACGAACGAATCGGCGCCATAGGTCTTCATGGCGTCCACCATCATGCCGCGCGCGCCGCTGCCGCTGAGCGGCTTCATGAGGGCCGTGGGCAGTGCAGGAATCATGCGCTCGTCGAGACCGATCGCCGCGAACAGCACGCCGAGCCCCCTGGTGAGCAGGTCGAGCGTGCCCGAGGCGCGGAATACGCCAATGGCCACCAGCACGGCCACCAGATACGGAATGATGCGGATCGCGACCTGAAAGCCCTCCTTGGCGCCCTCGATGAAGGCCTCGTAGGCGTTGACCTTGCGCACCAGCGCCATGAGCAGGAAGGCACTGATCACGCCGTAGAGCACGACATTGGCCACCACGTTGGAGATGGCCTGCACGCGCTCCTGCGGCATGCCGGCGAAGGCGTACACCACGGCGCCCACGAGGCCGGTGATGCCCAGCAGCCACCCCAGCAGCACCGGGTCGAGCAGGTTGATGCGCTGCACGAGCGCCATGCCGATCAAGGCCACCAGCGTGGCCACATACGTAGTCAGCAGGATGGGGAGGAATACGTCGGCCGGGTTGGCCGCCCCGAGCTCTGCCCGATACACCATGATACTGATCGGGATGAGCGTGAGCCCCGACGTATTCAGCACCAGAAACATGATCTGGGCGTTGGTGGCCGTCTCCTTGTCCGGATTGAGCGTTTGCAGCTCGTTCATGGCCTTGAGCCCGAGCGGTGTGGCCGCGTTGTCGAGCCCCAGCATGTTGGCCGAGAAGTTCATGATGATCGAGCCGAGCGCCGGATGGTCGCGCGGGATCTCGGGAAAGAGCCGGCGGAAGAACGGGCTCACCAGCTTGGCCATCACGCCGATGGCGCCCCCCGCCTCGCCCACCTTCATGAGCCCCAGCCAGAGCGTGAGGACGCCGGTGAGGCCGATCGAGATGTCGAACCCGGTCTTGGCGGAGTCGAAGGTGGCCTGCGTCATGGCCCCGAACACCGCCGTGTCGCCGCCGGCGAGCTTCACCAGCCCGACCACGAGCGACACGAGGAAGAACGCCAGCCAGATGTAGTTGAGGGTCACGGTAGCGTTCCGGTGAGCAGCTCCACGAGGACGGGCACGTGCAGCATCATGGTGTGTTCATTGGCGATCACGGGAAACTCGTAGGTGATGACCGGCACGCCCTGCTCCTGCCCCCACGAGCCGAATGAGCCCGGCGTGGCGTACCCCACATCGGGCACCAGGGGCATGCCAGTGCGCTCGGCGAGCCGGCGCCCAAGGTCAGTGGCATGCGCGTCGTCGATGCAGGCGAGCGGCGCGTGCAATGCGATCACGACCTCGGGCTGCAGTTCGGTGATGAGCGCGAGCAGTGCCTGCGTCTCCGGCTCGGAGGCGGGCGCGGTGCCGGTACCGAGCCCCACATCGCTCGGCAAGTCGATCGTGGCGCGGCTGGTCACGGTACCCGCGCGCCAGTTGCTGGCCGGGAAGTTGCGATTGAGATCCACGCCGTTGGCGTTCGCGCGGGTGCCGCGAATGAGGCCATCAGGGTTGGCAGCGAGCACCACCGCCGCGTGTTCGGGCGGTGCAGCCAGCTGGCGCAGTGCCCGGGAGAGCGCCCACGTGGTCTCGGGCTCCTCACCGTGAATGGCGGCGAAGACGAGCCGCTCGCAGCGCCCGCGTGGGCGCCACACCTCGAGCGGCAGGCCGAGCACGGAGCGGCCATAGATGGTCGGGGCCCAGGGGATGGTGCCCCATTGGGAACGCGGGCGGAGTGCGGGGGGGATAGGCTTCACGTTGTGGGTCGATGTGTCGTGCCGACAAGGACGCACACGGCGCCAGTCACCCGCCGGATGCGTGCGTGGGTCTCAGGGGCGACGTCAGTGCGGCGAGGGAGGAATCCTCGTGGTGCGGAGGCCAGCATCGACCGTGGGTCGACGAGGCGCATGTGCGCCGTGGCGTCGTCGACCATCCCCACGGTGACGCGGCGCGGCTGCAGTCGCCTGATCGCGGGGTCAGCGTACACCGTGACCCACGCCACGCGTGGACCGCAGGCCTCCGGAGCCACAGACGGGCAGACGTCGCACCAGCGCGTGTCGCGAAAGACCGCCCGCCGCTCGATCTCGGTCGACATCCGGGAGCCTTCGGCCTTGAGGGCCACCGTGGCGGCGTTGATGGACGCGGGCAAGGCCATCGGCGGGTCCGCGACGTGTCCGCGTGCGGCCGTCATGATCATCTCCGGTTCAGGTTCCGGTGGCGGCGCGCCACCTCGCCAGCAGTTGCTGCCACGTCCGGAGCCGTGCGGTGGCCGCCTGCACCATGGCATCGGTCGGCGGTGCATCGCTCCCCTGCAAGGCACTGAGAGCGGCCTGATGGGAGGCCACGATCCCGCCAAACCCCTGCGGTCCAGCGAAGTCGTTCAGCCCCCTGGCGCGAGCGTCCCCCTCGAGCTTCGGCGCAGCCAGGATCGCATCATACAGCGCCACCGACAGATCGTGCTGCCGCTGCAGCGCGGCCCGTGGCGTCTTCACGCGCGGGTCCATGCGCACGGTGAACGTCTGGCGCTGCACCGCGCCATCCACCGTGAGCCGCACCGTGTAGGTGCCGGGCATCACCCATGGGCCTTCGGGTTCGCACTTGGTGTTGAACGGGGTCGCCGAAATGGGCAGCGCACACTGATCCGTGGGGCGCGCGTAGTGCAGGTCCCAGGTAAATCGCTGGAGGCCGGCCTTCGCCGAGGGCGCCGTGGCGGGCCGGAACCACCAGCGCGGCCAGTTCCCGGCATCGGCGGGCGGTGGCGTCGGATCGTCGCTGGAGAACGTGCGCAGCACCCGCCCCGCGGCGTTCACGATCTCCAGCGACACGCGCTCCGCATCGCGCGCGAGATAGTAGTCGATCATCGCCCCATCGGGCGGGTTCTCGGCCCGCGGCTCATCAGGCGGGACCGGCGTGTCGGTGTACATGGAATAGCGCACGCGCGTGGCCACTGCCGGCGTGAAGAGCGTGACCGGTGCCGATGCGGTGGCGGTGCTCCACTGCCGCAGCGCCGTGACATTGTCCAGGATCCAGAAGCCGCGGCCATGCGTGGCCACCGCGAGGTCGTCGTCCTTCACGATGAGGTCGCGGATGGAAATGAACGGCATGTTCAGCCGCAACGGATGCCAGTCGTCGCCGTCGTTGAGCGAGAACCACACCTGGTGCTCGGTGCCGGCATACAGCAGACCGGGCCGCTTCGGGTCCTCGCGCACCACGTTCACCGGCGCGTCGGTGGCCAGTCCGCGCACGATCTCGGTCCACGTCTTCCCGCCGTCGCGGGTGCGGTAGATGTGCGGGCGCAGGTCGTCGAGGCGGAACGTATTCACCGCCGCGTAGGCCGTGTTGGCATCGGTATGCGAGGCATCCATGATGGACACCTTCCACCACGGGCCGAGCTGCGGCGGCGTGACGTTGCTCCACGTGCGGCCACCGTTGCGCGTCACGTGGATGAGCCCATCATCGGTGCCAGCCCAGATGGTGTTCGAGTCCACGGAGCTTGGCGCAATGGTGTACACCACGCCGCGGCGCGTCGGGGCCGCACTGGGCTCGGCGGCGTACTTGCCTACGCTCGACGGCACGGTCCACGTTGCACGCGACAGGTCGCCGCTCACGCGCGTCCATGAGGTACCGCCGTTCACCGTCTGCCACACCACGTTGGTGCCGTAGTACAGCTTGCGCGGGTTGATGGGCGAGAAGAGGATGGGCATGGTGCGAATACCGCGGAAGTAGTCCGGCCCGTCGCCCGACGCGCCGCGGCCTCGGCCCGCGTTGGGGCTCACGTTCTGCGTCTGCCCGGTGCGGCGATCATGGCGCGTCACCGTGCCACCGTAGTACACGTCCGGATCGAGCGGATCGGGCGCCACATAGCTGTACTCACTCGCGCCCACCGGCCACCAGTCGCGGTAGGTGATGCTGCCGTGATTGCCGCGGCTGGCCACGCACGCCGACCCCGATTCCTGCTGGCCACCGCACACGCGGTACGGCCACGCGTTGTCGGCGGTCACATGGTAGAACTGCGCCGTGCCCTGGTTGTACCAGGAGCTCCACGTCTCGCCGCCGTTGAGCGTCACGAGGGCCCCCTGATCGGCCACCATGAGCATGATGTCGGGCTGCCGGGGGTTGATCCACAGCCGCTGATAGTCGTCGCCGCCCGGCGCACCGCGGAACGCCTTCCAGGTAACGCCGGCATCGGTGCTCTTCCACGCCACCACGTTCATGGAGTAGACCGTGTTGGGATCACGCGGGTCGACCGTCACGGCGGCGAAGTCATCGCCGCGCCCGAAGATGCGGTTGTCCGTGGTGGTGCGGGTCCACGTCGCGCCGGCGTCGTCGCTGCGATAGAGGCCGCTCTTCTGGCCGGCCGTTGCCGTCACGTAGATCCGCCGCGGATTGCTGGGGCTGATGCCGATGCCGAGCCGGCCGAGCCCATCGGCGGTGGTGGGCAGGCCGCCGGCGAGCTGCGTCCAGGTCGTGCCGCCGTCGGTGCTCTTGAACAGGCCGGAGTTGGGGCCGCTCCAGGCCGCGTTCTCCCACGGCCCCTGCCGCGCTTCCCAGAGCACGGCGTACACGGTGTTCGGGTCGTCGGGGGCCAGCACCACGTCGGCGCCGCCGGTGTTCTCGTCCTTGTACAGCACACGCTCGAACGACTGCCCACCGTTCACACTGCGATAGATGCCGCGCTCGGTGTTGGGGCCGTACGGATGACCAAGCACGGCCACGAACAGCCGCTCCGGATTGTTCGGGTCGATGGCAATGCGCGGGATCTGCTGCCCGTCACGCAGCCCGAGCCGCGTCCAGGTGCGGCCGGCGTCGCTCGAGCGATACATGCCATTGCCCACGGAGAGATCCGGACGCTGCAGCCCTTCGCCGCTACCCACGTACACGATATCGGGATTCGACGGCGCCACCTCCACCGCACCGATCGAGCCGGTGGGGAGCGCATCGGTGATGGGGTTCCACGTGCGGCCGGCATCGTTGGTCTTCCACACGCCGCCATTGGTCGCCGCCATGTAGAACACGTGCGGCTGCGATGGCACACCGACGGCGCTCTTGGTGCGCCCGGCACGGAACGGCCCGATGTGGCGCCAGCGCAGGCCCTGCAGGGCGTCGGCGGGGAAGCTGGCCTGCGCGTCGGCCGTGGCAGGCCGCGAACTCAGGAGGAGCAGGCTCGAGGCCACCGCAGCAAGGACGACTCGACGAATCGGGCTCACGGAATACCTGTCGAAGGGGGATGTGCTAATCTGGCACACCGGGGCCACGCACGCCGGGGCGAGCGGCGGACCGACAGCCCCGAGGGTATGCTACCACGTTTCGTGTCGCGTCACGTCCCGTGTCTCCCTCGAGGGGTTGCCCACCGATGCGCACCATCACGCTGAGCCGAGTGCTTCCCTCGCTGTTGCTGCCGGCCATCCTGCCGGCACAAGGCACCGCCGCCGACTATCGCCGCGCCGACTCGTTGGCCGCGCGCTACCGGGGGCTGGCAATCGACATCGCCGAAACGCCGCGCTGGATCTCGCCCACGCGCTTCTGGTACCGCAAGAGCGTGCCGGGCGGCAACGCCTTTGTGCTCGTCGACGCGACAGCGCGCACGAAAGCCCCCGCCTTCGACCACGCACGCATCGCCGCGGCCCTGTCGCACGATACCGTGCGCTACACGGCGGCCACCCTGCCGTTCAGCGAGTTCCGGTACGACGGCGACAGCGCCATCACCTTCGCCGTCGACAGCATGCTGTGGCGATGCCGGTTGGCGGCCCCCACCTGTGCCACGACGGGACGTGTGCCACGGACCTCGGCACCCGGCATCGGCGGCCCGCGTGCGCCAGACATCCACGACTCCCTCCCCGACGAAGGGCCATCGCCGGAGGCGCTCGAGGCCGACGAGGAGGTACGACGCCTCTTTCAACCCCCCGTGCGCAACGGGCAGACCGCCGATGCGCCGCACCGCTCGCCCGATGGGTCGCGCGAAGCGGCCGTGCGCCAGCACAATGTGTACGTGCGCACCCTCGGCCCGAGTGCGCCGGGCCCGTGGGAGCCGCTCAGCTTCGACGGGCGTGACATCGCGCCGTATTCGGCAGCGTCGCTGCGCTGGTCACCCGACGGCACGCGCCTCGTGGCGTGGAGGGTCACCCCCGGCGATCGCCGCCTGGTGAAGTACGTGCTGTCGTCACCCGCCGACCAGCTGCAACCGCGCGACACGGCGCGCGTCTATGAGAAGCCGGGCGATGTGCGCGACCTGCGCGAGCCCGTGCTCTTCGACGTGCGCACGAAACAGGCCATCGTGATCGATCGTGCCCTGTTCCCGAATCCCTACAGCATCACGCAGCCCGTGTGGCGCGCGGATAGCCGCGCGGTGTCGTTCGAGTACAACGAACGCGGGCACCAGGTGTATCGCATCCTCGAAGCCGACGCCGCCACCGGCGCGGTCCACGTGGTGCTCGAGGAGCAGTCGAAGACGTTCATCTACTACAACACCACCAATGAGGGGCTCTCGTCGGGCAAGCGCTTCCGCTACGATGTGAACGACGGCCGTGACGTGATCTGGATGTCGGAGCGCGACGGCTGGAACCATCTGTACCTCATGGACGGCACCACGGGCGCCGTGAAGCAGCAGATCACCAGTGGCCCATGGGTGGTGCGCCATGTGCAGCGGGTGGACACGGTCGCGCGGCAGATCTGGTTTGCCGGCAACGGCCGAAACGCCGGCGAGGACCCGTACCTGCTGCACCACTACCGCGTGAACTTCGACGGCACGGGCCTCGTGGATTTCACGCCCGCCGCCGGCAATCACTCCGTCACCTGGTCGGACGATCGTGCGTACTACGTCGACCAGTACTCGCAAGTGGACAAGGCACCGGTGAGTGAACTGCGACGGACCGTCGACCAGTCGCTGGTGATGACGCTCGAGCAGGGCGACCTGACGGCGCTGCTGAAGGCCGGCTGGCGCGCCCCGGAGGTGTTCGTGGCCAAGGCGCGCGACGGCGTGACCGACATCTGGGGCGTGGTCTACCGCCCCAGCACCTTCGATCCGCGCAAGCGCTACCCCGTCATCGAGAACATCTATGCCGGGCCGCAGGGTTCATTCGTGCCCAAGAGCTTCAGCGTGCAGAGCGGCATGCGCACACTGGCCGAGCTGGGGTTCATCGTCGTGCAGATCGACGGCCTGGGGACGTCGAACCGCTCGAAGGCGTTCCACGACGTGGCTTTCCGGAACCTCGCCGACGCCGGCTTCCCCGATCGCATCCGCTGGCATCAGGCGTACGCGGCGCGGGCTCCGTGGTACGACATCACCCGCGTGGGCATCTACGGCACCTCGGCGGGCGGGCAGAACGCACTGGGCGGCCTGCTCTTCCACCCGTCGTTCTACACGGTGGCCTTCTCGGCGGCTGGCTGCCACGACAACCGCATGGACAAGATGTGGTGGAACGAACAGTGGATGGGGTGGCCCATCGGCCCGCACTACGCCGCCAGCTCCAACACCGAGCATGCCGCCAGGCTGCAGGGCAAGCTGCTGCTGGTGGTCGGCGAATACGACACCAACGTTGACCCCGCGTCGACCATGCAGGTGGTGAACGCACTCATCACCGCCAACAAGACGTTCGACCTGCTGGTGATCCCGAACGCGGGGCACACCTCGGGCGGGCCCTACGGTGACCGCAAGCGCAACGACTTCTTCGTGCATCACCTGCTTGGCGTGGAGCCGCCGGATCGGAACGCGGTGTCGGTGGGCGGAGAGGCGCGGGCGAATCGCCGATGAAGGCTGAACACGCGCGGTGGGGGCAACGGTGTGGCCAGCGGCGCGGCCTTCAATGTTTGTGCCGCTGCAGATGCTGCGCCAGCAGATCCTTGCCGTAGTCGTTGCCGTTGGGCGTCCGCACCATGGTGTGGATATGGGCGCGTGTCGGCTTCGACGGATCGTGGAGGGGGCGCGTACCTACCGGCCGCTGGTGATCGAACTCGATGAGCACCACCGGGCTGTGGATGCGGTAGTAGAACACCGACGTGTCGCTGGTGCCGCCAACCCACGCGAAGTGGGTCTCGGCGAGGTGCGCACGCACGTCGGCCATCTTCACGCGCGCCTGATCGTCGCGCAGGTTGCCGACGAACAGCCCCACCAGGTCGAGCAGTGCGGCCTGCTGCGCGGTGGACAGCGCCGCGGCGGCGACCCCGGCGTACGGCAGCACGGCGTTGTCCTTGTCGGCCTGCAGCTGGATGTCGTTGGAACGCTTCTCGCGCGACAGGGTGGCGCGGTCCCGCTGCGCGGGGGACAGGGCGCGGTAGAAGGCGAGGGCGCGGTCCTGTTCTTCCTGCAGGATGCGGTTGCCGGCGTACTTGCCGGTGGTGGTGATGGCCGGTTCGCCGCCCATGAACACCGGGGTCATCACCACCTGGTCCCCGAGCACGAAGAAGTTGATGATCAGGTGATGCCCGTCGATCTGCCAACCCCACGGCTGGGTTGTTGACGGCGTGCCCATGATGGTGAAGAAGTACAGGTCCTCGCCGTAGCTGAGCGAGTCGCGGTTGATCTCGCGCAGCGTCTGGTCGGTCTTCATGATGGCCGCACTGGTCGCGAGGCCGCGCGCACTCAGCGACGCCTGCATGATCCCCATGGCGGCGCGGTGCTGCGCCGGTGTCATTTCGCGGAGACTCACACCCTGACGCACGTACAAGCCGTTGTCGACGTTCGACCAACGGCGCCATTCGGGATCGTCGACCGCGAACTGCGTGCGCAGCACCTGGGTGAGCGTCAGCGACGACAGGAAGCGGGTGGCGGCGTCGACGATGGGCTTCGTGGAGACGCCGGTGGCACGAATGGGGAACAGCCCAGGCACGCGTCCCGACGGGAGTTGGACGCCAGTATACGGCTGCGCCAGCGCCGCGAGCTGCCGCTCGGCGAAGTCCCGTTTGAGACTGAGGGTGGCCGTATCATAGGCGATGCGCGTCTGCGCGCGCACGCCAGCGCAAGGGAAGGCGAGCACGAGCACCGCCTGACGCAGGCATCGAATGGGCAGCGACGACATGGTGTGGGTTTGGCGGAGGCGGGATGGCCGGCCGGCAGCCGGGCCGTTTCGCGGGGCGGGGCCACGGCGAGTGCAGCATACTGCGGCAGGTGACAGCACGGCGCCAGCCAGCACCCGACATGTCCGGGCCAGCGCCCGCGTTCGACTCCCACGGCAGCCAGGGCGCCCACGGCGCTGGCGCGCAGATCGAGCAGGGGCCGAACGCCCGAAAGACGGCATGCCCTTGGCCGCGCTCACGGCACGAGTGGACGCGCGAACAGCCGGTCGGTCTGCGCCTCGGTGCCCAGCATGAACACGTGCGCGCCGACATCGGTGAATCCGCTCTTGCGGTAGAAGGCCTGCGCCCGCGGGTTTCGCTCCCATACGCCCAGCCAGAGGGTACCCGCGCCGGCCGCCCGTGCCACCTCGATCACCTGCTGCATCAGGACCTGCGCAACACCGCGCCCATGCCACGCACGGTCCACGTAGAAGCGCCACAGCTCGACGGGTGCCTCGCGCGGAACACCGGCTGGCGGGGGGCCCCTGCGCAGCTGGGCGTACCCGGCCAGCGCGCCGTCGGCATCCACCAGCAGCGTGGTGATCGTGGCGTCCGCGATCTCGCGCCCCTGCTGGTCCTCACCGTACGCCGACGCGAGATGGCGGGCCATCTCGGCGGGATCGTTGTCCGCCGCGAAGGTGTCTTGAAAGGTGCGGGCGGCGAGATCGGCAAGGGCGCGGGCGTCGGCTGCGGTGGCGTAGCGGGTGGTGACGATCGGCGGTTCATCGGGCATGGCGGCAATATGCACGGCGCTGGCGCGGCGGGGCCACGCGCCGTAGCGTCCTCCGCGCCCGGGCGCGTGTGCCCGTGGCGACGCCTTCCCCTCGTTCAACCGACTCCATGCGCCGCGCGTACCTCCTGGCCTTGCTGTGCCTCGTCGCCGCCTGCACGTCGTCCGGCGATCGTGCCGCAGATTCGGCGGCGTCGGCCAGCAGCAGCGCCTCGCGCGACTACCTCTACCTCTGGACGGCCTCGGCCGACACCACGCAGCCCGATTTCCTCGCCGTGCTCGACGTCACGACGCCACCCGACGACACGTCGCGCTACGGGCGTCTCGTGACCACCCTGCCGGTTCCGGGGCGAAGGAACGGACCGCATCACACCGAGCACGAGATGCCGGCCGACCGTCGGCTCTTTGCCAATGGTTTCGATACGGGGCGCTCGTTCGTGTTCGACCTCACGACGCCTGACGCACCGCGTCTGGCGGCAGAGTTCGGCGACGTGGATGGTTACGCGCACCCCCATTCGTTTCTGCGCCTACCCAATGGGAACGTGCTGGCCACCTTCCAGATGCGGCACGGGGCAGACGGGGCCATGCGGGCAGGCGGACTGGTCGAGCTCACACCGAAGGGCGCCGTGGTGCAATCGGCGTCGGCGGATACACCGGCGGCCGATCCGCGACTGCGCGTCTACAGCGCCGGAATCGTACCGGCGCTCGACCGCATCGTGACCACGGCGACGGATATGGATGGCAAGGAGGACGACCCGTCGCGCACCCTGCAGCTGTGGCGTCTCTCCGACCGCACACTGCTGTCGGAGATTCGATTGCCGGGGCCCAATGGCATGCTGACTGCGGAGCCGCGCCTGCTGGCCGACGGCAAGACGCTGCTGGTGTCCACCTTCAGCTGCGGCCTGTTCCTGGTGGAGGGGCTCGCCGAGTCGAAGTTGACCGCCACGCAGGTGGCGGCGTTCCCGCGCAAGGACGGCGAGTCATGCGCCATCCCCGTGATCGTGGGACACTCCTACCTCGTCACGGTGCCGGCGTGGAGTGCCGTGGTGAGTCTCGACATCACAAACCCGCGGGCGCCGAAGGAGGTGAGCCGCGTGGCCTTCGACTCCACCGACGTGCCGCACTGGATTGCCGTGTCACCCGATCAACGGCGCGTGGTGGTGACCGGCTATGCCACCATGGAGCACCAGGTGCACCTCTTGCGCTTCGATCCGGCTACCGGGCAGCTCACCCGTGATACGCGCTTCCGCGAAGCTGGCACGACGACCCCAGGGTTCCGCATGGACGACAAGACATGGCCGCATGGTGGTAACGCCAAGGGGGTGCCGCACGGGGCGGTGTTCAGTCGGCGATGATGGGCCCATTTTTCGAGAACCGCGCAACGATGGCGTGGGTCGTGCTCTTCCTTGCCGGTCTGTTCGAGATCGGTTGGGCCGTGGGGCTCAAGTACAGCGAAGGCTTCACGCGGCTCTGGCCCTCGGTGGCCACGGCCGTTGCGTTACTCGCCAGCATGGGCCTGCTCGGCGTGTCGCTGCGCACGCTGCCGCTTGGCACCGCCTATGCCGTCTGGACGGGCATCGGGACGGTGGGCACTGCAGGGCTGGGCATCGTGCTGTTCCGCGAGCCGGCGACGACACTACGCGTATTCTGCATCACGCTGATCGTGGTGGGCATCGTCGGGCTCAAGCTTGCGACGGCGCGGCTGGAGCACTGAGCTCCGCACCGCGGCGGGTGTGCGGATGGCGTGGACCCTGTCGGAGCGCGGGCGCTGGGCACCGCATGATGAAACGGCCAGCGGTGCGCCGCCCGCTCGGGAGACTGCGACCGCCCTCGCCGGCCGACGGCTGGCGTTCGTCGCCGTGCACGGCAGCCCTCAGCCATCCTCGAGGCGCCGTCGCCGCGACCCGTGTCGTTCGAACACCGCGCGCGCCTCGGCACGCGCTGCGGTTGCTTGCCGGACGGCGTACAGCCGCGCCTTCGCTTCCGTGTACGCCACGGCGTGATCCACGACGGGATACGGATAGTCGCGCCCCAGCCGCAACCCCGACAGCTGCGCCATCAGGCCAGGCATCTCGTGCGGCGCATGCACATCGTCGTCGGAGACCGCGGCGAGCTCCGGTACCCACCGCCGGATGAACGCCCCCGTGGGATCCTGCTCGCGACTTTGCTTGTACGGGTTGTAGATGCGCACCGTGTTGATGCCCGTGGTACCCGATTGCATCTGGAACTGCGAGTAGTGAATACCCGGCTCGTAATCCAGAAAGTGCGGCGCCAGCGCCACCGCCGTGGCCTGCCACGGCAGCCACAGGTGGTACGACGCGAACGACACCAGCATCGCCCGCATGCGGAAGTTGAGCCACCCTTCGGCGCGCAGCGCGCGCATGCAGGCGTCCACGAAAGGATACCCGGTGCGCCCCTCGATCCACGCCGCGAGCCGCTCCGGATCCGGGTCGGCGGGACGCAGTGACGCATACGCCTTCGAGAACGGCTCGTGTTCAATACGCGGCTCACTTTCGAGCTTCTGGATGAAATGGTCGCGCCACGCCAGCCGCGCCGTGAACGACTGCAGCGACCCGCGCCAGCGTTCGTCGGCATCGGGCGTGGCGCGCAGCTCGGCGCCGCGTCGCCGCGCCGCCTGCCACGCCTGCCGACCGGAGAGGGCGCCGAACGCGAGGTACGGGCTGAGGCGCGAACAGGTATCGAACGCCGTGACCGGCGACGACATGGCGCGCCGATAGTCCGCCCCGCGGGACTCGAGGAACGACGCCAGCAGCGCGTGGGCTGCGCGCTCGCCGCCGCGCCGGGGGTGGGCGCGTGGCGCGTGGGCGCGCACGCCGAGCGCCTCGGCAGAGGGCGGCTCGCCGGGGGGCGGCGCGAGGGCGCCAGTCGCACCGTCGGCCCACGGCAGCGGGGGAAAACGCGTCGGCGGCCGTACCACCGGCGCCCGCACCACCGACTCCCAGTGCTCGGCCCACCCGTCACGCGTGACGAGGCGCCGCACCACACCGCCGCTGGGCAGTTCGTGGAACGGCAACCCGCGCGCTCGGGCCCACGCGCGTACCCGACGGTCGCGCGCGTAGGTCACGGCGTTGCCGGTCTCCTCATGCGCCCAGAGCGCGGTGATCGGCAGCTCCTGCACCAGACGCTCGAGCCCCTCCAGCGCGTCACCGGTGCGCAGCAGCAGCTCACTCCCGCGTCGGCGCAAGCGGGCGCGCAGTTCGGCCAGGCAGTCCACGACGAACGCCAGGTGCTGGGCATCCGCATCGGGCGCGCCGAGCACCGCCGGCTCGAACAGGTACACACCCAGCACGGGGCCGTGGCGGGCCGCCGCGGCGAGTGGCGCGTGATCGTGAAGGCGCACGTCGCGCTTGAACCAGACGAGTTGCAGGGGCACAGGGGGGAACGTCTGCCGCCGACGCGACGTGCCTGGGCCTCCCGTGACCGTGGCAGTCCGGTCTCACGGATCGGACTGGCGGGCCAAATGAACACCGCGCCCCGGCAAACGAAACACGGCCGGCGCCCTGTCCGTAGAGGGCGCGTTCCATCTCGACGCCCCCCTGTTCACGGAGTGCCCTTGCCCATACCGATGCCCGTGCGCCGGCTCGCGCCGCTGGCCCTGGTCGCCACCGCCCTCGTGCCGGTGACCCCCCGGCCGAGCCCTGCGCAGACCCTCGCGCCCCTTGCCCACGAGTCGTTCACGCTGCCCAACGGCCTGCGGGTCATTCTCGCCGAAGACCACAGTGCCCAGGTGGTCACGGTCAACGTCTGGTACAACGTCGGCTCCCGCAACGAGCGCCCCGGTCGCACCGGCTTCGCCCACCTCTTCGAGCACATGATGTTCCAGGGGTCGGACCACGTGGCCAAGGGCGACCACATGGGGCTCGTCCAGCGCGCCGGTGGCACCATGAACGGGTCGACCGCCGATGACCGGACGAACTACTACCAGTCGCTGCCCTCGAACCGTCTCAACCTTGGACTCTGGCTCGAAGCCGACCGGATGCGGTCGCTCAAGATCACCAAGGAGAACTTCGAGAATCAGCGGGAAACGGTGAAGGAGGAGCGACGCCTCCGCATCGACAACCAGCCCTACAGCGGCGCGTTTTTCAGCGCGCTCACCAGCGTCTTCGACCCGAACACCTGCTTCGCCTACGCCCACGAGACCATCGGCTCCATGGATGACCTCAACGCGGCGACGCTCGACGACGTGATCGACTTTCACAAGACCTACTACGGCCCGAACAACGCCACGCTCGTCGTCACCGGCGACTTCGCACCGGCTGAGGCCAAAACGCTCATCCAGCAGTACTTCGGGGACATCCCGCGCGGTCCCACGCCCCCCGACGTGCAGTGCGGGCAGCCGTTCAACCCGGGGCTCCAGCGCCGCAGCGTCACCGACGCAAAGGCCAACCTGCCGGCCGTGGTCGTGCTCTGGCGCATCCCCGAGTACAAGAGCCCCGACTGGCCCGCTCTCGAACTCCTGTCCACCATGCTCGGCAGCGGCGAAAGCTCCCGCCTCAACCGCACCGTCGTGCGTGAGGCCAAGGCCGCCGTGGCGGTGCAGGTGCTCGCCGGGATCGGCCCACGCCGCGGCCCCAACGTGTTCGGAACGCTCGGCATTGCCAATCAGGGCGTCTCGCCCGATTCCGTCGAGGCACTCCTCGGCCAGCAGGTGGCGGCCGTCGTGCGCGATGGCGTGACCGCCGCCGAACTCACTAAGGCCAAGAACGCCTACAAGGCGGGCAAGATCGCTGAACTGCAGACCTCCATGGGGCGCGCCGAGGCGCTGCACACAGCCACCATGTTCCTCGGTGACTCGAAAGCCGTCACCACCGACATCGACCGCTACATGGCGGTGACCATCGAAGACATCAAGCGGGTGGCGTCGACGTACCTGCGCCCCGACAACAGCACCATCGTTCTCATCAAGCCGGAGGCCAGGACGCCGTGACCCGCCATCTCGCCATTCGCGCCGGGGCCTTCGCGCTGGCCGCCCTGCTCCCCGCGTCGCCGCTGGGGGCGCAGTACCCCACGCAGCCACCGGCCCCGCTGCCGCTCAAACCCGCGTCGCTGCCGCCGTTTCAGGAAGCCACGCTGGCCAACGGCATCCGCGTGGTACTCGTGGAATCGCACCGAAATCCCACGGTAGCGTTCCGCCTCGCCCTCCCCGCCGGCGACGCCTACGACCCCAAGGGGAAGACCGGCCTCGCATCGATGGTGGCCACGCTGCTCACCAAGGGCGCCGGGCAGCGCAGCGCCGAGCAGATTGCCACCGCCATCGAAAGCGCCGGCGGCAGCATTGCGGCCGGCACCAATGACGACTTCCTCAACATCGCGGGGTCGGTCCTGTCGGAGTCGGCCCCGCTGGCCTTCGAGCTGCTGGGCGATGTGGTGGCGCGCCCAACGTTCGCCGAGTCGGAGTTCGAACTCGCTCGCACGCAGGCGCTGTCAGGGCTGCAGTTCAGCGCCGCCAACCCGGCGTTCCTGGCCGGGAAATATTTCCGCGCCGGCCTCTATGGGGCGCACCCGTACGGGGCCACCGCCACCGCGGCCACGACACGTGCCATCGCCCGCGCCGATCTGCTCGCGTTCCACAAGGCGCGTGTGCGGCCGGCCGGGGGGCTCCTCGTCGTCGCTGGTGACATCACCATGGCGCAGCTCAGGGCACAGGCCGAGAAGGCCTTTGCCGGGTGGACGGGCGCACCGGCGACCGCGCCCGCCTTCACTGCGCCGCCGGTGCGCACGAAGCCGGAGATCGTGCTCGTGCACCGGCCCGGGTCCGTGCAGTCCAACTTGCTCGTGGGCAACCTGGCCCTCGGGCCCGCCGACTCCAGCCGCATGGCGGCGTCGCTCGCCGTGGATGTGCTCGGGGGCGGCGCCGATTCGCGGCTGTTCATGATCCTGCGCGAGCAGAAGAGCTGGACCTACGGCGCCTATGCCTCCCTCACCCGTCCGCGGGGCGTCGGTCGCCTCGAGGCCAGCGCCGAGGTCCGCACCGAGGTGACCGATTCGGCGCTGGTGGAGATGCTCGCGCAGTTCCGGCGCATCACGACGGAGCCGATCGGCGCCGAGGAGTTCGAACGCAAGCGCAACGCGTCCGTGGGGTCGTTCCCGCTCGCCATCGAAACCCCGCAGGATCTCGCCGAACGGGTGGCCACGGTGAAGCTCTACGGATTGCCGGCCAACTACCTGCAGACCTATCGCACGAAGATGAGCGCCATCACGGCGGCTCAGGGCATGGCGGCCGCAAAGCGGGTCATTCGCCCGCAACAGGCGCTCATCGTGGTGGTGGGCGACGGCGCGAAGGTCTACGACGGGCTGGCGAAAGTGGCCCCGGTCAGGATCGTGAACGCCGATGGCGATGTGCTGCAAGCGTCGGATCTCGTGACCAGGGCGGTCGCCGCGGCGTTCGACCCGCGGCAGCTTACGGCCTCGCGCGACTCGTTCGTCGTGATGGTGCAGGGAAACCCCGTCGGCTCGTCGGTGGTATCGCTGGAGAGCGCGAACAACGGGTGGGTGCTGAAGGAGAACACGTCCATCATGGGCGGCATGGTTTCGCAGCAGACCACGCTGCAGACCGACGCCGCGCTCGTCCCCGTGTCGCTCGAGCAGGGCATGTCAATGCAAGGGCAGCCGCTCAAGACGCAGGTGGCCTTCGCGAACGGCAAGGCCACGGGGAGCGCGCAGACCATGTCGCAGCAGGGCCCGCAGACCATCACCGTCAATACCGCCCTGCCTGCCGGTACCATCGCCTCCGATGCGCTTACCGCGGCGCTCCCGTCGTTCCGGTGGAGTGACGGGGCCACGTACACCGTGAACGTGTTCGTTGCCGGCAAGGGGACCGTGATGCCGGTGACGCTCAAAGTGGTCGGCAGCGAGTCCGTCACCGTGCCGGCGGGTACGTTCGACAGCTGGAAGATCGAGCAGACCGGCGGCGAAGCGGCCGCCGTCTTCTACCTGGCAAAGGCGAGCCGCCGTCTGGTGAAGGTGGCGCCGGTGGGGCAGCCGCTGGAACTGCGCCTCGCCAAGTAGGTCGCCTCGCGAAGGCCGAACCCCGAGGCGTCGCCCGCTTGCCGCGGGCGCCCTCGGGGCTGGCCCGCCCGCGTGGGCGGTGCCGCAGGGCCGTGGCGCCCGTGTACGTGTGGTCTCGCGGGCGTCCGGCATGATCGCGCGTCCATCGCGCGTCCATCGCGCGTCCATCCCGCGTTCGCGAGCCTGCGCGCGACGGGTATCGTGTCCGATGCGGCGAAGGCGCGGGACGCGGTCAGGCCTCGATCTGGCCGATCATGTGCTGGATGCGGATCACGACGAATTCCGCCGGCTTGAGCGGCGCGAATCCGACAATGATGTTGACCATGCCGCGGTCGATATCGTTCTGCGTTGTCGTCGTGCGGTCGCACTGTACGAAGTACGCGTCGCGGGGCCACTGGCCCTGCAACGCGCCTTGCCGGAACAGACTCGCCATGAAGGCGCCGACGCTGAGCCGGATCTGCGCCCAGAGCGGCTCGTCGTTGGGCTCGAACACCACCCACTTCGTGCCGCGAGACAGGCTCTCCTCGATGTAGAGGGCGAGGCGGCGCACCGGCACGTATGTCCAGTCGGACGCCAGTGCATCGGCGCCGGCCAGGGTGCGCGCCCCCCACACCACGTGGCCGATGGCCGGGACGCTGCGCAGGCAGTTGATGCCGTGCCGGTTGAGTTCGTCGCTTACGGGGTCGTTGAGTGCCGCGGGTACGCCGGCAATGGAGGTGCCGCGTACGCCGGCCATGCTCGCGTCGGTGCCCGCCGGTGCCTTCCAGACGCCTCGGTCACGGTCGGTGCGGGCCATGACGCCGGCTACTACCCCACAGGGAGCGAAGTCGGCGAGCGTGTCGTTGTGCAGCGGATCGTTGAGGCGCAGCCGCGGGAAGTAGATGGCGGCGTGATCGCGCACGATGGCGTTGAACGCGGCGACACCGGTCGGACCGGTGGCACTCGTCGCACCCGTGAGCGCCCACGCCGATGGCGCATCGACCACCAGAAACGCGCGCCGTTCCCTGCACAGGCGTGACGCGGCGCTCCAGACACTCATGGCAACGTCGGCTTCGCCACGCGTGGCGTTGGGCGCGGCGCCCGTCTCGAACACCAGCGGCGGGATGCACAGCAGGTTGAAGAGGTCGGTCCTGTCGAGGGCATGGATGCCCGTCTTGCCCGTGGCGCTGCCCAGGATCTCGGCTGCCGCCTCGGCGGCATCGGCCACAATGGTGCCATCGTTGCCGCTGGCGGCGCCGGCCGACACGGTCGCCGCCGCCGGTCGCGCCGCCCCCACGGCCGTGACCCGCGCGAGCGATGACTGCTGCTCGAGCACACGCGACACATGACGCGGGTCGGCGGGGACGCGCGACACGTTCAGGAACACCTCACGCGCACCGCTGCCACCCTTGCGCGCGCTGTCCAGCGTCGTGGCCGCGTTGTCGAGGATGGTGAGGTTGAAGAGGTTGGCGTCCTGATCGGCGAGCGGCGTGTCCGTGTCGCGCGTCTGATGGTCCACCGTGACCACGAGATTGCGCCCCCAGGTGCCCGGGCTGGCCGCGGCGAGCATGGTGCCGCCGCCAAGGTCGATCGTCGCCGCCGCGGCGGCCTCAGGAGTCGCGCCACGCACGGCGGTGCGCACGATCACGGCCTGCCTGCCACCGTTGGCGAAAAACTGCTGCACGGCGTAGCTCATCGAGCTCAGTCGCCAGAGGCCACCGAAGAGCCGTTCGTAGTCGGCGTAGCTCGCACAGGGGATCGGCTCGTCGATCGGCCCTCTCCAGGCACGGCCGACGAACGCGGTGATCGACGTCGGTACGCCAGTGATGGGCCGTGGATCGCCAGGAGCTTCGTCGACAAAGACGCCGGGGGAGGAGGGAGTCACAGGCACTGAGGCCCTCTCCGGGTGAGACGTGCAGGCAGGAGCCGGGCGGGTGCGGGAGGTGCGTTCCGCGGTGCCAGGCGGCGGACATCACGAGACTCCAGTCCGGCGGTACGTCGTGCCCGGGCGTCGGCTGCGCCGTATCCGAGCGGGTTCGGCGCTGAGCGGGCGCCGCCGAGGCGAGTCAGGCATGCGCCACGACGGGCGCGACGGAACCCGGCCCGCGTGACAGGCCTGTGCCGGGCAACAGGAGCGCCGGCGTCTGCCGGCCGCGGCCAGCCACGACGCGCCCCTGCACGCCCGGACGCGTGCGTCACGCGCGGGTGGGTGAGCGCCGCGCCTGCTCCACCTCCCACTCCACGAACGAGCCGTCGAAGTCGCGCAGCCGCGTCCCCTCGAACCACCACACGCGCGTGGCCACCTCGCGCAGGAAGGCGCGGTCGTGGCTCACGATCAGCACCGTGCCCTCGTACTCCCCGAGTGCATCTTCCAGCACTTCGATGTTCTCGACATCCAGGTGGTTGGTGGGCTCGTCGAGTACCAGCAGGTTCGCCCCGCTCAGCGTCATGAGTGCCAGCGCCATGCGCGCGCGTTCCCCGCCGCTGAGCGTGCGGATCTCGCGAAACACCTCCTCCTGCGTGAACCCGAACGCACCCAGGTGGTTCTGCACCGCGCCGCGGCTCCACAGCGGACGCTGGGCCTGGATGGCGTCGTACATGCTCACATCGAGCGGCAGGTCGCCGAGGTCCTGCTTGAAGTACGCCGGCGTGATGGAACTGCCGATGCGTGCTTGCCCGCTGGCCGGCTCACGATCGCCCATGATGGTTGCAATGACGCTCGACTTGCCTGCGCCGTTGGGGCCCACCAGCGCCACGAAGTCGTTGCGCCGCAGCACCGCCGTGAAGTCGTCTACGAGTACACGCCCCGGCACCTCCACCCGCAGGTCCTTGATGTCGAGGACCTGGTCGCCGCCGCGCTCGTTGACCTTGAACTCCAGCGACATCGCGGCCGGATCGCCAGGCGGTGGCGCGAGGCGCGGCAACCGCTCGAGACGCTTGCGCTTGCCCTTGGCCTGAAACGAGTTCACCCCCGCGATGTTGCGGCGGATGTATTCCTCCTCCTTCTTCACGTACGCGCGCTGCTTCTCGATCTCGCGGTCGCGCGTGAGGCGCCGCTCGGCACGCTGGGGCACGAACTGGCTGTAGTTGCCCTTGTACCACTCGCTCGACTTGCCCTCGATGTGCAGGATGTGCGTGCAGATCGCGTCGAGAAAGGCACGGTCGTGCGACACCACCAGCACCGTCTCGCCGGCCTCCTTGAGCCAGTCCTGCAGCCACGCGATGGTGTCGAGGTCGAGGTGGTTGGTGGGCTCGTCGAGCATCAGCAGGTCGGCCGGCGCGATGAGCTGGGCCGCCAGCCCCACACGCCCACGCTCCCCGCCGCTCAGCGTCTGCACCAGCCGTGTCTTCGACTCCTCGGCGTCGAAGCCGAGCCCCTGCAGCACGGCGTCCACCCGGGCGTGGTACTCGTAGCCGCCCATGTCGGCGAAGCGCTCCTGATCGCGCCCGAAGCGCTCGAGCATCTCGTCGGTCACCGTGTCCCCCAGCTCGCCGAGCTGCATGGCCTGGTCGGCGATGCTCTGCTCCAGCGCCATCACCTCGCGCCAGGCAGCGGCGCCGGCCTCCCACACCGTGGTGGCCCCCTCGAAGGCGCGGTGCTGGTCGAGCAGGGCATGGCGCATGCCGGGCTTGCGGGCCACCGCACCCACATTGGGCGGGCGCTCGCCGGTGATGGCGCGAAAAATGGAGGACTTGCCCGCCCCGTTGCGGCCGATGATGCCCCACCGTTCCCCCTCACCCACGGTGAAGGTGACGTGCTTGAGCAGCTCGGTGGCGCCGAACGAAATGCCGAGGTTGGAGCAGGAAAGCAGAGTCACGAGCGCCGGGCTGAAACGAGGTGGTGAATGGCGGAGGGACGGGCCGCCGGACGTCCCCGAAAGGTAGCGGCGAACGCTTGCCGTGTGCCGTTCCCCACCCGCGTGCGTGCCATCGTTTGGGGGCGCGTGACGGTACGGCACGGGTCGCTGCTTCGGGGGCGACGCGGCGGGACGGGGGTACCGAGGTGGCACGCCCAGGTGACGGTACCGATGGCGACGATGCGCGACTGGTGGCAAACTGATGTCGACCCAACGCCGTTCGACGGCGTCGGAACAGGACATCTGAGCACAACGCCTACGACGAGGTCGACGATGCGCCAGACGGTTCGTTCAGGAATGGTGACCATGGTGGGTGCCGGACTGCTCGCCTGCGGGCCCCCTGCGGGTGCCACGCCCGTGGCTTGCGAGGCGATCGACGCGGTGGCGTATCAGGCCGCACTCGACGCCGGCGCCGCCAGCGCCCGCGCCACCATCAGCGCGTCGGGGACGGTGGAACTCGTCACGTCGGGAGCGCAGACGTGCGCCAAGTACCGGGGGTCCCTCAAGGCGTGCAAGCGTTCGACCGAGTTGGTCATCCGGTACACGCTGGCCGATGGCTCCGTGCAGCACGTGCGGGTGCCGCCAGGCTCCTGGTACCTCAGCAACCCGAATGCACGCCCCACGAGCTGTCAGATGCTGGCGCCAGGCTGACGGGACCAGGCTGACGGCGCTCGGAGGACAGCGCCCCGTTGAGCACGCCCCGGTTGAATGGCGGTCGTGCATCACGACCAGGGTGCGCACAACCATCCCGCACGACCATGGTGTGGCGGCCCCCGCCTGGGCACCCAGCAGCGCCCGACGGGCACGGCGGTGACGACCACCAACCCCTGTACTGCCACTCCTCACGGCCGCCGGCTGATCATGTCCCGTGTCCGCCGCAGCGCGCGCCCCGCTTGCACCCCCGTGGGTGCGCCATCACGCAGGGCAACGGCGCCGTTCACCAGCACATGCACGATGCCGGTGGACAGCACCGTGGGCTGCTGGAACGTGGCATGGTCCATCACGGTGCTGCTGTCAAACACCACGACATCGGCCAGCACACCTTCGGCAAGGCGCCCGCGGTCGGGCAAGCCCATGAGCGAGGCCGGCAGCATCGTCATTTTGCGGATGGCGGCCGCCCAGGTCATGACACGCTGCTCGCGCACGTAGCGCCCGAGCACGCGCGGGAAGGTGCCGAAGTAGCGCGGGTGCGAGACGGTGGCAGGGAGCGCCGCATCGCAGTCGCAGGCAATGGCGATGTCCGGATCGGCCAGCAGCTGCACGAGGTCCGATTCGGCGCCAAACCCCAGGATCGCGCTCGGCATACGCGACTCCAGCACGTGCGCCACCGCATCGCCCGGCGTGGGCAGCTGCTGGCGTTCCATGACCTGCAGCAGCGTGGTGCCGTCGTCGTTCAGCAGAATGCCCGCCGCCCCCGTGAAGCGCGCCGCGATGGCGTCGTTCGCCTCGGCAATGATGCGCTGACGCAGCGCAGGGTCGCGTAGTCGCTCGCGCATGGCGGTGACACCGCCCTCCTGGGCCCACCCGGGCACGATCAGCGCCGCTAGCATGGTTTGCCCCGAGAGATACGGGTACACATCGGCGGCAACCCAGCGGCCACGCCGCGTTTCGCGGTGCATGGTGTCGAGCATCCGCCGCGCCCCGCCCTGCTCGCGCCCCTGCAGCTTCATGTGCGTGAAGACCGGTACCATGCCGGTCTCGAACCCGATGGCCATGGTTTCCTGCATGCCTGCCACCGAGCTGTAGCCGGTGGTGGGGAGGATACGATCGTGATTGGTGAAGAACGTGTTCCACGGCTTCACCACGGCCAGGATGCGCTGCACCTCGCTCACGGTGGCGTAGTACGCCGGTTTGTAGTCCAGCCCGGCCGACACGCCAAAGCCGCCACCCTCGAGCCCCGCCACCAGCAGCGCCTGCATGCGCGCCACCTGCTCGTCGCTCGGGCGCACGTCGCGCATGCCCATCACGCTGGCCCAGATGCTGTTGAAGGGCACGCTGGCCGCGATGTTGAGCGCAAGGCCGCGACTCGCCGCGGTGGTGAGTTGCTCATCGAGATCCGTGGGACCGCCGCCATCGGCGTTGAGCAGCACCGTGGTCACACCCTGCGTGAGCAGGTTGACGGCGCTCGAGAGCGCACGCGGGTCGGCATGGCTGTGCACGTTGATGAAACCCGGCGCAACCATCTTGCCCGAGACATCGAGGTCCACGGTGCCACGCGCGTTGCCGAGCGAGCCCACGCGTACAATGCGGTCACCACGAATACCGACGTCGGCGCGGCGCGGCGGGCCGCCGCGGCCATCGAGGAGGGTGCCACCGCGCAGGACGACGTCGTACGTGGGCGTCTGGGCGGTGATCGGTGCGGCCAGCAGCAGGGGGAGCAGCGTGAGGGTCAGGACGGGGCGACCGGTGGTGCTCGACACCATCCACGGTGTCACGGGACGCAGGCGCATGTCGGGGCTCGCAGACTGGAGGGTCGCCGAATCTAGCGCGTGGGGAAACCGGACGGTCGAAGCGCCGCCCGGCCGCCCTCCCCGATGGGTGGCGACGGCGAACGGGGCGTCAGCGTCTCAGGGAGGTCAGCGCCGCTGGCCCGACCGTGGCCGTGCTTGGCCTTCCCGTATCAGGTTGCGGGCAGCCGGCCATTCCCGCGGGCCAGACTCTCCGCCTCACGGTCGCCGGGGCCGGGGCTTCGACCGGTTTCTTCGTGAAGCGCGACAGCTGGCACGGTCGCACCGACGCGCTCAGGCGGCAATCGGCGCCGTAGCCCCGGGGCGGGGTTGCATGATCAACCGCCGTATACACTGGAGCCTCTGCCACGTCGGCACGGGTTCGCGTGGCGTTACGCCCCGTACAGGTACAGGTAGCCGCCGTCGGCCAGCGCTCCGGCCACCAACACCATCTGGTCGCGCGGGACCGCCGGACACCCCCAGCTGCGGCCGAGGCGCCCGGTTCGGGCGATGAATGCCTCGCTGACGTAGTCGGCGCCGTGGATGATGACTTGGCGTACGCGCGCCTGATCGTTGAGACCGGGGTCGAGCCCCTCGAGCAGCAGCGCCGGGCCGTGCCTGGGGCTGCGGATGCGCGCCCCCACGCGGTAGAGCCCCAAGCTCGTCTGGTGCGAGTCGTGCGTGTTGCTGAAGCGTTCCGCGAACAGGTCGCCCGAGCCCGCCCCGTGCGCGACCCAGGTGCGAAGCGCCACCGTCCGACGATGGAGATCGACGATGACCAAGCGCGGCTCGGTGCTGGGGCGCCGCATGTCGGCGATCGCGAGCGCCGGCGCCTCGACGCCCGTCTGCGCCAGACGTTCGTAGGCCGCGGTGAAGGCATCTCGAGCGAGCACGCCCTCGAGGGCGAGCTCGTCATACAACTGGTCGGCGGGCGACGCACTCCGGGCCGTGTGTGCCGTTCGCTCGGAGCTGGCCCCGAGGTCCGGCGCCGAAATGGCCACGGACGCCGCGAACAGCACACCACCAAGGAGCGATCGCCGGGCGAAACCGCATGGACGCATGCGCAAAGGGCTGGGGGAAACGTGGTCGGCATTCGCCTCCGCTCCGGACACCACGTGTCCCGTACCCGAACCGCCGCTCTCGGTTCCGACCCACCAGCGGGGGATGGCCCACCCCTCCCCGCTGGGGCCGCGACGTGGCCGCAGGGCCTGCCGGCGTGCCGTGATGCGCCGTACGCCAAACGCACGCGCGGGCAGGCGTCACAGTCAACAGCACGGGCGCCAGAGGCGACCGGCAACGCGTGCGGCGCGACCGCTCACCAGTCGGGAGTAACCGGTTTGCGCATGCTACAGCGGTGAAGTGCCCCGCGTCGCCCAAAGTGCTGCTGTTGCGACCGTGCGACACGCCGCGTGGCAGGCAGACGTTCGCGACGCCACGCGGCAGATCCGTCGACCAGTCCCGACGGGATGAGTCGTTTCCAATCCGGGACGTGTCGGGCCGCTGGTCGGCGCTGGCGCGATGCGGAAAGTGGAGTGAAGATTGCAGCACGGGCACGGTACTTCGCTGCGACTCCCCCGTTCACTCTCAAGCGCAACAGGCGAACACATGCTCCGTTCCATTCTTCGTGCCGGTACCGCGGTCGTCCTCGCCGCGGGCGCTGCCCAGGCTCAGGTAGGGCCGATCGGTGCCACGGCGTTCCTTTCCGAGTCGGGCACGATTCGCTTCCGTGCATTCAATAGGCCCACCGAAACGGCCAGCCAGACGCGCCGCGTCATCGGGCCATCCAGTGGCACGTGCAATGTCGGCGCCCTCTTCAACACCTGCGGCGCGCAGGGGGCAGTCTACGGTGGCGGGATCCACCTCGGAACAACCGGGAGCTCGAACTTCATCATCGGGCTCAGCGACCTCGCCGTGACGGAAACCAACGGGACGAACACCCAGTCGCTCGCTGGCGGCACCGTCACTCCGTTCAACTCGATCCGCCTGATCCAGACGTCCGACGTCGCCGGCACCTTCTCGATGCAGAACCTCGCCATCTGCCAGATCGGTGGGATGTCGTGCAACACCCTCGGCACGTTTGCACTCGACGCGAATGCCACCGTGATCGACCAGCTGTTCGCCGGTCCAACCACACTCGAGGCCTTCGAGCTCCGCGGTACGTTCAGCTGGCAGACTCTCGACGAGACCAGCGGCGATCGTCCCTCTGTCGAGTTCCGCTTCGGATCGACCGCCGTTCCCGAGCCGGGCACCTTCGCGCTCGTGGCCAGCGGTGTGGCTGGCCTCGTGGGCGTTGCGCGCCGCCGTCGTCGCGCCTGAGCACCATCCTCGGGGCGTACGCCGGGCCGGCTCTTCTCGTCAGAGCCGGCCCTTCGTGTCTGCGTCGGCGGCGGACGCGCTCCACCGGCGTCCCATCGCGAGTGCTGCGGCGCGACGCCTGCGTCGTCGCTACGCGCCTACGAGGTTCTTCCGCGGGTCGATGATGCGCAGGACGCCGTCGATGCCGGGCTGGTTGAACCCCTTGAAGCCGGCGTTGCGCTCGAGGTTCTCGAGGTGCGAACCGATCGCCCCGTTCAGCCGGAAGTCCTCCGCCTGCTCAGCGGTAACGAGCCCCGCGCGCTCCAGCGCGTCCACCCGGGCGGGGTCCACGGCCCACCACTCGCCTTCCGTGAGCGCCTGATACAGGTGCGGGAAATCGGAGAACGGCGGCATGAACGCCACGCCGGCCTGCTCGAGCCCCGCCTGCATGCGGACGTGGTCGTACATGC
Source organism: Gemmatimonadota bacterium (assembly GCA_021299375.1). GTDB lineage: Bacteria > Gemmatimonadota > Gemmatimonadetes > Gemmatimonadales > Gemmatimonadaceae > Gemmatimonas. Next base: position 46,146 of record JAJTGR010000066.1, read on the forward strand.
ACTCGAGGTGGTTGATGCCGGCTTCGAACATCGACTCGCCGTGGAGAGCACACCAGAGCCCCGCGCGACGCAGGAACGGCAGGGGGGCGAGGCGCAGATGCGCGAAGTCGATGTCGAGTTCCTGCGGGGCGAGGTCGATATCGGCGAAGATCACGCTCCCAAGCGCGGGCTGCTCGAGAATCTGCGACCCCCACCCGGCCGCGTGACCGGCGTAGAACAGTTCACGGCACTCGAAGCCCAGCGTTTCGAGCACACCCACGCACCGGTGGAACCACTCGCGCGAACTGTCGTACGTGTGATGGTCCTGATTGGCCCAACCGATCCCGTGCGCATCCTGCCGTGCCTTCTGCACGCGCCCGGGGCGGCAGCGCGTCTCCCAGTACTCGCGCTCCGCGCGCAGCCACAGCCAGCAGGCCCACGAGGCGCCGAGTCCGCCCACCGCCGCACGCACCAGCGCATCGGTGTGATCGTAGCCGCGCCCCACATCATCGAACGCTCGGCGACGGGCGCGAAAGGCCTGCAGCGCCAGTCGTGACTCACGCAGCGTTGCCGTCGACACCGCCTCCGGTGCAAAGGCGGTCGAGCCGCGGCGCTCCACGGCCCAGCACTCCACGCCGTTGGCCGCCCAGGCCAGCGCACGGCGAAACGGCGCGTGCAGCGCCCCGTCCACGGGCACGTCGAGACACTGCGCCGCGAGAAACTCGTGCAGATACTCGACCTTGAACCCGAGTCCCGGACGCGATGCTCCCGTGAGCACCGCGGGGAACAGCCCGGTGGGGTTGCGCAGGACGCCGGCGTGCGCCGGGTCGGCTTCCCACCCGCTCGCATGGAAGGCATCGGCCTCGGCGCGATCGGCAACCGCAATGAAGTCGAGGATGTCCAGCAGACGCACCCCGATGTCCTCGAGCAGGCGGGTCGCGAAGGCGGCGCAGCCCGGAACCCGGGCCAGCCGGTCGTCGAGGGCGCGTCGGACGACCGCGGCGGCTTCGGGCTGTACGGTCCACGTCCGGTCGGCGTGGGCTGGGCGGGCGGTGGCGGTCATGGGAATTCCGGCGGGCCGCCGCGAGCCGCCTGTCGGCCACGGCGTCGGCAACGTGAGTGCGCATCGTCCCCTCGCGGCGGGCGCGCGCGACGGGGTCCGTCAGAGTGTCGGCGATCGCATCGACGCGCGGCGCCCTCCGCGGGGCGTTTCGTCGGGGCGATTGCGGCCCGGCGGGGCCGCGCATTACCATAACAATCGTCATGAAAACCTGCAACCTGCCCCGTCCGTGAGCCGCCCACGCGGCGACCATGCGGAGCGGCGCGCCGTCATCGCGCGCGCGGCGACGGCCGTGATCGCCGAGCGCGGACTGGAGACACTGACCCTCCGCGACCTCGCCGCCGCCCTCGGCGCGACCACCGGGGTGCTCACGCACTATTTCCCGTCCAAGGACGCGCTCGTCGCCCACACCAAGGAGCTCGTGTTCGACGCGTGCTACGCCCGGGCGCGCCTCGCCGCCGAGGGCGCCTCCGGACGGGACCGGCTCCATGCGGTCGTGGCGGAGCTGCTCCCGGTCGACGACGAACGACGCACGACCTGGCGCGTGCTCGTGGCCTTCCAGGGCAGCGCCGTCGGCTCGGCGGAACTTCGCCGTGCGCACGGGCGCCGCATGCGTCGATGGTTCGCCCTGTTCGAGGACCTGGTCACGCCCCTCGTGCCGGCCGCAGGCGGCGGGCGTGTTTCCCCGCGCCCGGCCCCCGGGGACGACGGCAACGCAGCGGCCCTCGGCATGGCGGTCGCGCTGCTCGTGGAGGGCATGGCCATCCACTTCGCCATGCTGGAGCGGCCCCTGTCGGCCGCGCGGCAGGTGGCCTTCGCCCGCGCGCAGGTGGATCGGCTCGTGCCGGGCGCACGCCGGAGCAGCCGGCGCCGCACGGTCGCGCGATGAGAGCCCCTCCCAACGCGGTCGATGCCGCCATCGCCGCCCTCCGCGCGCAGCTTGGCGACCGAGTCACCACGAGCGACTCGGAGCGGGACATCCACAGCCACGACGAATCGTGGCACCGCCCCCACCGGCCAGACGCCGTCGCCTTCCCGGCCTCGACCGAGGAGGTTGCCCAGATCGTGCGCACGTGCGCAGCGCACGGCGTCCCCGTGGTCGCGTACGGCACCGGCACCGCGCTCGAGGGGGGCGCGATTCCCGAGCACGGTGGTGTGGTCGTGAACCTCCGGCGACTCGACCGCATTCTGCGAGTGAGCGCCGACGACCTCGATGCGACGGTCGAGGCGGGTGTCACGCACCAGACGCTCAACGCGCGCGTACGCGACCTCGGCCTCTTCTTCCCGATCGATCCCGGTGCCGATGCGTCGCTCGGCGGGATGGCGGCAACGCGCGCATCCGGCACCAACGCGGTGCGCTACGGCACGATGCGCGAGAACGTGCTCGGGCTCACGGTGGTGCTCGCCGACGGCCGGATCGTGCGCACCGCCGGTCGCGCCCGGAAGTCCTCCGCTGGTTACGACCTCACGCGGCTGTTCGTGGGGAGCGAGGGAACCCTCGGGATCATCACCGAGGTCACGGTGCGCCTGGCCGGCGTACCGGAGGCGATCGCCGCCGCGGTGTGCTCGTTCGACTCGCTCGCCGGCGCGGTGGACACCGTGATCCGCACCATCCAGCTCGGTGTGCCCGTCGCGCGCATCGAGTTGCTCGACGACGTGCAGATGGACGCGGTCAATCGGTATAGCGGGCTCGCGTACCCAGTGAAGGACACGCTCTTCCTCGAGTTCCACGGATCGCCGACCTCCGTGCGCGAGGACGCGGAGCAGGTGCAGCAGCTCGCCGCCGAGCACGGAGGGGCCGCCTTCCGGTGGGCCGACGGCCACGAGGAGCGCCGTGCGCTGTGGGCCGCACGCCACGACGTGGCCTACGCGAACAAGGCGCTGCGCCCAGGCTGCGGCCTGTGGGCCACCGACGTCTGCGTCCCGGTCTCGCGGCTTGCCGAGTGCATCCTCGAGACCAAGCGCGACCTTCGCGAGAGTGTGCTGCTTGCGCCTCTCGTGGGGCACGTCGGCGACGGCAATTTCCATCTGGCCTTCCTCGTACGGCGTGACGACCCGCGCGAGGTGGCGGAGGCGGAGCGACTGCACGAGCGACTGGTGCGGCGCGCCCTCGCGATGGATGGCACCTGCACGGGCGAGCACGGGATCGGCACGGGCAAGATGCGGTTCCTCACCGCCGAGTTCGGGGAGGCGGTGGACGTGATGCGCGCGATCAAGCGCGCGCTCGACCCGCGCGGGATCCTGAACCCCGGGAAGGTGCTCCCCCCCGCACCGACTTCGCCGGGCAGCGGCCTCGTGCCGCCGCCTCGTCCCCTGACGTGACGGGCGCCGATCGGAGTCCGTGACGTCGCGCCGTTCGCGCTCGACGGCAGGGCGAACGCGCCGGTTGCGCGGGACGGTGGTGGGATCGGGACTTGCGCGGTAAGGTACGGCCAACGTCCTCCCCCTCCTCATGACCCGACCCCTGCGCATCCCGCGCGGCCCCCGCGTTGCATCGCTCGGCGCCGCCGCCCTGCTGGCCCTGCTCCTGACCGGCATGGTCGGTCACGCCACCCATCAGCCTCCGCGCCAGCTGCCAGTGCAGCCCGGCTCCTTCGTCATCACCGGCGCGCAGATTGCCGACGGCACGGGTGCTCCACTGCGCACCGCCAACGTGCGCGTGCAGGGCGACACCATCGCCGCGGTGGGCAACATCACGCCGCGCCCCGGCGAGCCGGTCATCACGGGCACTGGCCTGGTGCTGGCCCCCGGCTTCATCGACACGCACAACCATTCGTCATCGGGGCTCGAGGTGGAGCCCGCCGCGGTGTCGCAGGTCTCGCAAGGCATCACGACCGTGGCCGTCGGGCCCGATGGCAGCTCGCCGTGGCCGGTGGGGGAGTACCTGCAGCGGCTGCGCACCAAGCCGCCCACGGTGAATGTGGTGACCTTCGCCGGCCATGCTACCATTCGGCGCGAGGTCATCGGTTACGACTACAAGCGCCAGGCGACTCCCGCCGAAGTGGCGCGCATGGCGGCCCTGGTCACGCAGGCCATGAACGAAGGCGCCTTCGGCCTGAGCTCGGGGCTCGAGTACGAAGTGGGCAGCTACTCGGCCACCGACGAAGTGGTCACCATGGCGCGCGCGGCCGGCGCGAAGGGCGGCATGTACATCTCGCACATTCGCGATGAGGCTGACCTGGCCATGGACGCCATGCGCGAAGCCATCGCCATTGGCGAGCAGGGCCGGGTGCCGGTGCAGATCACGCACATCAAGCTTGGCACCGTGGGCGTGTGGGGGCAGGCCAATCAGGCGGTCGCCATGGTGCAGGCGGCGCGACAGCGCGGGGTGGATGTCACCGCCGACGCGTATCCGTATCTCGCGTGGCAGTCCACGCCGCGTGTGCTCATTCCCAACAAGCGCTACACCGACTCGGCAAGCGTACGCCGCGGGCTGGATGACATTGGTGGCGCGAAAAACGTGCAGATCACCCGTTGGGGGGCGCACCCCGAGTTCGTGGGCAAGCGGCTCGACGAGGCCGCCCGCCGGCTGGGGGTGAGCGACATCGAGGCCTACATCCGCTTCCAGGGCGACGAGGAGTCGGGAATGATCGGCCACGCCATGACCGAGGACGACCTGCGCACCTTCTACAAGCAGCCGTGGGTCATGGTGGCGAGCGACGGCGGCATTGCCAACAATCATCCACGCGGCGCCGGCACCTTTCCGCGGGTGCTGGGGCGGCTGGTGCGCGAACAGCAGTGGATGACACTGCCGGAAGCCATTCACAAGATGGCCGGCATGCCGGCGGCGCGACTGGGGCTGCGCGACCGCGGCACGATCATGCCGGGAAGGAAGGCCGATCTGGTGCTCTTCGATCCCGCCACGGTGATCGACCGCGCCACCTTCGAGCAGCCGCGCGCGCTGTCCACCGGCATCGCGGGCGTGTGGGTGAACGGGGCCCTCGTCTGGAATGGCACGGCGGTGACCGACGCGCGCCCGGGGCGTGTGCTGTCGCGCCCATGAGTCGCAACCGATGGATGCACGCAGGGGGTGGGCACCGGCGCCTGCCGATGCCCACCCCCTGCCTGTTCGTGTCCAGACCGCGAGCGGCTCAGTAGCCCGGGTTCTGCGTCAGCTGCGGCGACACACGGACGTCGCGGATGGGGATGGGGAAGAGCGCCTGGCCTGGGCGGTCCTGAATGCCCTTCACCTGAATCACCTTCCCGAGCCGGATGAGGTCGGGCCAGCGATCGCCCTCGAGCGCGAGTTCGAGACGCCGCTCAAGTTCGATCTGGTTGATCACGTCGGCCTGCGTGGTGACCTGCGTGCCCAGCGCGTGCGGCGCGAGGCCGGCGCGAATGCGCACCTTGTTGTACTGCGCCACGGCCTCGGGGAGTCGGTTGAGGCGCGCGAGCGCTTCGGCCTTGATGAGCACCACCTCGGCGAGACGAATCACGTGGATGTGCTCCGTGCCCGGCCGGGCCGACCACTTCACGCCGTTGAGCGGGCGGGACGCGACGCCGCTGGGGGCAACGCTGGCGGCCTTCCGCAGGTCACCGGCGGGATACGCCGCGTCGAGGTTGGCGCTGGGCGCCACTTCGGCGCGACCGACCGAGAGGTAGTAGTTGCTCAGGCCGTTGGTTTCGGTGGCGTTGAAGGCGATGCGGAAGATGTCCTCCGTCGTGTTGTTGCCGGCCGCCGAGAAGAGCGACGCGTACGGCACCACGAGCGTGTCCCGCCCCGCGAGCACAGCGTTGGCCGCATCCAGCGCCGCCTGATAATCCGCCTGGCTGTTGCCGTTCCCCGGGAGCCCGGCCCGGTAGAAGAGCACGCGGGCGCGGAGCGCGCGCGCCGCCGTGGCGGTGGCGTAACGGGTGTTGGTGGTGTTGCGGGTGAGGGTCTGGGCGCTGTCGAGATCCTTGAGAATCTGCGTGTACACCTCGGTCACCGGCGTCCGGACGTAGTTCTTCGACTCGTCGGGCCCGGTGGTGACCTTGGTGGGGATGGGGACCGCCCCCCAGTACTTCACGAGATTGTGGAAACCGAGGGCGCGGATGAAGTACGCCTGCCCCATGACATCGGCACGGGTGGCCTCGGGAATGGTGGGGACGGTGGGGACCACATCGATGAGCAGGTTCGCACGATTCACGCTGGAGTAGATCGCCGTCCAGAAGGCGGTGACCTCCGAGTTGTCGGCCTGCATGCGGTTGGTCTGCATCTCCCCGAGGTACTGGAAGGTGCCCGACCACACCGTGTTGTCGGCGGCGAGGTCGCCCACGAGGAGCGCCGAGAGGCCGTAGTAGCTGCCGCTCTGCAGCGCGTCGTAGGCGCCGTTGAGCGAGGCGGTGGCCGTGGCGGCATCCTGGATCATCTGATCCTGCGGCAGCGACGTCACCGGCTCCGTCTGGAGAATGCTGTCGCACGCGGTGGTGGCGGCCACGGCAGCCAGGGCGACGAGGCGCGCGAGCGATCGGGTACGGGTCGTGAGAGCAGTCATGATCACCATCCGGCGTTGATGCCCACGGTCCACGTGCGGGCCAGGGGGTACGCGTAGAAATCGACGCCCAGCGAGAGGTTCGCGTTGGTGCCGGCGGAGTTGACGTCGGGGTTGTAGCCCGTGTAGTTGGTCCACGTGACGAGGTTGCGGCCGCTCACGTAGAGACGGGCGTTGTCGGCGCGCATCTGCTTCGCGAGCGACGCCGGGAGGCGCCAACCCAGGGTGACCTCCTGCAGGCGCACGAAGGAGCCGTCCTCGATGAAGCGATCGGACATGAAGCGGGCGCCGCCGGTGCTGCCCATGCGGGGCTGGTTGGTGATGTCGCCCGGCTTCTGCCAGCGGTTGCGCACGTTGCCGAACTTGTTGTCCGACGAGTTGCCGCCGTCGTCGGCGAAGAGGCGGTTCATGTTGAGGATCTCGTTCCCCTGCGTGAACTGCAGGAACGCGCGAAGGTCGAAGCCCTTCCAGCGCATCGCGTTGGTGAGACCGCCGAAGTAGTCCGGCTGGGCGCTGCCCAGGTTGGTGGACAGGTCGGCCGTCACGGGCGAGGTCGTTTCGCCGCCGTCGCCGCGGCGATAGATGGCGTTGCCGGTGGCGGGATCCACGCGCAGGAAATCGAAGACGAAGAACGTGCCGATGGGCTTGCCCACCATGGCCACGCTCGTGAGGCGTCCCGAGGTGGTGGAGTTCACCGGCTGGCCGTCGGAGAGGGCGGTGATGAGGTTGCGGTTCCAGGTGATGTTGAGGTCACTGGTCCACTCGAAGCCGCCGCTGCCGGGGCGCCGGATGTTCACCGTCTGCAGCTGCAGGTCGACGCCGCGGTTGCGCAGTGAGCCGACGTTGTCGGCCACGGTGGTATAGCCGCTGGTGGCGGCCACCGGCCGGTTGACGAGCAGGTCGGCGGTGGCGCGGTTGTACCAGTCCACCACGACGTTCACCCGCCCGTTGAGGAAGCCCATGTCGGCACCGACGTCGGTCTCGGTGGTGCGCTCCCAGCGCAGGTTGGGGTTGCCCAGCTGCGAGGGCGCGAGGCCGGCCACGCCGGCGTACGGATTGGCGGCGGCCAGCGTCCGGCTGCCGAAGTCGGCGATCTGCTGATTGCCCGTGGTGCCGCGGCTGGCGCGCAGCTTGAGGGTCATGAGGCGGGAAAGCGCGCCGGCCCACGTCTCGTCACTCACCGTCCAGGCGCCCGAGAGCGCCGCAAAGTTGCCGTAGCGGCTGTTGTCGCCGAAGCGCGAGGAGCCGTCACGCCGCAGGCTCGCGGTCAGCACGTAGCGCTCGCGCCATGTCCAGTTGGCACGACTGAAGTACGAGACGAGCGTATTCTCGGTCTCGCCGCCGTCGAACACGGAGACCTGGGCCGCGTTGCGCACATAGCGCTCGAAGCCGGTGGGGAATCCGGTGCCGGCGACGTAGTTGAAGTTGGTGGAGTTGCGCTCCTGACTGGCGCCGGCGGTGAGGCGCAGCGTCTGGTTGTCGGAGTCGAGGACATCCCAGTTGCCGAAGGTTTCGGCCAGGAATCGGTAGGCGCGGGTGCGCCCGTTGGCGCCCTCGCCGCCCACGCTGGCGCTCACGGCGCGATCCACCTTCGGGGAGCGCCACCGGAGTTCGTCGAGCGCGTAGATATCGGTGCCCAAGCGCGCGGACAGGGAGATCCGGTCGGAGACGGCGTAGCGCGCCTCGGTGTTGCCGAGCGCGCGCAGCGTGTTGACGTTGAGCGAGCTGTAGGTGGCGGTGGCCACCGGGTTGGAGTAGATGAGCCCATTGGCGATGCCGGCGAAGCCGAAGACGTTGCCGCGCACCGGTGAGAAGGGCTGCATGGCCAGCGCGTTGGTCACGATGCCGTCGATGTTCTGGTCGCCGGGCACGCGGTCGTTCGATTCGCGGGTGAGGCCGATGTTGGAGGTGATGGTGAGCTTGCTGGTGGCCTGCGCGTCGGTGTTGAGGCGAAGCGCCTGGCGCTGGTAGTCGGAGCCGATGACGATGCCCGTCTGCCGCGTGTCGCTGCCGCTGAGGAACATGCGCAGGCGGTCGGTACCGCCGCTCACGCTCAGGTTGACCTCACTCATGGGCGCCTGACGGAAGACCGCGTCCTGCCAGTCGGTGCTGATGCTGTCGGTGCCGGGGGCGAAGCGCGGGGCCAGCCCCTGATTGGTACGCGCCTCGTTCATCACCGCCACGTACTCGGAGGCGTTGAGCAGGTCGACCTTCTTCTCCACCTGCTGAGAGGCGGTGTACGCACTCATGTTGAAGCGGAAGCGGTTGCCGCCGGCACCACGCTTGGTGGTGATGACGACCACGCCGTTGGAGCCACGCGAGCCGTAGATGGCCGCGGCGGCGGCGTCCTTGAGCACGTCGATGGAGGCGATGTCGTCGGGGTTGATGCCCGAAATGGGCGTCATGCGCTGGCCGCTGGTGCCGGTGATCTGTTCGAAGGTCCCCTGCAGCATGGGCACCCCGTCGATCACGTAGAGCGGCTGGCTGCCGGCGTTGAGCGAGGCGGGGCCGCGGATGCGCACCGACACGCCGCCGCCAGGCTCACCGCTGTTCTGCATGACCTGCACACCGGGCACACGCCCCTGCAGCGCGTTGTCCACGCTCACCACGGGAATGGCGTCGAAGGCGCTGCTGTCCACGCTGGCGATGGCGTTGCTGACGGTGGCGCGACGGCTGCTGCCGTAGCCGGTGGCAACGACGGTGCTGAGCACCGCGGCCACGGGGCGCAGCCGGATGTCCAGCGTGACGGTGCTGCCGGCCGTCAGATCGACGGTGCGCTGCACGGCCGCATACCCCAGGCGCTGCGCGCGCACGGTGACGCGGCCGGCGGGCACGCCCGTGAGCTGGTAGGTGCCGGCCTCGCTGGTGGCCGCGCGCGCCGGCGCGCCAGCGACGGTCATCTGCACACCGGCCACCGGGCGGCCAGTGGCGGAGTCGGTGACCGTACCGCGCACGGTGCCGGACGCCCCCTGCGCCAACACCGCCGGGGCGGTGGCTGACGCCATCAGGACGCCGGCCAGTGCGGCGAGGGACGCCACGCGCGACGGCGCGGGCGCTCTCCCCACCACGACGGACCACAACCATCGGAGAGCAAGCATGAATTCCTCCTGGAACGGAGTTGCGGAACAGGGATTGCACAGGGGGTGGATCAACGGTGCCGCCAGTATACGGCGCGGTCGCCTCGTCGGCGAGCATGACGGAGGCCCGGCCGGGGGCGCCGGGGGCGTCCGACCGCCGTCCCGGCCGTGGTCGACAACGCCTTCGGAGCGGCGGCGCCTTGCCGAACCCCAGTTTCCTCGTCCGCCAGCGGCCATGGGCTCGCGCCCAGCACGCATCGGGGGCGCGGACTAGCCTGCATTTCTCACCAGCTCGGCCAATTCAGACCGAGTGACGCGTGGTGAGCGTGGTGGCGGTGGGGTGTTGATCGCGGGGCGTGTTCGGCGAGTGATTTGGCTTGCCGAGCGGGGCGATCGGCGGGTGACGGCCCC